>DJHS01000132.1:0-26807 GCA_002433235.1 Verrucomicrobia bacterium UBA6614
TTCAATTCCGGATCCTATATCTCAGAAGACATTTCCACCGTGGACACAAGTGCCACCAGCATTGCGAAGGATAACTTCATTGCGGGTGCCGCCATTTCCGGAGGCTTCAAGGCCGAATACGACGACAACGAACTCGAGAAAACCGCACACGGCCTGTCGACAGGCGATGCGCTTTCATTCCATACCAGTGCTCCTGGCGGTCTTAGCACAACCACCACCTACTATATTAATAAGAAGGATGATGACCACATTACTATTCACACCACCAAGGCCGACGCAAATGCCGGCATAAACAGGGTGGATTTAACCAGAACAGGTATTTCCGCAGCCAAGACGAACGTGGCTTCCTCGGTTGCAACTGTTGCAGTTGCCCAGAAGGATATCATAACGGTTACTGCGGGCAATCATGTTGGTGACACCTTTACAGCGACGGTCAATGGGAATTCTACAGCGGCTATAGCCAGTACTGTTGGTGATAATAATACAACGGCAACAAATTTGGCTGCTGCAATAAATGCTCTTGCAGGAGTTACTGCAGCAGCAGTTGGTAATGTGATTACCATTACAGCAGCAACTCCTGGAACACCTCTTACAGGGGCAACCAGTGTCGCGCTAGCTAACTCCGATGGTGGAAACAATCAGGTTGCAGCTATTCAGACCGGAGGTGCGGGAGCGTCTGTTGCTAATGTAGCTGGCTCTGCTGCCAAATTTACCAAGGCAGATCATGGATTGAGCGTTGGGGATCGGGTGACCATCACTAAGAATGCCCCCACTGCTTTCACCGCTTTGGATACCTATTATGTTCAGTCGGTCAGTGGTAATGATTTCACCCTTTCCGCGACCAGTGGAGGTGCGGCACTTGCGCCCACCAGTGCAGTTGCCAACATGGAATTCACCACTGATACCGTGGCGGGCACTGCCAGCGGCACTGTTGGGACGCCATCGGGTACGGTGACGGCTACCAGTCATGGTTTGGTAAATGGTGATAGAATCTCATTGAACAATGCTCACGGTGGTAAAACCGCTGGCGCATATTTCTTTGTTAGTCGCGTGGATGCCAACAGCTTCAAGATTTACGACACCGCTGTGAATGCACGTGCTGGTGGAGCAACTGGATTGCAGACATTTAACGCCTCTGGTGCGGTTCGCTTTAGCCTGATTGACTCAGACACAAGTGTGGCAGTCCAAAACAAGAGCGATGCACTCAAGAAGGGCATGTACACCACCAACAACCCTGTTACCACTGGCGAGGATACCAATGCAGTACTCGCCAAGTCGGGCGAGGTGATTAACATCAGCAAAGCTACACAGGATATTTCCTCGTTCGCCACCGAGTTGGATGCGGATTACGACAACACAAACCTCAAGTCCGTGCTTTCCTCGCAGATTGCCCTGTCGTTGGTGAAACTGGCTATCACCCAGGTTGCGACTGACCGCGCGCGTCTTGGCGCAGTCCAATCGCGGCTTAACTTCACCAACGAACAGTTGGCGGTCACAAAAGAGAACCTCTCGGCTGCGATCAGCCGTATTGCTGACGTGGACGTGGCTGAGGAAGCCACCGCCTATGCGCGTTACCAGATTCTGGTGCAGTCAGGCACCGAGATGCTCAAGCAGGCCAACCAACTGCCTCAGTCGGCACTCCAGCTCCTGAGGTAAATCGATTTAAACAAAACCACAGCAACGAATTGAAATAACAGGAAGTTAATACACCACCCAAGGACGAAAAATGGTTATCAATACAAATGTCGAGGCCGAAGCCACCAAACACAATCTGGCAGTTACCCAGACTAATCTGGCCAAATCCCTGTCGCGCTTGAGTTCCGGTTCCAAGATCGTGACTCCGTCGGATGACGCCGCCGGCTTGGCGGTAAGCAACCGTCTTGAAGCACAAATCAAGCGCATCGATTCCGCCTTGAGCAACGTGGTCAATGCCACTTCGTGGACACAGACTCAGGACGGTTTCATGAAAAACATCTCCACCGCCTTTCGCCGGATGAGCGAGCTGGCGATGCTGGCGCAGGATGCAACCAAGTCCAATGAAGACAGGGATTTGTATAACAAGGAGCTGCAGGAGCTGAAAAACTTCGTCATTGATTCCTCAAAGCAGGATTATAACGGCGTGTCTTTGTTTGCTGGTGTATCCCTTGATGTGACGGTGAATTCCGAGGGAACAACGTTCGGCATGGCAAGCATCGACTTGGGTGGGTACGAATATTCCCGGGCAGTAAATAGCGGAAAAGATGCGTGGAAATTGTCTTCGGATGCCTATCAGCTTTCAAAGGACGGTTTCACGTTGAAAAACACGGGTTATAAGACGAGCGTGGATCTTTGGAGAGATACATCGGGAAATTGGTCGAAGGCTGACAACGGTGGCACCAAGATCAAGGCGGGCTCAATTGTCACTGAAGATGTAGGGTCCGTGGATACAAACGTTACCGTCTATGCCGCGGGTACTTTCGTGAATTCAGAAAATGCCGCAGTTGCCGTTAAGGGATTCAAGGTAGATGCCGAGAATAACAAGCTCGTTTTGGCTGAAAATCACGGATTGGCTAATGGTGATGCAATTAAATTTAACGGTTCGGCGCCTGCTGGTTTGACAGCTGGGGAGACTTACTATGCAAAGAAGCTGGATGCGAATAATATCGAGGTTTATACGGATAAAACCCTGATCAATAAGGTAAACATGTATCATCAAACTGAGGTGACCAATGTCTCCGTGACGGCTGCCGATAATACATTTACCAAGCAAAATCACGGGTTGAGCACCGGGGATGCGGTTGTATTCAACGATGCGTCAAATATTCCAGCGGGTGCCGCTGCGAATACGGTTTACTTTGTTAACAAGGTGACAAAGGACACATTCAAGCTCTATACGGATGCGGTAAAAGCTGACGCTGGCGGTGCGGCGGGGCTTGTTGGGATCACGTCAGATGGTGCCAATCTAAAGGTGGAGAGTAACGTCCTAAATGGAATTACTACAAATGCGACGACGGAGTCGTGGTCCAAGACAGGGCACGGGATGACGGATGGTGACGTGGTTCAGGTGGTGAATGCTGGAACTGCGCCTGCAAATTTGCCGGTAATGAGTGCCGGGGGTGCAGCATTCGCCCATTCGACGGACGCGCATGTGAAGGTAACCTCAAATAGTTCTTTTGATTTGTATAAAAGAAAGGTGGATGGAATATCCATTAATACAAATTCGACGACATTCAGCAAAACAGGTCATGGCTTGGCAAACGGAACCGAGGTGCAGTTCCTGAAAAAGGCGCCTGACGGCGCAGGCTATACGGCTTCGTATTATGTTAAGCAAATCGATGCTAATTCATTCACGTTGCATGCAACGGCGTCGGACGCAACTGCTGGTACAAATAAGGTTTCAATTTCCTCGGATTACACAGATCTGACCTTGGTCACAGATAAGGTGCTAATTACCACCGCATCAACGGGCGAGGCTTATTTGAAGCTTAAGCAGGTTGGGGCGTACAATGTGGATGATCACAGCGTTACAGCGGGCAAGGATAATGCAAATATTGTCAAGAGAGGATATTTTGTGAGTGTAGATCCTGGCACAAATGGGGAGGATACCCGTGCTGTTAAAATCAAGAGTGGTGAAATTGTATCCATCAACCAATCTGATCAGGATATTTCAGCGTTTGCAACGAAACAGGGCGGTGACTATAAGGATATCAATGTAAAATCGATTGCGGGGGCAAAGATCGCCTTGGACATGATCAAAAAAGCCATCACGAAGGTCGCTACTGATCGCGCGGGACTTGGCGCAACGCAAAGTCGATTGAATTTCACAAACGACCAGTTGAATATCACCAAGGAGAATCTTTCCGCTGCGATTAGCCGGATTACCGACGTGGATGTTGCTGAAGAGGCAACGAGTTATGCGCGATATCAAATTCTTGTGGCTACGGGCACGCAGATGTTGAAGCAGGCTAATCAGCTGCCGCAGGGCGCCATTGAATTGCTGCGGTAAACCCATTTACGCGGGACAGTACAGATTGTGAACTGCTTCTGCCGTCCGGGGACGAGGGTTGATCGTTCCCGGACGATTTATATTTAAAGTTTAAAATTAGATATATTATGGCACGCAATGTGCTGCTCCAGTCCAAAGGATTTGAGCCATGAATATTCATCCCAACATTGACCCCCAGTCGCCGCTTCAACCGCCCCAGGAATCACAGCCCGCGGATCAGGTGGCAAAGGCACCTACGCCGGCGCAGTTGATGTTCCAGTCCGATAGTGTGGATCTGGCACCTGTGGCCGAGCCCGCGCCGGAAAATGTGTCCATTCAGAGCGATGCCGATGCGGCCGCGGCGGCAGTGGCTGCGGCCCAGCAGATTCAGGAGGGTTCGCCGGATGACCTGTACGACTGGAGCGGTATGACGCCGGAAAAGCTTAGGGAGCTTTTGAGTTGAAGACAAATTTGCATCGTTTTCAACGCGATTCGGTTTCCTGATTTTCCTTCGCGCTTGTCGATTCCCCCTTTAGCCTCGCGGAGTTGGCTTCCTTGAAGAACAAGCGTGTGTTGCTGGTTGGCGGCGGCATTGTTGGGTTGGCGACGGCGTTGAAGCTGTTGCGGCGGGAGCCGGATTGCCGGTTGACGGTTCTGGAGAAAGAAGCGGGAGTGGGGAGGCATCAATCGGGCAACAACAGCGGGGTGTTGCACTGTGGTCTTTATTACAAGCCCGGGTCTACCAAAGCGCGACTGGCTGTGGCGGGCATTCGGGAGATGGTGGATTTTTGTGCAGAGCATGGGATTGCGCATGATGTCTGCGGCAAACTGGTGGTGGCCTGCAATGAAGCGGAAGTGGCGCGTTTGAAAAAACTCCAAGTGCGAGGAACGGAAAACGGGCTGAAAGGCCTAAAGTGGCTGGGTAAAGGGGAAATGCGAGAGATCGAGCCGCACGTGGGTGGTGTGGCGGCGTTGCATGTTCCGCAGGAGGGGATTGTGGATTACCCCGCCGTGTGCCGAAAGCTGGCGGAATTGGTGCGTGAAGCAGGAGGAGAAATTGTTACTGAAGCAAAAGTGACGGAAATCTTACCCGTGGCTGGCAGGTGGAGGGTGATGTCCGTGGCTGGTGTGTACGAAGGGGATTGGCTGGTGAATTGTGCTGGGTTGCACTGTGACCGGGTGAGTCAATTGGCGGGAAATCAGCGGCAAGTCCGGATCGTTCCTTTTCGAGGTGAGTTCTATAAGTTGAAAAAATCCCGCCAAGAACTGGTCAGGCATTTGATTTACCCCACGCCGGACCCCGCATTTCCGTTTTTGGGAGTGCATTTTACCCGGTTAATCGGCGGTGGAGTTGAGGCGGGACCCAATGCGGTTTTGGCATTTGCACGTGAGGGATACAGCAAAACCCACGTAAATCCGTTGGATATGGCGGATTCACTTACTTTTTTGGGACTTTGGCGATTTTTGTTGAAGTACCCCCAAATGTGCCTGCAAGAACTGCGAGGATCCTTCAGTAAGTCATTTTTCTGCGAAAACCTGAGGAAATTGGTTCCCGATGTGACTCCTGATGATTTGGAGACGGGCGGAACCGGCGTTCGGGCCCAAGCAATGGCGCCGGAAGGGGAATTGGTCCATGATTTTCATTTTGTAACTGGAAAAAACGCATTGCACGTCCTCAACGCCCCCAGTCCGGCGGCTACTGCATCCTTGGCCATTGGGGGCGAAATTGCCGGTAAAATCCTGTCTTCATAAACAAAAAAACGCTTTTATTAGGCTTTTTTTGTGAAAATGGCTCTCATATGAGCTGGTTTTCTTCTTGGCACCTTATTTGCTGTGTAGAGGTCGGAACCCGTATGGATGCAGGTTTCGGAAGGATTGGAATGCAACTGAATGCACCAGGGAAGGAAGCACAGGATGTGATTGGCCAAGAAGGCAGCCAAGACGGCTTGGATTTCTCGTCTTCACTGCCGGTGCGGTGGTTGGCTCCGTTTTTCAACACCACGGGTTATGCCAGTGAGGCCACCAATTTCGTGCTTCCTCTGGCTTACAAGGTGGATCTGGGCATTTTCCACAACAGTACTATCGTTTCCCAGACGTACATCGACAGTCTGCCGCAGAATTATCGCCGCGTGTTGCTGGAGGCCCAGCGCAATTTCACGCAACTCTCCGGTGGTATCGTGGTATCGCATGTGCCGGCGTTTGCTTTCCATAAGTTTGAAGATGCGCAGTATCACATTGGGCGCACGATGTTTGAGACGGATCGGTTGCCTGAAAACTGGGTGTCCGCTTGCAACCGGATGGATGAGATTTGGGTGCCCAGCCAGTTCAACGCCCAAACCTTTGCCCGGGCCGGAGTGGATCGTGCCAAGCTGAAGGTCATTCCCGGCGCTGTGGATGCAAAGTTTTTTGATCCCGGCTACACGCAGGAACTGCCGTTGCCTGATCCTGCCGGCTATAATTTCCTTTCCATGTTTGAATGGTCCTCCCGCAAGGGATGGGATGTTTTGCTGACGGCATACTTGTGCGAGTTCTCCGCGGATGACGATGTGTGCCTGTACTTGCGGACGCACCTTTTTGGTCAACCGGCACAGGATGCCTCGGCGATTTTACAGAGTGAGATTGAGAAACACGCGAAGAGCCTCAAACTGGGCCGCAAAAAACTGCCTCGCATCGAATTGCTCACCGAGCCTCTGGCGGCCGCCGATTTGCCGGGCCTGTACAAGGCCGTGGACTGTCTGGTGGCACCGAGCCGTGGCGAGGGCTGGGGTCGGCCGCAACACGAGGCCATGATGATGGAGCTTCCCGTGATTGCCACCAACTGGAGCGGCAACACAGAGTTCATGACCGCGGACACCGCCTACCTGCTCGACCATGAACTGACTGAGACCGCCAATTTGGAGACGGGGCAGGCGCATTACCGCGGCCATCGCTGGGCCGAACCCTTTGCCGAGCATCTGCAACAGCACATGCGTGAGGTGTTTGCCAATCCCCGCGAAGCGCGTTTGAAAGGCAAGCGAGCACGGGCGCACGTGAAACAACATTTCGGTCAAGAGGCCGTGTCGGCATTGATTCTGGAACGGCTGCGGGCCATCGAGGCCAAGCTCACCGGCACCAAGCCGATCACGGTTCCCCAGCCACTGGAGCCCGGCAAAGCCGAGAGCCGGTTCCAGTTTGCGTTGGAGGGCACATTTCTTGATTACGGCAGCCTTTCGCATGTCAACCGCGCTCTGGCCACCGCGCTGCGTGAGCAACCGGGCATCGACGTGGCTTGCATCCAGAAAACTTTAAACACCGTGCCACCCATGCCCGAGGCATTGGCGGATTTCTCGCGGACACTGGTGGATGAAGCTCCTGCTGGCACGCAAGTGACCGTGCGTCATGGCTGGCCGCCCATCTGGGAAAAGCCGCGTCGTGGCAAGTGGGTGAACATTCAGCCGTGGGAATTTGGCGTGCTGCCTGCGGAATGGGTGCGCCAGCTCGAGAATGTGGATGAGGCTTGGGTGCCCTCCAGTTACGTGCGCAACTGCTATATTGATTCGGGTGTCCCCGCAGAAAAAGTGCAGGTGATCCCCAACGGCATTGATCCAGAAATTTTCCGGCCGGAAGCCCCGACGCTGCCAATCAAAACCGATAAACGTTACAAGTTCCTGTTTGTGGGCGGAACGATCGGGCGCAAAGGGCCGGACATTCTTTTAAACACATACCTCGAAACCTTCACGGCTGCGGACGATGTCTGCCTAGTCATCAAGGATTTCGGGGGGCAAACTTTTTACTCTGGGCAGACCCTTGCCGAAGTCATCGCGCAGGCCCAAGCCAAGCCCAACGCACCAGAAATCGTTTACTTGGACGATGACCTGCCGCCCGAGCAGGTTGCCGGCCTGTATACTGCCTGCGATTGCCTGGTGCATCCCTATCGTGGGGAGGGCTTTGGGTTGCCGGTGTTGGAGGCGATGGCCTGTGGTCTGCCGGTCCTTTGCACCGGGGGCGGATCGACTGACGATTTTGCCACCGACCAATATGCCTACCGCATCCCTGCCGTTCGCAAGTCAACCAAGCCTTGGATTGGCCAGATACTACTGGTCAAGGAAGGCTGGCTGCTGGAGCCGGACAAAGATGCCTTGGCCGACCGCATGCGGTGGGTGTTTAAGCACCGGGACAAGGCTCGTGCCAAGGGTCAACGGGCTGCCGCCCACGTGCATGCTGAATGGACCTGGGAGCGTGCCGCGGAAAAGGCCATGGCGCGCATTCATGCTCTGGCTACTCAGGCCGAGCCGTCGGATGCCCTGGAGGGTGCCATCAAGCGCATGCGTGAGAAAACGGAAACCACCCCCACCACCGAGTCGCCCGCGATTGCCGAGTTGCTCATTGAAACCACCCAGAACGCCATGGCTCACGATTCCAAACCACTCCGCGAAGAGGATGCCCGGAAGGTGGCCCAGCACATCGAGCAAGCCGAGATTTTCCTGCAGGCCAACAACGCCACCGCCGCGATAGGTGAGTTGGAGCAGGCGCTGGAGTTGGATACGGACAACATCGGGATTCTCTCCATGCTCGGTTCACTGCGTTATCAGGACAACAATTTTGAAAAAGCGCGCGAACTGTTCCGCCACTTGGTTGAATTGAGCCCGGCGGATTCGCAGGCGTACACGCAACTGGCCATGACGGCGTTTCAGCTTGAGCGTACGGATGAATTTGAATCGGCGCTTGGTCTCGCGCTGGAGCTGGATCCGGACAACTTGGAGGCTTTGCGGTTTTTGGCGCGCGTCAATCTGCAGGAGAAACAATACCTCGATGCGGCGATGGGCTACCGGAAAATCATTGAACTGGCGCCCGAAGATACCGCGAGCCTGCTGGCCCTGGCCATGTGCCTGTTCCAGGGGAGCGAACGGGAGGCAGCGCGGAAGGTATACGAGCGGGTGCTGGAAATAGAGCCCGAGAATGCCATCGCCAAGAACAATCTTGCGGCCCTGACCGTGGGCGAGCCCATGGCTTCGCGCGATCTGCCAGTTGCGGTGGAGCGCGCGCTCACCGCCGCGCAAATTGCCATCGAGCACAATCGGATGGAGGAAGCGGGCGTGTTGTTGCAGGAGGCCCTGAAGGAGGTTCCTCATAACCCGGTTTTACTGGAGGCCTTGGCCAACCTGTATGTTGCCGGCGGCCGGTATGTGAAAGCCAAGCCATTTGCACTGCGGGCAGCAGAGGTCAATGCGGACACAACACTCAACTGGATTCGCCTGGGCCTCATTGCCTACAAGCAGAACGACATCGAGCTGTTCGAGCATGCCTTGAAAAAGGCGCTGGCGCTCGAGCCACAAAATCCGGAGGCGTTGCGTCTTCTGGGGCACGCAAATTTAAACGTGGGCAACCACGCCGGCGCCGTCCGGTTGTACCAACAAATCCTTGAGCAAATTCCAGAGGATATCGAGGTGCTTCAGGCGTTGGGCGTTTGCCAACATCATTTGGGCGAGGAAGCGGAATCGAAGGCGACCTTTGCCAAGGTGCTGGAATTGGATCCCAAGAATCAGGTCGCCTCCCAAAACCTTGCCGCGAGTCAATCCAGCGGCAAGGCCCGGGCCAATGTCGGCAACGGCAAATCCGAGCGTGAAGTGATCGCTAAGTCCATTGAGCAAAAGGAACAAACCCAGGAAATCATGAATCCCACCCTAGAGCTTCCGTCGGAAACACGTACCCAGGCGCGGGTTTTCTCAAACGGCAACTTGCGAGTTATTGACCTGCCGGAAGTTACCCGGCTGGGTAGTCTGGATCGGGCCGCCGAACTGGCCCGCGCCGGCCAGCATGCCGAAGCTGTACAGGCCTGCTTGGAGTCCATGGAGACGCGCCCATTTCATCCGGAGGCGTGGCTTTACATGGCACAGATTGCCGTGGATGCGGAGGATTATTCGTTTGCCCGGAAGGCAGCCGACCGCGCGTTGGCGCTGGCTCCCGACTGGCGCAAGGCGCGCATGATGGACAATCTCCTGAAAGCCGCCGCAGAACTGACGGTTACGGAAATCGAGTGGCCGATCTTGCCCACGGAAATCAACTCCCAGCGTTTGACCGTTTGCATGATCGCGAAGAACGAAGAGGAGTTCATTGGCCAGGCGCTTGAGTCGGTGCGCGATATTGCCGACCAGATCATCGTCGTCGACACGGGCTCCGAGGATCGCACCATTGAAATCGCCCGCGAACACGGAGCGGAAGTGCATGAATTCACATGGAACGACCACTTCGCCGACGCTCGCAACCATGCGTTGCAGTTTGTGCGTGGTGATTGGGTTTTGATTTTGGACGCGGACGAGGAGTTGATGGCTGGTACGCGGGAGGATCTGCGGATGGACATGAAGGATGCCTCCGCTTTAGGGCTGCGCATTCCACTGATCAATCGCCAAACCGCCGAGGGTGGGGCTAGCTTTGTGCCACGCCTTTTCCGCAATGCCCCGGGCCTTTGCTTCCTGGGTCGCGTGCATGAGCAGATTTTTTCCAGTGTCATCAATACCTCGCGCCGCTGGGGCATGGAGGTGGGCCTCGGCCAAGCCACGTTGATGCATCACGGTTATGCGCCCGAGGTCAAGGCCGCCAAGGACAAGGTGGCCCGAAACCTGCGCCTGCTGGAACTGGCCCTTGAGGAAATGCCCGGCGAACCGGCGTTACTGATGAATTATGGCCTCGACCTGTACAACAACGGCGAGGTGGAAAAGGCGTTGGAACAATTGCAGCGCGCCGCGGAGGTTATGCAGCAGATGGACGCCAAGTCCGTGCTGCCGGAAGTGCGTGAACGCCTCGTGAACACCTACGCCTCCATTCTTCTCCAAGCCGAGGAGCATGAGACGCTGATCGACTTTGCCCAGAGCCGGCTGGCCCAAGCCAGTGGTCCGACGGCTTCCCTGCATTACCTGTACGGGCTGGCGCTTTTAAAGCAGGACCGCACCACGGAGGCAATCACCGCGCTGCAGGATTGCCTTACCAAGGCCGAGGCACCGACCATGGCCCCGGGTTGTCCCGGTGCGTACAAGGCCGCCCCGCATCACCTGCTGGCTGGTTGCCTGGCACGAGATGGCCGGGCTGAGGAGGCCGAGGAGCAGTACTGCCATGCGCTCACCAAGGAGCCGGCTCATCCCGGCATACGTTTCGATTACGCTACTTTCCTTACCGCGCAGAGTCGCGCACAGGAGGCGATTCAGCTTCTGCACGAGCGTCTGGAGGAAAATTCCGACGAGCGCCTTTGGACTCTGGGCTGCAGCATTGTCAATGGGCACTTGGGTGATCTTGGCATCGCCAATGAGTGGACGGAATTGGCCACGCTGCATTTCCCGGACAACGAGGAGATTTTAAAGCACCGCGCCATTGCGCTCCTGACGGCCGGCCGGTTTGAGGATGCGCTCGCGCTTTTCGAGAAGGCACCGTCGGATGACGACATCACTACCGCCGCAATTTATCTCTGCCGCTTGGCGGATGGAAAGGCCGGGCAGCTCGCCACGCCCAAGAATGAACTGGCGGTCAGCAAATACCTGACCGATTGGTATCGCCGCCTGCTGGTGCATGATAATGAGGCCGCCGCGGATCGGATTGCTGCTCGTCTCGATGCCGTTGAAACCCTGCTGCCGACCGCCGGCAAGGTTTTGCGTCAGGCCGTGGCCGCGTAGTACAAACGCGCGTGTCCGGCGAACGCATTCGCTGCTTTGTGGCTCTGGATTTGCCCGGCGCGTTTCGTGATGAGGCGGCGCGCGTTCAGGCGGCCCTGCGCGAGCGGGATCTCTTCCATGGTCGCTACACCGCGCGGACGAACATTCATTTGACCCTTAAATTTCTTGGCGAGCTGACACCGGGCCAAGTAAAGCAGGCGGTTGTGGTGCTTCGAGGGATAAGATTCCCTGTCTGCGAGGTGCGGCTGGGTGGTGCGGGCATGTTTGCGCCGCGGATCATCTGGCTGAAAGTGATCGGGGCGGATTCCTTTCAAGCCAGGGTGGATTCCGAATTGGCCGAATGGTTCGAGCCCGAGGCGCGTTTCATGGGGCATCTCACGATTGCCAGAATCAAGTCGGCCCGTGATCCCGTGGCATTGGCTTCCGCTGTCGAGGGGCTTGAAATTGCTCCCTTGACCGGCCCGTCCAATTCCTTCTCCCTTTTTCGCTCTGTCCTGAATCCGGAAGGCCCGAGGTACGAATTGTTGGAACGGTTTGAATTTTGTCATGACTGAGCGCCTTTATTTTGCCTATGGATCAAACCTCGACCCACGGCAAATGACTGAGCGCTGTCCCGGGGCAAAGCCGATGGGCGCGGCCACCTTGGAGGGTTGGCGGTTTCTCATCAATCGACGCGGCTACGCTACCGTGACACCGGAGCCGGACTCAGTGGTGCAGGGAGGCTTATGGGTTTTAACGCCGGCGCATGAGGTAGAACTGGACGAGTACGAGGGAGTGGCGGGAGGCCATTACACCAAGGAACAACTGGAGGTGATCCATGCCAGTGCCCGGTCCAAGGCATTGGTCTATGTGGATCCCGTGAGCGAGCCGGGCCGGCCTTGGCCGGGTTACATGGAGGGCGTTTTGCACGGGGCGGCCCACTTTGATTTACCCAATGAGTACCTGGCGGAATTGAAGACCTGGCAATAGCCTATTCGTCCACGCGCAGGCTGTCGCCGCGGCCCTCGATGACAATCTTGCCAAACTCGCGAACCTTAAACGTCCATGCCTTGTGGCCGCTCATGGTGAAAGTCTCCTCAATGACACTGCTCATGTCCGGCGACGCGGCGCTGTTGAGTTTGCGGCACCGCCACACCATCTTGTTGTTGTCTGGGTCCCACCGGCCGACGTAGTGGTCCACTCCCCCGTTGGCGCCAAAATATGCGTAGCGGTAAACCTTCACCTCGCTGTCGTAAGTCTTCACCCAAAGCACGGGCGCGCCCTCGCTGTCGCCCGAGGTCACCACGCCCTCATACACGAGGCAGTTGCCGCCTGCTGCCCAACGGGCGCGGCCTTTCATGCGCATTCCCCCGCCTTCCTCGCCGTAAAACTGTCGCTCCGTCCAGGTTCCATCCTCGCCAAGAAGCTTCAGTTCCTCACGGGCCGGCTTGCCAAATTCGCTGGGCGACGGCCCGGCCCGGTCCCCTTGGCGCGCACAGTCGACCTGCACTTCCTTTAACACCGTGGCAAAGGTGCGCCACTCCCAGTTCAGGCGCTTGCGGTTGGGCGCGGGGATAATCTCCTGAAAATCCACGCTCATCTTGAGGGAGTTGGTCGCCGGATGCGTGATTTCCCACTGCATGGTGCGATCCATCGCTGACCAGTCCCCCTCAAACGTCACGATTCGGCCGGTATCCGTCACCAACAGGTAGCTGTGCTTTTTGGCCGTCTCATTCCAACCGCGCACGGCCAGTTCATTGTCCTCGCCGTTTTCAACCGTGTATCGCGTCTCCTGCATCAACGCGCGGCCGCCAAAAGTGAAATAGGAATGATCTTCAGCCGTGAAATCCAGGGTTTTGTTCGATTCCGGATACACGTATCGACCACTCTGGGTCCAGACACCGGGTTGCTCATAGACACCCAATTCCGGCAAGGCCGCCTCAGTGGCCCGTGGTGGCAGCGGGGGCTCGGCATTTTGGATTTGCCACACCATCGCCGTGCCCACACCCAAGCCCACCACGGCCAAGCCAATCACCAGCCCCAGTCTTTCCCCCTTCCTCATCCCGCAGGCTACCCTGCCCGCCACCCCTTCGCCCAAGAAAACATCTTCACCACATGTGAAAAGCCGCGTTAACCTCCGCGCATGCGGAATGCCGCCTTTCTCATTATCCTTGCGTTGTGCGTCGCCTGTGCGGATGCGCCGGACAATCCAGCGGCCGCGGCCGCCAAGGCACGCGAGGGGGCATTGCGCCAGCGCGCCGAGCAGGGCGATCCCATGGCCCAACTGTTGCTCGCGGAAAATTACCGGACAGGAAAGGGCCTGCCCGTCGATCTTGGGCAAGCGGTGGTCTGGTATCGAAAGGCCGCCCGGCAAGGTTTGCCTGCCGCCCAGCAAAATTTGGCCGTGGCCTTGGAACACGGCAAGGGCACGGATCAAAATGCCACCGAGGCCGCCCAGTGGTACACGAGGGCGGCGAGGCAGGATCTCCCCACCGCCCAGTACAGCCTTGCCCGGTTGTTGCTTTTTGGTACCGGGATTGATCGAAATCCTCAGGCCGCCGCGCGATGGTTTCGGCGCGCGGCTCGCAATGGCAATATTCCCGCGGTACACCATCTGGGGTTAATGAACCGGGATGGCTTGGGCATGCCCCGCAATCGTGTGGAGGCTGGCAAGTGGTTTCTGGTGGCCGCTAAGCGGGGCAACCTGCGCGCCCAAGCGGATTACCATATGTTGGCCAGTCAGTTGACTCCTGAACAGCGAAAGATCGCGGAAAGCCTCGCCGCGAAAGAGCAGGCTGTACTCGACCAGCCGCCTCCTGTGCCCATGGACATGCTGAGGCCCTTGGATGGTCGGCTGGTGGATCTTCGCACCGGCAAACCCCACACCGGCCGCGCCGTGCGTTATCACCCCAATGCTTCGCCCGTTCGGGAAGTGGACTTAGTCGATGGCCTTCCGCATGGCTGGGAAACCGTTTGGCTGCCAAGCGGCCAGCCCGCCAGTCGTACACAGTTTGAGCAGGGGCAGCGAACTGGGCTGGTTGAGGAATGGTACGCCAGCGGCCAACTTTGCCTGCGGGGCACCAACCGGGCCGACCGTCTGGAAGTGGCGACCTCCTTTGGCCACGCCGGAAACGTTACTGGCCAAGTGCAGGATGGAAATGGAACCTTGATTCTCCATTATCCAAATGGCCAGCGGGCTTCGGAGCATGTGTTTGAGGACGGCGTTCCCTCAGCGGTCCGCCGATGGACTGCCGAGGGAAAGCAGCTGGACTAGTAGCCCCACAACTTTTGATTTACGTGGCCGGGATTCATTTTCCTTTTAAAAATGTTTGACGGTATCTCACATTTTTAGTGACATGGCCGGGAACTGGCCCGACGAACAACAGGGAGTTTAAAAATGGCAACACAGAGAAATCCTGAAAAGAAACTGGTCGCTGCATTTGTGGCCACGAAGACCAAGAAGAAGCTGGAAGCACTGGCCAAGAAAAAGGGCACGACCGTGTCCGACTTGCTGCGCCAGCAAATCGACAAATTGATCAAGTAAATCCAAAAACACATCTATTCCCGCAAGGGGCGAGGAGGAGGCAAATACGCCTCCTCTTTTTTATGCGCAACCCGCTTTAAAAATGTGAATAAAGTTATTGACAAGTTGTTAATTAAATGATTCTATCCGCCGCGCAAGGAGGGGTGCAGTTGCTTTAAAAAGATCCGGGGTGGATTCAAGAAAGTGTTCCCAGAGAAGGGAAAACTGCTAATCCCAGAAATAGGATTGTGAACAACCGTGGGTGGTTTTGTTGGCGCTGCAAAAATTTGCTATATTTTGTGCCATAACATTTTCCAACACACAACATATTCACAAAAAACTAGGGAAGTGTTAAAAAGATGTTGACTTTATTCACATCATGTGGAAAAACGACCCGTGAGGAGGGTTTGTGTGCCGAGCACAATATGTTGTTAGACATGAAAAACAACAACCAAATATCTAGTGGTATAACTGTCAACGTTGTGGGGACAACGGTTTTTAACCAAAAAGAACAAGGAGAAAGCATCATGACTAAAACCAAGCACAACATTCTACTGGGGTTGCTGGGCGCTCTTTTTCTGGCTGTACCGTCCAGTCAGGCTGCCTTGAGCAAATTGGGCGGGGAACTGCCGCTCTTGGGTAATGTGGGTGGCCACCAAAAGAATCCGCAAGTTGCGATGGGCAGCGCGGGCGGTTTCGTGGTTTGGCAGAACATGCCGGCCGACGGCCGATATGAGCGGGTGATGGTGCAGCGCTTGGGTTCCGACATGAGAGGTGTCGGCATAGGTGCCGCCCTTGGCCAAGGCACGGCGCAGCACAATGAACTTTCGCCGCGCGTGGCATTGACTTCCGATGGGGGCGCGGCTGCGGTGTGGCAGGCGGGACCACGTTCTTCCGTGGATATTTACCTGCGTTTGCTGAATGCCAACGGGAGCTTTATTTCCGGGGCTTTGCCGGTAAACACCTACCAGCCGGGTATCCAGCGTGATCCTGATGTGGCGGTTTTGTCCAACGGCAACATTGTGGTGGTCTGGGGAAGTGAAGGCCAAGACGGTGATGGGGGCGGTATTTACGGCCAGATTTTCAATTCAACGGGAGCGAAGTTGGGCGGTGAAATCCAGATCAACTCCGGCACCAGCATGAATCAGTCCGATCCCGCGGTGGCGGCGATGAGTGACGGGCGTTTTGCCGTGGCATGGGTTTCCGAGGCGGTGAATGGCCGCACAGGGGCGGGTGCGCCGAATCTGCGTGGCAACATTGTGGGCCGGGTTTTCAATTCCTCGGGTAGTGCTGCGGGGGCAGACTACCAGATGAGCGAGGGGGATGTTCTGTCGTCCTCGCCGGTCATGGCCGGTGGCAGTGGCGGTGGATTCCTCGTGTCCTGGATGCAGCGTGATGAGAAGAACACGCGCAATCTGAATGATATTTACCTGCGCGGCTTTAGCAGCAGTGGTGTGCCTTCTGGCAAGGCGCAGCGGATGAACACGCACCTGAGTGGCCAGCAGGAGGCTCCTGAACTGGTGCGCTTGGGCAGTGATGTCTTGGTGGCCTGGACCAGTTATGGTCAGGACGCGTCCGGGGGTGGCATCCAGGGGCGATTGTCCTCGGGTGGAAGTGAATTCCAGATCAACACACAGGGACAATTGCACCAGACGGCGCCCACGGTGGCTACCGATGGGGCGAACAAGTTCCTGGCGGTTTGGGTGAACACAATCAACCCGTCACACTCGATCCTGTCTTCGCAGAGATATGTAACCAGCGAGGGCGAATTGGCGGGCGTGGTGGACGTGACGGCGGGCGACACAACGGTGGTTGAGGCTGCGCCACGCAATTCACGCCTGACGGCACCTGCGGCGGCATCCGAGGCTGCGGCACCCGCTCCGGCCCCGGCGGCCAGTGTGGCTGCCGCAACACCGGCTCCGGCCCCAGCGCCGGCTGCTCCAGCGGCAGTGCCAGCCGCCCCAGCACCTGCTCCAGTTTCTGTGGCCGCAGCAGCTCCTCCGGCTGCTACGCCAGCACCCGCTCCGGCCGCGCCTCGGTCGATGGCTTCGGCCCGGGCCAGTGCGCCTTCGGCTGCATCACGCCGGATGCCCACTCACAGCACATTTTCCCAGCGCTCGGCTTCCATGGGCTTGTCAATGATGCAGCGTCTGGCTCAAAGCCGCAGCATGGGGCGTCCCAGCATGAGCCTTGGTGGCCGGGCCACACAGATGGCTCGTGCGCCACAGACACGGTCTTCTCTTGGCGGGCGCTCGCTGTCGCAGCGTTCCCTTGGGATGCCAAGCCAAGGCGGCATTCGGCGCAGTTTTGGCGCCAGCTCGGGAGGAGCGAGCCGGTCGTTGGCGAGTTTGCGGGCGGGGACGCCTTCACGGACGGCGGCGGGCATGATGACCCGCATGAGCCGGCCCGGCTCGGCCCAGTCGCGGGCGCGCACGCCAGTTCAGGCGACCCTGCAACGGGGCACGGGTGGCGGTTATAACTTGAGTTGGAAGAGTCAGGCGGGTGCACGGTACACGGTCCAGCAATCGAATGATTTGCGCAGTTGGACCAACCGTGGCACTGCGCGGTCCGGCCGGGGTGGCACGGATTCCGTGCAAGTGGGTGGTTCAAGTGGCGCGCGATATTACCGTGTCGTGCGCTCCAACTAATTTGCGCCTGTGTGGGCGCAATGACTGTGTAGACAAGGAAACCAAAGACAAGGGGTGACCATGAAAGTAAAAGTACCTGGAAAAACTGTGTTTGCCGTCGCGCTAATGGCGCTAATGCCAGCGGCGCAGGCGTTTGTGCTGCTGGGTCCGGCGAAGGCCAATGAGACGGCTGCGCGCAACTATACGGATGGAGCGGCGGCGCAAGCGGCGGCGCCCAAGACGATTACCGGGCACGTGCCCCGGTATTTTCGCTGGGCCATCCCTTCCTTTGTCTATTCCTTTGACGCCAGCTTCGTAAATTATTTTGGCGTCGAGGGCATGAATGCCGTTCATGAAGCTGTGGGTGTCGTCAACGATTTCTTTGAGAACGACGAATACAGCGGCATGAGTGAGCTGGACCTGTACAGGCACGGGTTCGCGGGCAACTACAACACCACGTGGATCAACACGACCGCCCAGAACGCCCAGATCATTGACATCAAGAGCCTGGTCCTTGGCATGATGGTCAACCACCTGGGGCTGGGCAACCCGCACCGGCACGCCTTTTCGATCATCAACCACACCACCAACACCGGTGGCACGGCCTTTAACTTCAACGTTTCCCTCAGGAACTATGACCCGGTCAGCAATGAGCCGACCGACAGCATCAACGGGGTCAAGTACAGCTATCGTTTGATTCACAATGCAGCCGCCATCGCCGCGGGCGGAGCCGTGGCCATGCCTACCCTGGTGGACATGGAGGAGTTCACGACCGATACGACCGGCAATGCATGGTCCTCCACGGCAGCTATTCTGGACGCGTTTTACGGGAACACCTCCCTGTACTGGACGGACACGCCGTCGCTTTTCGATTTTGGCGTGTACTATGATGGCAACAACGCCATGGGCGGCCAATATCGGCCGCGCCACGCCCTGACCTACGATGATGCGGGCGGGCTGAAGTTTCTCTACTCGCCCGACAACATCATTTGGCAATCGCTTGATGCGGCCGGCGGCATCGCCTTGGTGGAGCCCGCCAATCCCCTGGCCCCACGATTGAGGCCGTTTGTGGCCGACCCGAGCGGTCGTCGCGGCAGCTTTTTCCCGCGTCAACGAGGTGGAGCCCCGGGCACGGGTGCCTTGCCCACCGGCCTTCCCATCACGTCGCCATTCCGTGGCCTGACGGGATTTGATCCCGGCGCACCAGGCATGGCCCTGGCCACCAACGCCATGCGCGGTGGCATCGACAAGATTCAGTTCTACCACCAGCCGTTTGACTCGCTGATTGGGGTCAACTTTACCCCGACCAACTTCTTCTGGACGGACAAGTTCATCATGTTCTCCACCAACCGGGACGTGGGCATTGCCGATGCCAGTGGCCGGCAGGTGGGCACGATATCAGCCCGTCAACGCATCAACTGGACGAGCTTCAACCCGCAACCGACGGATTTCTACCTGGGAACCCAGTCCAAGTACACCTACGCCACCCAGCAACTGGGGCGGGCGGTCAACTCGCCGGATATCCTGTTTGTGGCGGATCACCTGGCCAACGTGCAGGGGGTGCCCACCGGGTTTGGCCGGGACCATATTGTTTCGGCAGTCAACCAAACGGCAACCAACGGTTACACCGGCGTGGGGGTGCACACGGACCCCTACGGCAATGCCGAGACCGGTCCCGGGGTGTTCGCCCTTCCGGCCGCCAATGCCGGCAGCGCGGGCGGCACGGTGCCGGGCGCGGGTGGCCGCTTTGCCTTCTCATTCACGAAAATCTCGGATGACTTCGAGGTGCTCTGGAGTGGTGAAGCCACCGTGGTGGGCAACCAGCAGGGCCTAAGCTCCCTGTGGGGCTGGATTCAGGGCCCCGGCCCCAACGACGTGTTGACCTTCCCGCAAAGCAACAACGCCGTGCGCATCCGCAACATGGTGCTGCCGGACACGGATGTACCCGCCATCTCGCTCGTCAGTGACACGGGGGGGGCACAGCCGATTGATGAGAACACCCTGACGCGCACTGAGGAAACCATCACCATCATTGGCAGCCGCCTGGCCAGCGCCACCGCGGTGGAGATCATGAATGGTGACATTGTCCTCCAAACCATCATGCCGTTGGACAAATATGTGGTCTCCAACACACGCATCGACATCCCGGCGGGTATCATTACGGATCTCGCCGAGGGTTCGGCCCGCCAGATTCGGGTGTGGAACAGCGTGGGGGCCAGCGAGAAGAGCAGCCAAGAGTTCACCATCGAGACCGGGCGCCCGGTGATTACCAGCACCAACTTCGATGGGTTTGCGTTTGACCGCGCCCAGAGCCTGACGGTGACTGGATACGGCTTCAAGAGCAAGACGACCGGCGAACTCGCTGTGGATCGTTTTCGCGTGGATAACGCTGAAGGCCAGTCCGTGTTTGATGCTGGAAATGAAGGCGGAGTCAACGCTTCAAATGGTCGGCTCCACCAAGACACGGGCATCATTGTGGAATCAGACACCAGCCTGATTCTGCCCATTGACGCGATCAACTCGGTGGCGGATGGCTCCAACCGGAGGCTGCGCATCGCCCGCAAGGAGGCAGCGGATGCCCAGTCCGTGGATGCAGTGATGAGCCCGCCGACGAATGCCCTTTTCACGGCCATCACCGCCAAGCCAAATATCAGTTCGATCTATCAGCACACAAGTACGTCTAACGAAGCTTGGGTGGAGTCGAATTCCTCAGGCCGAGGCTGGATTGGCCGTGACTTGGTGATGGAGATCAACGGGACGGGCCTCAACACGGCTTCGACCATTGAAATCGTGCAGGAGGATGGTTCCTCCTTCGCCAATCCGGTGTTTGTGCAGCTACCCAATGCCGCGGTGACGGTGGAAGACAACGGAACCAGCATGCGCCTCTCGGCCAATGCCATTCCGTGGCCGGACGCCGATACTAACAGCACTGCGAAACGGGCGATTAAAATCTACAACGCAGTAGGCAGCAATGACATGGACACAACCTTGGTATACGCTGTGAACGCGGAGCCCAAGATCGACGCGATCGGGGCCTTTGCGACGGGAGGCTACTGGAATCGTGCCAAGCTCACGGGTGATGATCTCGTCCTGTACGGCTCCGGCTTCAAGTCAGTCAGCCGGATTTACATCACGGATGACGATAATTACCAAACGGTGGGTGGTGTATCGTTCACCTCCGATGTGGACGAACCCACACCCGCCAATGGCACGTTCATCGACCTGCCCTCCCCGGGTGTGACGGTGACGGACACGCAAATCATTGTGGATACCCAAACAATCCAATTGGGCAATGGAGCGGACACAAATGCTTCCGAGAACAAGCGCCGCCGCCTTTTGGTCACCAGCGCGCGAGGTAACGCGAGCAGCCCGTTTGCGCAACGATTCTACGTTGGCTCGGCTCCATCCCTGACGGATGCAGTCTTGACCGGGACAGGCATCAGTGGATCGGGTGGAACATACACCCGTGATAACGGAACGATGATCATTGCGGGTGCGGGGTTTGGTCATGTTACATCTCTTGAGATTGTGGATATCAATGGCAACACAATCGCGGGTGCGACCGGCTTGGTGCCGGTGCCGACCTCTGGACTGGGAAGCGGCATTATTGACGATACGAACAGTACTCATATTACCATCGACGCCAATGCCTCGGGCTGGGTGAATGTGGCTCATCTGCTGGATTCCACATCTAATGCCAGTCGCAGGATCAGGGTGACCACACCGTTCGGCACGGCCACCACGCTGGCGACGCGGGCGTTCACGGTTTCGGCCCAACCGGAGTTGATGGACACTGTCCAGGCCACCTTCGCTGGCGGCGGCTACACGGGTGATGACCCGGGTGATACCTCGGATGTCAACGGCACCTACGACATTAGCGATGGTGATCTGGTCATCAACGGCAAGAACTTCCGGGGTGCGAATGTTGTCACACTGTATAATGATGCCGGCGCAGGATTCCAGACGTTCACATTCGATCCGGTTAATCCGGTCGAGGGTGTAACGGTCAGTGCTGATGGCACCGCGATTACGATTGATAACGCAGTGATTGGAGCTTGGAGTGGTTCCACGGCAAGCGTGGGTGTGAAATCGGTGGACGGACGGGAAACCAATTCGACCACGATCCAAGTTCAGGAATAATGGTTTAATTTCCGCCATTAGGCGGGAAGCCAAGGAAAAGGGGGTGGAGAGTGAATCGGGGCTGGCGTTAAATCGCCGGCCCCGATTTCTTTTGCCTCCAGCATTCACACACTATTCTCAGGTTATTCACATCGCAGCCCAAATTGTGAACATGGTTTAATTGCTCATTAAGGCACTTTGTGGTTGATGGTGCCGCAAGGAGGTTTGCGCCTTTTAAAAGGCACGGTGCGGGGAGCCGCATTTCTCATTAGTCGGTTGAGAAAGCAACTCGTTTTCCGTCCTCCTTGAAAGGAGTGGGAATGCTTTTAAGGGCTTGGAGCAAGGCGGTCGTGGCGTTGGTTTTCGTGGCTGGCGTTCAGTTTTCCTGGGGCGCGTTGTCGCCGTTGGGGGCTGAGTTTCCGGTGTTAGGCAATATTTCTGGCCATCAGCAAAATCCGCATGTGGCTTTGGGGCGCTTGGGGGGATTTGTGGTTTGGCAAAATTCCACGGAATCGGACACGGCTGAGCGGGTGATGGTACAGCGGCTGGGGAACGACATGACTGGTCGTGGGATCGCGGTTCGGGTGAGTCAATCCCAGGATCGTTCCAATGAATTGAACCCGCGCGTGGCTTTGATGAAAAGCGGCGGCGCGGCGGTGGTTTGGGTGGGGGGTCCCCGGGCCAGTTCGGATATCTACATTCGGTTCCTGGATTCGTCGGGTAATTTTCTGGGTGTGCCGACAATTGTGAATTCTCACCTGCCGGGCATTCAAAGGGCGCCGACGGTGGCGGCACTGGCTGGGGGCGGGGTGGCCGTGGTCTGGACCAGCCTGGAACAGGACGCTGAGGGTGAGGGGGTTTATGCCCAACTGTTTACGACCGGAGGCTTTCGGCTGGGCGGGGAGTTTCAAGTGAACCAGGCGGAATCCCGGAACCAATCGGATGCCGCGGTGGCGGCGTTGCCGGATGGCGGGTTCGTGGTTGCCTGGGTGAACGAGGCGGTGGCGGGCAGGACCGGCGTGGGGGCGCAGGATTTGCAGGGCAACTTGGTGGGCCGCCTGTACGGGGCGCAGGGGGCGCCGAGAGGGGCTGAGTATCAGTTGAACGACGGGCAGGGCGTGGGCATGTCGCCGGCGTTGTCGGCAGATGCGGAGGGCGGTTTCACCTTGGCATGGTCGCAGCGGGACAGCGTGAACATTCGGAATTTGTCGGACATTTACACGCGCAGATTCAACTCCGCCGGGCTGCCCTTGACCAGCAATGTGCGGCAAAACACTTGGTTGCGGGGCGAGCAGGTGGGGCCGGAGTTGGTGCAAATGGGGGGCGAGGCCCTCGTGGCTTGGACGAGTTACGGGCAGGACACATCGGGCGGGGGCATTCAGGCGCGACTGATCTCGGGTGGGCGCGAATTTCAGGTGAACACACAGAGCCGAATGCATCAGCGCGCGCCGACCGTGGCAGCCGATGGAGCCGGCAAGTTTCTGGTGGTTTGGGTGAACACCATCTCGGCGACGCATTCCATCCTGTCTGGTCAACGTTATGTGAGCAGCGATGGGGAGTTGGCGGGAGTGGTGGACGTGACGGCGGGTGAGGTGGAGCTGGTTGAAGCGGTGGCCCAGCGGCAGAAAGTGACGCCTGTTTCCATGAGCGCGCAGCCGGAGCCGGTTTTATCGTCGGGGCTGGACGTGGCCTTGAAGACGACGGAGAACGTCGCGCCGGTGCGCAAGAATGTCATTTCCCGCGCGGCTCCACAGGTGGTGCTGGAAGCTCCGGCGGCGCCAAGGCTCACGCCCGTGGAATCCACGGTCAACACCGCGAGCGCGCCGGCATCTGCTCCAAGTGCACCCTCCATGGCTGAGATGCGCGCCGCCCAAGCCTCGGCGGTGCCGCCAAATTCAGCGGCGGCCGGGCGCAGCATGTTGCTGGCGGCGGCGCGGATGCGGACCCAGGATCGCCGAAGCATGATGACGCGGTCGGCGCCCACCTTGGCGCAAGTTCGCTCCGCGGCCCCCTCATTTGCTTCCATCCGAAATTCCTATGCGCAACGGCTGGCCAACGCGCGGGCAACGGCGCCCCGTCCGCTGGGGGCCAGTCGTCAATTTGCCGGGACGGGATATCAGCGGACCTCCGGCTGGCGGAACGGCACGGCGGGCGCACCGTCGGGTTTCACGCGGGCCACCCAGATGGCCGGCACGTCCAGCGCGGCCAGTCGCGGGTTCAACTCCGCCTCCAGCCGGTTCAACCAACTCATGGGCAACTCGCTCTCGCGGACCGCCATGCAGCGGCGGGCGCGTGAAGGGCAGGGGCAGCAGCAAGTGCGCCCGGTGGCCACCAGCCTGCAACGCTCTGACGATGGCCTACGCATTCAGTGGTCGGGCCGGCAGGGCGCGCGCTATCAGGTGCAGGGTTCCAGTGATTTAAGGCAATGGCAGAACGTGGGGGCGGCGCGCGCGGGCAATGGGCGGGCGGATTCCGTGTCTGTCAATTCCGGTGGTGATGGGCCCCGGTATTACCGCGTGGTGCGGGTGAATTAATTTTGGGAAACCAAATGAGAGGAACGAAATGACAATGAGCAGACTCAAGGCAATCGTTGCGGCCACGCTGTTGTGGGGCAGCATGCCCTCGGCACAGGCGTTTGTGCTAATGGGCCCGGCCAACACCAACGAGGTGGCCACGTTCAACTACACCAGTGAGATGGGTGCGCCGAAGGGGATTAACCGTGAGTTCAAGCGGTTCTTCCGCTGGAACATCCCTTCCTTTGTTTATTCGTTCGACGCGAGTTTCGTGAACTATTTTGGCATCGAGGGCATGGACGCGATCCACGACGCGTTCCGTGTGATGAACGATTTCTTTGTGAACGAGGACTACGATGGCGTCAGTCAGATGGACCTCGCCAAGCACGGTTTCTCCGGCAACTACAGCACATGGTGGGTGAACACCACCGCGCAAAACGCGCAGATCATCGACATCAAGAGCATCATGCTTGGCATGTTGGTCAACCAACTGGGCCTCGGCAACCCCCACCGCTGGGCATTCAGCATCACCGGTACTCGCGCCAACATCACCACCAACCGGTTGATCTTCGAGACGCGCCTGCGCAATTATGATCCCATCACGTGGCGCGAGACGGATATCATCAACGGCGTCAAATACAGCTACCGCCTGGTCCACGATGCCCAGACCAACTCCGTGGGCCAATTGCCGGCCTTCAATGTGGCCGACATGGAGGAATTCACAACCGACACCAGTGGCAATGCCTGGTCTTCCGTTGCCGCCATCACCGATGCCTTCTATGGAGACACCGCGCTGTACTGGACGGATACACCTTCCCGTTTCAACTTTGGAGTTTACTACGATGGCATGAACGCCATGGGCGGCCAGTTCCGGCCGCGGCACGCGCTGACCTATGATGACGCGGGTGGCTTCAAGTATCTTTACGCCACCAACAACTACATCTTCGAGGATCTCGCACCCAGCATCGTGGGCATTGAGCCGGCTCAGTTTCTGCCAACGCACATTGCGCCGCACTATGCCAATCCATCCGGACGTGTGTCGCCTTTCTTCCCGCGGCGCGGACGGGCAGCGGGTATTCTGACGCCCACCAACACCATCACCACCACTTTTGCCGGATTCCCCGGCTTGCCCAATGTGGGTACGGGCATCATGGGGCCGGCCATGCGCGGTGGCATCGACAAGATTCAGTTCTATCACCAGCCGTTTGATTCGTTGCTGGGCCTGAACTTCATCCCCACCAACTTTGTCTGGAAGGACACCTTCATTTTTCAGCCCACCAACCACGACACCGTCAACATCTCCGACTCCAGTGGCCGGGTGATTGGCACCGTCAACAACAACCAGCAGGGCATCCAGTGGCTTTCGCCCAACCCGAGCGTGGCGGGCGCGAAATTCTGGCGGCAGCCGCAGACCTCCATGAAGTTCCTTACCCAGACGGTCGGTCGCAATGTGGCCACGCCGGACATGATCTTCGTGTGTGATGACCTCGGCCTGTCCGCCGACGGTGTGCCCATTGGCTGGCTGCGGCCCACCAACAGTTCCTCCAACCTCTCCAGCCTGAACGGCGGATTTGTCCAGGTGGCTGCCGCCACCAACCAGATTGGTCCGGGCATCTTTACCCTGCCCGCCGGCCCCATGGTCTTCCAGTTCACCCGGTTGGCCGAGGACTTTGAGGTCGTCTGGAGTGGCGAAGCCAGCGTGGTAGGCAACCAGGAGAGGATGCGCTCACTCTGGGGCTGGATTCAGGGACCCGGACCCAAGGACGTCACCACCTTCCCCATCGAGAACAACGAGTGGCGGATGGAGAACATTCTCGTTCCCGATGTCGCCCCGCCGGTCATCACCATGGTGTCTGATGATGGCGGCAACAATCCCATCGAGGCACAAACTCTCACCCGCACCGAGGAAACCCTCACCCTCATCGGCAACGAGATGGCCAGTGTCACCGCCATTGAAATCCTCAATGGCGACCTGGTCGTGCAGACCCTGTTGCAGGCGCAGCAGTATGTTGTGTCCAACATGCGCCTGGATATTCCCGCCGGCACCATCACGGACGCGTCGGAAGGCACGGAGCGATCCATTCGCGTCTGGAACAGCGTCGGCGCCAGCGAGCCCGGGCCGCAGAAATTCAAGATCGAAACCGGTAAGCCCATGGTGTCGATGACGGACTTTGACAACACCGTTTTCGATCGGGCCCAGTCACTCACCATTCGGGGTTATGGCTTCAAGAGCAAGACCACGGGCGAGACTCAACTGGCCCATTTCCGGATTGATGACAGCACCGGTGCCGCCATCGACGACAACGGCACGAACAACGACGGTGTTTCCGATGGTCGCCCACGGGCCGCGACCTTTGAGATCATCTCCGACACCATGGCCATCCTGCCGCTCGACGCCGTCAAGCAGTATGCCGATGGCTCCAATCGTCGTCTGCGGGT
>DJHS01000132.1:27144-27668 GCA_002433235.1 Verrucomicrobia bacterium UBA6614
GCCCGTAAGGTCGGTGCAAACGCGCAGGATGACGCCAACTATCTGAGCCCTTCCACCAACGACATGTTCAGTGCCATCACCACCAAGCCGGTGATCGATACGCTCACTCAACTCGAGGATCCGGCCAATACTTGGACCAGTGTCACGGACGATGGCGCCTTCCGGCGCGATCGTATTCTGGAGATCAACGGCACCGGCCTGAACACCGCCAATGTCATCGAGGTGGTCGAGGAGGATGGCACCTCTTTTGCCAACCCGGTCTTCATCCAGTTGCCCAATGCCGCCGTGGCGGTTGAAGACAACGGCTCGCGCATCCAGATGAGTGCGAATGCCATTCCCTATCCGGACGCGGACACCAACAGCACCGCCAAACGCGCCTTCAAGATTTACAACGCGGTCGGCAATACGGACCTGAATGCAACCCTCATGTTCGCGGTCAACAAGCAGCCGGTCATTGACGGTATCGGCGCATTTGCAAGTGCCGGCTACTTCAATCGCGACAAGCTGCTCGGGGATGACATCAA
>DJHS01000079.1:0-2866 GCA_002433235.1 Verrucomicrobia bacterium UBA6614
GTCGTGTGCACCATGTCCTCGAGGCGCGTGTAAAGATAATCTGCCGCATCGTTGGGTTCATCATTCCACGTGCCGGCGCGGATCATGCCGGTGGCGATGACCGATTGCTCGTCACGATACGGCACCTCGTCGCCGGCGAGTTGATCGGTCACAAACCGGTCGTACGGCATGTCGTTGTTGAAGGCCTTGATCACCCAATCGCGATACCGCCAGATGTTTGGCTTCAGTTGATCGCGCTCGTAGCCGCACGTCTCGGCAAATCGAACGAGGTCGAGCCAGTACCGCGCCCAGCGTTCGCCGTAATGTTTGGAAGCCAGCAACTCATCAATCAACTGCTCGTAGGCCTTTGGGTTTTTGTCGCGGACAAATGCGTCGACCTGTTCAGCAGTGGGCGGCAAGCCCAGCAGGTCAAAGTACGCCCGGCGAATGAGCGTGCGCTTGTCGGCCAACGGCGCCGGCTTGAGTTGGCGCTTTTCCAGCTGGGCTAGGATGAAGGCATCGATCGGGTTACGGACCCGATCCGCCTGCTGCACCACTGGCACCGCCGGGCGTTTCACCGGCTGCAACGACCACCAGTCCAACCCGCCGCGCACATCGGTCGTTTTCTCATAAATATCTATTTCCCGCCCCTCGGGCCACTGAGCGCCCTTAGCGATCCAGCGTTTCAGCAGGGCAGTCTCGGCCGCTGGCAGCTTCTGCGATTGCCCGCGCGATTTGGGCGGCATTTCACCGGCCACCACCCGCTCGATCAACAGGCTGTCCGCCACTTTGCCACTGGCGATGACGTGACCGGAATCGCCACCCACCAAAGCCGCCTTGCGATTGGACAAATCCAGACCGCCCTTTTCATCGCGTGCGTTGTGGCACTCGAGGCAACGTTTGGCCAGCAGCGGGACAATCTCCTTTTCAAACGAAACTTCCCCCTGCGCCGGCAACAGAAATGCCGGGAGCAACAAACCGGCCAAGACCGTCATGGTGAAGAGCCGTGTCATGGGGCGATTTGATTTTGCTCGGGCAACCCCGCCGACGCAAGTTATGAATCGATCGCTTTTATATTGCCCTCGATGGCTTTGCCGGAAGTTTTGCCGAGCGAGTTGTGCGCGGCGGTGTTGCCTTCGCCCGGGCCGGCAAAATGAATCGCATGTTTGGCGATGGGCTTCTCGCGGGTGTCATGCAGGGTGTTGCCGGTGAGGGTCACGTGGCTGCAATCCTTACCGGCCACGCCAATGGCGCCGTTGAGGAACTGGCTGCCGGTGATGTTGATGCGCTGGCATTTCTCCAACTCGAGCAAAGCCGTGAGGCCGGGCTGGCCTTCGTCGGTTTCATCGTGGATGCCGCAGCCGGTGAAGGTGATGTCGCTGGAACCGGTGAAGCGCACGCCGGTGCCGTAGGCGGGCGTGTGGCGGCGGAAGGTGTTGCCGCTGACGTTGATGAGGCGCGAGTTCTCGATGAGCAGGTTGCGGTGGTTGCAGGAATAAATCGTGTTGCCGCTCAGAGCGATGCCGTAACAGCCGGTGAGGTGCACGTTGTTTTCCTGGCTACCAATAATGTTGCCGCTGATGGTGAAGAGGCCGGGCGGGCGGGAGTTGTCGGGCTTTTCCTTGATGCGAATGTTGGCCCCCTCGGGCGAGCCGGTGGCCTGGATGGTGTTGGAAGCGATGGTCACCTCGTTGACGCTCGCGCCCTCGGCGGTGGTGTCGATGTAAATCTCCGCGGTCGGTTCCGGCTCGGTTTTGTGCTGGCGATGATTGTTGTATTCGATGTCGTTGCCGGTGATCTGCAGGTTGCGCACTTCTGATCGCTCCAGTCGAATACCGCCGATGCGGTTGTAGCTGATGTGACTGCTGGCAATGTTGATCTGGTGCAGGTTCACGCCATCGAGATAAATGCCCGCGCCGGTGTTAAAATAAATGTGGCAATGACTGATGAGCACGTTGCGATTGCGCTGGATGAGATGAATGCCATGCCGGCAACCGGTGACCAGCACACCCTCAAACACCGACTGCATCGTCTCGATCAGCTCAAACCCATCCGCCTCCGCATGCGTCCCGACCACCTCAATGTTGCGAATCGTCGGCAGCCGCTGATGCGAGGCGACATTCCCCTTGCGACTGCCCGGATCGCCCGTGCCCCCATGCGTCCCCACTAGCCGAAACGCCGGCCCTTTTCCCGCCATCACCACTCGCGCCGTGCCCCCGGTGCCATCGATCCCCAACGGCCCGCGCTCGGCAAGCTTGACCTCAATGGGCTTCGTGACCCGATAAGTCCCCGGCGGAAAATGCAGCACGCCATCGCCCTGCGTCACCGCATGTTGAATGGCCTCTGTATCATCCGCCTGCCCATCACCCACCGCACCAAACCGCGTGACATTGCTCATGGAGAAAAACTGCCTGCGCACCCTCACACTGTCAATTATCCGATGGCATGATGAAAACAGACGATCGCGTCCAATCTTTGCAACCCCAACAAGGATTAACATGGCTGAATATATTTACGGATTTGTTTTGCCGGTGCGGACGGATCAGATGGAGGATTACGAGCGTATCTCGCGGTTGTGCTTGGAGGTTTATCTGGAGCACGGCGCAACGGAGTATCAGCGAGTGCCGGGGGGGGCGATATGAATAACGAGGGAGTGAGGTCATTCAACGAACTGGCAGGCACGGAAGCGAACGAGCCGGTGATGTTTGCGTGGGTAGTGGTATCCCTCGCGAGAGGCGTGGGATGCGGCCAATGAAAAAATCATGGCCGACCCGCGTTTGGCCGAAATGATGGAACAGGACGATCCCTCCTTCGACTGCAAACGCCTCGCCTTAGGCGGCTTCAGCTCACTGGTTCACGCGGTCAAAGCGGATTAAGATTGTTTGTA
>DJHS01000079.1:3064-22613 GCA_002433235.1 Verrucomicrobia bacterium UBA6614
GGTGAAGATGGTGTTGTCGAGCAAGGTGGTGCCATTGGCCTCCTCGATTTTATCCATGCGCTCCAATAATTTCGTAAAGGCCAAAACGTGAAAGCGGTCGAGCTTGAGGAGTTGCTCGAGATGGCCGCCAATGGCATGGGTCATGGCGTGGTGGCTGTAGNNGACCCGCGTTTGGCCGAAATGATGAAAGAGGACGATCCCCCCTTCGACTGCCAACGCCTCGCCTTCGGCGGCTTCAGCTCACTGGTTCAGGCGGCCAAGGCGGATTAACCCATCAATTCCTTCACCGTCCCCGTGCTGTCGGCGTAGCGCTTTTCCTTGATGCCGAGGGCGTGAAGGTGGGTGAGCCAGAGGTTGGCGAGCGGGGTCTCGGGCTTGCAGTGGATGTGCTGACTTTGCTTGAGGCCGGTGGCGCCGCCGCCGGCGACGACGATGGGGAGGTCGTTGTATTGGTGGGTCGTGCCGTCGCCCATGCCGGCGCCGAGGGTGAAGATGGTGTTGTCGAGCAGCGTGGTGCCGTTGGCTTCCTCGATCTTGTCCATGCGCTCGAGCAACTTTCCGAATGCGAGCACATGAAAGTGGTCGAGCTTGAGCAGTTGCTCGAGGTGACCGCCGATGGCGTGGGTCATGGCGTGGTGGCTGTAGGGTTTGTCGAGGATGCCTTCCCAGTTGGTAGCGGTGGTCCAGCGTTCGGGTCCGACCATGAGGGTGCCGACGTTGGTAAGGCCAATCTGCATTGCGATGACGAGCAGGTCGCCCATGAGGTGAATGTATTCGTTGCGCGGCAGGTGCTCGGCGGGGCGCTTGATCTGCGCGGCAGCGAGCTCGGCCTTCATGTTGTCGATTTTGTCCATGCGCGTCTCGATGGTGCGCACGGCGTCGAAGTATTCGCCGAACTTCGCGCGGTCACCGGTGCTGAGGCGGCGCTGCAGGGCGCGGGCGTTTTCCAGCGCGAGATCGGTGATGTTGCGTGAGCTTGCGTTGCCTTGCGTGCCAAATAGGCGGTCGTAAATCTTGCGCGGATTGCGCATGGACGGTGCCACGTGGCCAGTGGCGTACCACGACATGTTGTCGAAGTAGATCGACTCGATGTTGTTCTTGTGATCGTTGCAGCTCAGCTCGAGCGTGGAGTAGGGCGTGGCCTGGCCGATGTGATCGGCGACGATGTGGTCGAGTGTGCGCGCCAGCGGGTAAGCCGAGCCTTTCACCTCGAACGGCGCCACACTGGTGAGGAAACAACTGGCGCATTGCGCGTGCGAATCGGTGCCGTGCTGGAAGGTGCGGTCGAGCCCGGTGATGAGCGAAACCTTTTTGCGCATCGTGTTCAGCGGCGCAAGCGTGGGCGTGAAGACCATCGGATACGAGCCCGGCGGCACCTTTTTGCCCTCAAACCGCCACACGTTGTTTTGCCCGGCAAACTTCGGCAGCGCGCGTTCGCCTTCGCCCGGGAAAAAGCCGCGTCGCGTAATGCCGTTTGGCAGATAATAAAACGCCATGCGCTTCGCGGGTTTAGCGTTCTTTTCGCCCTTCGCGTGCGCGAGGCTCTCGAGCCACGGCAGGCTGAGCATGGCGCCACCGGTGCAGGTGAGAAACTGGCGGCGGGAGGTGTTGGCAGTGGGTTGCTTCATGGCTTGGTTGTTAAAGTATTTTTGTGATGAAACGGCTCGCTCAGGGCTATGGCCTTGAGGACGGCGCGGAGATTGTCTTTGCCGGCGACGGCCTGGGCGGTCATGGCGTCGAGCGCCGGCGTGTCAGCGGGGCCGAGCTCGCGGCAGAGGGCGTAGCTGAGGAGATGAGCGATGAAGCCGCGGGTGAAGCGCGGTTTCTGTTGCACGATGAGTTTTTTGAATTCGTTGAAGTCCGCGAATTTGTGCTGGTTGAAGAGCACGTTGCTGACGTCCACGTCGCGGCCGTTTTCGTACTTGTCCCGCCACACGCCGGTGGGGCCGAAATTCTCCAGCGCGAAGCCGAGGGGATCAATCTTGTTGTGGCATCCGGCGCAGTCGGCGCGTTTACGATGCGCGGCGAGGCGTTCGCGGATGGTGAGTTTCTCGAGGTCGGCCTTGTTTGATTCATCGAGCGGCGGTACATCGGCTGGCGGCGGCTCGGGCGGGTCATTGAAAATCACGGCGTTGATCCATGTGCCGCGCGTGATGGGCTGCGTGCGCGAGGGGGTGGAGGTCATGGTGAGCACCGCCGCACTGGTGATCACTCCGCCGCGCCGTGGATCGGTGACCGGCACGCGCCGAAAATGCTGCACCTGATGCCCACGTCCGCCGCGATTGTGGCCGGCGTAGTTGGCCTTGAGCATGGTGCTTTCCCAGGTGAAATCCGGCGCAATCAAATCCATGATCGAGCGGTCCTCGACGAGGATGGTTTCGAACAGCAGCAACGGCTCGCTCATCATGTGCATGCTCGTGCGGTAGCCGTCGTAGTAAAAGTACGGAAACTTTTTGGGATCCGGAATCGAAGTCACCAACCGGTCGAGCTGCAGCCATTGCGCGGGAAAATTATCGGTGAAGCGGCCAATCTTTTTGTCGTTCATCATGCGATCAATCTGCTCACTGAGCACCTTCGGGTCACTCAGCTTCCCGGCGGCAGCGAGGTCCAGCAATGTGTCGTCAGGAATGCTGCTCCAGAAAAACTGCGCCATGCGAGTGGCCAGCTCGTAGTCATCAATGCGCTGTCGCCCGGCGGGCTTCGTGCCGGGATTCGGGCTCTCGTATATATAAAGGAAGTCCGGCATGCCCAGCACGGCACTCACCACCTGCCGCATCGCTGTTTCCCAAGTGGCGCCGTCGGCGATTTGTTTCTCGGCAAACTTCGCGAAGCGCTCCACCGTCGCCGCCTCGGCGGGCTGGCGAAATGCCCGCCGCAATAGCTTCGTCAACCGATCGCGAATCGCTTTCGTCTGCGGCACGTCTTTGCCCGGTGCGGCGAACAGCCACGGCCAACTTTTGCATTCCTTGGCGTTGATGTCCGGGCTGATGGCGATGTCCTGACTGAGCTTGAGGAAAGACTCCATCAACAGCGGCGACATCGTCAGGTGATCCGCGCGATTGTCGAATCCGTGCTCCGCACGTTTGTCCTGCGGGAAAGTCGATACGCCACGAAAGCCCTCCGGACGCTGGTTGTCGATATCCTTGCTGAGCGGCCGGCTCGACACATTCACGTCGTTCGGCATCTTTTTCGTGGCCGGCTTGAAGTAATCGCTGCGCCGCCGCAGCAGCCGCTCGTTCAGCTGGAAAATATCGCGGTCCAATTCGAGCAAATCGACGACCGCGTTGTTGTACTGAAACCGGTTCATCCGCCGCATCGGCGTCGGCAAAAACGCCTGCTCCTTCGCCGCCGACGCCAGCATCTCCCGCAACCGCGCCACTGCCTGCGTGCGGTCCGCCTCCTTCAAAGCCGGCTCATCCTTCGGCGGCATCGCGCGGTCTTCCAAAACGCCGATAAGCGTCTCCAGCAATTCCGGCTTCGCCGCCAACGCCTTCGCGGAATTCAACTCCAGCAAATTCACCTTCCCCTTCACCTTGCCATCCTTGCCGTGACACTTTACACAATGCGCCTTGAACAAAGCCAAAGGCTCCGCCGTCCCCGCAAAGACCGCGAGGAGGGCGGTGGTGATGATGGTGATAAATCGCAGCTTCATCCGGTCAATCCACGGAAATTTTGACGTCGTGAATTGAGACTGTCAATGGCGGCCCAAGATTCACCACAGAGGCACAGAGATTTTTAAATGGGAAATGGGGGCTTCGGACATTCGAGCGATGCAAATGTTGTGGACTTAACAATACGCACCGTGGGTGCGGTCCGAAAATAGCCCAGCACTTCAGTGCTGGGAAAGCCGGCGGCTTCGGGGTAAGTCCCGGAGGGACGACTGAAACTCGACGATTTCAGCCGTCCCTCCGGGACTGCACATTATACCATCGCCAAACCCAGCGTTGAAACGCTGGGCAATTTTCGTTTGCTCCTCCGGAGCCATTCAAAGATGGTCTCTGTGCTCTCTGTGCCTCTGTGGTGAATCAAAATGTTTTTGTTGCCGAATCGCGGGCGGCATTTACCCTTCGCCACACGCTTTATGAAACTCACTCATCTTCTTCGTGGATTCGTTTTTCTTTCGCTTGTTAATTTGGCCCTTGCCGATGTTCGGCTGCCGAATGTGCTCGGTAGCGGGATGGTGTTGCAGCGGGAATTGCCGGTGCCGGTTTGGGGCTGGGCGGAGGCTGGCGAAAAGGTGACGGTGACGTTTGGCGAACAGACGCTGGCCACCAAAGCTGCCGAGAATGGAAAGTGGATGGTGAAGCTCGCGCCGCTCAAGGCGAATGCGGAGCCGGCGAAGTTGGTGGTGAAGGGAAACAACACCGTGACGCTCGACAATATTCTCGTAGGCGAGGTGTGGATTTGCTCGGGGCAATCGAACATGGAATGGCGCATCAGCCAGTCGGCCAATGCGGCGGCGGAAACGAAGGCGGCGGACCATCCGCAGATTCGCCTGTTCAACGTGCCTGGCCACACGGTGGCGCCGTTGCCGCGTGATCGCGGGGCGGGCAGTTGGCAGGTTTGCCAGCCGAAAACGGCTTCGGGTTTCAGTGCAGTGGGTTATTATTTTGGGCGGCGGCTGCATCGCGAATTGAAAGTGCCCATTGGATTGATTGGCTCGAACTGGGGCGGCACGCGCATTGAGCCGTGGACTACGCAGGAAGGATTTGCCTCGGTGCCGGAATTGAAAAATCTCGCCGATCAAGTGGCCGGTTACACCGCCAGCACGCGCGTGGGCGGCGGCACGCCGGCGGCGATTTACAACTCGATGGTGCATCCGCTCACGCCGTTTGCGATGCGCGGGGCGATTTGGTATCAGGGCGAATCCAACGGCGGCGAGGGCAAGAGCTATTATCACAAGAAACACGCGCTGGTGAACGGCTGGCGCAAGGCGTTCCAAAACAAGGACCTCGGTTTTTATTGGGTGCAGCTGGCGAACTTCCAGCGCGAGAATCCCGATCCCGAGGGCGGCGACGGCTGGGCGAAGATTCGCGAGGCGCAGACCGAGGCGCTCGACATCCCCCACACCGGCATGGCCATCGCCATCGACCTCGCCGACGCGCATAACCCGGGCGACATCCATCCGCGCAACAAGCAGGACGTCGGCGGGCGGCTCGCGCAATGGGCGTTGCACCAGACGTACGGCAAGAAGGACCTCGTCGCTTCCGGGCCGTTGTACGAGAGCTTCAAGGTGGAAGGCAGCAGCATTCGCATCAAGTTTAAGAATGTCGGCAAAGGATTGATGATCGGCAAAAAAATCAAGCTCGAGCCCACGCACATGGTGAAGGACGGCAGGCTCCAACACTTCGCGATTTCCGGCAAAGACCAGCAATGGCACTGGGCCGACGCGCGCATCGAGGGTGACACGGTGGTCGTCAGCTCGCCCAAGGTGCCCAAGCCGGCCGGCGTGCGATACGCGTTCGCGATGAACCCGGCCAAGGCGAACCTGTATAACAAAGACGGTCTGCCGGCCGGGCCCTTCCGCACGGAGCGTTGGTTGGGCGCACCGCAGGTGCTGAACTGGAACAAGCTCGGCCCGAATCGCGCGCCCAATTCCAGCCCCGGCGGTGGCACCACGATCGAGTTCGAAAATAAATCCGGCCAAGCCGTGAAGGTGCACTGGGTGCCCTACGGCGGCGGCCTGCGCTTCTACGGCACCATCAAGCCGGGCGCCAAGCGCGAGCAAAACACCTACGTGAACGCCACTTGGGTGGTGACCGATGAAAACGACCAACCACTCGGTTATTTTCGGTCCACCAAAAAATACGGGATCGCCGTGATTCCGAAGCAATAAGGTAACTCATGAAACAACTGATCCCGCTTTTCGCGTTGGCAGGTTTGGCCGCGCAACTCTCTGCCGCTTCACTGCCTTGGCCGCAGTTCCGCGGACCGGATGGGCAGGGGCACTCGGAGGCGAAAAATATTCCCACCGAATGGAGCGAGACGAAAAACGTTGCGTGGAAAATGCCCGTGCCAGGCGAAGGCTATTCGTCGCCGGTGATTGGCGCGGGACAAATCTGGATGACCAGTTCGCATGATGGTGGCAAGGCGCTGCACGCGGTGTGTCTCGATCTCAAGACCGGCAAGCTGTTGCATGACGTGAAAGTGCTGACCACGAAAGACGTCGGCCCCAAACATCGGCTGAACGGCTATGCCTCGCCCACGCCAGTGCTCGATGGCGAGCGCATCTACGTGCATTTCGGCCCGCGCGGCACCGTATGCCTCGATACCGCCGGGAAGATTGTCTGGAAGAATACTGAGCTGAAATACAACGTGATCCAAGGCGGCGCAAGTTCGCCAATCTTGCACGGCGATTTGCTGATCCTTACCTGCGACGGCGTTGACCACCAGTTCATCGCCGCGCTCGACAAACGCACCGGCAAGGTGAAATGGAAGCAGAACCGCGCCCATCTGGAGGCCGCCGAAAAGGAACCTTCGGCCTCGCGCCGTCGCATCAACAAGATGGCTTACTCCACGCCGCTGGTGCAGGCGATAAACGGCCAACCGCAGATGATTGTCTCCGGCGCGTTTCATTCGGCGGCGTTTGATCCGGCCACCGGCAAGGAACTATGGTGGTTTCCCTACACCGGCTTCTCCATTGTCGGCCGGCCCTCGTACGGCAACGGCCTCTTTTACATTGTCGGCTCCATCCGGCAGGATCATTTTTGCATTTACGCGGTAAAACCCGGCGAAGGGAAACTCAAGGATAACCAGCGCGTGTGGCAGTTTTCCACCGGCATCGGGCACGTGCCGTCGCCGTTGTTGTTGGGCAAGGAAATCTATGCCGTGCATGATGGCGGCGTGGCCGGCTGTCTGGATGCGCTTACCGGCAAGGAACTCTGGCGCGAACGCCTCGGCGGCAATCACGACGCGTCGCCCACCGAAATCAACGGCAAACTCTACTTCGTCAATCGCGAGGGCCAAACCACCATCCTCGCCGCGGGCCGGCAGTTTAAGGTGTTGGCGAAAAACAAACTCGACGGCGTTTTCAAGGCCACCCCGGCCATTGCCGATGGTGCCCTCTTCCTGCGCAGCGGCACACACCTGTACCGCATTCAACAGCGGTAACGCGGAACGGGTTTTCCTAACAACTTTTCCGGTTGCCATTTGGAATCGGTCGCGTAGTGACCACAAACCCTAGCCGTGGGTTTCAACCCACGGATGATGGGGCACACGTTCAAGGCGTCGCGTCAGCGACCGCTCACTTAAGCGAACAGCAACAATTAAGCAGTCGCTAACGCGACGCATTTTATGGCCCTGTCGGGCCCGTGGGTTGAAACCCACGGCTATGAGTGACCTTTCGCTCCGCGATGGGGAATGCCTGTTGGTGAGAATGTAGTGAAGAATGCTTCGAACTACTTAGCGTCCTGGGACGTGCCGGACATCGGCGGGTTTTCGAAAAACTTGCCGTTCTCGATCAGGCGCGGATCGTTGGTGGCCTTGAGGTAAGCCAGCAGGCGTGCGCGCAGCTTGGCCTTTTCTTTCGCATAAACGGGATCGGCGGCGACGTTCTTCATCTGGTGCGGGTCCTTGCGCAGGTCGAAGAGTTCCTCGCGCGGGCGCTTGTTGTAGGCGTGCTCGAAGTAGGGCTTCACCTTGGGATCGGCGCGATTGGCCACGATCCACGCCTTGGTCGGGCCGGCATCCTCGTCGGGTAGCGTGACGAACGTGTTGCGCTCCATTTGTTCCAGCGTGGGTTCCTCATCGGTACCAAGCCGGTATGGATCGCCGAGTGGCCAGCGGTCGGGGCGGAAGTTGATGATGAATTGAAAATCCTTCGTGCGAATGGCGCGTTGCGGATAGGGCGTCTGGCCGGCGCGCGCCCTCTGCACGTGCCGTTCGCGGCCGGTGAAATTCGCATCACGCTTGGGATCGACCCAGCCGTCTTGGTCGGACTTTAACACGTTCCACAAACTACGCGCGGACATGCCGGCGGGCACTTTGGTTTGCCCGGCCTCAAGAAAGGTCGGCGCCAAATCGGGCAGGCAAACAAAATCATTCACGATGCGGCCACCCTTCACGCCGGGCCCGGCAATGGTGAGGCAGACGCGCGTGCCGAAATCGTACAGATTGCATTTGCCGTGCGGGAATCCCGGCGGTCCGTGATCGCCGCTGACAACAATCAGCGTGTTGTCGTATTCGCCGGCCTTTTTCAGCTCCTCAATGAGAATGCCCAGCGCGGCATCGAAGGCGGCGATCTCGCCGAGGTAATCCGCCAGATCTTCACGGACCGCATGCACGTCCGGCAGGAACGGCGGCATTTTGCCCTTCAAATCATCCGGATCAATGCGCCACAATTTTTTGCCGGACCCTTTGATCCATTTGCGATGCACATTGGTGGGCCCGAACCAGTATGCAAACGGCTGGCCCTCCTTGCGATCCTTCAGGAACCCGCGAAAGTTTTGGCGAACCTCACGATACAACTCCTCCTTGGCTGCCGCCACCGAGCCTGCGCGAGCTGCCCGGCCATTCACATATTGTGAGAAGCCGTTGAACTTGCCACCAGCCGGCTGGTAATGGTGCTTTTGCCCGCCGAACCCCGCATCACGCGGCGTGCCCGGGCTCCATACCTTGTAGGCTTTGCCTATGTGATAACCCGAGTCGCGCAACAGCAACGGCCACGTGGGAATGGTCTCGTCCCAAACCGCCCCCTGCAAAATGGCGCCGCGACCGGTCTCCCAAAAATTGCGCCCGGACAAAATGGAGCTTCGACACGGCGTGCACGAGGGCGCATTGACCGATGCATTGGTGAACAGCACCCCGCGCTTGGAAAGCCGGTCGAAATTCGGTGTGCGGGTAACGTCATTGATCGTCCCGGCACCATCCACCTTCGCGTAAATGCCCGCCTGACGGCCCCAGTCATCGGCAAACGCGAACAAAATATTCGGTTCCTTGGCGGCAAGGCCAAACCCAAACGCCACGAGACACAACAGAGAACAAACCCGAATCATCATGCGTTCGAGCCTCAATTGGCCTCCGGTTGGAATCAAGTTTAAACACGCCGGCGCATTCCGTGGCTCATTGACAAAGCCGTGGATGTGCGTTGCACTGGCCGCATGGATCGTCAGGATAATTCCATGCCGCGGCGGCGGTTTCTGCAGGCGGCCGGCCTGTCGCTGGCCTTGCCGGCCTTGGAAAGTTTGGGGGCCGCGAAGGACCTCGAGGGTGCCGATCGGCCGCGGCGATTGTTGCTGATGACCGATGGGTACGGGTTTTACACGCCGAATTTTTATCCCGCCACCACCGGCAAGGCGTACCCGCTCAATGACGTCATTCGCCCTTTGGATGCGTTGCGAAAAGACATCACTTTGCTGGGCGGGTTAACCCATCTCAACGGCCATGCCGCCCAACGCTGGGTGGCGGCGGGCTCGCCGAAAGGCCCCGGCTTCGGCGATTCGCTGGATCAGGCAGCCGCCCGGCAGTTATCCCGCCAAGTGCCACTGCAATCGCTGCTGCTGTCCACCCGCGCTCAAGCCACGGGCGGCTCGTATCGCAACAAGGTGCCGGTGGCGATGTTGTACGATCCGGAGGAAATTTTCGATCGGTTGTTCACCAAGGGCGATCTCCCCGCCCGCACGCGGGCCTTGGCGCGGCAGCGAAGCGTGCTGGATCTTTGCCGGGCTGAGGTGCGGGCCTTGTCCCGGTCAGTAACCGCGGCCGATCGCGAACGGCTGGAGGATTATCTGAACTCCATTCGTGAGACGGAGCAGTTGATCGAAAAGGAACGCCGTTTCCTCGCCGCGCCGGCGGTGGATCCCGGCCAGCCGCGTGACAGCTTTTACCGGTTCAACGAAGACCGCGCCGGTGGCGAAAACTATTTCCGATACCTGCGCTCGCACCTGCGCTTCATCGAGCTGGCTTTCAAGCACGACCTCACGCGCGTGGCGTACCTCTGGGAACACGGCCGCATGCACGGCGCCACGCATCACGGCAACCGCGCCAGCTCGGTCAAGGCGCTCACCGAATACGCCACGCATACCGTGGCGGCCGTGGCGGATTTGCTGACGCGCTTGCGCAACACACCCCAAGCCGGCGGCGGCAATTTACTGGATGACACCGTATGCCTCTGGACCGCCGCCCTCGGCAGCGCCGCCTCGCACAAGGGCTGGAACGTGCCGGCCCTGCTGGCCGGCGGTGGATTCTCTGGGCACGGACAGTACCGGCAACTCGAGCAGGGCGAAAAACTCACCCGCCTGTACCTTGCCGTGCTTCAGCAACTCGGGGTGAAGACCGATCGCTTCAATGACAGTGCCCGCCCGCTGGAGGTGTAACATGAGCGTGCTGCGGATCAGCCGAAGCGTCTTTTGGGTCGCCGCCTTTGCTGTGGGGCTGTCGCAGTCATTGTTGGCAGTCCAGCCCGCGGCGAAATTATTGGCGCGGCATTGCTCTGAATGCCATGGAGCGAAGGAGCCCAAGGCCGATCTCCGGTTGGACACCCTCAGTGCGGCCCAATGGACGGATGCCGATCTGCTGGATGAACTGGTCACGCGCGTGGCTGACGGCGAAATGCCGCCGGCGAAGGCGAAGACAAAACTGTCACCAGCTGATCGCAAACAACTGTTGGCTGCGCTGCAACCGCGTTTGGCGGAGCTGGACCGCAACGCGCCACCCGGCACGGCGCGAAAGCTGACCGCCACCGAGTACAGCCACACGCTGGAGGATCTCTTTGGCGCGCCGGTCGAGCGGTTGAGCCGGTTGCCGTTTGATTCCGGTCACGATCTCAAAAAGCTTGGCGAACATCAGGTGATCACCAGCTTCGCCGCACAGCAATATCACGCCGTGGCCGCCGATTATCTCGACCGTAACCTGCTCGTGACCCCGCCGCCCGTTCGCACCGTTTCATTGAATGCCAAAAAAAATCCGAAAGAGTTCATCGTCACCTCGCTATTCGGCCGCACCCCAATCGGGGCACTGACCGGTCAGGGCAATCCGCCGGCCTTCATGGTGCGCTCGCCCGTGAACAGCTACGCAGCCGAAGGTGAGTATGAGCTGACCCTGCACTGGCGCGCCTTTTATCTGCCGCCGGGAAAACGCTTTGATCCGGAGGCGGATTATGAACCCGCCAAAACGCACGCCCCACCGATGGCGGTAAGCTTCAGTGACCGGCCCGTGCTGAATCCCGTGCGCGTTCAAAAAGGCACCCAACGCGCCGAGTGTCGGCTGGATCAGCCCATTCGTATGCAGATGGATAAGGCCACTAAGTTTGTCGCCTTCAAGATCATTCAGAGTGCCCACCTGCCGCCGGTGACGGATGATCCACGCTTTCGGGAGCTGGAAAAACAAAAGCTACCGAAGGCCGAACATGAAAAGGCCGCGCGCGCGTTGCGCCGGAAAATTCGTGAGGAAGCCAAGCAACGCAAAAAGCTTTGTGTGATCATCCATGGCGCCATCTGGCGCGGGCCGCTCAACCGCCAAGCCCCCGCAGCACAGGAGCGTTTGGTAGGCGGCTTGGCCCGCGATGCCGGCATGGCGGCCGTCGAAACGGTGCTCGCCCGGCACGCGGCACAACTGTTTCGCCGGCCGGTGCCCCAGGCCGAACTGGCGCCCTATCTGGCGTTGGCACGCAAGGAGCACGAACGCACCGGTAATACCTACGCTGCCGTGCAGGCTGCCCTGACCGGCCTAATGTGTTCGCCGCGCTTTCTCTTCAAACACGAGGGTGAGCAGGCGAAGCTCGATGACTACGCCATCGCGGCCCGGCTGTCGTTCCTGTTTTGGAACAGCGGCCCGGATGCCGAGCTGATGCAACTGGCCCGGGACGGGCGCCTGCGGGATTCCGGCACCCGCGTCCAACAGGCGCTGCGGTTGCTGGAGGATCGCGACCGGACCGCGCGCTTTACCGGCCGGTTCACGCTCGAATGGCTCGGCCTGCAGGGCTTCGATCAGTACGCACCCAACGAGGCGCACCTCAGTAGCGGTGCCTTTGCCGCCTTGAAACCACACTTAGCCGCCGAGCCGCAGGCGTTTTTCAACGAGCTGTTAACCGGCAACGACAGTGCGTTGAACTTCATCGATTCCGATTTTGTGGTGTGGAACCAGCCATTGGCTGGTGCCTATCAACAGGCGGGCACGCACGTACGCTGGCCGCGCGAAGCAGATCGGAAAACGTTCCGGCGTTTGCCGTTGGAAAAAAATCCGAACCGGCTCCGGGGCGGACTGGTGACAATGGGCGCCATCCTCAGCCAAACCACTGACGGCGAAAACACGCAACCCATCCGGCGCGGCGTGTGGGTTGCCCGGCGTTTGCTGGGGCTGGATATCGAGGCACCGGCCTCCGTGCCGGCCATTGAGATCAACCTGGAAAACGTTTCCAAACCGCGCGAGGTGCTGGACCGCCACAAAACCGACCCTTCATGCGCGGCGTGTCACCGTCAATTTGATCACCTCGGCTTGGCGCTGGAACATTTCGACGTCATCGGCCGCTGGAAAACACACTACACGCACCCGGTTTTAAACGACAAGAACCGCTTCGAGCTGGTAAAGCGCGACGCCATCGATGCGCGGGCGCAGTCACCGGACGGCGAGGCGCTGCCGGGCGTGGCCGGCTTGAAAAAGCATTTGTTGGCGCGCCAAACAAAAGTAATGCGGCACCTGACTGAGACCCTTTTCGGCTATGCCCTCGGCCGCAAGCCGCGCTTCCGCGACCGGCAGGTCATGGATGCGCTCATGAAAGAGGCCCGAAAAAACGACTACCGCCTGCGCGATCTAATGCTTGATCTGGTGGCGTCCGACCTGTTTATCCATCGCTGATTTGTGCGCGGTGGCTACTTTAGTTCCTTCAACATCTCCAACAAGTTGCGCGTGAGCAGCGTGGAGGCGTTCGGGAGAAAGCGCGAGGTGCCGAGCCAGGTCTCGTAGCCACCCAGCTCGTGTTGATTGGGCGGCGGCAGGTAACCGTAGCCGCCATTGGCCAGCTCAATAAGAAATGTATGCGGGAACGGGCTCTTGTCTTTAATCTCCAAGCCAATCTCCACCAGTACCTCAAACGGCATCGAGACAATCGCCTGATCACCGATACGAATGGCCTGCACGATCACCTTCTCCGTGCGCGGGGCATCCGGCGCGGCAAAACGCATGGTGTGCGCGGCATAGGGACCGGCCTTGCTGTGGAGAGCCGTGCGTTCCTTGGCTGGCAAGGCGAGAATGTGGCGGGCTTTGGCAATCTCCGTATCGGTCGGCACACGATAGCGAAGTGCCACCTCGCGCTGGCGCACAGCGATGATGGGGTTGTCGTGGTAGGTTTCGATGTCCTTCACCGCTCGCCATGCGGCCGTGGCGGTTTTGGTGGCCACCACGCGCACTTGCTCGAAGGGCGCGCGCGGCGGGCGTTTGCTGTCGAAGTCGATGTTGTTGATGTCGCCCGAGGCGCCGTTACTCATCATCGCCACAAAATTGGCCGGCGGATTCAGCCCACCCACGCGATGCGGCATGATGCGGGCAAATTCGCCGAAGTAATCGGCCGATGCCATGCCCACCACGCGGCCGTCCTTTTCCGTCACGCGCGGAATGCCGCCGACGTAATGCAGGGCGTAGTTGGCGATCAAACCCAGCGGTTTGCCGCGGCTCGTGCGGGCATAGATCACGCACAGCTCGGGGTCAACCGGCCCGGCCGGTTTCACAATCGCGTCGCGCGGCGGGTTCATGCGCACCTTGTCCTGAAATCCCCAGGGATTGGGATCCATCCGGCCCGGCTTAAGATACCAGCGGCGGTTGTAAACCTCACTGGCTTCTTCGGCGGAGCCGAATCCAACCTTGGCTGGTTCCAACGATTGGATGGCTTTGATCAGCGCCTGTCGTAATCCTTCGCGCCGCGTTTTCTCATAAGCAATGCGGCCGGGCGAGGTGTCGCCGCCTTTGGGTGCGGTGTGCGTGTGCGTGCCGGCGATGAGCATGTGCTCGGGCTTCCAACCGGTGACCTTGGCGGCGGCGGCCTTGGCTTCATCACACATCTCGCGGCCCACGCCGATGGCGTCCATCACGGCAATCACCGCGCGGCCCTGGCCGTTTTCAAATGCCACCGCCCGCACATGCAAGGGATCATGCACGTAGGTCGATTTGCCCGAGCGCAACTGGAACGGTTTCACCGTCGGCGAAATATCCACCACCGCCGTGCCCACCCGCAGGCCATCGGCCCGGAGAGGGAAGGTGATGAAAAGGAGGAGAAACAGTGGGGTGAGGAGGAGGTGGTGGTGCATGAGGTTGGGTTACTTTTTCAATTGGTTAAGGAACAGGATGGTGTCGACCATGGCGCGGGCTTCCTTGGCGGTGTGCTGGGGATGCGGTGCCATGGGTATTTGGCCCCACTCGCCAACGCCGCCTTGGAGCACTTTGTCCGCCAATTTTTTTGGAGCCGTCTTGTCGTCGCGGTAGCGTTCGGCGATCTCGAAGAACGTAGGGGCCACCAGCGGGCGCGTCCATTGATGGCAGTTAAGGCAGTCGCTTTTCGTCATAAGCTGGAGGCCACGCTTGGCGAGCGGGGATTTCTTCACGTCGCGCGGGGGTTGTTCCAAACCATGGACGAGCGCCTGCGCAATGGCGCTCTTGACGGCGCCTTTGTTTTCGATTCGCACGAGGGCGCCCTGATCATCCTTGGTGTAGTACAGCACGTGCAGGCGGCCTTGCGGTCCGAGCTTGAGGTTGGTGGGCTTACCGAGCCGCAGGGGCGGAAGAACAGGATGGATGCTTTGGAGTGTGCCTTGGGCATCTAGTTTCGCAGCCTTGACCCAGCCGCGGGCGTACTCGCCGATGAACCAGCAACTCTCGTAGCGCGCGGGCAGGGCGAGCTTTGCGGAATACGTTTGGCGATGGCGATAGATCGGCCCGGCAATGGCGGATTCGCCACCATTGCCGAGTTCGGGAAATTCTTTTTGCAATCCGGCGTACCAGATAAGTGGCGGCTGGGAAGGTGGCAGGTTACGGATGCCGGTGTTTTCGGGATGCCGGTTTTCCGGCGCCTTGGGATTGATCACGGGGCCGGTTTTCTTGGTGGCAGGATCGTACTGGGTGAAGGGTTCCTGATTGGCGATGACCAGCGGGTAGCCATAAAATCCGGCGCGTTTGGCGAGGTTGAATTCGTCGTAACCGAGCGGGATGCTTTTTTGTTTGTCCAACGGCGTGCCGGGCGCCCAATGGTTGGGCGGTCCGTTTTCGCCCCAGAGCAACCAGCCGGTCTGGGGATCCACGTGGATGCGGAAGGGGTTGCGCAGGCCCATGATATAAATCTCCGGCCGCGTCTTGGGTGTGCCGGGCGGGAAGAGGTTGCCCTCGGGAATGGTGTAGCCGCCCTTGGCCGTGGGGCGGATGCGAAGTATTTTGCCGCGGAGATCATTACTGTTGGCCGAGGTCTTGCAGGAAAACAAATATTCCGAACGGATTTGGTTGTCGCCCACTGAGAGGTACAACAGGCCATCCGGCCCGAAGGCGATGGAGCCGGCTTCGTGGATACGCTTCTCTGCCGACGCACGAATTTTCAACAACACTTTTTCCGAGTCACGATCAATGCGCTTCTCACCAACGGTGAATCGGCCGAGGTGATGCACGTACACCGAAGGGTCGTCCATTGCGGGCACGGTGTGCTGAAGATAAATCCAGTTGTTCTTTTCAAAATTCGGATCCAAGGCGATGCCCATCAGGCCGGCTTCACGCCGGGTATCAGACTTGAGGTCGATTAATTCGGTTAGTTCATCGGGCCGGTCCGGATGCCACAGCTTCACCTTGCCGGGGCGTTCGGCGAGGAACACGCGGCCATCCCGGGCGATGGACATTTCCATGCCTTCGCGAATACCGGTGGCGAGCAGGCTCAATTCCAGATCGGGATCTGCCGCCGGTTGGGCGTTGGGCGCGGCGGTCAATGCGCCCGCTAAGGCCAGCAGAATCGGAAGAAGGTGTTTGCCTATGTTCATGTTGTACAGAAACTACATCTACGGTTTCAGCAACTGTGGACCGTGGGCAAACGGTACGTCGGTAGTGCCCGGCCGCACAGATTTTGCCGGTTGATCGAGTACGTTGCCGGTAATGCCGGTGGTGATTCCGTCCGCGGCTTCCTTGGAGAGATGACCGGAGCCGCCGATGCTGCTGATGTGCACGGGCATCACCCGTTCGCCGAACATGCGCGCGTCCTTGTAGCGGATGTCGTAGGCGTCCTTCAGCAGGATCATTCGCATGTGTTCGCCTTTGGCGGTTGGGTAGTTGACGCCGTAGCCGCCCGTGTGTGCGGAGCGCAAGGGTTTCTCCGCATGCCCGAACACGCAGTTGTTGATGTCGATGTCGTGCGGCGCATATTTCTTCATGTTGGCGGCGTTCAGAAGTTCGTGGCCAGAGCCCTTGCGTCGACCGCAGTCAAGGGTGGTGATCACTAGCCCATTCGGCATGTCATGAAAGAGACATTTCTCGACTAGGATGCCGATGTTCTCCGGGGCTAGATCTTCGATGCTGCCCGTGCGGGATTCATAGTGGGATTTCAAATCAAGCCCGGACACACCTAGGCGGCGGAAGATGCAGTTTCGGATAATCGAGTCGTTGAAGCCGCCCGTAGTGTCGATCCCATCGCGGGCGTTGTCCTGAAAGACGCAGTGTTCCACCAACACGTTTCGCACTGCGCCACTCTCTCCGCCACCAGTCTTGATGCCGTCGCCTTGGCATTGTTCGATCAGGCAACGCCGGAAGACGAGCTTGTTACAGCCGGTCAGCATGATTGACCAGTAGCCGCCGGCAACGTGCGTGCCGACGACCTCGATATTCGTGCAATCGGTTAATCGAAGGTGATGATTGATGGAGCCGGTCAGTCGGCAATTCTCTATCCGGAGGCCTTTCTTGTCGCGGGCCTGAATCCCGAGTCGTCTCGTGAAATGCACGCCGTGCTTTCCACCGGTCGGACCGAGCGGCGGCGTGTTCAAATACCTGATCGTCAGATTTCGGATCGTGACCTCATTGCCGAATTCCAACAACGCGCGACTGCTCTTCGGGTTGGCTGCATCGGTCACGTCAAACCCAGCACCATTAACCGCTGAAAGGGTGGAATTGTCCGGCAGCTGATGGCTTCCTCCAATTCGGAATGTGTGCTCGAGCCGCAGCTCGTCGCCCGGCTTGAGCATGCCGTCGGCCAGCAGCTTGCCAAACGCCTCGGTGACGTCCTGTCCCTTCGCCCAGCCGAGTTCCGAGGAACGATGCGTCTTCGCATGCAGAGGTAACGAGAGGATCAGGCAGAGCAAAGCTGGAATGAGGGCGGAATGTCGTCCCATGATCATTGGATTTTCTTTTCGACTGCCTCGCGCCAGGTCTTGGGTAGACCGGGTTTGGCGAGGGCGTTTTGGTAGGCGGCGCGGGCTTCGGGTTTGCGACCGGCGGTGGTGAGCAGGTCGCCTTGAATGGCGTAGGTGGTGGCGCGCCAGCTGCCGGTTTGCTTGGCGACGTCAATGCGGGTGAGGGTTTTCAGGGCTTCGTCGTGCTTGCCTTGACGGGAGAGGATGCGGGCGGCTTGTTGGATGGAGCGAAATTCGTCCGCGCCGCCGATGCGTTCTTTGCCCTCGAAGTTCAGCCGATAGGCGGCTAGGGCGAGGGCATCGTCTTTGAGGTTGGTTTCGCGATTGTGGCCGAGGTTGACAAGGATACTGGACAGCAGTCGCTTGTCGGAGGTTAGCGCGAGAGCACTTTGCAGGTCGGCTTCGGCGGCCTTGCCGTTTTTGTTTTGAATGTGCGCCTGTGCGCGTGCGAAGGCGGCGGGGCTAACGTGTGGGAAGGGCCACTTGGAAAAATCTTCTTTGCCGTATTGCTCGAGTAGCTCGGCGGGCTTGCGCTGGGCGAGGAGGTTTTCCATGTGTACGATCATGGCCACGGCGGGCAAGGGAATGCGTTCGACCAGTTCGTCGGCCTTGGCGAAGTCCTTGAGGTTGCGGGCGGCGGAAGCAGCCCCACGGAGAGCATTGGCCTGCTGGAGGTCGGTGGCGTTCTTGGTAGCGGCGAGGGCAACGTAGGCAGCGAGGGCTTCCTTGTTTTTGCGGGCGTGCAGGAGGGCTTCGGCAGTTTTGCCGGCAATGAGGAAATCGACGTATTCGGGATCGAATTTAAACTTTTTGGAATGGCCGGCGTAAAATTGGGCGAACTTGTGAGTGACGTGGAAACCCGCCGTGCCGGTGGGGGAGAAGGCGGAATACTCGGCACCGTGCTCGCGAATGCGTTGGCGACAAACGTTGAAGTGCCACGGCAGGCTGACCGAGGGCTTGCGACCCACGACGAAGTTGAGCGGGTCATTCTCGTCGGTGGTTACGGGGATGCGGATCTCGACCGTCCAGTGATCATCGGCAATGTGAGTGGCGACTTCGGCTTGGGATTCCCAGCGGAACCAAGAGTGTTTGTCGACGCCGCGGTCAATGTCTACGAGGGCGCCGGCGGGGTTAACGGCAATTTGGTAGTAGCTGTGAGAATCGGTCTCTAAGTGGATTTCCACGCAATCACCGTACCAAAGGGACTGATCTTCGCGCCGGGTGGTGGTGACGTTGAGCTTTTCGCCGGGGCGTTCGTCGCAGCGGATGGCGAAGTAGAGGTTCTGGCCGGAACGGTCCCAAGCCGACATCACGGTGGTGCCGAAAACGGGCTGGGCACCGGTCTGCAGTTCACGAAGTCGGCCAACCGACCAGTTTCGGTGCCGCTCCCAGTGCTGGTCATCGAGCTTGCCGTCGATGACGATGGGCTCCTTGATTTCCCAGCCACCGACAGTGCGCATATTGGGAACGGGGCCGCGCTTGCGACCAAGCAACTTGGACTTGCTGCGGAGGGTGTTGAGGAAAACATCGATTAGGCCGAGACGCTTGGCGTAGACCGAGTCGGCGGGCGCAGCGGCCTTGGCGTCGGCGAACAAGGCCAAGGCGCGGTCTACCTTCGCCTTGTCCTTTTCCATGGCTTGATAGTTGGGCTCACAGTACTCAAAGAAGGCCTGCATCGGGTTCCCGGCGGGGCCATAGAAAAGTCGGCAGTACTCGGCCAACTCAGCCACAGGATTGTAGGCCTTGCCGCCCCAGTAGGCTCGGGCGGTAAAGTACACTTGGAAATGATTGAAACCAATATCGACGGTATCGAAGTCCTGCCGCATAGAGAGCCAGATGTCTTCGCCAAGGGAAAGGCCCTTCAATTTATTGATGCTATCGCCCTGCACTTTGGAGACAAAGGCGGGCAGGTAGAAGCCGCGACCGCTGTTGGGGTAGTTCTCGAAGATCATGATTGGGTTGTCCGTTTTTCTCCGCCAACCGGCTTGCAGCTTGGCGATAGTTTCGCGTTGCTCGGGCAAGGTATTGCGTGGCCGCCGCCCTCCAACGATCATGACCTGCACGTTGGGCTCTAGCTTATCGATATTGGTGGGGGGGGTGGTATTGGCCCCGTAGGCGCAGCAGAGGATTTTCTTTTGGGGATGTGTCTTGCCGACCTCCTTGGCCACGCGGTTCGCGAAGTCCCAAACGTGATTGGAGAGCTTGCCGCGGGAACCCATCTCGTCGATCTGCTTGCCTTCGCAGAG
>DJHS01000104.1:0-12878 GCA_002433235.1 Verrucomicrobia bacterium UBA6614
GGGACGCGCGAGTGGCGGAATTGGTAGACGCGCCGGATTTAGGATCCGGTCTCGCAAGAGGTGGAGGTTCGAGTCCTCTCTCGCGTACCATCTCCCCCACGCTCTCCCTCTCCAGTTTATCCAGCCTATTTGGGCCGAACCGGGGTGAAGTTGGGAACAGCACGCAAAGGCGGCGCGGGCCGGGTTTGCGGAATGGCACGCTCGGCGGGAATGGCCGGCTCGATGGGCACGGCTTCAATAGCCTCAACCCCTTCGGCGGGGTCGGTATGCTCGCCGCCGGCAGCGCCATGGCCGTGGTCATGCCCATCCATGATGGGAACAAAGCTAAGATGGGTGCGCACTTGCGCTTTTCCGTTGAAGAAGAATTTGCGTTCCACGACCTTGAGCTGCCAAGTCTCGCCAGTCTGCGTGTCCAGCTTGATGACGACGGGCATAAGCTTGCCGCCTTGGGGAAGCTGGATGCTCAAGACTTTGTAACGGCCGGGCATGGGGGGCATGAACATTTCGCCGGGGAAGCCGGGCTCGACCCAGCCTTCGTCGGGCATTTCCGGGTCCACCGGGAAGTCAATCCCAGGCGGCGGCGGGGCCTCGACTCCGGGAGCAGGCAGGATGCGGATGGGGCCTTCCTGCGCGTTGAGGTTGAGAGCCAGCAAGCTGGCGGCGGTGGTGAAAAGTAGCGCGCTCATCATTTTCATGAGCCGAGCCTAACAGAATATTCTTCGAGGTAAAGCCGAGCCTAACAGAAAGCATGCCCCAAAAGGCACCTGTGTCTCTCAAGGTTACTGGTCTGCCCGGCGGTACTGGAAACCCTTTTTCCCGCAGTGAAAACCGCTTTACCGCTGCGCCCCTGAGGGGGCGGGCAGTGTCGGACGAGGGCGCGAGGCATTTATTCACATTTAATTTCACGATGGCTTTCGGACACCGGCGAGAAAGGGCGTTTTTCTCAAAATTTCATCCACAGGCTGTGGGCAACACGGGGTTGACCACCTGTGGAAAAGCTGTGAATATCCTGCGAGCGGTGAATCGGCTTGAAGATTGGTTCGGGCTGGTGCGTCGGTTTGTAAAGCGAGGTCATGGGTGGTTGACGCCGGCACGTGCGCGGGCTGTTCCAAATTCCCCAAACCAAAGATCGTGGACGATTTCTCACAGAACAATGACAACGAGCCCCGGCCCGTCGGGCTGGCGGTCATTCATGGTGTCTTGGGATTGGGCCTGTTGTTAGTGGGGTATTTCTTTCCCGTGCACTGGCATTTGCAACACCCGGCGGTCGTAAAGCAGGCGGCCTTGCGCGATGCTGACTCAGCTGGTCAGGTTCCCTTTGACGAATCCGTCTTGGATTTCACCGAGCGGGTCATCTCGTATGGCAGCAAAAATGGGGAGGTAAACCATTTTGCGCATCCCGCGCGCCTAAGTCTCATCGCGGCGAAACAAATCCATGGCGAGGATGAAAAAAAGGCGGAGATTCAGGCGCTCTGGGAGAAACTGCCTCCCCCTGCCGCCACGGTCACCGATTATCTTTTGACCAGTGCGGGCCGGGAAGCTTATCGGCGTGCTCTGGGTGCCAGCCCCTCTGATGAGGTTCTGTCCATCCTGAATGTCTGGGGGGAACGCCCGCAGGATACGAAAATCGACAAGAAAAACCGTCAACTGCTGCAAAACCATTACCCCTCCATCCTGCTCACCGCTTGGCTACACCACAACCACAAGCTTGGCCACATGGGCAAGGACGTGGTGCAACTGTGCCAGAAGGGCAACGCGTGGGAGGCGCTCCATAAGTTTTTCAACGCCATGACAGCATTAGCCGACCGACTGGATGGCTACCAACTGGCCCGGCTGACCGACGTGATGCCGGACATGGATACGTTTGAAAAACTCTCGCAAATCAGCATGGTGCAAACGCTGCTGCCCCCGTTCCACAGCATCGGCAACAACGCCGACTTGCTGAACGAGGGCAAGGGGGAACACGTCATCACACCCGATGAGCTGAAAAAATTTTACCCGCCACTGGCTCGATATTTTGATCATATCAACACCACCAACAAGGTGCAGGGCATCAAGGAAATCACCCTGGAAGAATGGGTGCAGTTTGGGCGCATGCCTTTGGAAATCACCGACTTCCCCCTCACCTACACGGCCGTCACTTGGCCCGGCGAACCCGAAGCCACCCGGCAGGTGGTGGATTACCTGATGAAACATGGCCGGCGTGGTGACGCCGACTTGAAACGCGCCATGCGCCATGGCCATGGCGCTCTCCTGCACTTGGTGCAAAGCGAGGAGCGCATCAGCCCTCGCGGCAGCGAAGATGCCCTGTCCGCCATGGCAACCTTCAGCCTGAATCATCCCCGCTGGGCGGGATTTGTGCGCCTGCTGCTCATGGTGCTGGGCGGCGCGTTGCTGCTGCGCCTATTCACGCTTTTAAACCCAGTCACCTTGGCCAGCCCGGCGGATGTGGCCCTCTTCCGCTGGCGCCGCCGAGCAACGGCCTTTCTCATGCTCACCGTCCTAGTCATCCTCGGTGAGCCCATCCTTTTTCAACCTGCCGCCTCCTCGGAGTACGAGGTGGCCGTGAAGGTTCCTATCGCAGCCAACCCAAAAGACAACCCAAACAAGGATAACACCATGCTCGGAGCCACCGAAAGCAGCGACACGGCTGCCAACATCACCATGATCGTCCTGTTCACCATCGCGCAGGTCATTGTGTACATGACCTGCCTGCGTCGGATGCGTGAAATCCGTGATGGCAGCCAGACACCCCAGCAAAAGCTCAAGCTGCTGGAGAACGAGGACAATCTCTTCGACCTCGGACTCTACATCGGCATTGCCGGCACCGCGCTGGGCCTTGGCCTCATCATGCTCGACCTTTTTACCAAGCCCTACGCCGCCTACGTGTCCAACATCCTGGGCATCGCCTGTGTTGCCGTGGTGAAAATTCATCACCTCCGCAACACCCGGCAGGAGCTCCTGCTGGAAGCCGGCGAGAATAAATAGCCATTAAACACGTCCAATAACCATGAATAAGACCCTGCTCCTGATTCTGCTGGATTTCCTTCTGCTGCACATGATCCACGACTCCCCGTGGAACAAGGTGGAACAGGAAAACGCCCACCTCAGCGGGGGCACCGAAACCTACGCCAAGCACGCGCAGGAACTACAGTTGGTCACCCTGCAGCTCAAGCAGGCCCAAGTCAGGGCCACCGAGCAGGAAGCCATGCTCAACTTCAGCCGCAAATCCGCCGCCGATCAGGCCCGCGGATTTGCCGAACTGACGGAGGAAAAGGAAAATCTTAAAAGCCAACTGGAAAATGCCAAGAACGCCCATAGCGAAACCGAGAAGGCCCGGCGCCAGGGAATCGCCGATGCCGCCGCGCAAGCAATTCTGTTGAAGGACACCATCGCCGCCAAGGAAAGGGTCATTAACCTCAAGAACCAAACGATCTCCGAAGCCGAAAAACAAGCTGCAACTCGCGACCAGGCGATCAGCGTCCTGACCGATCAAGTCAATACCCTTGAAGGGCAAATTGGTGACCTGAAAAATGATTTCAGCACAAAAATCACCAATCTCGACAACACCAACAAGGGTCTCGTCCGCAAGAACGGCATACTGACCGCGGAAAATACAAACCTCAAAGATAATCTCAAGGACGTCGAAGATAATCTCAAGGACGTCGAAGATGATCTCATGGCTGAGAAGACTAAGGCCAAAAATGACCGTGATGCTGCCGCGAATAAAATTACCGGCCTCGAGAAAGAAATTACCGGCCTCGAGAAAGACAAGGACACTCAGACTAATCGCGCCAACCAACTCGAAAAGGACAAAGGCAGGCTTGTTAACGAGCGCGACAAAGCCCTAGAAGCCAAGACCACTGCCGAAACTCAGGTCAAGGCGCTTAAAGTCAAGGTCGGGGAGGAACAAAAGCGCACCGAGGCCGCCCGCACCGAAGCGCAAAAACAGCAAACCCGCGCCGTCACCGCAGAGAAACAAGCCGTCGAATACCTCGCCCAAGCCAAGGCCGTGGCCGTGGAACGCGACACGGTAAAGGAGATTAATGATCGTCTCCAGACTGACATCAAAAAGGTTGCCGAAAATACCGACGCCACCACCAAGGCCACCCTCAAGGAGGTCATCGCCCAGTCCAAGCGCATTCCGCAAAGCCCCAACAAGCTGTTCAACGAATATCTCGCCAACCGCGTGCCCGTGCAAATGCAGCTCAGCCGTAGCAAGCCCGGTATCGTCTACGTCAATGGCCAACCTCGCCAGGCCCCCCGCCAAGTCAACAAAACCCCTCAACCCATCTTTGTGCAGGGCCAGCGCTACCTCTACGCCATCATGCACACCGACCAGTCCCCCTTCTCCCTCCAGCCGCAGGGCTCCACCGCGTGGGAAAAGGCCGTCGGCATTTTCCGTCGCAACGGCAAGAGCATCCCCGTCCATTGGCTCGGGTTTTTAAAGAATGATCCCCGTGTCCTCGTGGCCCCCCTCCACAAGGACAGTGCCAAGAAGGAATTCCTGAATATCGGCAAAACCTACCCCCTCGCCAAGCGCCCGCAGGATTACTCCAAGGCCATTATCGTCCACAACGGCGAGGAATACGGCGAAGTGGATTTCAAGGTCGACCCCAAGCTCGGCAACTACGTGCTGATGGACAAGCCCTTCATGGGCGGTCTGTTCAGCAAACGCATGAACCCCAAGAAGGGTGACGTGGTCATCAGCCGCACCGGCGAACTGCTCGGCATCATGGTCAACGACAAGTACTGCGCCGTCATCCGCGAAAATGAACTCGACAAGGCCAATGAAAGCTTTGCCGCCTTTGTTGTCCTCAACGACGACGCCCAGGTCAAGGGCCTCAACAGCACCCTCAAGAAACTCGCCGGGCTCATCAAGGCCAAGCCCAGCGTGCTTCAGTAATCACCTTCTCAAATTCCGGTCGGACTCACAGCTCGCCCCTCCATCAGCGAGCCGAAATCACAATGAGGGGTGAGCCTGCGAATCCATACCGTAGCCCCATCGTTGAGACAACCTCAAGACCCGCCGTCTTGACCAACCATCAACCCGCTGCCAGACTCAAACCACTGGCAACCAGAGAGCAATGCGCACCCCTTCAATCATCACGCTGGCCTTGGCCGCGCTGTCCGTGCAGGCCGCCGACTATCTGCGTGATATCAAGCCGGTGCTCAAGGCCCGGTGTTATGCGTGTCATGGGGCGTTGAAGCAGAAGGCGGGGTTGCGGGTGGATTCGGCGGCGAATTTGCGCAAGGGGGCGAAGGGTGAGGATGTGTTGTCGATTGGCAAGCCGGCGGAAAGCGAATTGCTGGCGCGGTTGACCGCGGCGGATATAGACGAGCGCATGCCGCCGGAGGGGGCACCGTTGAAGCCGGCAGAGATCGCGGCGATTCGCGAGTGGATTGCCGTCGGGGCGCCTATACCAGCGAATGAAACGGCTGAGGCGGATCCGCGTGAGCATTGGGCGTTTCAAGTACCGCAACTCGTCAAGCTGCCGGGCGATGCGGGCAATGTGATTGATGTTCTGCTTGAGGACCAACGCTCGGCGCGCGGATTCAAGGCGCAACCGATCGCCGAGCGCACGATTCGCCTGCGCCGCCTTTATCTCGATCTCATCGGCCTGCCGCCCACGCGCGCGCAATTGACGGACACCCGCCCGTGGGAGGTGATTGTCGATGAACTCCTCAAGAGCCCCCATCACGGCGAACGCTGGGCGCGGCATTGGATGGATATCTGGCGCTACACCGACTGGTACGGGCTCGGCGCGCAACTGCGCAACAGCCAAAAGCATATCTGGCATTGGCGCGATTGGATCGTTGAATCGCTCAATGACGACAAGGGCTACGATCGGATGATCCAAGAAATGCTCGCTGCCGACGAGCTGGCGCCCACCGATCTGAAGGCGCTGCGGGCCACCGGTTTTCTCGCGCGCAATTATTATCTTTTCAACCGCACCACCTGGCTCGATGCCACCATCGAGCACACCGGCAAGGCGTTCGTCGGCCTCACGATCAACTGTGCCAAGTGCCACGATCACAAATACGATCCCATCACGCACGAGGATTACTATCGCTTCCGCGCCATCTTCGAGCCGCATCAGGTGCGCCTCGATCCGCTGCCGGGCGTGACCGATTTCGAAAAAGGCGGCCTGCCGCGCGTGTTTGACAACCACCTCGACATCACTACCCGCCTGCACCTGCGCGGCGATCCGAAAACCCCCGACACCAACCGCGTGATGCGCGCCGGTGTGCCCGCCGTGCTCGGCAGTTTCGCGCCGGAAATCCAGCCTGTGAAATTGCCCGCTTACGCCTTCGCCCCGGCCGGCCGCGATTATGTAAAGCGCGACCGCCTCGCCACCGCCAAGGCCGCCGTGGCCACGGCGAAACAGGAACTGGCCAAGGCAAAGCAGCTCGCCGCCAACGCGCCTCCGGAAAAGCCCAAGCCACAAACTGAACCCAAACCAAAGCCACCAGCTCCTGCACCAAAATTTTCAGTGCACGATGATTTCAGCAAACGCAACGACCAGCTTTGGGAAGTGGTCGGCAAAGGCTGGAAATTCGAAAAGGGCGCGGCGCTGCAGACGACGGCCACGCGCGAGACTGAGCGGCTGGCATTGCGCCAGAAACTGCCGCGCGATTTTGAGCTGACCTGCCGCTACACGCACACCGGTGGCAGCACGTTTCGGTCCGTGACCTTTCGCTTCGATGTCTCGGCTGACCGCAAGTACGCGAACTACGTGTACACCAGCGCCCACCCGCCTGGACCCAAGTTGCACGTGGCCTACACGCGCGGCGGCACCAGCACGTATCCGCCCGACGGCCTCGTGGCGCAGCCCATCGTGATCGGCAAGCCCTACACGCTGCGCCTCGCGGTGCGCGATCGGCTGGTGAACGTGTGGCTCAATGACAAATTTCAAATTGCCTACACGCTGCCCGACCGCAAACCCGACGGGCGGCTGGAGTTGTCCGGTTTCGATGCGACGGTGGCATTTGACGACATCAAAATCAAATCGCTGCCGGATGACGTGAAGCTCGCTAATTCCAAAAACGCCGCGCCGGAGGTGAAGCCCGCCACTTCGCTGGAAATCAGCGAAGCCAAGCTCGCCGCCGCCGAGGCGAAAGTGGCGGCGTTGGAAGCGATGTTTGCCGCCGAAAGAGCGCGAGGCAATGAAGCGGCATTCAAGCTCGCCGAGCAACGGGCAGCCCGTGCCGAGGCGATTTCCCTGAAAGCGGAAGGCGAATACGAGTTGAAGGCATTTGCCAAGGACGGCAAGAAGGTGACCGCCGCCCGCGCGAAAATTGCCAACGGTGCCAAGAAACTCGCGGCGGTGGAGCAGGGCAAGGGCAGCTTCATGCCGTTGCGTGCAGCCAAGAAGGCGCTGGAAACGCCCGCGCACAACGAGGGCCAGTATCCGACCGTGTATCCCGCCACCAGCACCGGCAGGCGCACGGCGTTGGCGCGGTGGATGACGTCGCCGAAGAATCCGCTCACCGCGCGCGTGGCAGTGAACCATGTGTGGCTGCGGCATTTCGGCGAGCCATTGGTGGAGACGGTCGACGACTTCGGCCTGCGCGCCAAGCCGCCGGTGCAGCAGTTGTTGCTCGATCATCTCGCGGCGGATTTCATGGCGAACGGCTGGAGCTTCCGCCGCCTGCACCGGCTTATTGTCACCTCACGCACCTTTCAACTCAGCAGCAGCACGGCGGGCGCTGACGCCAAGACGCTCGCCGCCGATGCGAGTAACCAATTCTACTGGCGCATGAACACCCGCCGCATGGAGGCGCAGGTGGTGCGCGATAGTTTGCTCCAGCTGGCTGGCACGCTGGATACCCAACTCGGTGGGCCTTCGCTCAATCCCGGCGATGCCGTGCGCCGGCGCAGCCTGTATTTCAAGCACTCGCGCGATCAGCAGGATAAGCTGTTGAAGATGTTCAATGACGCCGATCATCTCCAATGCTACCGCCGCACTGAGAGCATCGTGCCGCAGCAGGCTCTTGCGCTTTCCAACAGCAAACTCGCCATCGACATGGCCGGGCAAATCGCGGGTAAGATTGAGGGCGACGATTTTGTGGGAGCGACGTTTGAGTTGTTGCTTGGTCGCCAGCCTGATGCCGCCGAACGACGCGAGTGTGAGACGGCGTTAACTGAATTAGAAAAAGCAGCGACAGCAGCCAAGAAGGCGAATCCCGCCCAGCGCGCCCGCCGTGGGCTGGTGTTGGCCTTGCTGAATCATAACGATTTTGTTTCAGTCAGATAAATGATGGAACTGAACCGCAGATTATTCTTGGGCCGCGCCGGACTGGGCTTTGGCAGCTTGGCGCTGGGCTCGATGCTGCGGGGCGGCGAGAGTGGCGTGAACGGTCTCGCGCATTTTGCGCCCAAGGCAAAGAGTGTGATTTGGCTTTTTATGCGTGGTGGCGTGAGCCACATGGAGAGTTTTGATCCGAAGCCGATGCTCAATCAGCTGGCGGGCAAGTCGATCGGCGAGACGCGCTTTAAGTATGTGCAGGATCGCGACCGGCTGAAGAAGGTGCGCGTGGTGGTGGTGAACGACGCCAACGGCCAGCAGCGCAACAAGCTGTACCCGCTGCAGGTCGGCTACAAAAAATACGGCCAGAGCGGCATCGAGGTGAGCGATTGGTTTCCGCACATCGGCGGTTGCATCGATGACATCGCGGTGATCCGCTCGATGTGGACCACCGACGACAACCATGGCGCGCAGGTGCAGTTTCATTCCGGGCGCCACATGCTCGATCCGCGCGTGCCGACCATCGGTGCATGGGTGAACTGGGGACTCGGCACGCTGAATGAAAATCTCCCGCAATTCATCGGCATGGGCCCGCGTTATTTTGACCGCAGCGATGGCCATTATCTAGGCCCGGCGTATGACGAGGTGCGGCTGAAAATCGATCCGCGCAATCCGCTCGACTACGCCAAGCCCGAGGGCGATCTCACCGCTGAAGAGCAGCGGCTCGGCTTCGGGCTGGTCAACCGCCTGAATCAACTGAGTCGCAATCGTTTTCCGAATGACGCCCGGCTTGAGGCGCGCATCAAATCCTACGAGCTGGCATATCGCATGCAGACCAGCGTGCCCGGCGTCGTGAATTTCGATGCGGAAACCGAGGCGACCAAAAAGCTGTACGGCTTCAACCAAAATGAGACGCGCTCCTTCGGCCAGCAACTGCTCGCGGCGCGGCGGTTTGTTGAGCAGGGAGTGCGGTTCGTCCAGATCATGCACGGCGCGGGCGCGGCGGGCGCGTGGGATCAGCATTCGAATCTCAAGGCCAAGCATTCGCAGCTCGCCATGCAGGTCGACCGACCCGTGGCCGGATTGTTGAAGGACCTCAAATCAAGGGGCTTGCTCGACGAGACGCTCGTCGTCTTCGCCACCGAGTTTGGACGCACGCCCGGCTCGCAAAGCAGCAACGGGCGTGATCATCATCCCTATGGCTTCAGCGTGTGGATGGCCGGCGGCGGCATCCGCGGCGGCGTGACTCACGGCACCACCGACGAGATCGGTTTTCACACCGAGGAACATCCCCACTACGTCACCGACGTCCACGCCACCCTCCTGCACCAACTCGGCCTCGAGCCCGAGCGCATGGAAGTGCCTGCCCACAAACGCCTCGAGATTGACTTCGGCCACGTGATCCGAGAAATCCTGTAAAAATATTCACTATCAAACACTCGACTCTGGCCATACGTTCCGCAACCAACCAACTGCCACGAGACTTTCGAGGATTTTCAGAGCCGGCAAAAGTGGTGCAACTTCGTTGTTCGCAGAGTGGGCCAACACCCATTTTGGAAATGACGACTTGCATTCAGCGGAGCATTTGCCAAAAGACCTAAGCCACCACTTCCTTAATCACGCTCCCGTGCACATCCGTCAGCCGCAGGTCGCGGCCGCCGTGGCGGTAGGTGAGGGCTTCGTGATCGAGGCCGAGGAGGTGTAGGACGGTGGCCCACAGGTCGTAGATGTCGCATTTACCCTCGGTGGCGTGGTAGCCGAGTTCGTCGGTGGCACCGTAGACCGTGCCGCCTTTCACGCCGCCGCCGGCAAGCCAGACGCTGTAACCGAAGGGGTTGTGGTCGCGCCCGTTGCGGCCTTGGGAGAAGGGCGTGCGGCCGAATTCGCCGGCCCAAATGACGATGGTCTCGTCGAGCAAACCGCGGCTGCGCAAATCCTTGAGGAGCGCACCAATGCCCTTGTCGACCTGATGCGCCATGGCGGCATGGCCGCGCTGAAGGTCGCCGTGTTGGTCCCACGGGTTGGGGCCGTTGCCGGCGCCGATGCCTTCGTTGAGGCAGCTGAGTTCGATGAACCGCACGCCGCTCTCGACCAGTCGGCGGGCGAGCAGGCATTGGCGTCCGTAACCGGCTTGTTGGCGGTCGCGTGAATCGAGCCCGTACATTTTGCGGATGTATTCCGGCTCGTTGCTGATGTCGCACAGCTCGGGCACGGCGGTTTGCATGCGGTAAGCGGTCTCGTAATTGCGCACGGCAGCTTCCACGTCGTTGTCGCCGCCGAGTTGCTTGAGAAAACCGCCGTCGAGGTCCTTCACAAAATCGAGTCGCGACCGTTGCGCCTCGGCGGCTTCGCGTCGCTGAATGTTGCGCACCGCGGGCGTGCGGTCGGCGGCAATGATGCTGCCCTGCGTTTCCGCCGGCAGATAGCCGTTGCTGAACAAACCCACGCCGCCGTGCGGGATGGATGCGCCGCCCGACTGTAGCACCACGAAGCCGGGCAGGTCCTCGTTTTGCGTGCCAAGCCCATAGGTCATCCACGCTCCTGCGCTCGGGTGGCCCATGAACGGAAAGCCCGTGTGAAACGCGTAGTTGCCCTGCGCGTGCTCGTTGACCTTGCTGGTGAGCGAGCGGATGACCGCCAGCTCGTCCGCGCTCTCGGCGACATTCGGGAAAATGCTGCTGATGGGCACGCCGCTCTGGCCGTATTTGGCGAACTCAAACGGCGACGCCATCACGTTGCCGTTGCGATTGAACTGCGTGCGTTCCACTTTCACCGGCATCGGCTTGCCGTGCAGCTTGCGCAGCGCGGGCTTCGGGTCAAACGTGTCCACCTGCGACACGCCGCCGGACATGTAACAAAGGATGACGTGCTTCGCCCGCGCCCCAAAATGCGCCGTCCGCGGCGCAGCCATCAAGCCCTGCAGTGCCAACAGACCAAAGCCCGTCGAGCATTGAGTGAGCATTTCGCGGCGGGTTAAGTGATTTTTTTTCATTTTATTTTTACCACAGAGGCACAGAGAGCACAGAGTGTTTATTAATTTGTTTCTCTGTGTTCTCTGTGCCTCTGTGGTGAATTAATTTCATCTCAAATAAATAAATTCCTTTAAATTAAACATCGCCTGCGCCAAATCGCGCCAGGGGTCTTGGCCATTATTTGTTTTAATAAAATTCTGGGCACGGGTTAATTCACCGGCGCTTGGCGGGCGGTTGAGGGTGAGCTGGAAGAGTTTATTAATTTTTTCGACGGGCGTTTTCAGCGCGGTATCATCGCGCACGCGTTGGCCGAGGCGGGTGGCTTGGGTGATGACGAAAGGTGAATTCATCATCGTGAGCGATTGCGCGGGCACGTTGGTTTCATCGCGGCGGCCGACGGTGCTGGCGGGGACGGGTTGGTCGAACACGGTGAGGAACGGATCGAGGTTGTTGCGGATGACGCGCACGTAAAGGCTGCGGCGGTTGGTGTTGAAATCGTCGGAGCCGCCATGCGGCCGATGCTCGAGCGCACCGGCGGCTTGCAGCATCGCATCGCGAATGGCCTCGGCCTCGAGCCGGCGCAGGTGGGCGCGGGCGAGCAGATTGTTTTCGGGATCAGCCTCACGCGCGGCCGGCGGGGCCAAGGCGTTTAGCTGGAAGGTGCGGGTGAGGGCGAGCTGGCGGATGAGTTTCTTGAGCGACCATCCCTCCTTCACGAATCGCGTGGCGAGGTAATCGAGCAGTTCGGGATGCGTGGGTTGCCGGCCGAGTTTGCCGAAGTTGTCCGGCGTGGCCACCAGCCCGCGGCCGAAGAGGTGATGCCACACGCGGTTAACGATGACGCGCGCGACGAGCGGGTTGTCCGGCTGCAGCATAGCCTCGGCCAGTTCGCGGCGACCGGAATGGTGTGTCTTGAATGGCTTTGCATCGAACGCCTCAAGGAAGCGGCGCGGGACGACATCACCGGCTTGCTTGTGATTGCCGCGCACAAAGAGCGGCATGTCCCGCGCATCGCCCTCGACCAAGCCCGGCGCGCGTTGCGGCACCGGCACCGCGGCCTCGAGCTTGCGATAGGCAGCAATTAGCTTGGCGGCGTCGGGCGCGGTGGCGAGGGTGTTGGCGAACAGGTTGGCGCGCACGAAGTGGTTGAGAAAATTCGCCTTAAAATCGCTCATCTCATTTTTGCGAAAGGACTCGATGCAATCGCGCAACGTGGCGGTGTACTTGGCGGCCAAAGCCGCGCGATCGGCGGGATCGGCGCCGGTGAATAGCGGCAGGATGATCTCGGCGGCTTCATCGCGCGGGGCGGGTTGGCCGGGCTTGAGCACCATCGCCTCGGTCACGCCGAACCACGAGTTGGCGTTGCCGCTGGCGAGCGTCGCCTGTTCGCCGGCGGTGGTGATCTCGAGATGTGCGTCGTCGCCCTCCCAGTATTTGAGGTTCCACTGACGCCACTGCCAATTGGCGTTGTTGATGCGCGCGGTGGGATAGACCGTGCCGCTGCGTGTGTAGTTTTGAATGACGTAGCGCGACATCACGTTGCCGCCGCCGCGCACGCGAAACCAAATCGTCTCGTTCGGCCCAATGCGAAAGCGCGGCGAGCCGAGCCAGCCGGTGTGCTTGTCCGAAAGCAGATGCGTGTAAATTCCGGTGGGCA
>DJHS01000044.1:0-5815 GCA_002433235.1 Verrucomicrobia bacterium UBA6614
GCGATTGCCATTCAGGAAGCTACGCGGGCAGAGCCGCATTTGGATCTTCGGATTGGGCTGCATCAGGGGGATATCGTGGTGGATGGGAACGATGTGTACGGGGATGGCGTGAATATTGCCTCGCGCATTGAGCCTTATGCGCCGGTGGGAGGCATCGCGGTCTCGGAAAAAATTCAGCAGGATGTCGCGAGTCATCCCGAGGTGAACATCCAGTTGCTGGGAGAATTTGAACTGGAAGGGGTTGAGCAGCGGGTGGAGATTTACACGGTGACCTCCAATCTTGGGGAATCGTTGGATGAGACGCGTTGGATTGAGCCGGAGGAACCTGCAGTCAGTGAGGTGGCCGAACCGGTTGAGGAAACGAAAGGCAAGGTGACGAAGGAGGAGATTCTCGGAGAGAAAGCTCCCGCGACGGCTGCTATGGGGGGAGTTGCCTCACCCCGGAAAACGCCGGTTTTGCGCAAACCCAAGCCAGCTGTGGTGGCCAAGACGCCGATCATTGGAGATTACAAGCTGCCGCCACGGGATTATCTTCAGACGCCGGAGCCGGTGAATGGGCCGGTGGAGACGAAGGAGGAATTGCTGGCCAACGCCAAGGTGATGCAGCAGACGCTGGCGCAGTTTGGCATTGATGTGGCGCTGGGGGACATCACGAAAGGGCCGACGATTACGCGGTACGAACTGCACCCGGCACCGGGCGTGAAGCTGGAAAAAATCGCCAACCTTTCCAACAACATCACGGCGGCGCTGCGGGCGGAACGGATCAACATTTTGGCGCCGGTGCCGGGCAAAAGCTCGGTGGGCATCGAGGTGCCAAATCGGCACAAGAGCTTGGTGACCCTGCGCGACCTGCTGGAGAGCGACTCGTGGCGGAAATCCAAGGCGCGCATTCCGGTGGCCTTGGGCAAGGATGTTTATGGCGACCCGATCATTGCGGACTTGGCGGAGATGCCGCACCTGCTGGTGGCGGGGGCCACGGGCGCGGGCAAGAGTGTGTGCGTGAACAGCATTGTGGCGTCGTTGTTGTACCGTTTCCCTCCGGATGAACTGCGTTTCGTGATGATCGATCCAAAGGTGGTCGAGTTGCAAATGTACAACAACCTGCCACATTTGGTGGTGCCGGTGGTGACAGACCCGAAAAAGGTGATTCTCGCACTGCGCTGGGTGGTACAGGAGATGGAAAACCGCTACAAGATTTTTGCCAAGGCAGGAGTTAAAAACATCGCTGGCTTCAACAAACGGCCGATCGATAAACCGAAACCGGAGCAGGATCCGGAGCTGCCGCTCTTCAGCGGAGGGGAAAAGGTGGAGGCGAATTCCGAAGGTTTTGCGGTGGAGGTGGATGAGGAGATCGTGGTGCCCCGGGAGGATGATGTGGAGGTGCCGGACAAACTCAGCTACATCGTGGTGATCATTGACGAACTGGCGGACTTGATGCTTTCTGCCCCGGCGGATGTGGAGAGCGCCATTGCCCGCATTACGCAGATGGCCCGGGCGGCGGGCATCCATTGCATCGTGGCCACGCAGCGGCCGAGCGTGGACGTGATCACGGGGGTCATCAAGGCGAATATTCCGGCGCGGATCGCCTTCCAGACCGCGTCGAAAATTGACAGCCGGACGATCCTTGACGAGATGGGCGCGGAAAAACTTCTGGGCAAGGGGGACATGCTGTACTTGAAGCCTTCAGCCGCGCGGCCGGTGCGTGCCCAAGGAGCACTGGTGACGGATGAGGAGATTCAGGAAGTGGTGAATTTCATCGTCAAGCAAGGTTCGCCGGCGTATGAGATGGAAATTCACAACCAGTTGAACAAGCCGACAACCACCATCGAGACAGGGGCGAGCGGTGAGGATGAAGAGGTCATTCAGGCCAGCATCGAGGTGATTCGCTCGGAACATAAGGCGAGTGTTAGCCTGTTGCAGCGAAGGCTGCGCCTAGGTTACACGCGCGCGGCGCGAATTATGGATGAATTGGAGGACCGGGGTATTGTCGGATCCAGCAAGGGCGCGGAGCCGCGCGATATTCTCATCGATCTAGATGTGCCCGCGACTGAGGCGGAACTGGTGGAGTAGGGGCGGTTGAATATCCGGCCCGGACGCCACGTCGTGGCGCGCGGGCTTTTTTCTAGCGGCGGGTCATTTCATGGCGTAGGTTGCTTGGGATGAGTGGCAACTACGACGACCGCGAATACAAGGTCTGGGCAGTGGACGATGTCGTCTATGGCCCGGTGTCGTTTGCCACGGCAGTGGAGTGGATCAACGAGCTTCGTATTTTGCCGGGCATGTGGCTTTACCCGATGGATACTTGCCAGTGGTCGAAGGCGAGTGAGTTGCCGGAGTTGCAGGAGCATTTTGCCAGCGTGACGCCGGTGTCGGAGAAGCCCGAACCCTCGGAGCACTCACCGTTGATCGCGGATGTTCCGGTGGGAACGTTGCGTGAGGTTAGGCTGTTGCGGACGATGGATGACCAGCAACTGGGGCGGTTTGCTCAGTTCATGGAGGTGGAAAAGGTGGGCAAATTTGATTTCGTGGTGTCGGAAGGTGAGCCAGGGAATGCCATGTACCTCTTGTTGTCCGGTTCGCTGAGGGTGCGGCAGATGGTGGGCGGCCGCGAATCGCTGATCGCGACATTGAAGCCGGGGGAATTTTTTGGGGAGATCTCCTTGTTCGATGATGACCCGCGTTCGGCGGACGTGGTAGCCAATGAAGCGAGTGTGTTGCTGAAAATTTCAGAGGATAAGTTTGATGAGCTCACGGAAAAAATGCCCGAGGTGGCGACGCCTTTCCTGATGGCGGTGGGCCGTAACATGGCCCGGCGTATTCGTGCGGACAACGAGAGGCACAAGAAGGATGTCGTGATGATGCACGCCAAGGGGCGTTAAAGTGCAACTTCAGTACCGTCCGCGGCAAATTCATGGGGCATGCCCCCCAGAGTGTCGCGGGCGAGTTGCCGGAGCCCAACCTCGTCTTCCCAGTGGCCCTGCGCTACATGGGTGAACAAGATTCGGCCGATGTTTCGGCCGGCCAAGTATTCAAACAAGTCTGCGGGCTCAACATGCGCCAGTTCACAGACCAGCAGGTCGAGCGGTTTGGTCACGAGTGGATCGAGGTCGTTGAGATGGCCAATGTCAGCGCTATGGGCGGCGCGGGTGTCGCCTGTTTCCAGCGTAAAGCTGAAGGCTTCAAAAGCCTGTTGGGGGTATTGTGGCTGGAATGATTCGCGGAGTCGCTCGAGGTGGGTTGTGTTGAACGGGGTGGCGGTGAGGGGGCCCAGAGAGCATGGCTGGCCGCTGGTCCAGGACTTGTATTCCGTTTTAAAGGGCATGAGTTCCGGGAACAGGTATGCGGAACACAGGAGTTGCTGCACGGGCTTGATGCCTTCCTCGGGAAGAAAAACGGTTAGCGGCTTTTGACGCCGTCGCAGCCAGAGTCCCTGAATGAGCATGAAAAAACCGCCGAGATGATCACTGTGGAGGTGGGATAAAAAGATGTGGTCGATGGCATCGGGGTGAATACCGCGGCGGGTCAGGGTCTGGGTGACGGGTTCACCACAGTCCAGCAGAATTGTGACGCTCGGAAATTCGTAGAGAAACGCGGAGTGGGCGCGCGATCCGCTCGGGTGTCCATCGCCTGTGCCCAGGCAGGTTGTCTTCAAATTACTCATGCCATCTTGCCCGCCCAAGGGGCGGACTAAACCACCGGGGGCGGGTTTAAGCCAGTGCAAATATAGCCCATTTTTCACAGGAAGTTTGGGATAACTTTTCATTTATGCGCTACCTCGGGGGAACGTAGATTTGCTGGGTGGCGGGTGTTGCCGAACAATTGAAAAACACACGCGAGGCGCTTGGTCTGTCGGTTCGGGATGTGGTGGAACAAACCAACCTGAAGACGGATCAGGTGGAGGCGCTGGAGTGTGGTGATTGGGACGCGTTTGCCGCGCCGGTTTATGTGCGCGGATTTGTGCGGTCCTATGCGCGATTGCTGAAACTGCCTGAGGCGGAACTAAACGATGCGCTGGAAGCGGAATTGGGCGGCACGGAAAAGTTTCAGGAAGTGGAGGATGACCTGAAGTCCACCCGGACGACCGTCAACACGTTGACACTTTGGTTCTCCCGCGTGAACTGGCGGGTCACGGTGCCGGTTTTTGTATTTTTGGGACTGGTAGCCGGCACTTATTTTGGCGTGAAAGCTTGGAATCAGCCATCGTCTGCGTCTTCATCTGGCCCTGCGGCCTCGCAACTGGGCACCGGCCTCATTGATGACCTGCCGGACTCATCCGACTACGACCACTTGACCCCCGGTCCGTAGCCGGCCGCCGGGAGCGCCATGAATCTCCCCAACAAAATCACCACATCGCGGTTTTTCATTACCGTGGCCTTCGTTGTTGTGCTTTTATTTGAATGGCAATGGGCTACCACGGCAGCCTGCCTGCTGTTTCTCATTGGCGGTTTATCGGACATTGCGGATGGGGAAATCGCACGTCGTCGGAACTTAAAGACGGACTTCGGCATCCTGATGGATCCACTGGCGGATAAGATCATGGTCTGTGCCGGGTTCATTGTCTTGGTGGGCATGAGCGCCTCTACTCACCCCTACATCAGTGAACAGCCAAACATCCCCCATGTTCCCCGCTGGCTGGAAGTGCCCGGTCAGGATTTTCTTATGCCCGCTTGGATGGTTATTATCATCGTGGCCCGCGAGTTGGCCATCACCGGGCTGCGGCTGCTCGCCGCCAGCAAGAATGTCGTTCTGCCGGCCGAGACCATCGGTAAACGGAAAACAAACCTTCAGGTGGTGTCCGTCATCTCCGTACTCGTGTGTGTGAGCTACCCGCACTGGGGAGACTGGGGGCAACGCCTTTTTAGTCCCGAGATTTCCGGCTTGCCGTGGTCCATTTGGTTTACTCTGTTGGTGACGTGGGGCGCGGTTGTCCTGACTGGTGTTTCAGGCGTGCACTACCTATGGCGCAACCGGGATCTCTACTTGAAAGACATGTGACCCATGGACCGCGCCGTACTTTGGCTTGCCCGCGGGGGCGGCTTGGGCCTGCTGCCCATTGCGCCGGGCACATGGGGATCCCTCGGCGGGATAGCGTGGACCGCCCTGCTGCTGTTTCCTGGAAATTTTGGTTTCTTTCTGGGAGGCGCTCTACTTGGAATACTCCTGTCCGCATGGGCCTGTGGCCGTGCCGCCAAAGTGTTAAAGGCGGCCGACCCGGGGGAAATCGTCCTCGACGAGATCATTGCCCTGCCCCTCTGTTATCTTGGCGTTCTCATTCCCCTGTACTTGAAGGGCGTGGATATATCCCTCATGGCCCTTGTTCAAGACGATTCAGCATGGGCTTGGGCCGCCGCGGGCTTCGCATTATTTCGGCTGTTCGACATCTGGAAACCATCCCCCATCCGTGAGCTCCAGGACTTGCCCGGTGGCTGGGGAATCACTCTGGATGACGTGATGGCCGGTGCATTTACCGCTGTAGTCCTCTATTGTGTGTGGTTGATAGTGGGGTCCTAGCATCGCCTCAATTGACACTACCTCGCGCGGTTGGTAGCGTCCCGCCCTTTGCTGCCCATTACCACACAGAGCCGCGCATGAATTATAAGGACACGCTCAATCTGCCGCAGACCGGTTTTCCCATGAAAGCCGGCCTCGTCGAGCGTGAACCGCAGCGCCTCGAGCAGTGGTACGCCGACGATCTGCACGCGAAGATTCGCGAACGCCACGCGCAATCGGACGAGAATTTTATCCTCCACGACGGCCCGCCCTTTGCCAATGGCGATGTGCACATCGGCACGGCTCTCAATAAAACACTCAAGGA
>DJHS01000044.1:6194-6531 GCA_002433235.1 Verrucomicrobia bacterium UBA6614
GTATGTGCCGGGCTGGGATTGTCATGGGTTGCCGATCGAATTCAAGGTGGTGCAGGAATTGCGCAAGGCCGGTCGCGAGGATGCCACGCCTGCGGAGATCCGCCGCGAATGCGAGGCGTATGCGCGTAAGTACATCGACCATCAACGCACACAGTTCAAGCGCCTCGGCGTGTTTGGCGACTGGGAGAATCCGTACCTCACGCTGGACAAAAAATACGAGGCGGACGAACTACGTTTGTTTGCCGATATCGTCGAGAAAGGCTTTGTGTACCGCGGCAAAAAGCCCGTGTACTGGAGCATCCCCTGCCGCACCGCGCTGGCCGAGGCGGAGGTGGAA
>DJHS01000044.1:6854-7205 GCA_002433235.1 Verrucomicrobia bacterium UBA6614
GGAGGTGGAATACGCCGATCACGTCAGCCAAAGTGTGTTTGTCAAATTTCCGGTCGCCGGTGAGGACAATACGCACCTCATCATCTGGACCACCACACCGTGGACGCTGCCGGCCAATCTCGCTGTGGCGTACAACTCGCGGTTCACCTACAAAAAAGTGCGCGTCAATGGCGCGGTGTACATCGTCGAAAGCACGCTCCTGCCCAAGGTGGCCGAGACGTGCCGCTGGGAGGGCACTGAGGAAATCGGATCGCTCACCGGCGAGGCAGTGGGCGTGCTGGAATATCGCCATCCCTTCATCGACAAGACAGCCAAGCTGTACGCCGGCGATAATTTTGTGGAGAACAGCAC
>DJHS01000039.1:0-14073 GCA_002433235.1 Verrucomicrobia bacterium UBA6614
TGCAGCATCGGTTTTCTTGCCGCCCATCCCGAACGTGCCGAGCAGGCGAAGAATGCGGGCTGGGATTTGCTGGTGGTGGACGAAGCGCATCATCTCGAATGGAGCGAGTCCGAAGCCAGCGACGAATATAAACTCGTCGAGGCCATCAGCCAACAAGCCGAGGGCCTGCTGCTGCTCACTGCCACGCCCGAACAACTTGGGCCCGAAAGCCATTTCGCGCGCCTGCGCCTACTGGATCCGGACCGCTATACGGACTTCGCCGCCTATCAGGCCGAGGCCGGGCATTATGCGGACATCGCCCCCATCGCCGGAGCGTTGCATGCCGGCGAGACATTGACCGATCCGCAACGTGACGCCCTTGCCGCGATGCCGGGCCTCGATGCCGCCCTGCCTCCGGCGGAATTGCTGCGGGCCCTGCTCGACCGGCACGGTCCCGGCCGCGTGATCTTTCGTAACACACGCGCAACGATGAGCGGTTTTCCCGGGCGAAAAGCCAATCTGGCACCGCTCGTGCCTGATCGCGAGGCCGCCGAGTGGATGGCGCACGCGCAAAACGAATTTGCCAGTGACACCGGCGCCGGCGAACCCATCGACAAGTTTAACCTCAATTACGATCCGCGCATCGCGTGGCTCGGCCGGCTGCTGCATGAGTTGGGCGAGGACAAGGTGCTGCTCATTTGCCGCAGCCGCGAAAAGGCGCTGGCGATTGAAAAGGCCGTCGGCCGGCAGGTACCGGTGAAGACGGCGGTGTTTCACGAGGACCTCACGCTGGTGCAACGCGACCGCAATGCCGCGTGGTTTGCCGAGCCCGACGGTGCGCGGCTGCTCATCTGCTCGGAGATCGGTAGCGAGGGTCGCAATTTTCAATTCTTGCACCACCTCATACTGTTTGATCTGCCGCTCAACCCCGAGCTGCTCGAGCAACGCATCGGCCGGCTCGATCGCATCGGCCAAACGCAGACCATCAACGTGCATACGCCCTACCTTGAGGGCAGCCCGCAGGAGGTGCTCGCACGCTGGTATCACGAGGGCCTGAATGCGTTCGAAAACAATCTGCAGGGCGCCAACCAATTGCTGCGGCAGTTTGGCGATGCCGTGCTGGAGCTGGCTGCCGACTATTCGGATCCGAAGCAACTCGAGAAACTCATTGCTGAGACCGCTGCTGCCCACAAGGAAATCGCCGCTCAACTCGAGCAGGGCCGTGACCGGTTGTTGGAACTGAACTCCCATCGACCCACCGAAGCCGCGGAGGTGGCCAGAGCCATCGCCGCCGCCGACGCGGATGCGGAGCTGGAGGCATTTTTGCTGCGCGTGTTCGACCATTTTGGTGTGGGGGTGGAGGATTTGGGCGAGCGCACCTATCTCTTGCGCGGGCACGGCGTGACGACCGATTCGTTCCCGGAAATCCCGAGTGAAGGTCTTGTTGGCACCTTCAATCGTCCGCACGCGCTTGGGCGCGAGGATGTAAGCCTGCTCAGCAGCGATCACCCGATGGTCACCGGCGCAGTCGATCTGCTGCTCGGCAGTGAACAAGGCAACTGCAGCTTTGGTGTATGGACCGATGAAGCAGACAAAACGCTGCTGCTCGAGACGGTGTTTGTGCTCGAGACGCTCGCGCCTGCGCGTTTGCATGCGGACCGTTTCCTGCCGCCCACGCCGCTGCGGGTGTTGGTGAATCACAAAAAGGAATTGCTCACCCTCGACCTGCCCGAGCTCGACAAGGGCTTGCCGCACAAGCTGCTGGATAATCCGAAGATCGGTCGCGAGATCATTCCGGGAATGATCGAGGCCGCCGAGGGATTTGCCGATGCGGAGGCCAAAGCCATCATCAGCACAGCCAGCGCGGCGATGACCGCACAGTTACAGGCCGAGCTGGACCGGCTTACCAGCCTGCGGGCGGTCAATGACCACGTTCGTTCTGAGGAAATCGAACTCACCCAAACTCAACTCGCCGAGCTCACCACCACGCTCGCCCAAGCCCGCCTACGCCTCGACGCCGTCCGCCTCATCTGGAAAGGCGATCCCGCAGCAATACGGGGTTGAGGTTGAACCGCCAAGACCCCAAAGCGCCAAGAAAACCATTCTTAATCCTTGGCGTCTTCGCGTCTTGGCGGTTCAATCCCCTCAACCATGTTGCTCCATCAAAAGCTCATTCATCCGGACATCAACGGCATCATCGGGGCCGCCGGGCATCATTCAAAAATTCTCATCGCCGACGGCAATTATCCGGCCTCATCCACGCTGGGGCCGAATGCCGAGTTGGTGTCGCTGAACCTCATGCCTGGTGTGGTAACCTGCAGCCAGGTACTGGAGGCACTGCTCAGTGCGGTGCCGATTGAGGCGGCCAATACGATGGGGATTCCGGAGGATGATCCGTATGCGAAGTTTGGACCGCCACCGGTTTGGGCGGAGTACGAAAAGCTCATCGACGATGCGGGACTGGACATGAAATTCGAGCCGATCCCGAAGTGGGATTTTTATGAAGCCGTGCGCGGGCCGGACCTCGTGCTCACCATCCAGACCGCCGACCAAGCCCTTTGGGCGAACCTCCTCCTCACCATCGGCGTGCGTACGCCTGACCAATAAAATGAAACGCCTCCTCCTTTGTCTTGCCGTCTTCATCCCGTTCGCGCTGCAGGCCGAGCGGCCGAACATCCTGTTGATCACGGTCGACGACATGAGCGCCGATTCAGTGGGCGTGTACGGCAGCAAACTCGACGGCACCACGCCGAACATGGACCGGCTTGCCGCGCAGTCGCTGCGCTTTGCCCACGCCCACACCACCGTCGGCAACTGCATGCCCTGCCGCAACGTGATGTTTTCCGGCCTCATCTCGCACAACAACAAGGTGGAGGGTTTTTATCAGGTGAAAAATCCCGGCTGGCCGCACATGGTGGATCTGATGAAAGGCGCCGGATACTTCACCGGCATCCGCGGCAAGGTCAGCCATTCCGCGCCCTACCAACCCTACGCGTGGGACGCCGATCTGACGGTTCTTCCGGACGGCTCCAAGTCGCACATTAAGGACGTGCAATCGTACGGCACAGCCACCGCCACCGGCATCGCGCGCGCCAAGGCGGCGAAGAAACCATTCTGCCTTGCGATCAACATCTCCGATCCGCACAAGCCATTCTGGAAAGGCCCAAATGATCCACACAAACCCTCGCGGATTTTCACCGCAGACGAGGTGCCGATCCCCGGTTTTCTGTTTGATGATCCCGCCGTGCGCGCGGAGTTGGCCCTCTATTACACCAGCGTGCGTCGCGCCGATGATGCCGTGGGCGCCATTCTCAAGGCCCTCGATGCCAGCGGCGAGGCGAAGAACACCGTGGTGATGTTCATGTCCGACCACGGCATGCCACTGCCGTTTGCCAAAACGCAGCTGTACCATCACAGCACGCACACACCGTGGATGGTCCGCTGGCCCGGCGTTACAAAGCCCGGCAGCATCGACAAACAACACATGATTTCCGTGCTCGATTTCCTGCCCACCGTCCTGGACATCGCCGGAATCCAACATCCCAAGCGCCTCGACGGCCGATCCTACCTGCCACTGCTCAAAGGCGGGAAGCAGACTGATCGTGATCACATCATCAAAGAGTATAACGAAAACTCCGGCCGTTCCCGCGATCCCATGCGCGCGGTGCAAACCCAGCGTTACCTGTACCTCTTTAATCCGTGGTCCAACGGCACGCGCGTGTTTGCCACCGCCACCACCGGCACCGCCACCTTTCGCCGGCTGGCGACCCTTGCCAAGACCGACCCAAAACTCGCAGCCCGTCTCGACCTCTACAAACACCGTGTACCCGAGGAATTGTACGATGTCGCCCAGGATCCCGACTGCCTCCACAACTTAATTGATTCGCCAAATCATCAGGCCGAGCTGAAGAAACTACGCGCCACGCTCGATGCGTGGATGGTGAAATCCAAAGACCCGACGCTCGAAGCCTTTCGCAAACGCGAAGACAAAGCCTTTGTTGAAGCCTATGTGCAGCAACTCGAAAAGGAAGCCAGCGCACGGCCACGCAACAAGCGTCCCAAGAAAAACTCAAAAAACAAACCCAACAAGGGGAAGAATAAATGAAACACCTTCTCGCCCTCCCTCTCCTCGCCGGCCATCTCTGGGCCGATGAAGCCCCCAAGCCGTTTAACACCCAAGAGATCACCACGCCGTTCCTGTCGCCGGCCGAGGCATTGAAGGCGATGTCCGTGCCGAAAGGCTTTCGCGTACAGCTCGCCGCCGCCGAGCCGATGGTGCAGCAGCCCATCGACATGGCGTGGGACACACGCGGCCGGTTGTGGGTCGCCGAGTGTTACACGTACGCCGAGCGCGAAACGAATTTCGAGCTCAAGCTCAAGGATCGCATCATCATTCTTGAGGATACCAATCATGATGGTGTTTTCGATAAACGAAAAATCTTTTGGGACGGCGCCAGCCACCTCACCAGCATCGAGCTGGGTTTCGGCGGCGTTTGGGCCGCGTGCGCGCCGAACATTCTTTTTCTCGCCGACAAAAATGGCGACGACAAACCCGACGGCAAGCCGGAGGTCATCCTCGACGGATTCGACACAGACAAAGTGCGGCACAACATCGTCAACGGCCTGCGCTGGGGCCCGGACGGCTGGCTGTACGGCCGGCACGGCATCCTCGGCCCCGGCTCCAAAGTCGGCCGGCCCGGCACGCCCGAGGCCAAGCGCACACCGCTCAGCTGCGGTATTTGGCGGTATCATCCCACGCGCAAAACATTTGAGGTCGTCTGCCACGGCACCACCAATCCGTGGGGACACGACTGGGACGAACACGGCCAGCTCTTTTTCATCAACACGGTCATCGGGCACCTGTGGCACGCCCTGCCCGGCGCGCGGTATCAGCGCATGTACGGCAATCATTTCGACAAAAACCTCTACGAGCTCATCCAGCAAACCGCCGACCATTTTCATTTTGATATCGGCAAGGAAAAGTGGAGCGACCTGAAGAAGACCGGCATGACCTCCGGTACCGATGCCGCCGGCGGCGGGCATGCGCACACCGGCATGATGATTTACCTCGGCGACAATTGGCCCACCAAATATCGCGGTGGCGTCTTCACGCTGAATCTTCACGGCTTGCGCATGAACCACGACACGCTGCACCGTAAAGGTGCCGGCTATGTCGGCAAACACGCGCCGGACGTGATGCGCACGAAGGACCAGTGGTTCCGCGGCATCGAGCTGAGCGCGGCCCCCGACGGCAGCGTGTACGTGCTCGACTGGTCGGACATTGGCGAATGCCACGACAACGACGGCATCCACCGCACCAGCGGACGCATCTTCCGAATCTCCCACGGCAAAACCGAGGCGGCCAAGGTTAACCTCAACGAGCGTTCCAATGATGATCTGGCCCGGATGATCGGTGCCCATAACGAGTGGTACGCCCGCCAAACCCGCCAACTGCTTCAACAACGCGCCGCCGCCGGTCAGGACCTCACCAAGGCCGCGCTCACCGTGATGGGCACCTACCAGTTCACCTCGAACACCCCCACCGCCCTGCGCGCCATGTGGACCCTCGCCGCCATTGGTTCCGCTGACGAAGACTGGCTACTCGAGCAGACCAAAGACGCCCGCGAACACATCCGCACCTGGGCCATCAAGCTGCTCATTGATCAGGGCCCGCTTTCCACCAAAACCCAAAAGCGATTCATCGAGATGGCCGCTAAGGACAAGGCCGGCCTTGTGCAACTCCACCTCGCCGGTGCCCTGCAGCAACTGCCCCTGAAAGACCGCTGGCCCCTCGCCAACGCCCTCGTCTCGCAGGATACCTTTGCCAAAGACACTGTTTTCCCGCTCATGGTTTGGTACGGCATCAACCCCGCCGTCACTGAACACCGCACCGAAGCCCTCAAGCTCGTGGCAAAATGCATGCTCCCCAAGGTCCGCCAATTTATCGCGCGACGCTTGGCGGGGGAACGGGGGAAGAAAAACTAAAACTGCAATGGAGCACCTAGCATTAAATCACGTTGCAATTCACGTTGAGGATGTCGAGCGGAGTTGCGCGTTTTACGAGCGCGTGCTGGAGCTGCAGCCGATCGCGCGGCCGGCGTTTAATTTCCCCGGCGCGTGGTACCGGCTGGGGACGGCGCAGGAGCTGCATCTCATTGGCGAGCGCGTCGAGCCGGTGCACGCGGGCACGCGGGGGAACCATTTCGCGTTGATGATCGACGACATGGATGCGTGGGAGGCGCACTTGCGCGCGCTGGAGGTGGACTATTACGAGCGGCGCACGCGGCTGGATGGGGCATTTCAGATTTATGTCACCGATCCTGATGGGCACTGCATTGAGTTGTGCACAGCGCCATTGTAGCCCCGGCCGGTGGCCGGGGCGCGGGGCCACCGGCCCCGCCTACAGAGTCGGCTAGTCCTGCCAACGTTTCCACGCGAGGCCGGGGCGTTCGGTGCGGAACTTCACCAGGCGGCCGTGTTCCATCTCGGTGACGTAGGCGGTGCGGCCGTCGGGGCCGCCGAAGCAGATGTTGCTGGGGTGCTTGCCGAGGGTGTCGATTTCGCGCAGCACCTCGCCGGCGGGGGAGAGAATGACGACGGTGCCCTTGCCGTGGCGGGTGATGTACAGGTTGCCGTCCACGTCGCAGCGCATGCCATCGAAGCCAAAGTCGGGGAACTTCTTCAGCAGCTTCTTGTTGGCCAACGAGCCATCGGGCTGGATGTCAAACACCCACACGTTGCGCTGCACACTCTCGTTGACGTAAAGTTTCTTGCCATCGGGACTGACCTCCACGCCGTTGGTGGTGCCCATGTCGGCAGCCACGCGCGTCACCTTGCCGTCCTTGTCGATGCGCCAGAGTTGGCCGGTTTTGGCGCCCCAGTTGGGATCGCTGGCGTAAAGGGTGCCGTCGGGCGCGATGGCCAGGTCGTTGGGCTGGTTCATCATCGGCTCGTGCGCGAAGACCTCGATCTTTTTCGTGGTGGGGTCGATGCGCAGCACGTTGTGCTCCACGTAATCGGCGATGTACATGCGGCCCTGGCGATCGAAGCGGATGCCGTTGCCGGTGGACTTGCCGGGCAGCGTGACGAACAGCTCCGCCTTGCCCTCCGGCGTGGTGCGGCCGATGGTCTGCTGCTTTTCAAAGTTGACACAGTAGATGTTGCCCATCCGGTCGCAAGCGGGCCCCTCGATGCCGCCAGTGAAGGTGTTGGTGGCGGTCAGCGGCACGGCTTTAAACACCGGCTCGGGCGCAGGCTCGGGCGCAGGCTCAGGCTTGGGCGCAGGCTCGGAGGGCCCGCAGAACGGGCATTGGCAGGCGGTGGTCAGGCCCAGCAACAGGCCGACGATGAGGGTCGCAAGTGTTTTCATTTTGATTCTTCCTTGGTTTCTCCCTTGGGCAATTCAGCCGCCAACCAGCGGACGGCGTTCTCGATGACGAGCAGCGGATATTTCTCCTTGTACACGGGGTACGTCTCGTGCCCGGGCCGGAAGTAAAACACCTTGCCCTTGCCGAGGCTCCACACCGCGCCGCTGCGAAACCACTCACCTTGGCTGAAGGTTTCCTTGAACACCACCTGGTCGGGCGCGGGCACGTGGAAGGGTTCGTCGTACATTTCCGTTTTGGCGATGGTCCACGTCTTGGGCAGCCCCTTGGCGATGGGGTGGTTGGGCAGCAGTGTTTCCATCTGGCTGGGCTTGCCGTCGCCGCGGTAGCCGGGGAAGCAGCAGTTGGGCAGGTCCACGCGCACCTTGGTCACCACGCCGCGCCGGCGCAGGGCGTAGTAAAACGGCGTGGTCTGCGACTTGTAATCAGGCGGGATGCGGCCCTCGGGCGGAATGAAGTTGAACACGATCTTGCCCGAGTCGCGCGTGCGCGGGAATCGCTTGGCGGCGTCCATGCGCGTGCGCTCATTCATCGCCTCCATGAACGGTGTGGCCCAGTGCGCGGAATGCAACGGCAGGAACGAGAGCTGGCCGGCCTTGATGCGGTCGATGATGGGCTTGCAGTCGGCCGGGGTGATCTGCGCCTGCCGCACGTGCCCCCACCAGATGAGCACGTCGCAGTTGTCCAGTATATCAGCACCAATGCCCTTTTGCGGATCGTCCTGCTTCACCGAGCGCACCGCCAGCCCCGGCCGCGTCCGCAAGTGGTCGGCGATCGCGTTGCCCAGGAAATTCGGATACGCCTGCTTCTGCCGGGGCTGTTGTTCATCCCACACCACTACGCGAACATCCGCCGCACAAATCATAAAGACGGAACACAAAAGAAGAGCGAAACTTTTCATCGTGCCGAGTGTCGCTGGAGCGGAAAAATAGGCAACGCCAGATCAACTGTTGGCAATCAACAATGGCTTGTCGCCACGCTCGATCAACGACTTGCACAGGCTGCCAGTGAAAAATTCCTGCACCGCTGATTTTGAGTGGGCACCCAGCACAATCAGGTCAAAGGGTTCGGCGTATTCTCCCGTCAGAGAATCACGGATATCACCCGCCCGAGAATCCGTCTTGATGCCTTCAAAACCGTGCGCCTTCAAAAACGCCTGCGCCTTGGCCAGAATACACTTACTTGCCTCCGCATCCTCATTGCAACTCAGGAGCGTCACCCGCGCGCTTGTCCCACGATAGAGCCCCGCAAACTGTCGCAGACCTCGCATCGCATGCTGGCTGCCATCAAAGGCGATCAACACATCAAAATCACCCTCAGCAGGCGACCAGCCCAATGGCACGGCAAATACCGGCGCCAACGACTGGTCCATGACCAACTCCAGCGAATCCCCTGGCTCGTCGTCATCCGTGCCATATACCTTGTCTTCCCCCGCGCCGCTGCCGTATGCGAAAAAGGTCCGCATGCCCAAAATCACGCAATCGAAATAATTCGCCTCCTCCAGAATCGCGTTTGCCGGCGTGCCCTGCATCTCGAACTCGTCGTGCCGCACTCCGGAGTCATCACACCGTTTCTTGAATGCCTCCAGCAGACGCTCCATCAATTGATGGTATTCCTCTTCCTTCGTGGCGATGCTCGTCTTGGCAAAGCGCATTGCGCCGAGTGGCACCGCGCCCACTGAACGCTCGATGCCCGGCACATCCAAGACCACCAAGCCCTCAAGGCTGGCGGCGTGGTGGTTCCCCAGCCAGCAGGCAAACCCCGTGGCGGCGTCTGTGTAGGTGGATTTGTCGAGGCAAACGAGAATGCGATTGATCATGGCAAGATTGGTTGGGGCCGCGCCCGATGCTGGGGATAAAAGCATGTTTTACACCCGCTCTCAACTCAATTCTTCCGCTCCAGATAAACCGGGTCACCTCGCGCTGAAAACCAGTCGCGCATGGATTGGTTCAGACGGGTTACCCGCGCCTTGTACTCCCGCTCTCCCGACAAATCACGCAGTTCATCCGGATCCGCCCTGATATCAAACAACTGGGTGACCCCAGCCTCGGGATACCAAATCAGCTTCCAATCTCCTTCCCAAGCCATCCGTTGGACATGACGAAAGTAACCGAAAGCCATGGGATACACCGACCGCACCTTTCCCTGAATGACTGGTGCGAAGCTCTTCGCCTGCACTGTGGCAGGGATGGGAATGGCCGCCATTTCGCACGTGGTGGGGAACATATCCCGCAAATAAATGAAAGCATCCGTCTTGCGGCCTTTCGGCACACCGGGGCCCCGGATAATAAATGGCACACGAATTGTGTGAGCATACATGTTCTGCTTGCCCATCAAGCCATGGCTGCCCACCGCCAAGCCGTGGTCGCTGGTGAAGACGACGACCGTGTTTGCCAGCCGTCCATCCGCGCGCAGTTGCGCCAGCAACCGCCCGACCTGCTTGTCGATGTGATCGACCACCGCGTAATACACCGCCAACTCGTCGAGCACGTCCGCCTTCGTGCGCGGCCAAGGCAACAGCCGTTCGTCGCGCCCTTCAAAATTGCCGTGGTCAAACGGATGGCGCGGCAGGAAGTTCACCGGCAGCTTCATCTTCGAGCCGGTGTATTTCTCCGCATAGCCGGGCGGAAAGATCAGTGGATCGTGCGGCCCGGTGAAGTTCACGTGCAGGAAGAACGGCTTATCCGTCTTGCGCTTTAAAAACCGCAACGCGCCGTCGGCGATGTACTTGTCCGTCAACGCCGTCAGCCCCACGCCTTTCTCCAGTTCCACGCTGCCGCTGTCAGCCTTAAACGTCCAGTTGCGGTAGCCGGTAATCGGCCGGCCCTTGCGGCCGCCCACCACCTGCCCGCGCTTCCAATTACCGCCACCGCTGGTGAACAACCCGCCCGTCTCCTCGTACCCGCGCGTCTTCGGCTTGCCGTCGTTCATCCACTTGCCACTGTACCACGTGTGATAGCCCGCCTCGCGCATTGCCTCCGCCCAGAACTTCAACCCCGGCGCCATCCGCTCCCGCCCCACCCCCAGCACGCCATTGCGAAATCCGCTGCAGCCCGTGAGGATCTCGGCCCGGCTGGGCACACATAAGGGGTTGGAACAAATCGCGTTGCTAAAAACCAGCCCCTCTTTCACCAGCCGGTCAAGGTGCGGCGTTTGAATCCGAGGATTACCGAGTGCCCCAATCGTATCCGGGCGTTGATCATCCGTAATGATGATCAGGAAATTCGGCTGTGCCGCACATAAGGGGAACACCACGCCCACCAGTGCCAGCAAAAGAAGTCTCACGGCAACAGCATGCAGTCGGCGCGGCACGAATGCATCACTTATTTTCCGCCGGCAACATTCGGCGAACCGTACCCAGCGGCACCATGGCCCACGCACGCTCATGGAAGTAGTAAACCAGGATTTTCGCCATAACCTCCCACGCCCCGATTTCCAGCGCGATGCTAATATCCCCCGAGACCAACCATGCGATGGCAATGGTCGTTAGCGTCGCCAGCACGCGCCAACTGGCCGCCTTTAACACACTGCGCAGCCGTGATTCCTTCAGGATGGCCGGGACCTCGCTCGCTTGCTCGTCGTCCATGCACCGAGGCTACGGCAAATCGAAGTCCGTGAAAATCCTTGTGTGTGTCCTGAGCTGCAAGACCCGCGCCAGCGGAGTTGACTCTTCACCTGAAAGGGATACGCGCAAGGCCTCCTGTTTGCCCGCTCCCGCCGCCAACACCCAAACTTCACGCGCCAACGCCAACGCAGGGTATCCCAGTGTTACTCGTCGTGGCGGCGGCTTAGGCCCGATCACCGCCCGATAAACTGCCGTACTCGCAACCGCCTCTTCGTCCTCCGGGAACAACGACGCCACATGGCCGTCCTCTCCCATCCCCAGGAATATCAGATCCAACACCGGCTGCCCGTCCGGGCTTAACTCTGCCACGCGGCAAATCTCGGCCTCTGCCTGGGCAACCGCAAACGCATCATCTCGTTCCCCAAGAATACGGTGGATCTGCATCTCGGGCAGACTCAGCGGAGAGAACAGATTGTCCGCCGCCAATTTAAAGTTGCTTTCCTCGTCATCTGGCGGAACACACCTTTCATCACCCCAAAAAAAGTGCACGTTGCCCACACTTTGGGGCCTCAGGCTTACGAATTCATCGTAAAGCACCTTGGGAATTCGCCCTCCGGACAAAGCAATCGTAAACGGCCTTGAACCATCGTGTTTCTCGATGGCCGCCAGCCACCGGCCGGCGGCTTCGCGAGCTAGGGCCTTGGCATCTTCAAAAACCTCCAGGGTGTACTTGCTCATGATGCCGGTTGCGGGTCGTGCCACTTATGTCCCGACTGGGCGAGAAGATCCTCGGCTGCCATTGGACCCCATGTGCCCGCCGCGTAAAATTCACGGTTTGACAATGGCGTATCGCTCCAGCCCGCCCGGATGCCATCCACTATCTCCCATGCCGTCTCCACTTCGTCGCGTCGGATAAACAACGTTGCATCGCCGGCCACCGCCTCCAGCAGCAACCGCTCATAGGCCTCCGGCGTGTAAGCGCCAAACTCCGCGTCATATCCAAAATGCATCCGCACCGGACGAATCTCCATGCTGTTGCCCGGCACCTTGCCGTTGAAGCGCAGGAAGATTCCCTCGTCCGGCTGCAAGCGCAACGTGAGTGCGTTCGGCTGCAGGTCTGCCTGACGTGCGAACAGCACATTCGGCACTGGTCGAAACTGCACTCGCACCTCACTCGCACGCAGCGGCAAGTTTTTGCCGGTACGCAGATAAAACGGCACCCCGCTCCACCGCCAATTGTCGATGAACAACTTGGCCGCCACATAGGTCTCCACGTTGGACTCGGAATCCACCCGCTCAACCTGTCGGTATCCTTGCCGCGATTCCCCATTCACCGTCCCCGCAAAATACTGACCGCGCACCACCTGCCTCGCCACGTCCTCGGACGTCAGCTCGCGAATCGACTGCAGTACTTTCACTTTCTCATTGCGAATTGCCTCCGCCTCCAGCGAAACCGGCGGCTCCATCGCCACCAGTGACAAAATCTGCAGTAAATGATTCTGCACCATATCCCGCAAGGTGCCCGCCTCCTCAAAGTAACCGCCCCGACTCCCCACGCCGATGTCCTCGCTAACCGTGATCTGAACATGCTCAATCGTCTCTCGATGCCAAAGCTGTTCAAACAAGGCATTCGAAAACCGGAACATCATGATGTTCTGCACGGTCTCTTTGCCGAGATAATGGTCAATCCGGAAAATCTGCCGCTCCCGCGCATGCCGGATCAGGTGCGCATTCAATTCCCGCGCCGACGCCAGGTCGGTCCCAAAAGGCTTCTCCACCACCACCCGTTGCCACCCCGGCGCGCCTTCCTCCTGCCTCCTCAAAAGTCCCGCCTCATGTAAACGATCCACCGCCGATTCAAACAAGCTCGGTGAAATGGCTAGATAAAAAACAAGATTCTCCCGCAAAGCCGAATCCTCAAAACCATCCAGCCGTTGCGCCAGCCCCGTATACGCCGCCGAATCCGTCAGGTCTCCCCGGTGATAAGACAAATTCACGGCAAACTCATCCCACCGCGCCGCATCTCCGCCCTCCAGCCGGCCATGCTCCTCCACGCCAGCCCGCATTTCCGTCCGCCAACTTTCATCACTCTTTTCCCGACGCGCAAAGCCCACTACCCGAAATCGCTCCGGCAATTGCCTTTGGCAAAACAAACGAAACAAGGCCGGGATCAATTTTCGCGCCGTCAAGTCACCGCTGGCGCCAAAGATCACAATCGTGCAAGGCTCCACCCCCTTGCGCCCCGCATCCAACCGCGCCACCGGGCTCTCCGCTAAATGCTGTGTACTCACGCCCGCGCACCGTGGCCAAATGCGGCGGCCAATTCAACCCCCAATCACCCGGCCACGATCCCCCTTGCCCCGAATGCGCCCCGCCCCTATTCTCCGCGCCCATGAAAGCCCTGTTACTCGAGGAATACAAAAAACTGGTCGTGACAGACATGCCGGAACCCGAGGTGGGCAAGCGTGATGTCTTGGTACAAATCAAAGCCTGCGGGATTTGCGGAAGCGATATTCACGGGTTTGACGGCTCAAGCGGCCGACGCGTTCCGCCGCTCATCATGGGACACGAGGCCAGCGGCGTGGTGGCGCGCGCCGGCAGCGCAGTGACGTCGGTGAGCGAAGGTGACCGCGTGACATTCGACTCGATGGTGTCCTGCGGCAGCTGCAAATTTTGCCGGCGCGGCGAGATGAATCTGTGCGAGGATCGACGCGTGTTGGGCGTGTCGTGTGGCGATTATCGACAGCACGGCTGCTTCGCCGAATACGCCGTCGTGCCTGAGCACATTATTTATCCGATGCCAGACAACCTCGCCTTCGAACACGCGGCGATGATCGAGCCGGTGTCCGTGGCGGTGCACGCGGTGGATCGCACGCCCATCACATTGGGCGACAGCGCGGTGGTCGTCGGCGCGGGCATGATCGGCTTGCTCGTCGTGCAGGCACTCAAGGCGGCGGGCTGCGGGAAAATCATCGCCGTGGATTTGGCTGATGAAAAACTGGCGCTCGCCAAGCAACTCGGCGCCGAGTTGGGCATCAACCCAAACAACGCTAATGTCGTCGCCGCCATTCGCGAAGCCACCGGCGGTCACGGCGCGGATGTGGCGATGGAAGTCGTCGGTGCCACGCCCACCGTGCAAACCGC
>DJHS01000039.1:14387-27025 GCA_002433235.1 Verrucomicrobia bacterium UBA6614
CACCGTGCAAACCGCCATCGAGGCCACGCGCAAAGGCGGCCATGTGACGCTCGTCGGCAACCTCGCGCCGACGGTCGAGTTCCCGCTGCAATCGGTTGTCACCCGCGAACTCACTGTCCACGGCACATGCGGTTCCAACGGCGAATACCCCGAGTGCATGGATCTCATCGCCCGCGGCATCATTCAGGTAGAGCCCCTCATCAGCGCCAAACCCAGCCTCGACGAAGGCGCTGAATGGTTCGACCGCCTATACGCGGCTGAGGCTGGATTGATGAAGGTAATTCTTCAGCCGGGCGGCTGAATTGGCCATTGATTTTTGGCCGTTGAACAATTCCCGTTTCCAGTTAGCCTCCATCTCATGAAAGCTCTCCTCCTCTCCCTCGTGTGCGTTTCCATGGCGGCCGCAGCGCCGACGGTTTCACTGGTTCGATTACCAATGCATGGCATACAACCGCAAGTGATGACCGATGCCAAGGGCACAGCACATATTGTTTTTCTGGCGGGCAAGGAACGGGCATCCGACGTATATTACGTCACGCGGAAGGCTGGAAAATTTTCACTGCCGATGAAGGTGAATGCCATCCCGGGCAGCGCGGTGGCGGTAGGCACCATTCGCGGGCCGCACTTGGCGCTGGGAAAGTATGGCCGCGTGCACGTGGCGTGGAATGGTTCCCAAGCCGCCGGCGGCCGGCCGCATCATGGGTCGCCGATGTTGTACACGCGGATGAAGCTCGACGGCAGCGGATTTGAAAAGGAACGCGACCTGATGACGTGGACGACCGCCCTCGATGACGGCGGCTCGGTTGCGGCGGATGGCAAGGGCAACGTGCACGTGGTGTGGCACGCCGCGCCAAAGGCCAGCCCGAAGGGCGAGAATGTACGCGGCGTGTTTGTGGCGACATCGGCGGATACGGGAAAGACGTACGCAAATGAAAAACTAATCAGCACGAAGAAAGGCACGTGCGGATGTTGCGGGCTGAAGTCGTTCACTGATGCCAAGGGCGAGCTGTACACGCTTTATCGCGGCGCACAAAAGGTGGTGAATCGTGACATGACACTGCTTATCGGCCACGAGCCGGGCAAGGCGCGCGAAAGCGTGGTGGGCCCGTGGAAGATTGGCCAGTGCGTGATGAGCAGCGCCGCCTTCACCCAAACGCTCAAGGGCGTGCTCGGCGCGTGGGAAGCGCAAAGCAACATTTTCGTGGGACCGCTCGACGGAAAATCCGACGCACACAAAATCGCTCGTCACGCCCGCCAACGCCACCCCAGCATCGCTGTCAACAAAGCCGGCGACACGCTGGTGGCATGGAGCGAAAATACCGGCTGGAAAAAAGGCGGCCGACTCGCGTGGCAGATTCTGACCCAAAAACCGACCGACACAGCAACACATGGCGGCAAGGCGGGAATGCCGGTCTGGAGTTTTACTGCGGCTTATGCCCTGAAAAACGGGGATTTTGAGGTGATTTACTAATTGACGTTATCAGATAACGCTTGAAGAAGAAGCGTCATCTGATAACATCGACCCATGCGAACGATTGTCGATTTACCCGAGGAGCAGATTGCGGCCTTGGACAGTTATTGTGAGGAGGAAAAGGTGTCGCGGGCCGAGGCGGTGCGCCGGGCGGTGAGTGAGTTTGTGCCGACCAAGCCAAAAGGGGAAAAGAAAAAGCGAACCATTAAAGACCATCCCGGCTTTGGTTCGTGGAAACACCTAAACATTGACGGCTTGGAGTTTCAGGAAAAAATGCGGGCTGAATGGGATCACCGCCCGTGACAGCTGTTTTCGATACGAACATCGTCATCGATTGCCTGCGCGGCTTGGAACAGGCCGACGAGGAGTACAGCCGCTATGACAAGGTTTTCATCAGCCGCGTGACATGGATGGAGGTTTTGGTTGGAGTTGACTCGGAAGACGTCCGCGATTTTTTAAAACAAAAATTCACGACCACAGCCATTGATGTCGAGGTCGCCGAGGCTGCCATTGAGATTCGACGCAATCATCGGCGGTTGAAACTACCCGATGCAGTCATCTGGGCCACCGCCACTACACGCGACTGCATGCTAGTCACCCGAAACACGCGTGACTTTTCCGATGAGGAAAAAACTGTGCGTGTGCCATACAGCATTTAATGAAAATAGCTTACACAGGATTTGAGTTGCCCGAGGGGAAGGTGAAGTATAACGACGCCATTCTTTCTGATTTGGAGAACAAATTTAAACCGGACAAGGTTTCGCCTTACTATATCGAGCTGTTGCCGGAAGGGTTTGAGGCGGCGGAGGGGATTGCGATTGCGCGTGACTCGGTTCTCGATTTGCTGATTTTGGACATGGACAAGATTGAGGGGCGGTTATCCGTGGCGGAGGATGCGACGGAGAAGGCGGTGCTGGCGAAGTGCTTCGCGCATCTCGAGGGTGAGCAGCCGGTTTGCAATTTGGAACTGGACGACGCCGAACACGAGTTTGTGAACGGGTTCGGGTTATTGAGCAACAAGCCGACGGCGGTGTTTGATAAACCGCCGACTCCGGATACGGTTTGCGAAGAGGTGATGACGGCGGGCGATCTGATGTTCTTTTATACCGCTGGCAAAAAGGAGGTACGAGCGTGGTTCGTGGAGAAGCATGCCGACGCGGTGACGTGCGCGGGGAAGATTCACACGGACCTGGCGCGCGGGTTCATCAAGGCGGAGATTGTGAGCCATGAGGAGCTGATGACCGCGCACAATTTCAAGGACGCCGCCTCGCAAGGGTTGACGAAGTTGGTGGACAAGGATTTCCCGATTCCGGAACGAACTGTGCTGGAAATCCGGTTTAACATTTAACGCCCAAACGCAAAAAGCGCCAAGATTTTTCAACCTTGGCGCCTCGATGGCTTGGCGGTTTCCCGCTAAATAATCTGCTTAATCGGCTCCGCGCCTTCAACGCCGACGAGTTTTTGGTCCAGCCCTCGATAAAAATACGTGAGCTGGTTGGGGTCGAAGCCCAGTTGCGTCAGCACCGTGGCATGGAGGTTTTTCACGTGGAAACGATTCTCCACAGCTTTGCTGCCTATCTCATCAGTCTGGCCAACGCTTACACCGCCCTTGATGCCACCGCCGGCCATCCACATGGTGAAGCCGTAGCTGTTGTGGTCGCGACCCGTGCCACGGGCGTACTCGGCGGTGGGCTGACGCCCGAACTCGCCGCCCCAGATAATTAGCGTCTCGTCCAGCAGTCCGCGCTGCTCCAGGTCCTGCAACAACCCGGCAATGGGCTTGTCGGTGTTACCAGCATGGTAATTATGGTTCTTTTGAAGATCGCCGTGGGCATCCCAGTTGGCATCGTTATGGTTGCCGCCGCTGTAAATCTGGATGAAGCGCACTCCGCGTTCCACCAGCCGGCGGGCGAGCAGGCATTTCTTGCCAAAGTCATCCGTGCGGCCTTCTCCGATCCCGTAGAGCGACTTGACGTGCACGGGTTCCTGATCGAAATCCACGGCCTCGGGCGCGCTCATCTGCATCTTGTATGCCAACTCATAGCTGGCGATGCGGGCGGCCAAGTTGGAGTTGTCTGCACGGGCACTGAGATGGCGGTTGTTGTACTTGTTTAGAGCATCGAGCATGGCGCGTTGCTCTTCACGCTTCATGCCGCGGGCGTTCTTGAGGTCAAGGATCGGCGTGCCACTGGCGTTGACGGTCACTCCCTGATAGGCTGCGGGCATGTAGCCACTGGTCCAGTTCTTGGCGCCGCTGATGGGGCCGCCGGTGGGGTCGAGCATTACCACGTAACCCGGCAGGTTTTCATTCTCAGAGCCGAGGCCGTAGTTCACCCAAGAACCCAGCGAAGGTTTGCCGCTGAGGACATGGCCGGAATTCATCATCAACATCGCCGAGCCATGGATGGGCGAGTCGGCGGTCATGGAGTGCAGGAAGGCAATCTTGTCGCATTGCTTGCCAAGGTGCGGGAACAGGTCGCTGATGTACTTGCCGCATTGGCCGTATTGCTTGAACTTCCATTTGGGGCCCACCACCCGGCCGCCGTTCTTCTTGCCACCGCGGCCAAAGGTCTTCACCTGAATGGTCTTGCCGTCGAGCGGATACATTTTGGGCTTGTAGTCGAACGTATCGACCTGGCTCGGCCCGCCATACATGAAAAGAAAAATCACGTGCTTCGCCTTCGCGGGCAGGGGCGGGTTCTTGGGCTTGAGGGGGTTTTCCCAAGGCGTCTTGCCATCCGCCGCCAACGCCTGGTTGGCCAGAAAGCCGTCACCCGCCATCATCCCGGTGAGCGCCAGCGACGTGAAGCCGCCGCCGACCTGATGCAAGAATTCCCGCCGCGAGGTTTGCCCGCAGAACGTGTTTGCCGGTTTTTCAATTTTCGCCATAAGCCTGTTTCAGTATAGGGATTTTTCCTTGTTAGTCGAGATAGACAAATTCGTTGAGGTTCAGCACAAGCAAGCAAAAGCGCTGTAGGGCCTGATTATCCTCCACGCCACTTTGCTTGAAGGCGGCAAGGAGTTTCACGCCATCGTCGATATCCTCCTTGGAGGCAGGCCGGCTGGTGGCCAGCTCGATGGCGCGGCTGACCTGCTCGGAGGTGGACTTGGCCTCGCCCAGCAAGCGGTTGGCCAGCGCCTCGGCGGAGTCGTTAAGGAACTTGCTGTTCAGCATGGTAAGCGTTTGCGTGGGCACGGTGGTAACAAACCGGACATCGCAGGTGTTGTCGGTGTCCGCCCAGTCAAATGCCGCGAGGAAGGGCTCGTGCAGGGAGCGCTTCACGAAGATGTACACGCTGCGGCGAGCGGCGTCCTCCTTGGAGCTGCGGCCCCAGGCGGCACCGGGACGGGAAGCTGTCTTGGCCACCTCCTGCGGAATCTCGGTGTAGATGCTCGGCCCGCCCATCTTGAGGTTGAGCTGGCCGGTGAGGTTCAGAATGGAGTCGCGAATTTCCTCCGCGGCCAAGCGCCGCATATCAAACCGCCAGAAAAGATCGTTGTTAGGATCCTTGGCCAGCGCAGTCTTGTTGCCGGCGGAAGACATCTGGTAGGTGCGGCTCAACATGATAAGCCGATGCATCCGCTTGAGCGTCCAGCCGCCTTCGGCAAACTCGGCGGCCAGCCAGTTGAGCAACTCGGGGTGCGTTGGCTGATCGCCAATGAAGCCAAAGTTGTTTGAGCTGCGCACGATGCCGCGGCCGAAATGATGCTGCCAGAGGCGGTTGGCCATCACCTTGGCGGTCATGGGGTTATCCTTGCTGGCCAGCCACTCGGCCAGGACGCGGCGGCGGCCGGAGGTTTTACCACTGTCGTATTCCTTCGGAACGTTCACCCCGTCAGCACCCAAGATTTGCGGGAAAGCGGGTTGCACCTCCTCGCCCTTGAGCTGTGGGTTGCCGCGCTTTAACACCCAGGTGGGCTGGCGGCCACGCTCGGCGACAGCCATGGCCTTGCCGGCTTGGAAGGTGAGCTTTTGCGACTGGCTGGCCGCCAGTTGACGGCGCAGACTGCTCCAGTGGGCGAGCTTGGAGTCACCGAGCAACTCGCGCCCAAACTTGCGCACGAGCACGTCGGTGGAGGTTTGGCTAAGGTCCGCGGTCAGGCCGATGTCAATGTACTGCCCACCGTTGGTTTGCCGGCAATGGACGGCCAAGGTGTTGCGTCCGGTCTGGAGCACCTCCAGCGCGGCCTTGGTGATGTCGAGTTTCTTGTAATTGTCGACGTAGCCTTTCACGGAATGGATGAGCTTGCCGTTCAGGTAAATTTCGGCGTCCTCATCGTGATGAATCGTGAGCGTGAGCTTGGACGGAATGCCCTCCAGCCCAAAATCCTTGCGCAACCAGATGTCCTTGGTGTTCCAGTGTGTGCGCGGATGGCTGTTGGGCGTACCGAGCGTGCCAAAGCCGCCGGGGCCCTTCTTCCATTTGCTGTCGTCAAACGCGATCTCGAACCAGTTGTTGGCCGGTTTATCCAGCGTGTATTCCCAGACTTGGCCCTTCTTGATGGAGTCGGGCAGCACCTCCGCGTAGCGCGAGCCGCGTTTCTGGGTAGTCACAGCCACCTCGGGATGCTTCTTGGCGAGGTCCTTTAAAAACCCCTTCTCGATCGCGGCAATCTCGCCAGTGAGCGCCATCTCGGTTTTTTGCTTGGCCACCACCTTCAGGTCAAAGGCGGCCTTGTCCGCCGGGGTGTTGTTGATGGGCACATGGTTGGTGCCGCCCTTGCCATGCGGGGAAATATCGGCGAAGAACGACAACAGGGAGTAGTAATCCTTCTGCGGAATGGGATCGATCTTGTGGTCGTGGCAGCGCGCGCACCCCACCGTCATGCCCAGGAAGGTCTCGCTGGTCGTACGCAGGATGTCATCCAGGTAATCATAACGTGCCAAGGGCCGATCCGCCGGCTCATCATCCCAGATGCCCAGCCGATAAAAGCCCGTGGCGGTGATGGAGTCCGAGGTCTTGTCCGGCAGTTCATCCCCGGCCACTTGTTCCATGATGAAACGATTGTACGGCTTGTCCTCGTTGAAGGCATTGATGACATAATCACGGTACATCCAGATGAGGTCCTTGCGGCTGTCACGCTCGTAACCGTTGGTCTCGGCGAAGCGCACAAGGTCCAGCCAATGGCGGCCCCACTTCTCCCCGTACTGAGGCCGCTCCAGCAGGCCGTCGATCACGTTGCGCCAAGCGCGCGGCGATTTGTCGTGCACAAAGGCGTTCACCTCCTCCGGCGTGGGCGGCAGGCCAATGAGGTCGTAGTACGCACGCCGGATCAACTGCCGCCTGTCCGCCGGTGCGTTGGGCGCTAGGTTGCCCGCCTTGAGTTTGGCGTAGATGAAGGCGTCGATCGGATTCCGGCCCCAATCCGCATTATCCACCTTGGGCACCTCGGGCCGATGCATCTTCTGGTAGGCCCAGTAGGCACGCGTACGCGCATTGATTTGCGTGTTCGGCAGCTTCTCCGGCTCGTCGTTGCCGGCAATCTCCAACTTGGGATTATATGGCGCGCCCAACTTCACCCATTGCGTGAGTATGTCGATGTCCTCCTGTGGCAGCTTGGCCTTGGGCGGCATCTCGTGGTCGATGTCCTTGTAGGAAATCATCGCCAGCAACAGGCTCTTGTCCGGCTCCTTTAAATTCACCGCCGGTCCAATCTCGCCACCCTTCAGGATGCCCGCGCGGCTGGTGATCCGGAAATGCCCCTTGAGCTTTTCCTCGCTGCCATGGCACTTGAAGCAATTTTCCTTGAGGATCGAGTAAACTTTCTTGTCAAAAAACGTGACCTTCGCCGCGTCCGACAACTCCTGCGCCACCGCCAATCCTGGCAACGCCAACAATCCAACCCAAGCCTGTTTCCACATAAGAAATACTTTCTCCCTTTCGGGATGAACATCCTAACGACTCCCAGCCGTTTCGTCACCCCTAGAATACGTCTTTTTACAACCGCGCAGATATTGACGTGCCAGCCACACCGCGTATTCTAAACCGACCTGACCGGACACCCGGAAGGGCGACACCCATGCAAATCCATATCGATCGTGCCGGCCAACGATTCGGCCCGTACTCCATCGAGGAGGTCAAGAAATACCTCGCCGACGGCATCCTGTTGCCCTCGGACCTGGGTTGGCATGATGGCGCGGCCGAATGGCAGCCGTTATCGCAAATCCCCGGCGTCAAGCCTGGCGGTCCCCTGCCCCCTGGTGGTCCACCGCCACCCGGCAAACCCGCCGGCCCAGCCGCCCCCACCGCGGCCGATGCCGCCGGTGCCAGCGCGAACGCTCCCTTGGACGGCGCGCCCGTGGCTGCCAAGGGCAAAGGCGGAGGCGCGGTCAAGATCATCGCCATCGTCCTTGCCGTCGCCGCCTTGGGCGCGGGTGGATACTTTGGCTACACCAAGTTCTTCGGCGGAGATGGTGGAGACGCCAATGGAACCGATGCCAATGGCACCGGCGGAGATGGAAACAGTTCCAATGCCCCCCTGGCCAGTGTTCCCACGGGCTGGGAAACCCTGCCCGACGGTGCGCTCATTGCCGCTGGTGCAGAGGCCGTCATTCAGTTGAAAGCCGGTGCCATCTTGAAATCTCCATTGGTTCAAGGGCTCATTAGAAACCACGATTCGACTCCTTCGGCTCCCGGCTCCGGCGGCCGCATGCTCATTGGCCGGCAAATTCAATTTATTCAGTCCGAATCAGGATTCAACCCGTACGATATCCAAGATATCACAATCAGTGCGTCCGGCATTTCCCAAACCTTTAAATCCGTGGACTCGTTGGATGAAAGCGCGATGGAAAAAGCCTTTGAGGACGCCTTGGCAAATGGCTTTCGGCCTGCCGCGGCCCAAGGCCCCGTGATTCATGTTTGTGCCCATGTGCGACTGGCCAACGACATGACCAAACAAACTTTGGATTTAATCGATGGGGACGTCCCCCCTGAATTAGTAAAAGAGCATGGGGATACAAAATACTATATTTTGGGCGATGATCCGAACAACCCGGATGACCCGGATCCAGTTTTTGCAGCCGCTTACTTTCCTGACAAAAAATCCGCCGTCATCGGTTCGGAGAGCGCAATCGTCGCTCACATTGACGGCCAAGGCAGCTTCAGCGCGCGGCAGGGGCTGGATTTGCTTGATTCCACGATGCTGATCTCCGCCGCGTTCGTGCCCTCGGATTCCTCCCTGTTTAAGAACAAGCTCAGCGAAGCCGCCCAGGGAATTCCCGATGAGGCCCCACCCGAAGCCCAAGCCTTGGCGGGTGCCGCGCAGGAAATCACCGGTGGGGCATTAGGCGGCGGCATCGTGGGCAACACCGTGCGCCTGGCCGCAACCGGTAAGTTTTCCGAAGCCACCCACGCCACCACCTTCGCCGACAACTTCAACAAACTGCTGGGCACAGTCCGCAAAACCCCGCAGGCCGCCCAAGTCCTGTTGATGCTGCAATCCCAAGGCATCCAACTCCCCCGTGCCACGGCCGACATGGACAAGGCCAGCCTGGTCTTTGGCGTGGCCAGCTCAGCCATTGCCAATTTTGAAAACATTGCAAACGCACTCGGCGGAGGAGGCTCAGGCCCCGGAGGCCCAGGCCCCGGCACTGGCGGCAACGGCGCCCATTCCCAGAAAACCCGGCAAGCGTGGCGGCAACTCTCGCAGGTCGCCCAATTGCCAGCCCAACGCTGGCCCACTGCCCAGCAAGTCATGCAAAGCATGGGCCAACCCCAAGACCAGGCCCAAGCCGCCACCCTGAACCTGCGCACCTTGATAAACCCGAGCAACAATCGACCCAACGGACTGGGCGCTTTCAATCCCCAGTTGCTCACCCCACAGGAACGCCAAGCCTACCAACTCACTGGTATGAGATTGGATTACCACGACCAGCCCGGTGATGATTCCCGCGCCATCCGGCTTTATTTCCGGCCCCAGACCGGCCAACTCATCGGCATTGAGTGGTACGAGGCGGGCCCGGACAAGACCGGCCCACCGGGATCAGGCGGCAACAACCCGGGCGGCCCCGGCAAAGGCAAGGGAAAAGGCAAGGCCACCGGTGGCGGCTCCGCCAAGGCCATCATCCCCGGCCGCACCCCGCCCCGGCCGCCCGGCGCAACCACCAAGGCGCCGCCATCCCGCCCCAAGGCCGCCGCCCGAGCCATGCCCCAAACCGCATCCGAGGCGGAAAAATTCCTGACCGGCGAATGGGCCGGCAGTGCCACCGCCACCAACGGCGTCACCATCACCTTCAAGGATCCCCGCCAAATGACCTCCACCGGCGGCTCCCGTCCCATCGTCGGCCAATTTCAGGTACTCAGCGTCTCTGGCAACCAAATGACCATCTGGGCCGTCAACCGCGGCAACCTCGCCCAAATCTCCTTCAACAACCCCAACCAGATGACCCTCCACAGCACCATCATGAAGGGCTTTCTGCCGCTGGGGACTTACCAAAGAAAGTAAGATTCACCCGGGGTTAATTTAAAAACCAACAATCCATTCGACCGGATTGTTGAATGACGATTGTTGGTTTGTGAGTGATAAACGGCCAAAACACCTCATGGTTTCCAGAAACCACCCCCATGTTTCGGCCAAAACACCCCATGGTTCCCAGAAATCACCCCATGTTTCGGCCAAAACACCTCATGGTTTCCAGAAATCACCCCATGTTTCGGCCAAAACACCCCATGGTTTCCGGAAATCACCCCGTGTTTCGGCGAAAACACCGCATCAATTCTCCGAACCACCCCCCGATTTGGCCAAACTAGGCCTTGGATTGCCATTAAATCCGCGGATAGCCGACATAAAATCCAAAATACTAGGAATTCGATGTTCGTTGGGTTCGATTCCCAAAACACATCTTACTCTTTTCCACACTATCCCAATTGGAATCTGTGGGTTCCTGAAATTCCTGTAATTAGGTTCAGAGGGTGGTCAGAGAATTAGTCGTGAAGACAACTGTGTAATCTGTGTCGAGAGATGTGAGATCTCCTAGGAGACTTGGAGTCTTATCGTGATTGATGATTTACCTGAGATGATTGGATAATGGAGGATAATTAGGCAGCCAAGCAAATCGGCCCCAGTTTCTTTTGCGAGGCACAATCGGCAACGCCTTTTCCCCGGCTTTGGTCTCAATCATGATCTTGGGGCCTCTCCTTTCTGGATCCGGAAAAGCTCGGGTCACAAATCCATCTGGCGACCAGGTTGGGTCATCACCACGCCCAACTTTTCGTCGGTGTGTCCCGTCACTACTGACAACCCAAACATTGAAAGTGGCTGAGATCTGCTGATCCCGTCCCGGGTTTTTGATTCCGGTATACGGACTCATGTGAATCATCTCCACTCCTTCCCAATGAGCAATCCATTTGCCATTTGGAGACCAAATGGGGACTTTTTGCTCGATTGGCAGTTTAAGATTTTCATCCTCTTTTGTGGGTGTCGGTGAAATAATTCTCGCACTGCTCCCGTCAAGATTGCTCACCCAAACCCTAAAGGTGCCGCCTCGATTGGAAATAAAGGCGACCTTCTTGCCATCGAATGATATTGAGGGCATCGCATTGCTAAACTTGATTTGCTCTGGATCGCTGAAAAGCCTTCGAGATTGGCCCGTTTGTGTATCCAGAATATGAATCTGACTGTTGGATGCAGGGTCTTGCCTCTTATTCCTCTGCTGGGCCTTCATCCATACGATATGACGAGAGTCTGGCAGCCAAGATGGAAGGAGGTTCATGCCCTCACTAACAAGAGCGCGAGATTGCTTGCCATTAATATCAGACAGCCAGAGCGACAGGGAATCTTTAACCAACTTTACATAAACCAGCTTCTTGCCATCCGGTGAAATAGAGGGCATACGACAGCCGTGTTTGGAATGCGTCAGTTGAATGCTATCAGATCCATCCTCCTTCATATGGTATAGCTGGAGGATGCCGTTCCCATCGTCATGGCTAACGATGACCTCACGCAATTTTTCTGCGCTGAAAACAGAAGTAACGAGCGTCAGCAATGTAAGGAATGCAGCCAAAAGTGAGTTCTTCATTTCGTTTTCTAAGGCCAATCAACCACCAGCAGTCATAAAGCAACGGAAACTTGCACTTTTTCACTCGCGAAAATCCTACCCCACCATCCTGATTAAGAGAAGTTCAGAGGATCCTCATCCCAATCTCACTGTTTTCTACAATTCTCCTGAGAAACACTGAGATTTACTGAATCGAAGAATCCCACCCCCCAACATCACTGAGACATAGGGAGAATTGGGTCTCTCAGGGTTTTCTGAGTGATGAGTGTGATAGCTGTATTTCCCCTGAAAACGGGGATTCGATGTTCGTTGGGTTCGATTCCCATTACCCGCTCCAGCTTTATTTTAGACTGCAAAAACAGTGTTATTCTGGGTTTCAGAGTCGTGAAATAATCCAAAGTGCTACCTAAAAGTGCCGCCAAATTTGTGCACATCAATGGTGTTTGATGGCGTTTTCAGGGGTCATTTTTTCTGCATTGCTCCCCCCACCTCTGCCTTGACCGGCCATGGCGCGGGCGTAGGGTGGCGGGCATGAAATCCGCACTGACTGCCTTGCTGGCGATTTATCTCTGTCTGCCGTTGATGGGCGATAACGCTGCCAAGAAGCCCAACATCGTTTACATCATGTGTGATGAGCTGGGGTACTACGAACCCTCCTTCATGGGCAGTAAAACCATTAAGACTCCGCGCATTGATCGTTTGGCTGCGGAGGGTGTGTGGTTTACGCAGGCACTTGCCGGTTCCTCGGTATGTGCTCCAACCCGATGTGTGCTCATGACCGGCAAGCACAGCGGCCATACGTCGGTGCGCGTGAATGGCGGCGGGACGCCCATGCGCGCAGACGAGGAAACGGTTGCCAGCATGCTCAAGGCTTCCGGTTATGCCACCGGTGGCTTTGGCAAATGGGGTTGTGGTGGGCGAGGCTCAACGGGCGTGCCTGAGAAACATGGGTTCGATGTGTTTCTGGGATACTACGATCAGGTCCATGCGCACAGTTATTATCCGCCCTACATTATTCGTAATAGTGAGGAGGTGCCTTTGCCGGGGAACAAGGGCGGCAGCACAGGCACAAATTATTCCCACTACAAAATCTTCAACGAAGCCATCAAGTTCATCAAAGACAACAAGGATCGGCCGTTCTTCTGTTATCTGCCCATTACGCCGCCTCAC
>DJHS01000154.1:0-675 GCA_002433235.1 Verrucomicrobia bacterium UBA6614
CTTTGGCCCCGGTTGCAACCTGCCCCTTCGCGCCAGTAAAGGCTGGCTGTATGAGGGCGGCGTGCGCGAGCCCACCATCATCCGGGCACCGGGCGTTACCAAGCCCGGCAGCGTGTCGCACAAGCCGATGGTCAGCATGGATTTCTTTCCCACCATGCTCGAGCTGGCCGGTTTGCCCGCGCAGCCCAAGCTTCACGCTGATGGTCAGAGCCTCGTGAGCCAACTCAAAGGCAACGACAGCGGCAGCCGCACGTTGTACTGGCATTATCCGCATTATCACGGCTCGAGCTGGAAGCCTGGTGCCGCCATCCGTGATGGCGATTGGAAGCTCATCGAGTTTTATCACCACGAAAAGATTGAGCTCTACAACCTGGCCGAGGACATCGGCGAACAGAACAACCTCGCCGCGACCCATCCCAAAAAAGCCATCGAACTCCGGGCCAAGCTCGCCGCGTGGCAAAAGCAGCTCAAAGCCAAAATGCCCTTGCCCAATCCCGCTTACCAAGCGCCCACAAAAAAGAAATGAACATCCACCATCTTGAATTGTTTTATTACGTCGCCCGACACAAGGGCATCGCCGGTGCCGTGCGCAATATGCCTTACGGCATTCAGCAGCCGGCCGTCAGTGCACAGGTGATTCAGCTGGAGAATGATCTCGGCATTGCGCTTTTCCAG
>DJHS01000154.1:869-21582 GCA_002433235.1 Verrucomicrobia bacterium UBA6614
TCTCGAATTATTCTATTACGTGGCCCGCCACAAGGGCATCGCCGGTGCCGTGCGCAATATGCCTTACGGCATTCAGCAGCCGGCCGTCAGTGCGCAGGTGATTCAGCTGGAGAACGATCTCGGCATTGCGCTTTTCCAGCGCCGGCCGTTTGAGCTGACGCCGGCGGGTGAGGAGCTGTTTGCGTTCGTGGAGCCGTTTTTCCAAAACATCGCCGGCGTGGCGCAAAAACTGCGTGGAGGAGCAGCACAGTCCATTCGGATCGCCGCTTCCACTACGGTCTTTCGCGATCATCTGCCGGATATCCTCGGGGCGGCGCGCCGTAAATTTCCCGGGCTACACCCGCACTTGCGCGTGGGTATTCAGCCGGAGATTGAGCAGTGGCTGCTGGACTCGGAAGTGGATCTCGGAGTGACCGTGCTGGATTCCAAGCCGCCGACCGAGTTGAAGGCCGAGAAACTTCTCGACCTCCCGATGGTTCTGCAGGTGCCCACCCGCATGAAGCTCAAGACTGCTGAGGACCTGCTCGGGCAGGATCGCATCGCCCAAACCCTCATCAGCCTGCCGGCTAATGAAGGTATCGCCCGAGCCTTTCAAAAGGAACTGGCTCGGCGCAAGTTGGATTGGCCGACCGGTATTGAGCTGAACTCCATTGACCTCATCAGCACCTACGTTGCGAACGGATTCGGCATCGGCCTCAGCCTGGCCTTGCCTGGCGACAAGGCGCCCAAGGGCGTACGTCTGTTACCCTTGAAGGATTTCCCGGCAGTCACAATCGGCGCACTGTGGAGAGGCAAACGCAGCGAGCTGAGCCGACACATTGTGGATCAACTGAAGGCTCGGGCCGGCTCTTTATAACGTGCCTAGTCAACCTCGTGCTCTTTGCACATTAGATTCAATTCAAGAAATGACTCGAACTGGCACATGCGGACTCGAAGGCTCGTTCCCCCAATTTTGGCAGCACGGTGCTGCTTAAATGCGTAGTGACGAGCCTGCGGATCCGTAAATTTAAAAACCAATCATGACTCAATCAAAAATCGCCTTTCTCGGCACAGGCCTGATGGGCGCGCCAATGTGCCGGTGCCTGCTCAAAGCGGGCTTTGAACTGACAGTGTGGAACCGGTCCGCAGCTAAGGCGGAACCGTTGAAGGCCAATGGCGCGACCTTGGCAGCTACACCTGCCGACGCCGTGGCCGATGCGGAGGTGGTGATCACGATGCTCTCCGATGGTCCGGCGGTGGCGGAGGTGATGTTCGAGCAGGGCGTCGCGGCGGCGATCGCCGAGGGAGCGACTCGGATTGACATGAGCTCGATCGGAGCCAACGAGGCAATGGATCATGCGGAGCGACATTTGGCGGCCGGTGTGGCGTATCTTGACGCGCCGGTAAGCGGCGGCACGAAGGGTGCGGCGGCAGGGGAACTAGCGATCATGGCCGGTGGTGCTCCGGAGACTTTTGCGGCTATGGAACCGGTCTTTGCGGCGATGGGGAACGCAACGCATGTGGGGCCGAATGGTTGCGGGCAGTTGTCAAAGCTCGCCAATCAGGTGATCGTGGCGATCACCATCGGGGCAGTGAGCGAGGCCTTCATTTTGGCCGGTGGCGGCGGGGCGGATCGGTCGCAGGTGCGCGCGGCGTTGCAGGGCGGGTTTGCCTCCAGCCGCATTCTGAGCGAGCACGGGTTGCGGATGGTGGAGCGGAATTTCGAGCCGGGTGGGCCGGCGAAGTTTCAGGTGAAAGATCTCAAGAACGCGCTGGCCGCCGCCGAGCGACTGGGATTGGAGCTGCCGATCACGCGGCTGGTCAACGAGCTCTTCACCGCCATGGTTGAGAGTGGAAAGGGTGACATGGATCACAGCGGTCTGCTCACGCATTTGGAAGCCATCAACCGAATTGAATCGTAAATGAAAGTCATCATCACCGGCGGCGGCGGTTTTTTGGGCACGCAATTGGCGGAGGCGCTGTTGGAGCGCGGGGAATTAACCGGCGCCTCAGGCAGCGCGGAGCCGATTGAGGAATTGGTGCTGCTCGATGCCCGCTTTGGTGGCGGGCCAACTGAGGCGCCGGTGCGGCGCATGGAAGGCGATGTGGCCGAGCGCGCGGTGATTGAAGAAGCCATTGGCGGCGCGGATCATTTTACTTTGTTTCACCTCGCCTCCATGGTCAGCGGCGAATGTGAGGAGCGTTACGATGATGCGCTGCGGGTCAACTTGGACGGCGGCCGGCATATCTTTGAGGCGGCGCGCGCGGTGGCCGGTCAACCGCGCGTGGTGTTTGCCAGCAGCGTGGCGAGCTTTGGCGGCGAGGCGATGCCCACGCCGGTGGGTGACGACACCAAGCACACGCCGCGCACCACCTACGGCATGACCAAGGCGATCTGCGAACTGTTGCTCAACGATCACGTGCGCAAGGGGCATTTCGACGGGCGCGCGGTGCGGCTGCCCACGGTAATCATCCGCCCCGGCCGCCCCAACGCCGCGGCGTCCGGTTGGGCCAGTGGCATGTTTCGTGAACCGCTCAAGGGCGAACCCTGCGCGCTGCCGGTGCACCGTAGTCAGCCGCATCCCATGACGGGCTTCAAGACTGTGATCGAGAGCTTTATCGCCCTGCACGAAATGGCGTCGGAACAACTGGGCGACGATCGCGGCTACTGCTTGCCGGCGCACGTGGTGACGCCGGAACTGGCCGAAGCCGTGCTCGCCGAAGTGGCCGCCGAACGCAGCCTGACGCTCGGGCCGATTGAAGATGCCTTCGACGCGCGCATCCAGGCCATCGTCGATACCTGGCCCACCGCCGTAGACGGCACCCGCGCCGTAGCCCTCGGCCTGCCCGAACCGCCGGCCTTGAAGGAAATTGTGGGCCAGTATCTTGATACATTTCAGTTACATCAAATTTGATGTTGCGTGGCCATGGTTTTCACCGTAGAGTTTTTTGAGACCGTCGATGGGAAAAGTCCGGTGGAGGCGTTTCTCAATGAACTGCGGCGAACCGACCCGGCCGACCACGCCGCAGTATTGGCGGGCTTGGCAAAACTGCGTGACCGGAAAAATCACCGGCCACCGTTGAGCAAGCCCTTGGGAGACGGCCTGCTGGAGTTGCGGCATGTGGGCAAATTGAACACGCGAGTGTTTTGGTTTTTCGTGAAGGGCCGCTGCATCGTGGCCGTGCACGGCATTCGTAACAAGGGCCAGAAAATACCCGCGCGAGATTTGCGCACGGCGCGGGCGCGGCGAGATGACTGGTTGAAACGAAATCTGCGATGAGCAAAACAAATTTTGATCGATATCTGGAGCAGCAACTGAAAGATGCCGCGTTCGCGGAACGATTTGAACGCGCCGGCGCGGCGTGGGACGTGGCCCTGCAACTGGCCGAGTTGCGTCGCAAGTCGGGCCTGTCGCAGAAGGAACTGGCCGATCAACTGGGCACCTCACAGCAGCAAATCAGCCGTTTGGAATCGCCTTCCTACGAGGGACATTCACTAAGCATGCTGCGCAAAGTTGCCGAGGCGTTGGACATGGAGGTGAAGGTGACTTTTGCCAAACGGCGCCCTTCCAAACACAAACGCAAACCCGTAGCCGCCTAAAATGCCCGCCCGCTTGGAGCATGCGAATCTGTTGGTGCGCGATATTGAGGCGACGTTGGCGTTTGTACGGACGGCGTTTTCGGAATTCGGCATCCGGCATGACGGGCGCGATGCGGACGGCACGCGCTGGGTGCACGTGGGCACGGACGAGACATATCTGGCGCTCAATCAATCCACCGTGGAACCGGCCGAGCGCTGGGAGCCGTACACGGGCAAGCCGGGCGTGAACCATTTGGCCTTTGAAGTGGCCGATACCGAGGCCCTGCGCACGCGCATGACGGCGGCGGGTTATGAGGATTCCACCCCGCCCAATGATCACCCGCACCGTCGGCGTGTCTATTTCATGGACCCGGACGGCAATGATTGGGAGTTTGTGCAGTATCTGTCGGATGACGCGCGCGAGCGGCATGATTACGAGACGCCGGATAAGTAGCCGCCTGTTGATTTCCGTTGCTCGAATTCAGCTGACGTGGGAACAATTCAGACCGTTACGTGAAGATTGACTTTGGATTAATCGGGACGGGAATCGTCAGTCTTTTCATCGTGTCGAGCAGCGGGGCAGCCACCGTGGCGGAGCCGGCTGCGGAATACAACGCACTGTTAAAGCAGTACAGCACGGCGAGCGGCGGTATTCGCACGGCCAAAACAGATGACCAACGTCGGCTGCATGTGGAGCGGTTGGGGAAATTCCCGGCGCGATTTTTGGCCTTGGCTGAAAAGCATCCTGAAAATCCGGTGGCCTTGAAGGCCATTCGTCAGGCGATCCAAGCGATTGGGTCCATGGACTCGGCATCACACATCGCGTGGGAGATGAATCATGCCAACATTCCGGTGGGGATCACCGATGGCTCGCCGGGCAGGGTGGTGGCCCTGTTGCAGCGCGATTATTTGCGTAGCAACGGGCTGGGGCCGGTTATTGATCGGATGCGGTATGGATGCCGAATGGAGTTCGAAAAATTCCTGCGTGCCGTGTTGCGGGAAAATTCCCACCGCGAAATGCAGGGATTGGCTAGCCTGGCGTTGGCCGGTTTTTAAACGACCGGCTGCGTGCAGTGCAGCTGGCGGCAGACCGTCCGGGGATGGCTAAATTCAACCAAATGTTTTTTGGAAAATTATATTTGCCGAATTTAAAACAGCGCAAAAATGACGGGCTGGCCAAGGAGATAGAAACTCTGTTTGAACAAGCCGCGAAATATGATGACGTGAAAACTCCGCGCGGTGGCACGGTCGCCGCACAGGCCAAAATGGAACTGCACGGCATCCGGCATCTGTCCGTGGGCAAGGCGGCGCCGGATATTAAGGGGCGGGATCAAGACGGCCGGTCATTCAAGCTGAGCGACTATCGCGGCAAGGTTGTGCTGCTGTATTTCTGGATGGAGTACTGACTCACGTGACGGGCCCACTGGCCACATGAGCGGTCGCTCGTGAATCAGCTGAAAGGCAAACCCTTCGCGCTAATCGGCGTGGATGTGTTCCGGCACGAACCGAAGACGCTCAAGGCCGTGATGGTGAAGGAAAAACTCAACTGGCGATCCTTCGCCGACTCGGGCGAGATTGTCCGTCAATGGAACTATCCCGCGACGCCGACTTTTTACGTCATCGATCATCAAGGCATCATCCGCCACAAGTGGGTGGGGCATCCGGGCGAAAAGACCATCGACTTGGCCCTCAAGAAATTGATTTCCGTTGCTGAAAAAAATCGGCCGTGAGGTTGGTCATTGAAAACCGTTGCCGCTGCGCTGGGTTTGCCGCACTCTGTCGCCACCAAACGACATGCGTCACAAGCCGATTCCTTCCAAGCTCTTTGTTCAAAACCGTAAACGTCTCGCGGGCCAGATGGCGCCGAAATCGTTGGCGGTACTCAATGCCAACGACATCCTGCCGACCAACGCCGACGGCACGCTGCCGATGCAGCCGAATGCCGACTTGTTTTTCCTGAGCGGCATTGAGCAGGAGGAAAGCATTTTGGTGCTGTTTCCAGATGCGGCGGATGAGAAACAGCGCGAAATCCTGTTTGTGCGTGAGCCGAATGAGCACCTGCAGATTTGGGAGGGTTACAAGCATACCAAGCCGGATGCGCGCAAGATTTCGGGCATCAAGAACGTGCGCTGGCTGTCGGAGTTCCCGGTGATGTTTCGTTCGCTGATGTGCGAGGCGGAGAGCGCGTACCTGAACAGCAACGAGTACAAGCGCGCACACGTGGAGGTAGAGACGCGCGACGTGCGGTTTATCAAGCAATGCCAGGCGGATTTCCCGCTGCACACGTATCGGCGGCTGGCGCCGTTGCTGCATGAGCTGCGCGTGGTGAAGACAGATTTGGAAATCGAGCTGCTCAAGGAGGCGGTGGATATCACGGCTAGGGGATTCCGCCGCACGTTGCGGTTTGTTAAGCCGGGGGTTGCCGAGTACGAGGTGGAAGCCGAATTGGCGCGGGAATTTATCAAGCGCCGCGGCAAGTTTGCCTACACGCCGATTGTGGCTGCGGGCAAAAACAACTGTGTGCTGCATTACCTGCAGAACGATCAGGTCTGCAAAAAGGGCCAGCTGCTGTTGATGGATGTGGCCTCGAGTTATGCGAACTACAACGCAGATCTGACGCGCACGATTCCCGTGAGCGGCAAGTTTTCGCGGAGGCAAAAGAAGGTGTACAACGCCGTGTTGCGCGTGTTGCGCGCCAGCATCGCCGGCGCGACGGTTGGCAAGTTGCACAAGGATTGGCAAAAGGAAGCGCAGGCCCACACCAACGAGGAACTGCTCAAGCTGGGCTTGCTCAAGCAAAGCCAGATCAAAAAACAGGATCCGGACAACCCCGCCTGCCGCAAATATTTCATGCACGGCCTCGGCCATCCGCTCGGGTTGGACGTGCACGATGTGGGCAACCTGAACGTGCCGTTCCAGCCGGGCACCGTGCTTACTGTTGAGCCGGGCATTTACCTGCCGGACGAAGGCTTCGGCGTGCGTCTGGAGGATGACATTGTGGTGACCGATGACGGCCCCATCAATCTCATGGCCAAGGTGCCGATCGAAGCGGATGAGATTGAGGCGATCATGAACCGATGAAAAAATTATTCTTCATTTTGCTGACCGGCCTGTGCGCCGGAATTCACGCTGCAGACAACTTTGCCAAAGACAAACTCGTCGCATGGTGCATTGTGCCTTTCGATGCCAAGCAACGCGGGCCGGCGGAGCGCGCGGCTATGCTCAAGCGGCTCGGGCTCAAGCGGGTGGCTTATGACTGGCGCTCGAAGCACGTGTCGGAATTTGAGGAGGAGATTCTGCAGTACAAAAAGCACGGACTGGAATTCTTTGCCTTTTGGAGTGTTCACGAGGAGGCCTTTCGATTGTTCGAAAAACATAAAATCCATCCGCAGATATGGCGTACTCTACGTAGCCCTCAAGCCGATAGTCAGGAGGCTCGTGTGGCCGCTGCGGCAAAAGCAATGTTGCCTTTGGTTAAACGAACCAGGGAACTGGGCTGCCAACTTGGACTCTACAATCATGGAGGTTGGGGTGGGGAGCCGGCCAATCTGGTGGCGGTTTGCCAATATTTGCACAAGCATCACGACGCCAAGCACGTCGGCATTGTCTACAATCTTCACCATGGCCACGGGCACATTGACGACTGGGAAAAATCGCTGCGCCAAATGAAACCGTACCTTCTCTGCCTCAACCTCAACGGTATGAACGATGGCGCGCAGCCGAAGATTCTGCAGCTTGGCCGCGGTCAACATGAGGCGGCGATGATTACTGCCATACGCAAGAGCGGTTATGCAGGCCCCATTGGCATTCTCGATCACCGGAATGACACTGACACAGAGATTGCATTAAAGGAAAATCTCGAGGGGCTTCAGAAGATTTTGAAGTGATCATTAATGCAGATATTTATCTCGAGAGACGGAGAACAGGCTGGTCCATATAGTGTTGAGGACATAAATGCCTGTTTGAAAGACGGTACTCTTCTGCCGTCCGATTTGGCTTGCCAGGAAGGTATGAAAGAATGGGTGCCGTTGAGCGAGATGGAGTTTTCCGAATTAAACGTGCCAAGAGGGGAGTCAAAATCCGATTTAGAGCTGTCCGAGGATATCACCGAGCTGTCCGATATCAGTGATGTCACTGAGCGTATTGCAGCCACAGGTTTCAAACAGCACATTTTTCTCAACAAAAGCATAGGTGTCGCAATTCTATTTGCCATTCTGACCTTTTGGTTATCCGAATCCGCATTTCGCCCACCGCCAGTCGATGATGAGCCAAGTTGGGAATGGTTTGGTTGGGCTGTTGTTGTAAAAGGAGATTATCAGCCAAGAGAAAATGGCGGCCCAATTTACAAATTTATGGCTGGAATTGCTGATGAGGTGGGGCTGGGTGGCACCGGTTTTTTTACTTGGTCTAGGTATCTCCGTGATAGAGGAGCCGTAACCATGTGGATGTTGTTTTGCCTTATTTTTGGAATCGGCTTTTTTATTATGCGAGCTCGATCATGGAAGAAAAAATTCCATCAAGATGAAGCATACGATGAGCCAATTATCAGCCTGAGTTTGCTCAAGAAAATCAAATATGCTTTGTTGATTTTGGGTTTTTTAATTTTGTGTTTTGAGACAAGGAATGGATTGAACCGCAGTCAAAGGACAAAAAATATTCAGTTCCAATTGGCAGTCGTAAAAGGAAACATCGAAGATGTGAAAAACTTCCTGACTGCAGGTGCTGATGTGAATGTCAGGAGATGGGGCAGGAGCACGGACAGGAAACTTTTGTCGGAGGAAGATGAAGCATTGTTGAAAGGTAATATCATTGGAGGAGGAATTAAGAAGGGGTATACCGCATTGCATTGTGCAGCTAGAAACGGGCAGACGGAGATTTTGAAGCTATTGCTTTCGAATGGTGCTGATGTGAATGCAAAAAACCGAAAGCACTATTCCTCAAGTTATGAAGATGGGAAGATTACGCCTTTGGATTTAGCTAACTCCGGTGGGCATACTGAAATTATCGAGCTACTGAAAAAACATGACGGAAAACCTGGGGAAGAATTGGGTGGGACTGAATAGCTGGCCTTTAAATATTTAAAAATAAAAACCCCGCTGCCTCGAAAGGCACGGGGTGTGTAATTCTTTTGGGTGGTCCGTTACTTCACGTGCAGCATGCCACGCATCAGGATGTGGTGGCCAGGGAAGGTGCAGACGTATGGGTAATCGCCGGGTTTGGCCGGGGCGGTGAATTCGATGACCTGTTCCTTGCCATGGTCGATGAGCTTGCTGGCCCAGATCACGTCGTCGGTCTTCGGCACAAATCCCACTTTGAAACCCTCGGCACCCAGATTGACTGCGGCCGTGGCGACAGCTTCGAGCTTTCCGGGTTTCACCAGCACGATGTTATGCGGCAGATGGTCCGGGTTGGTGAAGATAAGCTTGATCTTTTTACCTGCCTTCACGGTGAGCTCCGGCGTGTCGTATTTCATCTTCTCGACAAGGGTGCCTATGCGGATGGTGGTCAGCTCGGGGGTGTCTGACAAGATGCCGGACTTTTGCTTGACGGGCGCTGTTTGCGGCTCCGACTTGACGTTCGCGGCGGCGGAGGTGTCCCAGAACTGTTTCACCGTTCTTGCCGCTACGCGCGCATCATTCACTGGTGAATTAAGCACGGTCACCAGAAGTTTTTCATTCTTCACGTTGTGTTGCTGATGCAGCCACAAGGCCTCAAGCAGGTGGTGGGCATGCTCTGGTTTCTTGGAATCCCATTTCTTGATCCATTTGGCCAGTTCAGCCATCACCGCGCTGGTGTCACGCTCGCTAAGCTCGATGCGCGCGCGGTAGCGCGTGATGTTCGTGCGTTCCTTCAAGAGGTCGAGCAACTTGGCTATGGGTTCGCCATCGACCTTCACGTACGGCATCAACTCGCGCCCCTCGTGGGTGATGCGATAAACGCGGCCGTACTCGTGGTCGCGGCTGGGATCACGCACGTTGTGCTGCATGTGGCCGATGATGATGTTTTGCCAATCCGAAACATACATCGCACCGTCGGTGCCGATCTCGAAATCCGTCGGGCGAAAGTTGCGATCCTTGGGCGATTTGAGCAGATCCTCCGTCTCCGTGCCGCGCACGTTGCCATTCTCATCGGATTTCAAGGTGTATTGCTTGATGCCGAGGAAGCCGATGGAGTTAAGGATCAGGAAGTTGCCCTGATACTTCTCGGGAAAGTGCGGGCTGGAAACCACGCCGTTGGCCGGCACGGGGCGGACGGTTTTGCGCAGGAGTTCCTGCATGCGGAAGCCGCCCTTGCCATCCGGGCGCACCTGATAGGCGCGGCCGCCAGTGCCGTCGGTGGCGAAGTGGTAGCCCCAGTAGTTGAAGCTGACGCCGTGCGGGTTGGGTGAGTTGTTGGCGTGGAAGCTGTATTCAAAGGTACGCGGGTTGAAGCGGTACATGGCGCTGTTGCCATGCTGCTGATTCTTCTTCCAGGGAGTCTCGACGTTGCTCACGTGGAACACGCCGCGTTGATAGTAGAAATTGCCGCCCGGGCCATACACAAAGGCATTGGCGCTGTGGTGGGTATCGGCACTGTCCAAGCCGTGGAAAAGGCGGATGCGCACGTCGGCCACGTCGTCGCCGTCGGTGTCCTTGAGGAACAAGATATCTGGCACGCTGGCAACAATCACACCACCATTCCAGAATTCAAACCCGGTGGGATTGTGCACCTTGGCAAAAGTGATGGCCTTGTCGGCCACGCCGTCTCGATTTTCATCAGGAAGAATCAGGAGCCGGTCGTTCATCTCCTTAAGGGGTTCCCACTTGGGATAGGTCGGCCAAGCGGCCACCCACAGCCGGCCCTTGGTATCCACGGCCATCTGCACGGGATTGGCCAGCTCGGGAAACATTTCCTCCGAGGCAAACACATTGACCTTTAGTCCCTTGGCCAGTTGCAATTGGGCTGCGGTCTCGTGCGGTGTGCTATAAATTTTTTGTCCCTCCTTGCTCTTGTTGCTGCCGGGGCCTGCTCCGCCCACATTGGACTTTACCTTCACCGGTGGCGGGACATTGGAATCGTCCACCTTCACATTTGCGAGGCCTTGCGCATGCGCCCAAACTTTTTTGTCACGGTTGGCCACCATTACGTCGATCATGTCCAGCTCGTGCATGAGCACATCGCGATTGGTTTGGCCATCCACGAATTTCAAGTGCGAGCGTCCGCCCCAGACGTCGTTGCCATCGGTGGCGCGGTAGCGGTTGTGCCAGTACCAGTTCTTGTCCAGCACGGCGGTGCGGATGTGTTTCACCAGAGATTCCTTCTGGGAAATTTCCAGCCCGAAGACCTCCTTGGTGAGGTGTTGCGCGATAAGCTTGTTGCCGAGGCTGTTGGGGTGGATGCCGTTGATGGTCAGCGGCTCCTTGTGCTTGGCGTAGAGCATCTTGGTGAGATGAAACAGATCCACGTAGGGTAGCTTGCGAATTGCGGCGGCGGCTTCGGTGGCACCGGCGTACTGCATCAGTCGGGCGTTGTTGGCGCGGCCGTCGGGCAGGTTGGGGGTATTGAGATTCTCGTGGGCGATGGGGGAACACAGCACGATGCGCGGGGCGCCCTTGCCGCTGTAGTTCTGCTTCAGGGTATCATCGATCCACTTGAGCAATTCCTGCGCAAAGCCGGCGGGGTTGTTGTCGTAGGACTCGTTGTAGCCCCAGAAAGCGATGATGACGTCGGCCTTGGAAATTTTCAGGTACTCGTGCGGGGCGATGAAGCCGCGGTTGCGCGGACGGCTATTCACCTTGTCGCCGGAAAAGCCGTGGTTGCGAAACGCAATCCCGTGTTTTGGCAACGCCGCCTGCACGTAGCTTTCCAGCCAGCCGTGATGCTGCATGCGCTCGGCCAGCGTGTTGCCGATCAGCACCACGCGGTCGCCCTTCTTGAGTTCAAGCTTTGCCGCGCCTGCCGTGAAGGCTGCCAAGGCGCACAGTCCGGTTATGAGAAGTTTCTTCATAAAGAGAGGGGGTTTGTTTGCCACACGGGACACGGCCCGTCCAGACAGTTATTTTGCATAAATCTGTAACTCGTGAATGCTCCAGTATTTGCCTGTCCGCCTGCCCGTTTGGGTGATCTTGATAAATTTCGCCGGCGCGCCCTGGAAAAAGATTTCCATGACCGGCCCTGTGCCGCGACCGGTGGCCACGGGCTTGCTCCACGCCTTGCCATCCTGTGACAAGCTGATGGAGTAGCCATCCGGATAATCCTGCGGTGACCCCTTGGCATCGAGTCGCAGCCCACTCACCTCCCGAGCCGCGGGCAGTTCAATCTGGAACCACATCCCGGGGACCATTGGTGTGCCCGTATCAAAGCGTGTGCCCAAGTTGCCATCCACGGCACTGCCGACGGCTTCCGGCTTGTGGCTGGCCGTCAGCTTCCATTGTTTGCGTTCCTTGAGGAAACGCGGCACGGAACCGCGCAGCGCATTGATGGTCCAGGGCGTCTTGCGCGAAGCGGTCTCCTTACGCACCTTGGCCACCTGCGTCGGCTCGATGAACGGTGCGTTATTGCCAAAGCTGTTGCGCACATACGAGAGCACTGAGGCTATCCATTCGTCATCGTAGGATTTCATGGGAATCATTTGGTTGGGATAGGTCTCTCCATCCACCGGCCCGGTGAGTCCATGCAACACGACGTTGATGGACAAATCCGGGTGTCCCAGGATCGTGCGGTTGTTGATAAAGGACGCCGCTAAGGTCTCGCCCTTCTTGCCATCGGGGATTGGCGCCCCCCGGCCGTCCTTGCCGTGGCAGGAAAAACACAGCGTCTTGTAAATTCCCTCGCCTTTCTTGAGCATCTTCACTTGGGCCGCCGTGAAGTTTGGCCGTGTGGGCACGGGCACACCGCCGCGGCCCAGTTGTGGTGCCAATTCCTGAATCGCGCGGCTGTTGTTGGTCACTCTCGCTGATGTCAGCCAAACGGGCCACTCGGGCAGGTTCAGGTGCTTTGCGCTCATCAACGCCTGCAGCACCACCTCGCCCTCCGGGTCAGCCACCATCTTTGCAACATCACTCGCCACCGAGTCCTCGCCCTGTTTATGCAGGGATTCACTCACGCGAATGGCCGCGATCCGGACCTGCGGGTGCTCGTCGGTCATGGCTTTCCCCACAATCTTGGCGTTGGCCAACCCAAGTCCCTCCAGTGTCCACAGCACGTGAAGGCGTTCCAGATGATGCCCCGCCTTTGACAGTCGTTCCTCCAGTATTGGGCCCACGCTCTTGTCATTGCGCAGGATCAAGAGCTTTTGTGCCGTGTCTCGCCACCAGCCATTGGGATGGCCCAGATACCGCACCAGTTCCGTGGACTTCGCCTGCAACAGGCGTGGTTGCTTGCCCCGCTTGGTGGTGTCGTGAACCAGTCGCCAGATGCGGCCGCGGCCAATCGCCTCGTCGAGCCGGTATTGCTGCACCACCTTGCGCAGGTAGGAGCCCGGCCGCACCCAGTTGCCTTCCTGGATGATGCCGCGGTACATGTCCACTATGTAAAGAGTGCCGTCCGGCGCAGTCACCGCGTTGATTGGCCGGAAATAGGCGTCGGGTGTGCGGATGAATTCCGATCCCGGATGCGGGTTGCTCAATTTGGAAACCCCTCCATCATTTTCAATAACGGTCCGGCGCACCAATCGGCCAACCGGCTCACCGAAGAACAGGTTTCCAAGGAGTTCCTCCGGGAGCCTGTCTCCGCGGTAAACCTCCTGCCCGCAGGTTGCCGTAAAATGATTGAGTGTTTTTTCCTGAGGTCGAAAACGTCGCGGCCCACCCTGCACATCCGGAATGGGCACCAGGGGATACACCGTGCGGTAATTCGGCTCAAACTGGTCACGCGCATTAAAGGCGCCGTACACGATAGGCACCTGAAAATTCACCGGCCCACGCTCGCCGCCGGCGTTCACATACCAGGGCTTGCCATAGTTGTCCTGCGTCAACCCCCACTGGCCGCCGTTGTTGGCCGTGCCCTCCTTGCGGACCTCCCCCGAGACCGGATCCAGCCGCAGGCGATAGGAGTTGTAGGTGGTGTAGAGCCAGTTATCCATGCTCCAGATCAAGCCGCTGGGCTGATGCTCCAGGTTGCCGCCGCGCGGGCCGCCCTTGTAAAAGAGCTTCTTCTCGTCGGCCACGCCATCGCCGTCCGTGTCGCGGTAGGCATAAAGATCCAGCGTGTTGGTTTCGCCTACAACCAGGCGGTCATCCAGCGGCAACAGAATCCGTGGCAGCAACAGCTTGTCAATGAACACCGTGTGCTTGTCGAACTCGCCATCGCCATCCGTGTCCATGTGCTTGGACACCCGGCTCACCTTGTCGAATTTGCCCGAGCCATCGATGTCCTGCATGTAGGTCCGCATCTCAGCCACAAACATGCTACCGTCGCCATCAAATACCACCACGGCCGGTTCCTTGATGTGCGGCTCGCTCAGGACCAACTCCAGTTTGTATCCCTTTGGCAATTGGAACAATTTCTGGCTTTCCTCCGGGCTGAGGAATTTCGGTTTCTCCTGTGCCAACGCATCCACCGCCAGCAATGCAGCTCCAACGGACAAGATTGAAATTAAATTTTTCATAAACGAGTGACGTCGGCAGAAAACTGTAGCGGTCTCATACACCACAGCAAGCTCCCTTTTGGGCTTTGCCCCGGCACAGTTTGAATCATTCCGCCACACAAACGGATTCGCAGGCACGTCCCACCACCACCGTATATTGGCCTGTTATCAATTCAAACCTCGCGCCCGACCAAGGGTTTTGCGCGCGGGATCAAAGGTTTTGACCTCCCGACCAAGGGTTTCGCACGTCCGACCAAAGGTTTTGCGCTCGCGACCAAGGGTTTTACGCTCGCGACCAAGGGTTTTACGTGCGGGACGAAGGGTTGGCAGCTCAAGAACAAAGGTTGGGCGGTCAAAACCATTCATCTTGGGCGCGAGAACGTCTGATTCATGTGGCCAATCCCCTTGCCTAAAATGTTTTAAAACCGTAGCTTGGGCTTGTGAGGCAATTGTCTTTGGTTTTGATAGGAACCTTGGTGTTGGCGGGGTGTGGAAAGAAGGGCGCGCCAACAGGGCTGGAATCCAATGCCGGATCCAAGGTGGGCGTGAAGCAGCCGAAGCCACCAAAAACCAACCCCGATCCGGAGCCCAAGGTGGGAGGCAAGCTCGCTGTAGACCGGGCCGATGGCCCGGCGCCCCGGCCACCGGCCGGGGCTACAATGGCCTTTACCAATACGTTGGGGATGGTGTTTAAGCCAGTGCCGGAGACGGAAGTGCAATTTTGCATCTGGGAGACACGGGTGAAGGATTACGCGGCGTACGTGGCTGCGAATGTGGGGGTGAACGAGCGTTGGAAGGAGCCGGGGTTCAAGCAGGCGGACACGCATCCGGTGGTGAACGTGGGCTGGAATGATGCACAGGCGTTTTGTGCGTGGCTGACGAAGAATGAATTGGCGGCGGGCAAAATCAAGGCGGGGCAGAAGTATCGACTGCCGACGGATGCGGAGTGGAGTGTGGCGGTGGGCTTGGGAAAGGAGGAAGGCAAAACGCCGGAGGAGAAGCATCTTGGCATTGAAGACATGTTCCCGTGGGGCAAGAGGTGGCCACCGCCCAAGGGGGCGGGGAATTATGACAATCGCTTTTATTCCGAACTCTTGAAGGTGGATGAGTTTGAATACACCGCGCCGGTGGGGAGTTTTGCAGCGAACCAGCACGGTCTGCATGATTTAGGCGGTAACGTGTTGGAATGGTGCGAGGATAAGTTCAGACCAAACGAACCGTTCCGTGTGTTGCGCGGTGCGTCATGGCTTAACGGCCATCCCGGCAATTTGTCGTCGTCCTACCGTACCAGCCGCCCCCCTGCCTTCCTCCTCAATTACTTAGGCTTTCGGTGTGTGTTGGCGGGTGAGTGAGGCAGGTGGGTCGGCCTCTGTTATCTTGATGCTCGACGGCTTGAACCTTAATGCTTGAATCTCAATCCTCCAAGGCGAGCGAAGCGAGCCTTGGCCACGGTGTGGCAGGATAAACCACCAACACAGTCGCCTTGCGGGGACGCGGGACAGGACAGGAACCGCGTTAAACTGCCCACACTTGGCTTTTTCCTTTTGTCCGCTGGTGCGCTTTGGTTTTATTCGCGGCACACATAATGCCTGAAGAACACAATTTCCTGCATCATATTACTGGCTCGTTTGCGCAGCCTGCGGCGGAGAACCCCACTGTGGAAATGGTCGAGGCCGCCTATCGTCATCACGGGCTACATTACCGTTATCTCAACACCGAGGTGCCACCGGAGAAGCTGGCCGATGCCGTGGCCGGCGCGCGAGCCATGAACTGGGCCGGGTTCAACTGTTCCATCCCGCACAAGGTGGCCGTGATCGAGCATCTGGATGGGCTCGGAGAGTCGGCCAGCGTCATTGGCGCGGTGAATTGCGCCGTGCGTCGCGAGGGCCAGTACATCGGTGAAAACACCGACGGCAAGGGCTTCCTTAAAAGTTTGCAGGAGGTGGTTGATCCGGCGGGCAAAAGGCTGGTGATGTTTGGGGCTGGTGGCGCCGCGCGCGCCATTGGCGTGGAGTGCGCTCTGGCCGGGGCATCGCATATTACCGTGGTCAACCGCAGTGAGGATCGCGGTGGCGAACTGGTCGCCCTGCTCAATGAGAACACTTCTGTTGAAGCCGATCTCGTGAAGTGGGAGGGCAACTATTCCGTGCCCGGGGAAACCGATGTGGTGATCAACGCCACCAGCATTGGCCTTGCCGACGCTGAGGCAAGCTTGGCGTTGGAGATCGATTCTCTGGCGGTCAACATGGTGGTGGCGGACGTGATTCCCAATCCGCCCCGCACGCGCCTTGTTCGGGATGCCGAGGCGAAGGGCTGCACGGTCATTGACGGCCTTGGCATGCTCGTCAATCAAGGCATTACCGGCATCGAGTATTGGACCGGTGAAAGTGTTGATGGCAGCGTCATGCGCGCCCGGCTTGAGGAATTGTTCGGATGTTAATAGTGCGTGCGTGCCGGGCGTGCGTCACGTCAAGGGTTGCCGCCCAGGCTGATCACGTGCCCGTCGGTGGTGGCGTAATACAACCGGCCGAGGGCTGCGGCAAGGCTGTCCCAAGTGGGGAGTGACTCTAGCTTGCGTTTCTCGATGAGTTTGCCGGTCTTGGGATCGACAACGAGCAGCAGCGAGCCTTGGGCACCGTTCAAGGCGGCGTCTTGTTGGGCAAGGAGTTTCAGCGTAGCGGGATCGCCCTTAGTGAGCTTTTCAAAGGTCGCGGCTTCGTCGACGAGGTCGGGCGGCCCGATGAGATAAAGCCTGCCGCCGGCGAGCGCCATGGCGCGGACGAGGATGGGCAGATCCTTGGTCCAGTGATGCTCGATGGCGACGCTGCCTGCACCGGGGCCAAAGTTGCGTCCGGGGAAATGCATCGCGAGGCCGAGTTTTGTGGGGACGGTTTTTAGTCCGGCAAATTTTCCGTGATGATTCTTGCCGGAACTGTCCTTGGCATCGCCCTTGTCGAATGTGACGTTGAGTACAAGATCGGCGGCATCCACCTGGCCATCGTCGGCGGCGCTGGCGATTTCCTCGGCAGTGAGGGCGCGATGATAGATGCGAGCTTCGTCGATGAGGCCCTTGAATGAGAACGGCGTCTTGTACAGGCCCACGGGGCTGCCATCATCCGCGCCAATTTGCAGGCCCTGCACCGGTGTGCCTGCCACCAGCCCGGGGCCTTCGCCCTTGGCGACTTGCCGGCCGTTCATGTAGAGGCGCAACTCGTTGTCTTGAGTCAAGACACCGGCTAGATGCACGAGCTTGTCAGTGATTTTCGCCTGTCCACGGACGGCGGCGAGTTTCTCCTTGCTGCGCACCATGAAGACGGGCTGGCCCTTGTGTACCAGCAGCGCGTAGCCATTGAGCGGCCCGCCGTGGGCGAGCACGATGCCGGTGGGCTTTTCGCTGATTGTCCACGCGGTGACGGTGAGCGCCTTGCCCTTGGGGTCGAGGCTGGCGGGCGTGCCGAAGTCGACCATCGCGCCCTTGGGCCTCGGGGCATTCTCCACCGGTGCGGGCGGTGCCTTGCGATGGCGGTCGGTGGCGAAGAGTTGATGCTCGAGGATGGTCGTCCATTTATAATACTCCGGTTTGCGGCCGAAGCCGTAGACGCGATCGCGATCAAACACCATGATACGACCCGAAGGCGCGAACTTGCCCGCCTGATAGTAGCCCCCGTGCCCGCCGGCGAAACTGCGGCCGTACACCCAGTAGGTGCGGTGGAACCACGTGCTGTCGAGGAAGCCGGTGGGACAAAAGAGATGCGCCGTGTCGCCGCCTTGCTGGCTGCCCTGCCCGGCGAAGTCGCCGGTGTGCGGCCCGAGGTCGATGCGCTGGCCTTCCCGGTCAAACTTTTGCGACTTCATGTAAATGAACTTTTCGTCCGCGGAAAGAATGTCCGGCAACCCGACGGGCATCTGCAAAATCTTGATGCGCTCCTGAAGGTCCTTGTCCTCGCCCGGTTCCTTGTCGTCCAGCACCACCTCCACGTGTTTCTTGCCTGTCATTGCGTCCAGCGCAAACCACCGCATGCCGCCATCGAGAAAGTTCGATCGGCCGGCTACGAAATACACAACGTCGCCCTGAATCAACACGCTGCCGTGCACCGGCCACACGCTTTCGAGTTGTTCATAGGCCATCAATCTACGGTCCTCCGGCGCGGCGCGAAACCGCCATGCCAACGCACCGTCACTCACGCGCACGCAGTACACCCAGCCATCGGCACAGCCAAAATACGCGCGCCCATCGCGAATGCTCGGCGGCGAATCCACGCGCCCACCGGTGGCAAAGCGCCACACCACCTTACCTGTGACCGCGTGCAGCGCCACTACCTCGTGCGCGTCGATGCGCGAAACGTAAATCTTGTTCTCCGCCTCCGTTACCGCACTGAGCCGACCGCCGAGGTGGGTGGACCACGCGGGTGCCAGTTCGCCGCGGATGATGGTGGACGAGGCCCCACTGCGGCGGTTGTTTTGGCGGTACGTGGGCCAGTCGGAATCGCCGTTGCCACCCGAATCCGTCGCCTGCCCATACGCCGGGCCTTTTACGAGCCGTGCTGCTTCATCAACCTTTCCAATCGCCCGCGAAGGAATGGACGACGCGAGTGCGTTGAAGCCGAAGAGCTTGGCCTCGGGATAACATGCGCAGTTGTGCGGCGGCGCGTAGGTGAGTCCGTTGGCGGGCATCACGCCATAAAGGCAGCCGCCGCGCACCCAATGGTTGATATCCCAGTCCTTTTTATCGGGGTCCACAAACTCGATACCCGTGCGTGAGGGCATCAGAAAATTCTCCGTGCCCTTGGCGATGTAGCAGCGGTGATGGAACCAGTACGTGTCCACGTTGGGCGGAAACTCCACCTTCACCTCGCCGGTCTTCAAGTCGCGCCCGGTGAAGGCGCCACTGTCGCGCCCACTTGTCGTCGGCGCGCTCCACACCAGCCCCTTCATCACCAGCAAATCCTCCGGCGACTGATACCCGCCGCGCGCATGCGGCGCCTCCCACATCACTTTGCCCGTGCCCGCCGCGAATGCCTGCATCGTCCGGTCACCGCCCGCGTACAGCACCACCCCGTCGGTCACCACCAGCTTGGGCGCGAAATTAAAACGCACCGCCTTAGGCCGGTTCACCGGCTTGCTTTCCCATTCCACGTCGCCGCTCGACCGGTGCACTGCCACTACCTTCTCGCCATCGTGGTAAAACACATTGCGCGCATCCGCCGTCAGTGATTGGGGACTGATCACCGTTTTACGTTCCCAGAATTTCTTGCCCGTTCGCGAGTCGTAAACCTTCACGTGCCGCGGCTTTTCGTTCCACGCAAAGTCTCGCCGTACGCGCGCCTGGTCGCCCACGTTGTGGAACGGAAGAAATGAATTCAGCTCCCACGCCTCGCCACTCACCAACGCGAACACCGAGTCGCCTTCCACCACGATCTCCTCCGTCCGCTCACTGCCCGGCAGGTCGTGTATCTTCATCCCCGTCGCCGCGTCCAGCACGCTCACTGGTGCATCCACTCCCAGAGTTACGTAAACCCGGTCGCCCACCGCCACCAACCGTCGTGCTAATTGCGTGGGGCCGCTTTTTAAAGGCCACAAGTGGCTGTGCCACTTCTTCATCGGTTTCTTCCAAAGCACCACCCCGTTAAACGCATCCCGCGCCACCAACATCCACTTCGCCGGCAACTGGATCGACACTCGCGACCCCTCATCCATCACGTAAAACACTCGCCCGTTCGCCGACACCAACGCGCTCATGCTCGCCATCCGGTCATGATGCCGACTCCAGCGCGGACTGCCCAGCCACTGCAAATGACGCGGCGGACCCACCCGCTTGTCCGCCGCCACCGCGTTGCCGCCCGGCCCGTGCAGGAAATGCGTCCAGTCATCGATATCCTTCGGGCGCGGCTTCACCGTCGTCGTCCACTTTCCGCCTTCTTTAATGTACGCCACCCCCTTTGGCGCCAACACCCGCATCACCTCCGCTTTCGGCACATTCCCGAGATTCTCCGCCACCACCAGATTCACCATCCCGTCAATATAAGGCAGTCGCGAGCCCGTTAGTCGGTCAATCGACACCGGTCCATACACCCCCGCCTTCCGAACTGCCGCCCGCGCCTTCGCCACATTGTCCGCGTCCCCATCCAGTCCATGCACCTGAAACCGCGAATTCGGCCGCAGCGACAAAGTCAACTCTCCATCCCCACACCCCAAATGTACCACGAGCCCTCCCTTCACCCCCAACGACTGAACAACATTCTTCAATGCCTCCGGCCCACTCCAAGCAGGAAAGGCAGCGGACACAGTAAGCACGAAAAACACATGAAGGTATTTCATGCCGTCAGTATGCCCATTGCGCGGCGGCCGGCAAGGATGCGATTGCTAAAAGGCGCTCCCACGCTTGCATATTGAACACAGCGTGGTTAGGCTTCGTCCAAGCGATCGATAATGAAAACGACTCTCACCCTCGCAGCAGTATTTGCCGCCGGAGTTCTGGGCGCAGCGGACCTGAAGGTCGGCGATGCCGCTCCGGATTTCGCACTGCAAGGCAGTGACGGCAAAACGTATAAGCTCTCGGCATACCGAGGCAAACAAGCCGTGGTGAT
>DJHS01000110.1:0-3401 GCA_002433235.1 Verrucomicrobia bacterium UBA6614
CCGGCCACCTCATTGAGCAGCGCCTTTTGCCCGGCCTCATCATTCACGTAGTTGCGAATGGCCGTCACCAAAATCGTGCTGATATCCTGCGCGGTATTCGGCAGCGCCGTGTCCGGACAGGCGGTGATGCACTCCATGCATTGCGTGCAGTTTTCGGCGATGTAAACGGGTGTTTCGCGGCGGGCGACGTACTTGCTTTGCGTCGCTCCACTGGCCGCGCCCATGATGCCGAGGCTGGCCAGAGCGCCGGCCGGCTGGTGGTAGCCGAGGTCGTTGCGGAACTCGCTGTCAAATTTCTCCAGCGTTTGGAATGGATGCCGTTCCTGCCCCTCGGGCATGGCGCAGCTGGGGCAACCGCTGGCGGAGCAACCGGCGGTCTCAGGCATCTCAATACTGCCGGCGTTGTTCGGCGCGAGCATCGGGTTGCGCATGCTGGAGGTGTCGGGATCGTCAATCTCACCGTAGTTGATCTCCGTGACGCGCTCGAAGCCGCCAAGCATCACCTTCATGTTGGACTCCACGACCTTTTCGCCAAAGCGGCCGAACTTTTTATCGTACGTCTTGCGCACGATGTCGTGGTAATCCTCCTCGGAAATCTTGTGATCCTTCAGGAAGCTGGACACCTTGAAGAAGCCGCCAAGGAATGAGTTGCCCTGCATGCGCAGCTGCAGATCCGGCCGGCTGGTGGCCTTGCGCGCCACGTCAAAGCCCGGGAGAATATACACCTTGATGTTGTTCTCCTTCACAAACTGCCGGTGCTTCGCGGGGATGCGTTGCCACGCCGTCTCGGGTGTCTCGTCGCTTTCCCATACAAAACTCGCGCCTTTCTTTAGCCCCTCAAGCGGATTGCAGTGGGTGAAGGCCTTGGGATCGCAGCACAGCACCACGTCCACGTGGTTGAGCTCGCAGTTTACCTGAATGGGCTCGGAGGCCACGGTGAGGTAGTAATTGGTGGGCGCACCCTTTTTCTCAGAGCCGTACTTGGGGTTGGCCATCACGAACAATTCCTGGTCCGGATTACGCTCGTTGATGATGCGGCCAAAGTCACCGACGATGGTGCCGAGGTTTTTGCCCGTGGTAATCATGCCCCAGCCGCCGATGGAGTGAAACCGCACGGCGATGGCGCCCTCGGGCAGCAGCGACGGCGTGTCCTTGCTGATGACCGCGTAGGGGTGATCGATGCCGAGGGTGAAATAGGTTTCGCCATCCGCCTCGCCGCGGCCGTCGGTGCGCTTGGTTTGGCCGGTGACAAATTCGTATGCGCCCAGCGTGTGTTCCGGGCGGAAATCCCGCGAGCCGAGGCCGTAGCTGCCGCGGAAAATGCGCGGCGTTTCCTCGGGCGTGATGGCCGGCAGTTCGCCGCCAAACTTCGCTGCTTCCTGCCCCTTGCCTAGCGCGGTGCGGATGTCGCGGGCCAACGGGTTGTCGCCCGCCATGCCTTCGTCCGTGCGCTCGAGGATGATCACGTTTTTCTTGCCGCGTAGTGCATTGATGATCGCCGCCTCGGGGAAGGGGCGGATAACGTTCACGTGAATGGATCCCACCTTGGCGTTGCGCTGGTCGCGCAGGTAATCGCAAGCCGCCTCGATGTTTTCGGCGGCGCAACCGAGCGACACAAATACGGTGTCCGCATCCTCCGTTTTGTACTCGTGGATGAGCCCGTAATGGCGGCCGGTCAGTTCGCCGAACTCCGCGCTGCATTGCTCGATGAAGCCGAGGATGTGCTCATTAAAATTATTGCGGCGGGCAATCACGCCGTTCATGTGATGCTCCTGGTTTTGCACCGGGCCGAGCAACACGGGATTTTTCAGGTCCATCATCTCCGGCACCCGGCGCCGCGTGGGGCCGAACAGCTCGCGCTGCGCCTCGGTGGGGCACTCGATGATGTCATCCGGCGCGCCCAGATATTCGCGCAGCAAATCCGATTCCGGCGCGCGATACATCCGCTCGGAGTGCGTGGTGAGCATGCCGTCCTGGATGTTCATGCCCGGGTTGAGCGCCAGTTCGTTGACCTTGCGCAGGATCACCGCGCAGTCGGCGGCTTGTTGCGCGTCGCGGGCCATCATCATCGTCCAGCCCGTGTCCAGCGCGCCGTAAAAGTCATCGTGTCCGCAGTGCACATTCAGTGCGTGCTTGGTGAGCGCGCGGGCACCCACTTCCAGCACCATTGTGCTGAGCTTGCCCGGCGCGTGGTAATACTGCTCCATCGCGTAGGCAATGCCCTGGCCGGAGGTGAAATTCACCGTGCGCTTGCCGGTCACCGCAAAGGCCGTGGCACCGCCCTGCGCGGCATGTTCGCCTTCACATTCGATGGCGATCTTCTGGTTGCCCCACACGTCCAGCTTGCCCTGCGCGAAGGCCTGCTGATAAATCTCGCCCCCCTCGGTCGATGGTGTGATCGGGTAAAACACGCCACCTTGGGTAATGCGGACTTCCACATACTCCGCCACCAACTGGTTGCCATTGACGGTGACGGGGGCGCCTGGGTACTTCGGTTTGTCGGCCGCCGTGGCTTGGGGCGCGGCGCTTTCCGTTGCAGTTTGATTCGACATGATCTGGTAAATCAGGAATTGGAGTGGGATCAGCGAGTAAACGACAACTCGCCTCGGCCTCGGGGGCTATCGACAACACGAAAACAGTTGGCGCCAATCCATCTCAAATAACCTCTGTACTCCGTAAAGCCGAACTCTATCAACACCCGGCGACATGGCGCAACCCCGTTTTGCCCACGGCACGTGAAGTTTACATTTGCTGAAAAACCCTCCAAACTCACCCCGTGAGCGAGACGGAATCCACCCTCGGCCCCTTGCCCAACGGCGTGCGCCACCCCTACACGGCGCTGCTGGAGGCCCTCCCGCGCACAGCCAACCGGACCTTGGTGGAAGCCCTGGAACTCCCCGCCATCGCCACTGCCTGGCGCCATGCCAGCACCGGTGAAGCCCGTGAACTGGCCGCCCTTGACCGTTCCCTCTTGGAAAACCCCGCCTACGCCGCCGAAGCCGCAAAGAGCCTTCAACTCGGCCATGAAAGCCTGAAGCACCTCCTGCCCCTGCGCGATTCCCGTCCTCTGCAACGCCATGCCGATGCCGTGGAAAATGGTGAGGCGCCCGGGGGTCATTTGGCCATTCTCGGCCTGATGATGGCGCTCTTCAGCATCCCACCCCGCCAAGCCCTGCTGGACTACGCCCGCGCACGCTTGCCCCAAGCCGGTGCCGCCCCGGATGTCATTTCGGGGATACTCGACCAAGCCGCCTAGCGTACCCTTGCCCTGATTCCCCGGACCTTGCTTCTTGCGCAGGGCGTCCATGCTTCGGTGACATGCAGCGGAGTTTCGCGGGAGGACAGCGCAATTACACCGCCGGGCTTCCACGTTTCGAGGATGCCCAGCAAAGTTCGAGGGA
>DJHS01000110.1:3776-16248 GCA_002433235.1 Verrucomicrobia bacterium UBA6614
ATGCCCAGCAAAGTTCGAGGGATGGGGTGCAAAGTTCGAGGGATGCCCGACATTCAAACGTAATTTTGCCGCTTTTCCCCCGAAAAACGGCCTGCACCCGTTTGCTCGTCACATGCATGGAGAAAGGACCCGCCAAGAAAGTAATATTCTTGTAAGTATCTTACAATCAACAAGTTAAGTCTTGACTTTTGAAAAACTTTGTGGATAATGGAAGTACAATCGGGAGACAAGCCAAAGAGATTCTTTTGAAAAAGATACACGGAAAAAAATACTGGGCCGGGCCGCGAAAGTGGCCACGGCATGGGAACTGTCGGCCAAGGATTCAACCTTTGGTGGACTGACACTGGATGAGTACAAGGCTCAGATCGCCAAGTGCGAAGCAAAACGCGAAACCTTGGCCCAAGTGGAGGCATTGCGCTCCAGCGGGATAAAGGAACGTATGCTGGAGGATGAGTCGTTGAACGAGACGACTTATCGCGTGGTGGATGGAGTGAAGTGCGCGCCGACCCACGGACGCAACTCGCCCTTGTATCGCGCGATGGGGTATGTGCCCTATGACGAGCGCAGCAGCGGGTTAACCCGCAAGCGAGCGGAGAGCACGCCGGAAGACAACGGCACGGCCAACGGCGAGACTGAACTAACGGTGAACGAATAACGTCACCGGATCCCGGAAGCATGACACGGGCGGCCCGCGGGCCGCCCTTTTTCTGTTCACCGCCTAGAACAAACCGTTAAACATCAGGCCAATGACGCTGATGGGACCCTGATCCTCCATGGTCTCGGTGGCATTGTCCACCTTCTGGAGCGTGGCGCGCGCGTTCTTGAAGAGGCTGTCATCATTCACCAACATGCCCAGCGAGCCGTCCCCACGGTTGATCTTCTCCATGATGTCGCGCAGGTTTTTCATGGCCGCCGAGGCGTCCGCGTAGAGCACGTCCTGATTCACCAGCCGCCCCAGCGTCCCACCGCCCTGGTCCACCTTGGTCAACACGGACTTGGCCGCCGTGGCCGCCTCCGACACCGTGCCCACCGCCCCCCGTACGTCCGCCACCGCCCCGCGCGCATCGGCCACCAATGCCTTGGCATCCACGGCGGTCTCATTGGCCTTGTCGGCAGTCTCGTTGGCCTTGTCGGCAAACTGGCTGAATTTCTCGGTGGTCCCCTCCAGGTTCTTCGCGCTTTTCTGCAACGAGGCATACAGCTCATCCTCATGCAGCAGCCGGCCCACGGTTCCCTCGCCCTTGGCCACCTTGGCCGTGACACTTTTCAGATCCGCCGCCACGGCGTTGAAATCCTCGGCGGTGGTGTTTAACAATGCGTAAAGTTTTTCGTCCTGCACCAGCCGGCCCACGGTCCCTTCGCCCTTGGCGATCTTGGCGGAAACCGCCTTGAGATCCGCGGACAATTGACCAAAATCCATGGCGATGGTGTCCAATTGCCGGTAAAGCGCGTCATCCGCGATCAGCTTGCCCACCGTGCCCTCGCCGCTGGAGACGGCCGTGGAGATTTTCTCCATGTTGGCCACTGTACGGCTAAGCGAGTGGAACAACTCCTCGTCGTTCAACAGCTTGCCCGCCACACCTTTGCCCTGGGCCAGTTGGCCGGAGATGGTCTCCATGTTCTCGACAATGTTGTACATGCGGTTGGTGTTCGATTGCAAAAACTTCGCCATCGGCCCCACGATACTGTCGATCTTGACCCCCTTGAAGCTGTCCGTCACCGCCTCGATGCCGCTGGCCACGCTGTTCATGGTCGTCAACATGGTGTTCAAGTCCGCGGCATCCCGCGACCGCAACAAGGACCCTGATTCCAGCGCCACCGAGTCCAGCCCCGGCGTAATGGCGATGAAGTTTTGCCCCATCAACCCCGTAAACTTGATGGTCGCGGTGGCATCGCTGGTGATGCGGGACCGGTGCTCCTCGCCGATGCGCAGCGTCACCCGCACCGGCTTGCCCTCGCCGCCGCCCAGCGCGATGCCCTCCACCCGGCCGATCTGCACGCCGGCCAGTTTCACGGGATCCCCCTCCTTCAACTCGTTCACGTTGTTGAAGTCCGCATGCAGTGTGTAGGTTTTCTTGAAGAAACTGAAATTGTCAGACACCTCCAGCATCAGCACCGCCGCCATCGCGGCCAGCACAAAGAACAGGCCCACACGTGTTTCGAGTTGGTTTTTCATGGCTCCTCCGGGGATTCGGGTTCGTGTTTCAAGTTGGCGTTCAAAAATTCCTTCACCGCCGCGTCATCGCTGGCCCGGACTTCCCCGGGCGTGCCCTGACACAGGATGCGCCCGTCGCGAATGAGCGCCATGCGGTCGGCAATGCCAAACGCCAAGTCGCGATCGTGGGACACCACCATCGAGGTGACGCCGTGGCGCCGACGCAAATTCACAATCTCGCGGCCCACCGTGGACGCCATGAGCGGGTCCAGCTCGCTTGTCGGCTCATCGTACAGCAGTAACTGCGGCTCCATCACCAGCGCCCGGGCGATGGCTGCGCGCTTGCGCATGCCGCCCGAAAGCTCCGCTGGCAGCTTGTCGCGCGCCTCCTCCAAGCCCACCAGCGCCAGCCTTTCCTTCACCACCGCCTCGATTTCTGGTTCCGGCTTCAAGTTGTGCTCCCGCAGGTATAATCCCACATTCTCCGCCAGCGTCAATGAGTTCAAGAGCGCGCCTCCCTGAAAAACCATCGCCATGCGGCAATGATCCCGCGTGCCCGGCTCCGCGGCGATCTCGCCATTGATGAGCACCTCGCCCGCGTCCGGCGTCTCCAGCCCGATGACGTGCCTCAACAGCACGCTCTTGCCGCTGCCGCTCGGGCCCATGATCACAAAGATTTCCCCGGGCGCCACCGTGAGATCCACCCCATGCAGCACCGGCTGGCCGTTGAAGGCTTTGCGCACAGAGCGAATCTCCACACGCGCGCCGCTGTTGTCCTTCTCATTCACAGGTTAATCATCAGACGGGTCAATGCGTAGTCGAGTACCAAGATCAGCACGATGGAGTTTACAACCGCCTTGGTAACCGAGCGCCCCACGCCGCGCGGACCACCAATGGTCTCCAGCCCTTGGTGGCAGGACACCACGCCGATGACCACCGCAAAGGCGAAGCTCTTGATGAGGCCGTTTAAAATATCCAGCGCCCCCACCATGTCGCCCAGACTGTTCACGTAGCCGGCGTGGGAGAGGTTGACCGCCGGGTTAATGGCAATCACCAGCGCGCCCCCCATCCAGCCGATGAGGATGGAGAAGATGACCAGCAGCGGCAGCGCCACCGCAACGGCCAGCAGGCGCGGCACCACGAGGTAGTGCACAGGGTTGATGTTCATGGTACGCAGAGCGTCAATCTCCTGATAGACGCGCATGGAGCCGATCTCCGCCGTGATCGCGCTGCCAATGCGCCCGGCCAGCAGCACAGCCATCATCACCGGCGCCAGTTCCTTGCACATGGCCAGTCCCACCATGCCGCCGATGTAGCTGGTCACGCCACGCTCAGCCATCACGGGGCCGGTCTGCAATGCCAGCACGCCGCCGATGAACAGGCTTAAGAGGCAGGCCATGAAGAGAGAGGCGTTGCCAATCTCGAAAAGCTGGTCCACTACCCGGGCGCGCTGCCGCCACGCCGCCGGCAGGCTTGCCAAGGCGTCCCGCAACAACAGCAGCATCCTGCCAATGTCGCTCAGCATCGCGTTGGATGAAATCACGGCGCGTCCGTTTTTGACCGGAATGACAGCAGCCACAACAGCCGCAGTTCCTTTCCCTCCTCGTCTTTCTTGTAGCGGATGAGTCCGAACAAGAGCGAGCATTTTTTGGACTGCGGCGCGCGTTCCCCGCGGTAGAGATTAAACAGGAAACTGCGCGTCGCCGTGCCCGTGGCAGCGTTCTCCCGCGTATGCCAGAGGGCAAAGAGCGGGGAGTAGTTGCGCGCCACTGCCTTGTTCTTTGGCAGCAAGGGCTCCAGCGGCGTGAACACCTGCAGCCGGCTTGTGTCACCCTCGCGCACGCGCGTGAACAGCGGCCAGAATGACTTGCGGTCACGAATCTCGCCGGTTTCCTTGCGTTCCTCCCGCATATGCTCGATGAGAGGGAATAAAATGCGCGTGGTGCGCCGCGTGATTCGATCGGTTTCCAACTCACGCCCCTGGTAAAGTGGCCACAGAAAAAACTCGCGCTTGGTGGAGCCAGCCACGTCGCGTCCGTACAACGGCCACACGCGCGTACGTTTCTTGCCCGGCCCCTCGCCGAAGACAATGAAGGGCCACGGCACAGTGTACTCGGTGTAACCCTTCTCTTTGTCCACCAGCTTGTTAAAGAACGGCCAGGCAATACTGGTCAGGTCTCCCTTGGCCGAGCGGCGCACCGCGTAGAGTGGCAGCAAGGCCTTGAAGGTTCGATGCTTGTCCGTCCCAATCCCCTCTTCCGTGTTGTGATAAAAGGGCCACGCAACGAACGTCCTCCGGTGCCCCCCTTTCTCACCAGGACCCTCCGGGCCTATTGTCTTCTCCTCATATCCCGCCAACGGCCACATGCGCCAACCCTTCAAGTTCTCCCCCTCGCGCAGGTGAAAAACCGGGAACAGATAATTGCGCGTCACGATGTCTCCCTTGCGCGACTTGGCGTAGAGCGGAAAGGCCACGAACTTGATCTCATCACGCAACATCCGATCCTTGAGTGTACCATAAAAGGGAAACACCGCGGTATAATCGCGCTCCGGATCGCCCGAGCGCCGCGCGAAGTAAAACGGGAACAAGGTCGTCCTGCCCTCATCACCCCCCACCTGGCTGGCGCCGCCGGAAAAGCCAATCCACTGGCCAATCTGCACCCGATACTCGCTGCCCGTCCGGTGATACGTTAGCAAGGGGAACAACACATCGATCGTTTCCGTGCTGTTGTCATCCCTCCGGTAGTGGCTGAACAACGGCCTAATGGCGTGCTGTGTGTAGGTGGCATTGTTTTCGTCAGTGCCATGGCGCTGGTAAAAAATCGGCCCCAGAAAGCCCGCCTCACTGCCCTCCTCAACCACTAGGGGATGCGCATACATCAGCGGCCCCAGCGCCAACTCCGCGGGTCCCCCGCCGGCACCACCGCCGCCGGGGGCAAGACACCCGCCCGCCAGCATCAGCACACCCAGCAATAACCATTGTGCCCGCTTCACCGCGACATCATTGCGCCAGACCCGCGTACGATAAAAGCAAAAGGTTTCAACGCAGTCGCCAGCCCCGCCCCACCAACAACGTCAATAACGCCGGCAGAAACACCAGCGCCGCCGCCATGCAGGTCACCGTGCCCGTCGCCATCACGAAGCCGAGGCTCTTGATACCCTGATGATCCGCAATCATCAGGCTCCCAAACCCAGCCACCGTCGTCAGGCCCGACACCAGGATGGCCTTGCCCGTGCTGCGCCCCAGAATGGCTGGGCTGGCCTCCTCCGAAAACCGGTTTAAAATATGCACGCCACTGGTCACGCCCACGCCAATGACCAGTGGCAGTGTCATCACGTTGGCCGGATTAAACGGCAGATCCACCAATGTCATCACTGCCGTCATCCAAATCATCCCCAACGCCACCGGTAGCAAGGCCAGAAACACACAAGCCACGCTGCGAAAATGCAGGAGCACCATCACCACAATCGCCCCCGTGGCATACCACGCCGCCAAGATGTAGCTGTCCACCAGCAGTTTGGTGTACTCGAACAACTGCACCGGCGTGCCCGTGACCACCACCCCTTGCTCCCGCACCGCATCCCGCACCGCTCCCACAAACTCGCCCTGCACCTCACGCTTCCAAATGTCTCCCCGCGGATGCACCCGCACCAGCAGGTGCCCTGTCTCCGGCGACACAAACCGGTCCACCAACGACTTGGGCAAATCCGACGGCGCAATGTGCCCGCCCGCATTCTGCGCCTGCAACACCGCAAAGGTCTCCCGCACATCGCGCATCATCGCCTGCTGGAACCGCGTCAATTGCAACGCCGCCACCCTCGGTTGCTGCCGGATCAAGTCCAACAACACCAGCAGGTCGTCGTACATCGAACGCAACTGCGCCTCCAGCACCAACTCCCCTTTCCCCTGCAGTTCAATCAAGGCGCGGCTGATGAACCCCTTCAGGATGCCCAACGATTCCGCCAACAACTCCAGTTCAATCGATTCCCTGTCCATCGGCAGAAACTGGACCGGCGCAATTTGCCGCAACATTTCTCGAATCATCCGTTGCTTTGCGGGATTCTGCGGCCCGATAAACGGTGCCATCGACACCACCTCCTCCACCTCGTTGGTCTTCTGCTCAATCAACCGCGTCAACTCTAGTGCATGCCCGCGATTTGTCGCCACCACCGCGCCGAAGAGCGCCCCATGTGCGCGGTCAATCAGGTCTTTTTCCCATTTCACCGCCGGCAACCCCTCGGACTGCAGGTTGCGCAAATCATAATCAAATCCTACCCGCTGTGCCTGCCACACCCCCGCGGCACCCAGGGCCACCGCCGCCAATGCCACCCAGGCCGGCCGCCGCAACCACGCCCCCTCCAGCCGTTCCCGGCGCGACATCGCGACTCTCTGCTCGTGGTCCATCACGTTCTGCCGGCCGCGCAACAACAACGCCGGCAACATCGTCATCATAGGCACCAGCGAAACCACCAGCCCGCCACCGACAATCAGCCCCATCTCGCTGATCCCCTTGAACTCCGTGAATCCCATCGCCAAGAACGCCACCGATGTTGTCAGACAGCCCGTGAAAATCCCCCGGCCCGTCAGCACCAGTGCCCGGCGAATTGCGGCCGCCTCATCCGACCCACCACGCAACTCCTCCTCATAACGCGTCACCAGGTGCACCCCAAAGTCAATCGCCAACCCGATCAGGATCGGCGCGAAGGTAATGGTCAGGATATTCAGGTGCCCCACCACCACCGTCGCGTAAGCCATCGTGTAAGCCAGCCCCACCAACAGGCAACCGGTAGCTTTTAACGGCCGGCCTGTCTCGTGGTAGCCAAAGATGAAAATTAACGCCACCAGGAACAACGCCAGCAGCGCCGCCCGCGCCGTGTCCTCCTGGCTCTGGCTCATCTCATCATACTCCAAAACCGGTTCACCGGTGACTCCGACATTCACCCCCGGCACTTCCGCCTGCGTGGCCGCCGCCAGTTCCCGCAGTCGCTCCACGGCCTCCGACTTGTGCTCCTTGTCCACCGGATGTGCGTTCACCAAGAACAACTCCCCGTCCGCAAACGACAGGTGCATGTCCTGCTCCGCTTTTGGGTCCCCAACAAACGCCCCCATGCCCGGCGGCGGCGGCACACCCGGCATGGTGATCGCATTGGTGGCCTGCCTTAAAATCTTCTGCAACGCGGGCAGCGACTGAAGCAGCTTATCCGTGTCCGCTTTATCCGCCGTTGCCGCCGCCAGGAAACTGTGGTTGATCCGCTCAAAAAAAGAAGTGAGATTTGTCGCCCCCGAGAACGTCTCGATGAACGGACGGTATTCCCCCAGCCTGTTGGTCAATAACGCCAGCTTGTCCACCGGCGTCACCAGAAGCGTGTTTGTGCCCAGCGTCCGCAGGTCGCGCCGATAAAACACACTGCGAAACAAGTTGGTCTCCGCCGACAACCGCTGCCCCAACCGCGCCACGAACTGGCGATTGCGCTCCAAGTCCCCGCTTTCCACCACCACCACCAAGTCATCCTGCAGGGGAAATTCATCCAAAAACCGGATGAACTCCTTGTGATACTCCTTCTCCGAGCCCACCAAGTCATTGCGACTGGTGTGGAATTCCAAGTTGAACGCGGTAAACGCCGCACAAGCCGCCGCCAGTAAAATCTGCGGCAGCACAAACCGGCCCGGACTGGCACACACCCCGTCCGCCAGCCGCGTCAGCAGGCGTTCGAGCAGGGGCGGCTTGGCGGATGCGGAAGCCACATCATCCGGGCAACTCCGCGTTGGAGAAGACCTCCTTCACATCGTCATGGTCATCCAGCAAGTCCACCAGCCGGTTGACCTGCTCGGCCTGCTTCTCATTCAGCGGCACCGTCAAGTCCGGCAACGCCGTCACCTCCGCCGACTCCGTAGCCACCTCGGCCGATTCCAGCGCCTTGTGCACCACCTCAAATTCTGATGGATCCGTAAGAATTTCATACCCACCATCGTCCGCCTTAAAATCCTCCGCCCCCGCTTCCAGCACAATCTCCATCAACGATTCCTCCTCCGCATTCTCGCGCGCCACCAGCACCTGCCCTTTCCGGTGGAACAAACGGCTCACCGCCCCCGCCGTGGCGATCTTACCCTCGTTGCGCGTGAGGATCGCACGAATCTCCGATGCCGTGCGGTTACGATTATCCGTCGCCACCTCGCACAAGATCGCCACCCCGTGCGGTCCATAAATCTCGTACGTCAACTCCTCAAAATTTGCACCCTCTCCTTCCCCCGTGCCTCGCGCGATGGCGCGTTGGATGTTGTCCGCCGGCATGTTTGCCCCGCGCCCCTTCATGATCGCCAGTCGCAGCCTCGGGTTCATGTCCGCATCCCCGCCCCCCAGCCGCGCCGCAATCGTGATCTCCCGCGCAATCTTCGCAAAAACCTTGCTGCGCTTCGCGTCCTGCCGCGCTTTAACATGCTTGATATTCGCCCATTTACTGTGACCAGCCATGTGGAGGAACTTTCAATTATCAATGATCATTGATCAAGGAATTCTCAATTTCCAATGATCAATGACCCTTGATCATTCTTTGAAAAATGAAAAATGATAGTTGATAATTAAGCAATAATGTCGCCGATCACCTTCCCAAACACATCCGTCAACCGCACGTCGCGGCTGTTGTGGCGGTAGGTGAGCTTGAGGTGATCCAATCCCAGCAAGTGCAGAATGGTCGCGTGGATGTCGTGGACGTGGACGGCGTTGTGGATGGCATTCATGCCCAGGTCGTCGGTGCCGCCGTATGACAAACCGCCCTTGAGTCCGCCGCCAGCCAGCCAGAGGGTGAAGCCGCGGTGATGATGGCCGCGACCGATCTTCACCTCGCGATTGGCCTCCTCAAACGGCGTGCGACCGAATTCGGTGGCCCAAATGATGAGCGTCTCATCGAGCATGCCGCGCGCCTTGAGATCGGTGATGAGTGCCGTGAGACCTTGGTCCGTGCGGGCGGCGTTGGAGCGGTGATTGCCAATGAGGCCGCCGCGGTTGCCGTGGGCGTCCCACTTGCGGCCGGTGGCGCCGTCGAGTATTTCCACGAAACGCACGCCGTTCTCCACCAAGCGCCGGGCGGTGAGGCAATGTTTGGAAAACTGATTGCCGCCGTACAGCGCGTGCATGCTCTGCGGTTCGCGTGACAGGTCGAACACCTCCGTCGCGCTTTTCTGCATGCGGAACGCCATCTCGTAGGCCTCGATGCGGCCGGTGAGATCGGGCTGCGTCGGATGCCGATCACGATGCAGGCGGTTGAGGTGATTCAACGTGTCGAGATACTTGCGACGCTGCTCGAGGCTCAGACCGGGACGCGGGTTGAGATTGGGGAACGGCGTCTTGCCCGCCTCCACACGCGCCACCGCCGCCTGATGCCGCCCGGGCAACATGCCTTGTTGAAACACCTGATCGCCCGCGGTGCTCACGCCGTCCTTCATCACCACGTACGCCGGCAGATCGGCGCGTTCGCTGCCGAGACCGTACGTGACCCATGAGCCCATGCTGGGGAAGCCCGCGCGTTGATGGCCGGTGTGCCAGATGATCTCGCCGACCGAATGGATCGCCGAATCGGTATGCACGCCCTTGAGAAAAGTGATCTCGTCCACCACCGTCGCCAGCCGCGGATAAATCTCGCTCACCCACGCGCCGCATTGGCCATGCTGTTTGAAATCAAAAACCGGCGGCAGGATCTGGCATTTCTCCACCGTCTTTTCCGGGTTGAACCCCTTCAGGTCATCCGCGCTGAAAATCTCCGAGGCCTTTTTGCCGGCCCATTCCTTGAGCTTTGGCTTGTGATCAAACGTCTCGAGGTGACTCGCCCCGCCGCACATGAAAACCATGATCACGTTCTTCGCTCGCGCCCGATGATGCGCCGGCCGCGGCGGCAATGCGCCCTGCGCCTCCAACGCCAGCATCTCGTTCAACGCCAACCCGCCCAGGCTCATTTGCCCGAGGAACTGGCGCCGATCGATATGCAAGTCTGGATACATCAGGCTACGTTTTTCTTCCGCGAAAAGGTAGGGCGCTTTCTCCGAAAGCGCCGCGGCGCGCTCGGAGAGCGCGCCCTACCAACTACAGTCATTCAGTTCACGTAAATCATTTCGTTTAATCCCAGCACCAAGTGGCAATAATGGCGAAGCGCATCGGGGTTTTCCGCGCCGAGGAGTTTTAGGCCAATTTCCAGTTCCTCAGGACGCGGTGGGCGCGACAGCGCCAACAGGTACAATCGTTTCACCTGCGCCTTTGCTTCCTCGCCAGCCTCAGTTTGCACGCGCTTGGCCAAGTGTCCGGCCAGTTCCCACACGAGCGGTGCGTTCAGTGCAAAGAGTGCCCCGTTGGGCGTGGCGCCGGTGGTGCGCGCACCGACGCTGATCGTGTAGTCCGGCGGATCGAACAGGCTCAGCGTGGGATGTTTGGCTGAACGATGGGCCTGCAGGTAAATCGATCGCCGCCAACTCTTCGGTTCATCACGCACCGTCTGCCGCGCGTGCCCGATCGAAATACTCGGGCCATACAGCTCCGGCTTCAACACGCCCGCCACCGCGAGCAGCGAATCACGAATCGCTTCCGCCTCCAATCGGTTGGGACGCCAGTGCCAGAGCAACGTGTTGCCCGCATCCATTTTCATCGGCGCGGTGTTCGCCGTGCCCGACTGCCGATACGTGGCACTGGTGACGATCAATCGATGAATCGGCTTGAGACGCCAACCGCCCTCGATGAGCTGGCGCGCCAGGTAATCGAGCAACTGCGGATGCGTCGGCGGTGTGCCGAGATTGCCAAAATCATTGGGCGTGCGCACGAGGCCCTGCCCGAAGTGATGATGCCACAGGCGATTGACAATCACGCGCGCGAGCAATTCGCCCGCGCCGTGTTCAGTATCCGTCAGCCAATCACCCAAGGCGGCCAGCTCGGTTTTGCCCGTGCGCCAGTGCGTATCCTCCTTGCGCTTGAGCACCTTAATAAAGCCCGGCTGCACAACCGCGCCCGGTGAACTCCAGCTGCCCCGGCGCAACACGCGCGGCTCCTTGATCTCCAGTGGGATCGTCTTGGCCGAAGCCCGCGGCGCTTCCTTCACCTGATCCCAAAATGTCGCGGTCAGTTGATAATATTCCTCCGTCGTCATCGGGTCGACCGGATGATCATGGCAGCGCGCACAACCAAAGCTGATGCCGAGGAACGCCGTGCCCGTCGTCGCCACCATGTCGTCGAGCCGATGAAACTGCTTGTCGTTCGGGTTCGAGTTGTCCTGCAGCCGCGGCCCCAGTTGAATGAATTGCCCCAGCTCCTTGTGCTTTTCATCCGGCGCAAAATGGAACCGGACAAATTGATCAAACGGCACATCCTCATTAAGCGCGCGAATCACCGCATCGCGAAACCGCCACACATTCGCCCGCGGCTTGTCGGCATTCACCGTCAGTTGCCCGCTGCTCTCGCCGAAGCGCACCACATCCAGCCAATGCCGCCCCCAGCGCTCACCAAAACGCGGACTAGCCAGCAGCCGATCCACCAGCCGCCCGTACGCGCCGGGTTGGGTGTCCGCGATGAACTGCTCAATCTCCGCCACTGTCGGCGGCAGGCCGGTGAGCGCCAACGTCACGCGCCGGATCAAGGTGTATCGATCCGCTGGAGGTTGCGGCTGAAGCTTCGCCACCCGGAGTTTAGCCAGCACAAATCCATCCACCGGCGTCCGCCCCCAATCGCCTGCCGCCGGTACCTTCGGCGACTGCAATGCGGCCAAGCTCCACAGCTTGGGATTCTCCGCGCTTAGCGACACGGCCCACAAAACCAAAACCCACATTGGCCCACGCCAAGTCATCCCCGCAAGAGTTGCGAACCGCCCGATATTTGCAAACGAATTTATTCTGACGCGGAGGCGTGGAGACGCGGAGATTCAAATTCATTTCTCCGCGGCTCCACGGCTCCGCGTGAGCCATCAATCCTGCTTGACCGCCAGCGGTGCGCAGGCATCATCGGCGCACACTTTTGTCATGAAACAACTGCTTGTCTTTTCGCTATTCCTCTCCCTTTCCGTCCAGGCCGCTTGGACGGTGAAGCCCGCTGCCAACCCAAATGCCCCCGGCAAGGGGCTGGCGATTGCGCAGGATGGCAAGCCGGTGGCGCATTTTGTGTTTGGCGAAGGTCAAAAGAAACCGTTCCTGCACGTGTACGGCGCGAAAGGCGAGCTGCTCACGAATCCGGGTGTGGGTCCCGACGGCAAGGATTTCGGCCGCTTCCCGCATCATCGCGGCATCTACATCGGCTGGCGCGTGCTTTCCGGCGGCGGCTCGTATGACCTGTGGCACATTCACAA
>DJHS01000110.1:16566-61711 GCA_002433235.1 Verrucomicrobia bacterium UBA6614
TGGCACATTCACAAGGGCGAAATCATGCGCGTGAAGGAAATCAAAAGCGCCAAGGCCAGCGACAACGGCGTGACCATCGTGGCAGACATCGAATGGCGTACGGGCAAGGCGGGCAAGGAAGACGTGCTGCTGCTCAGTGAAACCCGCACGCTCACGATCTCCAAGGCGGGCACCGCCACTCAGGTGGATTTCCACACTGAACTCACCGCAGCAGCCGACCTGACCTTGGGCGGCGATCTGCAACATGCGGGTTGCCATTTCCGCGCGCACACGGCCGTGGCGGAGAAGGGCACGAAGTTCACCAGCTACCTGTGGGAGCCCAAAGGCAAGGTCGCCGGTAACGGCAAAATTTTGAGCAAGGAATGGAAGTGGAACCGCCTACAATTCCAGCTCGGCGGCAACTGGTACAGCGCCACGCAATTCAACAGCCCCAATCAGCCGGTGGAGGAACTCAGTTGGCGCAACTACGGCCGGTTCGGTTTTTTCTTCAAGAAGGATTTAAAGAAAGGCGACACCCAAAAACTTGATTACCGTTTCCACATTGCCGCGAGCGAACAACCGGCGCTGGAGAGTTTCCCGCCGCAGGTCAGCAAGGATCAGGAAACCCGCTGGCGCGCCGCCGCCCAAAAGGCCTACGGCGCATTTGTGAAATCACTGAAGTAACTTTAACCCGAAACGTCACACTTTAATAAATCCATCATGATTAAAAACACCATCCTTACACTGACAATCCTCAGCTCCAGCGTCTTGGCCGGAGATTGGCCGAATTGGCGCGGGCCCAACCACAATGGCGCAACCGAGGCCGAAGGGTTACCTGTCAAATTCAGTAAGACCGAGAACATCGCCTGGAGCACGCCCATGCCCGGCCCCAGCGCGGCGACGCCCATCACGTGGAAGGATCGGGTCTTTGTCTCGTCCAGCAGCCCCAAGACGCAAGAACTTCTGGCCCTTTGCCTGAACCGTGAAACGGGCAAGGTGCTTTGGCGACAGGTGGTCGGCAACGGCTTCCAGCGTGACAATCGTAGCAACTACGCCTCGCCCTCGCCCACCACCGACGGTCGCGTGGTGGTTTTCTTCTACGGGAATGGCGACCTCGCGGCGTTTAATCTCGACGGCAAAAAACTCTGGGCCAAGAAAATCCAGGGCGACTCCAACGGCTTTGCCTTTCAGTGGACCTTCAGCACCAGTCCGCTGCTGCACAAGGGTATCCTTTATCTGCAGGTGCTGCAGCGCGACACGGGTGTGCGCGGCCACGGCAAGGCCTCCGGAAACGAATCCTACATCCTCGCGCTGGATCCCAATACCGGCGAGCAACTGTGGCGGCACATTCGGCCCGCGAAGGCCAAGGCCGAGAGTCTGGAGGCCTTTAGCACGCCTGTACCCTACACGAACAACGGGCGTGAGGAATTGCTGATCGTCGGCGGCGACTGCCTGACCGGGCATGATCCCCGCACGGGCCGTGAGTTGTGGCGCTGGGGCACGTGGAATCCCTCGCGCATCGGCCACTGGCGACTGGTACCCTCGCCGGTGGTTGGTGGTGGCGTGGTGCTCGCCTGTGCCCCCAAGGGCTCGCCCATCTATGCGGTGAAAGCCGGCGGCAAGGGCGTCCTGAACAATGACGCCATCGCGTGGAAAAGTCAGGGCCGCACGGACGACATCACCAGCGATGTTTGCACCCCGTTGTTTTACAACAAGAAATTCTTCGTGATGTACGGCGAAGGCCGAGACAAGACACTCTCCAGCGTCAATCCCGCCACCGGCAAGGCCGATTGGCAGGTCAATCTGGAAAGTCGCGCGTTGGTTCGCACCTCACCCACCGCTGCCGATGGAAAGATCTATCTGCAAAGCCACGCGGGCGAAGTCTTCGTGGTGAATGCCCAAGATGGAAAAATCTTGAACCGCGTGATGATGGGCGAAAATGGCGACGACCTCACCCGCGCCAGCATCACCATATCGAACAATCAACTGCTCATTCGCACCAACAACAAGCTCTACTGCGTGGGAAAGTAGGCGGACAACGAATAACTGAATCGGCTACTGTCACACAGCATCAGGAGTTTGTCGGCGCGTCGAACATCCACCCGAAGAACGGGCGGATGTTTACAAATAGCACCATGCAGGGCATTTCCACGCTCGACTGGTTGGACTACGACACCGGCAAATCGCGCCACCGCTTCCAGTACGGCGCGGAGAACGACGGTTACCTTGCTGGCGCTGCCAACGACGGTAGACGCCTAAACTAAGGCCGATAATTAAGCGGGCAACTACTCGCCGGTGCACGTAACGAGCTGCCAGCGATGGCCGAGCCAGAAGGCTTTACATGGCCGGCTTCTTTTCCGGGTAGCCGATGCGATGGAAGGAGCTGACGATGCTGGTCGTGATATTGCGAGAGTGGCTTCCGATCCGTTTCAAATAACGGGTGTAAAGGGCGACAGCGGCACGATGAGGCTCGTTCATCGACAATCAGGATCTTCCGCTAACGGCTCGGGAACTGTTTCTGAGGTTTCCAAGACGGTATACATCGACTCCAACTAAACTCCCCTGCGTGGCAACGCAAGGTCGCCATTGTGACAATTGCGTTACATGAAACCACGCCTGAAACAGCAAACTCTTTCTCCTACTGCCTGCCACGCATCACCACCCGCAATGATGGCATTTTAAACACTTCCGGGTTAACCAGCAGCTTGGGCCGCTTGCCCGCCATCAAGTCCAGGATAGACTGCGCCACAGCCACGTTGACTTCTGCCCGCGTCCCGTGCGTCATCGGAGCCATGTGTGGGGTCAGCAGAATGTTGGGTGCCGAACGCAACGGATGATCAGTCGGCAGCGGCTCCATCACGAAGGCATCCAATCCCGCGCCACCAATCCAACCTTCCCGCAACGCGCATGCCAATGACATTTCATCAATCAGTGAACCGCGCCCCGTGTTCACCAGACAAACCGTCTTTTTCATTTGGCGCAAAGCATTCTCGTCGATCAGGTTGCGATTAGCCTCCGTCGCCGCCGCGTTCAGGGAAATGAAATCGCTTTCCGCCAACAGTTTCTCCAGCGAGACATATTCCACGCCGAGCTCGCGCGCTGCCTCCGTGGGGGCAGGATCATAACCCAGTACCCGCATCTGGAAGCCCGTCGCCCGGCGCGCCACTTCCTTGCCAATGCGACCGCACCCAATTATCCCCAACGTTTTGTGGTGAACATCATGCCCCCAAACCGTCTCCCACTGCCCGGCCATGACTTTTTCGTGTCCCATTGTTACTCCCCGCGCCACGCTCAACAATAACGCCCACGCAAAATCTGCCACCGCCTGATCCAAATACCCAGGCAGGTAACCCACCACTATTCCCAACTCCGTCGCCACTTCCACATCAATCGAGTCGTAACCCACCCCCCAGCGCGAAATGAACTTTAAATCCGACGCCTCCGGCAGTCGCAAGGTCGCCTCACTGAAGTCATCGCTCCCCGCCACAAGCGCATCCAGCCCCGGCAGCAGTTCCCGTAATTCCCCGTGATCCAATGGCAAGTCCAGTGGTGTCGTGACCAATTCGCAACCCGCCCCTTCCAGCATTCTCCATCCCTCGCTTTCCGTTGCCCCTTCGAACGCCCGCGCAGTTACCAACACCTTCCAACTCATGCGCGCCACACTAACTATCCACAATAAAATGCCCGAGGGAAAAATCCCCCAAGCATTGGATAAGGCGAATCGTAGCGCAGGCTTCCAAGCCTGCTCCTCGTGCTATTCCGCCAGCGAAAACTCCACCGAGTCGTCCTTGGCCTCCGCCGCAATCGCGTCGCCCGGCTTGAAATCGCCCTCCAACAACCGCAGCGCCAGCGGATCCAACAGGTGCTGCTGGATCGCCCGCTTGAGCGGCCGCGCACCGAATTGCGGATCGTACCCCGCCTTGGCCAGGAACGCCCGCGTGCTGTCATCCACCGCAAGCGTCAGCTGCTGATCGGCCAGACGCGAGTCCACGCGATTGAGCTGGATGTCCACGATCGCGCCCAATTGCGATTCGTCCAGGCTGCCGAAGATGATGCTGTCATCCACGCGGTTCAAAAACTCCGGCCGGAAATGCCGCTTCAATTCATCCATCACCGATGCCTGCAAGGCCGCATCCGCCGCCTTGCCTGCCGCGAAATGTTCGCTGATCAATGGGCTGCCAATGTTGCTCGTCATGATGATCACCGTGTTGCGGAAATCCACCGTGCGCCCCTGGCCATCCGTCAGGCGGCCGTCATCGAGCACCTGCAGCAGCACATTGAACACATCCGGATGCGCCTTCTCGATCTCGTCGAACAACACCACGCTGTAAGGCCGGCGGCGCACGCTTTCGCTCAGCTGTCCGCCCTCCTCGTGCCCCACGTAGCCCGGAGGCGCGCCGATCAGTCGGCTCACGCTGTGTTTCTCCATGTATTCGCTCATGTCGATGCGCGTCATCGCCTGTTCGTCATCAAACAAAAATTCCGCCAGCGCCCGTGCCAGCTCCGTTTTGCCGACGCCCGTCGGGCCTAGGAAAATAAAACTGCCCATCGGCCGCTGCGGATCCTGCAATCCACTCCGCGCACGGCGCACCGCATTGGCCACGGCGGTGACCGCCTCGTCCTGGCCGATCACCCGCTCGTGCAGACGACTCTCCATCCGCACCAGCTTCTGCCGCTCACCCTCCAGCATGCGGCTCACCGGAATGCCCGTCCACGTGGCCACCACACGGGCAACATCGTCCTCGGTCACTTCCTCGCTGAGCAAGCGGCTGCCGTTCTGTTCATGAATCGCCGTCTCGGCTGCGGCGAGTTTCTCTTCCAGTTCCGGAATGCGCCCGTATTGAATCTCCGCCGCCGCCGATAAATCGCCCGTGCGCTCGGCCGTTTCCTGATCGCGCCGCGCCGCGTCGATTTGGCTGTTGATGATGCTCGCCGCATCGATCGCCGCCTTCTCGTCCTGCCATTGGCCCTTGAGCTTCGCCGCGCGTTCCTTCAAGTCGGCCAATTGCTTCTGCAAATGCGTCAATCGCTCACGCGAGGCGTCGTCTTTTTCCTTCTTGAGCGCCGTCTCTTCAATCTCCAGCTGCAAAATCTCGCGTTCCAGCTGATCAATCTCCACCGGCATCGAGTCGAGCTCCATGCGCAAACGCGAGGCCGCCTCGTCCATCAAATCCACCGCCTTGTCTGGCAGAAACCGGTCACTGATATATCGGTTCGACAACTGCGCCGCGCTCACCAGCGCGCTGTCCTGAATGCGAATCCCATGATGCACCTCGTAGCGCTCCTTGAGCCCGCGCAAAATCGCGATCGTCTCCTCGACGGTCGGTTCATCCACCGTCACCGGCTGGAAACGACGTTCCAGCGCCGGATCTTTCTCGATGTGCTTGCGATACTCATCCAGCGTCGTCGCGCCAATGCATCTCAACTCCCCGCGCGCCAACTGCGGCTTCAGCATGTTTGCCGCGTCCGCGGATCCTTCCGCGTTGCCCGCGCCCACAATCGTGTGCAGCTCGTCGATAAACAAAACAATCTGCCCATCAGCAGCCGTCACTTCCTTCAAAAACGCCTTCAGGCGGTCCTCAAATTCACCGCGATACTTCGCGCCCGCAATCATCGCGCCCAAATCCATCGCCACCAGACGTTTATCCTTAAGCGACTCCGGCACATCGCCGCTCACCACGCGCCGCGCCAGGCCCTCGGCAATCGCCGTTTTACCCACGCCCGGCTCACCAATGAGCACCGGATTATTCTTCGTGCGGCGAGTCAGCACCTGCATCACCCGCCGAATTTCATCGTTCCGGCCAATCACCGGATCAATCTTCCCCTCGCGCGCCAACGCCGTGAGATCCTTGCCGTACTTCTCCAGCACCTCAAACTTGTCCTCCGGATTCGCATCCGTCACCCGCTGCGAACCGCGCACCTCACCCATCTTCTCCAGCAACACCGCGCGCTCCACGCCGTGCTTCGCCCAGATTTTTTTCAAAGCCCCGCCGCACTCCAGCAGCCCCAGCAATAAATGCTCCGCGCTCAGAAATTCATCCGACAACCCTTTGGCTTCCTGCTCCGCGCGATCCAACGCCTGCTTCAAGTCGCGGCTCAAAAACACATCACTGCCGCTCACACCTTCCACCTGGGCACGCCGATCCAGCTCCGCCTTCAAATCATTCTCCAAGGCCGACAAGTCTGCCCCCGCCCGTTGCAGCAGCTTCGGCACAATCGTGTCCGCCTGCTGCGCCAACGCCAGCGCCAGATGCGGTCCGTCCAGTTCCTGATGCGAACGCGCGCGCGCCAGTTCCTGTGCCGCCTGAAATGCCTCCTGGGATCTTTGGGTCAACTTATCCATCATCCTTTGCCTCCTTCGTTTTATTTTATATGTGCTGCCGGCGTCCCTCCGGCAGAAGAAAATTTACAAACTGCCGGCAAGATGCCGGCAGCACGAGACCCTGCCGGGGGGTTAAACACCCCCCGGCGGCTCCCATGGCTATTCCACACGCACTTCGATGGCCTTGGCCTTCACGTCCTCGCGCTTCGCCACGCTGACCTCCAGCAAGCCATCCTTGTAATTCGCCGTCACCGACTCCGCGTCGGCGTCCTCCGGCAAGGTGAAGCCCCGGCTGAACGCCCCGTGCGCCCGTTCCACGCGGTAAAAGGTCCGCCCCTCCACCTTGCGTTCCAGGTCACGCTCGCCCGACAGCGTCAGCACGCCATCCTCCACCGTCACCTTCACGTTGTCCTTGTTCAGGCCCGGCAACTCCGCGCGGACCAAGTAACTCGAGTCAGTCTCCTCGATGTCCACCACCGGCGACCAACCCGCCGACTCCCCGCCGCCCAGCACCGTGGCCAGACGGTTGTGCAGCAACTCGTCCATCTCGTGGATCGGGTTCCAGATGCTCAATGTTTTCATTGTGAACTCCTTTCGCGGCGATGTTCATTTCAGCCCGCGGCCCCGCCGTTTGGCCACCGGCCATTTTTGAAAAACCCGTTCACGCAGCCTCGTGACAACCACGCAAACCTGCCATATTAACAACAGGATCCGTGCCAGAGGATTATTTTTTAAAAACCCTGAAAAATAGTGGAAAAACGCGATTTATTGCCTGAAGTCGAAGTGGATAAACTGTGAAAAAGGGACTAAACGGCTCAAACATAAAGAGCCATTATGGCCCTTTCGTGATTTCGGCCAATTCCCTCAATGAGGTGACAATCTGTCCCTCTCGGATCGGATGTTGGTTGCCGTCTCGGCACAAAAGCCGGCCCTGCCAACCCGCCGACAGTGCCCCCTTCAAGTCCTCGCGCCGACTGTCGCCCACATGCAGGATTGCTGAGCCCTCCACCCCCATGCGCTCCGCGACCGCATCGAACAACCGGCCATCGGGCTTGGTCAGTTCCATTTCTGCCGATACAAAAATCTCTTCAAACAATCTCGTCAGTTCCAGCCGATCTAGCAACGACCGCAGTCGCTCGTCCCAATTGGACAACACCGCCATCCGCATTCCCCGTTCCTTTAAACACGCCAACGCCGGCCGCACGTCTTCAAACATCCTCCATGTGTCCGCCTCGGCGAATCGCTCATAAAGCTCTGCAAAAAAAGTCTGGCTCGGCAGTTCACTGGACAGCCCCGCGAACACTTCATCCACCAGCCCCGCCCAAGCCTCGCGAGAGTAGTCAAACTCCCGTCCCGCGTGCCATGCCGCGACGAACTGCTGGTTTAAAACTGCCGGATCTACATTGACCCCATGCTGCGCCGCCACCTCCGCATAGACATGCCCCACCGAGGGCCAAGGCTCGATCAATGTCCCACCGACATCTAAGGTGATCGCTTTGATGTTCATGCTGGGTGTTTTGTAGCCGTGACCACCGGTCACGGCTACAGCATCCTCAATCCCCCGCCGGGATGACCGGGTTCAACCCCAGCGCCTTCACCAGAAACGCCAGCCGGTCCGCAGCCTCGTCGATGCGCTTGCTGGTGGGCTTGCCGGCACCGTGGCCGGCGCGCGTCTCGATGCGGATGAGCGCGGGAGCCTCGCCGCTCTGGGTTGCCTGCAGGCGCGCGGCGAACTTGAAACTGTGGCTCGGCACCACGCGGTCGTCGTGGTCGGCGGTGGTCACCATCGTCGCGGGATACGCTGTGCCGTTCTTTAAATTGTGGTACGGCGAGTAGGCGTGCAGCGCCTTGAATTCCTCCGCGTTGTCGGGCGAGCCGTAGTCGCTCGTCCACGCCCAGCCGATGGTGAACTTATGGAACCGCAGCATGTCCATCACGCCCACCGCCGGCAGCGTCGCGCCGAAGAGCTTCGGCCGTTGCGTCATGCACGCGCCGACGAGCAGCCCGCCGTTGCTGCCACCGGCGATGGCCAGCCGGTCGCTGCTCGTGTAGAGGTTCGCCTTCAGCCATTCCGCCGCGGCGATGAAATCGTCGAACACGTTTTGCTTGTCCAGCTTCGTGCCCGCCTTGTGCCAAGCCTCGCCGTACTCGCCTCCACCGCGGAGGTTGGGCATCGCGTAGATGCCGCCCATCTCCATCCACACCAGATTTTGCACGGAGAAGCCGGGTGTCAGGCTGACATTGAACCCGCCGTATCCGTACAGCAGGCAGGGGCTTGTGCCGTCCAGCTCCAGCCCGCGCTTGTGAGTGATGAACATCGGCACGCGCGTGCCATCCTTGCTGTGGTAAAACACTTGGCGCGTGACGAAATCTGCGGGGTTGAAGTCGACCCTCGGCTGGCGAAACACGGTGCTCTTGCCCGTCTTCAAGTCCAAGCGGTAAACCGTGCCCGGTTCCGTGAAACTGCGGAAGGAATAAAACGTCTCCGCGTCGTCCGCGCGCCCGCCGAAGCCGCCCGCCGAGCCCATACCCGGCAAGGCAATCTCGCGCAGACGCCGGCCCTGCATGTCGAACACCTTCACCTGGCTGTGGGCATCCTTTAAGTAGCCGGCCACGAGCTGGCCGTTCAGGTGGCTCACCCAGCGCAGCGTCTCAGCGGCGTGCGGGATGATCTCCTTTGTCTCGCTGGGCTTGTCGGTGTCGATGGCGATCACCCGGCCGCGCGGCGCGCCGAGGTCGGTGCGGAAGTAAAACACGCCGCCAACATTGCCGAGGAAACTGTAGTCCGCGTCGAACTCATCGAGCAGCTCGGCCACCTTCGCATCTTTTTGCTGGAGGTCTTTGTAATAAACGCGGTTGCGGCGGTCGGTGCCCTGCCAGATGGTGATGACGAGGTAACGGTCGTCCTCCGTGACCGTCGCGCCATAGCCCCACTTGGGATGCTCCGGCCGGTGGTAAACCAGCTCATCCGCGCTCTGCGGCGTGCCGAGCCTGTGGAAGTAGAGCTTCTGGTTCAGGTTGACGCCCGACAACTTTGCGCCGGACTTGGGCGCATCGTAGCGGCTGTAGTAAAAGCCGCTGCCATCGCCACGCCAGGCCGCGCTGGAGAACTTCACCCAGCGCAGGTGGTCGCCAAGGTCGAGGCCGGTGTCGACATTGCGCACGCGCCATTCCTGCCAGTCGGAGCCGGCGGCGGAAGTGCTGTAGGCGAGATGCTTACCATCATCGCTCACGCGCCAGCGGCTCAAGGCCACGGTACCGTCTTTCGAGAGCGTGTTGGGATCCAGCAGAATGCGGCCGGAGCTGTCCAGTGACTCGGTGACGTACAGCACACTTTGGTTCTGCAGCCCGTCGTTGCGCGTGTAAAAAAAACGGCCGCCCGCCTTCACGGGGACGCCGAAGCGCTCGAAGTTCCAGAGCTTCTTCAAGCGCGCGCGGATGGCGGGGCGCTCGGGGATGGTGTCGAGATAGGCGAAGGTGAGCTGGTTTTGGGCCTTCACCCAGGCACGCGTGTCGGGCGCGTCGGCGTTCTCCAGCCAGCGGAAGGGGTCGGCCACTTGAACGCCGTGGAGAGTGTCGACTTGGTCGACAGTCTTGGCCGGGGGATATTGCAGGCGGCCATTGGGCAGGAGCTTGCCGGGGGTGATGGTCTGCGTGGCGCAGCCGGTGGCGATGAGCAGGAGAGTGATCCACAGTGCTGCCGGCATCTTGCCGGCAGGGGATCGTTCAATTCTGCCGGCAAGATGCCGGCAGCACGTTGTCATCCATCTTCCATTCATTGAGGCCTCGCTCGTCGGTTTCGGGTTGCGGGGAGACATTCAAGCGTTCCATGACCTCGCCCACCAGATAAATCGAACCGGCGACGACCACAAGAGGCTCCTTGGCCAGCCGCTCCAGACCATCGGCGACGGAGGATGCGGCTTCGGCTTCACAGAATTCGCCGCAAGTATCGGCAATGATTTCGGGTAGCTGTGACTTCTGGCTGCTGGTCGGCACGGCCACCACGCGCGCAGCGAGGGGGGCGATGAGGCGGCACATTTCGCGCCAGTTTTTTTCGCCGGACATGCTGAGGAGAACGGCGGGGCGCTGGGCGGCGGGGTCGGTTTTTAAAATGTCCACAAGCGCGCGCATGCTGGCGGGATTGTGCGCGGCGTCGAGGAGAATGCGGCGGCCTCCTTCGTGATGCCACTGCGCACGGGCGGGCCAGCGGACGCTGGCGAGGCCGTCGCGGATGGTGGCATCGTCGATGCCAAGGGAGCGGGCGGTGGTTGCGGCGAGGGCGGCGTTCTGTTCTTGGTGTTTTCCGGCGAGGGGAGTTTTAAAATGCCCGGCGGGGTTGGCGAACGTGAGGGGGGCGTCTTGGGCGGTGGCGGCTTGCTCGATGACGAGGCGGGCCTCTTCATCCTGGGGGGCGCTGATGACGGGGACGTGGGGCTTGATGATCCCGGCTTTCTCGGCGGCGATCTCGGGCAGGGTGTCGCCAAGCCATTGCTGGTGGTCGAGGGCGATGGGGGTGAGGATGGCGGCGGCGGGGGTGACGATGTTGGTGGCGTCGAGGCGTCCGCCGAGGCCGGTTTCGAGGAGGACGAAGTCGCACTCGCTGTCGGCGAAGTGTTTTAAGGCAAGGACGGTGACGACCTCGAAGAAGGTGGGGTGGATTTCGAGGGGACAGTCGGTGAGGAATTCGCGCATCTCGTTGGCGAGGCGGGCGAGGTCGGGCTCGGGGATGAGTTGGCGGTTGACTTGGATGCGTTCGCGAAAGCTGACGAGGTGGGGGGAGGTGAAGAGGCCGGTCTTCATGCCGGCATGACGGCAGATGCTCTCGAGCATGGCGCAGACGGAGCCTTTGCCGTTGGTGCCGGCGACGTGGAGGATGCGGAGGCGATCCGGCGGATTGCCCGCGAGCGCGGCAAGGCGGCGCGGGTTCTCGAGGCCGAGCTTCGCGCCGAAGAGGCGGAGGTCGTAGAGCCACTGGATGGCCTCGGGGTAGGTCATGGTTTTCGTGCTGCCGGCATCATGCCGGCAGATTTCGGCTTTGGGCAAGGGCAACGGTTTCTGCCGGCAAGATGCCGGCAGCACGGTCAACTGCTGGCGTGCTGGTGGGCGGCCTTGATGAAGCCGGCGAAGAGAGGGTGGGGGCGGTGGGGCTTGCTTAAAAACTCGGGGTGAAACTGGCTGGCCATGTAGAAGGGGTGGTCTTTCAACTCGATGAGTTCGACCAGGCCGCCATCGGGGGAGGTGCCGCTGAAGACAAATCCGGCGGCCTCAAACTGGTCGCGGTAGGCGTTATTGAACTCGTAGCGGTGGCGGTGGCGCTCGTTGATTTCGCCTTTGTTGTAAATGGTGGCGGCGCGGCTGCCATCCTTCAGGCGGCAGGGCTGGGCGCCAAGGCGCATGGTGCCGCCCATGTCGGTGATGTTCTGTTGCTCGTCGAGCAGGGCGATGATGGGGTGCGGCGAGTCGGGCTCGAACTCGGCGGAGTGCGCGCCGTCAAGGCCGAGGGCGTTGCGGGCAAACTCGATGGAGGCAATCTGCATGCCGAGGCAAAGGCCGAGATAAGGGATGTTGTTTTCGCGGGCGTATTGGGCGGCACGAATCTTGCCCTCGATGCCGCGTTCGCCGAAGCCGCCGGGCACGAGCACGCCGGAAAGATCGGCGAGGCTTTTGACGCCGCCGTTATTTTCAATCGCCTCGGAATCGACGCGGACGATTTCCACGCCGCAATCGTTGGCGCCACCGCCGTGGGTAACGGCTTCGTAAACGCTCTTGTAGGCGTCCTGCAGCTCGATGTATTTGCCGATGACGCCAATCTTCACGCGATGTTTCGGCTCGCACAAACGGCGCAGCATGTCTTCCCAGCGGCTCATGTCCGGCGGGGCGGTCTCGAGACCGAGGCGATTGCAGATGAGTTCGTCCATGCCTTCGCGGCGGAGCATGATGGGCACTTCGTAAATGGAATGGGCGACGTCGATTTCCTCAATGACCGCCTCGACGGGCACGTTGCAGAACATCGAAATCTTCGCGCGCAAATCATCCTCGAGCGGTTTCTCGGTGCGCGCGACAAGAATGTCCGGCGCAATGCCGATCTCGCGGAGCTTGGCGACCGACTGCTGCGTGGGCTTGGTCTTCAGTTCGCCGGCGGCCTTGATGAAGGGCACGAAGGTGACGTGGACGAACATCGCATTCTCGCGGCCGACCTCCAGCGCGAATTCGCGAATCGCCTCGAGGAACGGCAGCCCCTCGATGTCGCCGGTGGTGCCGCCGATCTCGGTGATGATGATGTCCGCGCCGCTCTTTTCGCCAACGAGCCGAATGCGGTTTTTGATTTCATCCGTCACGTGCGGGATCACCTGCACCGTTTTGCCGAGATAATCACCGCGCCGTTCCTGCTCGAGCACGCGCTGGTAAACCTGTCCGCTGGTGAGGTTATTGAAACGCGTGAGCGTGGAATCGGTGAACCGCTCGTAGTGCCCGAGGTCGAGATCCGTCTCCGCGCCGTCATCCAGCACGTAAACCTCGCCGTGCTGAAACGGACTCATCGTGCCGGGATCGACATTTAAATAAGGATCAAACTTTTGCAGCGCCACCTTGAGCCCGCGGCTCTCCAGCAACGTGCCGAGAGAGGCGGCCGTGAGTCCCTTGCCCAGGGAACTGACCACTCCGCCTGTCAAAAAAATGTACTTCATGCTTCCCGCAGCAATGCCTCGACGCGCACCACATCCTCGGGCACGTCCACGCCCACCGCCTCGTGCTCCACTTGCCGCACGGCGATGGCGATGCCGTTCTCCAGCGCGCGCAACTGCTCGAGCCGTTCCGCCTCCTCCAGCGGCGAGGGCGCCATGCCCACCAGCCGCGCCAAGGTTTCCCGGCGGTAACCGTAAATGCCCAAGTGTTTCAAAAACGGAAATGCCGCCAGTTGGGCGGCGGCGTCCGCGTCAGCCAGATCGCGCACGAAAGGAATCGTTCGCCGCGAGAAATATAGGGCGCGGCCCGCGGCGCTGACAACGACTTTCACCACATTCGGGTCCGAAACATCGGAAATGTTGTTCACAGGCGAGGCGGCGGTGGACATTTCGGCGTCGTTGAGCGCCTCGGCGACGGCATCGATTACCGCCGGCGCAATGAGCGGCTCGTCGCCCTGCACGTTCACGACCGCATCGCAATCCACCCGCGCGGCGACCTCGGCAATGCGATCGGTTCCCGTGGGATGATCGGCGCGGGTCATCTCCACGCGGCAAAAATCCCGCGCCACCTCCGCAATGCGGTCATTATCCGTGGCCACAATCACCTCCGCCAAGCTCGCCGCCTCCCGGCACCTCTCCACCACATGCGCGATCAACGGCTTGCCCGCAATGGGATGCAACGGTTTGCCGGGAAATCGCGAGGAGGCGTAACGCGCGGGGATGATGCCGATGATGTTCATTTCCAGTTGAGATAATCGTCCTGTGAAAAGCCGGCGTCCTTGAGGATTCGCTTGGTCAAGCCGCGCCCCAAATCCGTGCCCGAGTGCAGCGGTACCGTCGCCGCCACCTTGCGTTCCCCGTGCCAAAGGGTGAGGTGGCTGCCGCGCTGGCGATCCTCCACAAATCCCTGCGCCTTCAGGAAACGCACCAATTCCGCCGCCGTGATGGTCGGCATGCGGCTCATGCCGGCAGCGCGAACGTCAATTCCTCCACGTGCACGATGCGGTCATTGGGCGGGATCGGCTCGCCCTTTTCGCGCAACGTCTCCAGGTGCAGCGCGATCGCCTCGCGGATGTTCGCCTTCGCCTCCTCGATAGTGGCGCCGTTGGACACACACCCCGGCAGCGAAGGCGAATACGCCGAATAGCCCGCCGTCGCATCCGCCTCGCGCTCAATCACCACCTCGAAGGAATGATACGTCATGCGCGCACCTTATCGCATTCTCCAAACCAATTCAACGGCTGTCCGCGACAATCCATTCCACCGCCTCCGGCAATCCATCCACCACCACCGCGCCGGCCGTCTCGGGGTGGTCGCGTTCGTGCTCGGCGCCGTAGCCGGTGCGCACGAGGATGCTTTGTTTTACGCCGGCGTTCCAGCCGCATTGCAGGTCCAGCAGCTTGTCGCCTATCATGTAGCTGCGCGCCAAATCCACGCCGAACTCCGCCGCCGCATCGAGTAGAAACTTCGGGCTCGGCTTGCGCCCCGGGCTTTCGGCTTCCGGCGATTCCGGCGCGAAATAAATTTTCTCAAACCGTACCCCATCGGAAGCGAGCATCTCCGCCAGTCGCGTGTTCACCGCGTGCATGTCATCCTCCGTGTAATAACCGCGCCCGATGCCGGATTGGTTGGTGACGATGAAGAGCGGAAAGCCCGCATCCATCAGCCGACGCAACGTCGCACCTGTGCCCGGAAAAATCTCCACCGCGTCGGGGTCATCCAGATAATGCCGCTCCACATTGAGCGTGCCGTCGCGATCGAGGAAAACAGCGCGGTTCATGCGAAGCTGGCGGCCAATTCCTTGGGCGCCACCGTGGCCGTCCCCACTTTGCCAACCACCACCCCGGCGGCGTGATTGGAAAACACCGCCGCCTCTAGTGGCGACGCCCCGGCTGCGATGGCTGCGGTGAAACTGGCGATCACCGTGTCACCCGCGCCGGACACATCGTACACCTCCCGCGCCACCGTCGGGATTACCACCGGCCGCGCGCCACGCTGTGCCAGCAGCATGCCCTGCTCACTCAGCGTCACCAGCAGCAGCGCCGGTTGGTATGCCGCCTGCACCGCCTTCACGACGGCCAATAAATTCTTGTCGCGCAGTGGATTCGCGTGCCGCGTGTCATCCGCCTTGCCCGCCATCTCAAACAACTCCGCGCGATTGGGCGTGATGAGCGACATCCCCGAGACCTCCAGCCGATGCGCCGGCTTTGGATCCAGGCTCAGCCAAATCCCCCGCGGCCGGCACAAGCCGCGCAGCCCCTCGAGCAGTTCCTGCGTCACCACCCCCTTGTTGTAATCGCCCACGATGACTGCATCCGCGCCCTCGATCGCCTTATCCACTGCCGCCAGCAACCGGCGCGCCACCCGCCCATCGCCCGCCTGGCCCGACTCCCGGTCGATCCGCACCACCTGCTGCTGATGCGCCACCACCCGCGTTTTGCGCGTGGTCATCCGGTCGCTCACCGCCTTGAGGCCGCCGCTGCCCACGGCCTCTGCTTTTAACAGGGATCGCAGCTGCTTGGCGCCCTCATCCTTGCCCACCAAGCCGAACAACTCCACCCCCGCCCCCAGCGCCGTGAGATTGCGCGCCACGTTGGCCGCGCCGCCCGGCATGAAGCTCTCCCGCTCAAACTCCACCACCGGCACCGGCGCCTCCGGCGAAATGCGCCGCACGTTGCCCCACAGGAACTCATCCAGCATCACGTCGCCCACCACCACCACCCGGCACCGCGCCGCCGCCCGCAGCAGGCTATTCACTCGCTGGCGTGTGAGTGTTTTACTCATCGCCTGCCCTTCCCCGGCATCAGGACTGGCACGACCTGCCGTCCATTACGCCGGTAAATTTGAAAGTCCGAATCAACGGTCCACACCACGCAGCGTGGCTGCAATTCCGTCATTCGCACCAAGCACGCATCAGCCAGCGACATCGGTACGTTTTGATACCGGCGCATCAAGGCCAAGACAGGCTTCTGTTCCTGCCCCAATGAAAACCCAAGCTGTATCATCCCACTGTCCACCAAACCCAATGCCTTGGTTGAGTCCAAGCCCGATGACTTTAACAGAAAAGTCGCCTCAGTAATCACCGGTTCATTGGTGATCAATGGTGGATCCAGCTTTTTCAACTGCTCAACCACCCTGTCATGAAATTGGTCACGCGCGTCCACCGCCGCCACAATGGGCCCGGTATCAACGAAGATTTTTTCTCTCACGCTTTGCGTCCTCTAAAATTGCATCCTCCAAGTACTTTTTATTGGTCGACAAGTCGCCTGGTCCCTCCACGGAGCCAATCAAGTCGCCCGCCAAGTCCGCGCAACTCGGCCCCTTGGGACCAAATTGGGCATCCAGACCTTGATCCAGACAATCACGAACCACCTCGGATTTGCTCCGGCCGCGCTTTCGGGCCGCGGCCTCCAGCTTGGCCATCATCGGCGCGGGCATTTTTAAAGACATCGTTTTCATGGCAGCAAGGTAATACCGGTCTTGCAAATTGGCAATACCATTCTACTTATCCAAGAAAGCCGTCAACGGACTCGACGCGTGCGCGGTTTCGCTGACTTCGCCGGTGCCGATCTCGAAGGCCGCGCGGCCCGCCTCGACGGCCTTGGCGAAGGCGCGGGCCATGCGGGTGGGATCGTCATTCACGGCGATGGCGGTGTTGATGAGCACGGCGTCGGCGCCCAGTTCCATGGCCTCGGCGGCATGGCTGGGCGCGCCGAGGCCGGCATCGACGACGACGGGCACGGTGGCTTGGTCGAGGATGATGCGGATTTGGTCGCGGGTTTGGATGCCGCGGTTGCTGCCGATGGGCGCGCCGAGCGGCATGACCGTGGCGCAGCCGGCTTCCTGCAGGCGCTTGGCGATGACGGGGTCGGCGTTGATGTACGGCAGCACGGTGAAGCCCTCGCCGACGAGCTGCTCCGCCGCGGCAAGAGTCTCGACGGGATCGGGCAGGAGGTAGCGCGGGTCGGGATGGATCTCGAGCTTCACCCACTTGGGCAGGCCCGCCGCTGCCGCCAACCGGGCCAGCCGCACGGCTTCATCGGCATTCATCGCGCCGCTGGTGTTGGGCAGCAGGAGAAATTTTTCGGGATCGATGAACTCGAGAATGTTGGCGAAGGGATCGTTTTCGCCGGTGAGGTCCGCGCGCCGCAGCGCGACCGTCACCATCTCCGCGCCGCTCGCCTCCAGCGCATCGCGCATCAATTCGGGCGAGGCAAACTTCCCCGTGCCCAAAATCAAGCGCGAGGCGAATTCCCGTCCGGCGATGGTCAACGGCGAAACAGCCACGGCCCGAACCTACGCCGCGCGCGCCGCAGCGTCGAGTATGACTTCAAATTCCCTCGCGCGCCCGCGTGCTTTGGCACATCCTGCGCGCCTTGAGCGCGCTTTCCCAACTTGGCCAACGCACCGCCGAGCCCCCCATCACTTGGCTAATGCGGGAGGCCCTTGTGCGCCCTGACCTCATCTCGCTGGCGGCCGGTTTCACCGACAACCCCTCCCTGCCCGTCGCCGAGACCCGCGAGATTATGGACGCCATGCTGCGCGGCAAGACCGGCCAGCCGCCGCTGCAGTACGGCACAACAGCCGGCGATGAATCCCTGCGCACCCTCACGGCAAGCCGGTTGGCGAAGGCGGACGGCCAGCCCGCCAAGGCCAAGGCCTACCAGCCCGGCCGCATGATGATCACCCACGGCTCTCAGCAGTTATTATATATATTGACGGAAATACTATTTGACCCCGGCGACCTTGTGCTGGTGGAAGACCCCTCCTACTTTGTCTACCTCGGCATCATGCAAAGCCACGGCATTCGCGGACGCGGCATCCGAATGGAGGCCGACGGCATCGACCTCGCGCACCTCGAGGCCACGCTGGAGAATTTAAAAACCACCGGTGACCTCCCCCGCCTCAAGGCCCTCTACCTCGTCAGCTACCACAGCAACCCCGCCGGCACCACCACCGCCGCCGCCAAGAAAGCCGCCGCCCTCAACCTCCTCCGCCGCTACGAGTCCGCCGCCGGGCATCGGCTGTACCTCATTGAGGACGCCGCCTACCGTGAACTCCGCTTTGCCGGCGACGACACCCCCAGCGCCCTCACCTTCGACCGCGCCGGCAGCCGCGTCATCTACACCAGCACCTACAGCAAACCCTACGCCACCGGCGTGCGCATTGGCTACGGCCTCCTGCCCGGCCCCCTCCTCGCCGCCGCCCTGCGCGTGAAGGCCAACCACGACTTCGGCACCACCAACCTCCTCCAGCAACTCATCACCCGCGCCCTCACCAGCGGCGCCTACGATGCCCACGTCCAGACCCTGCGCTCCCGCTATGCCAAGAAAGCCGCCGCGATGGTCCGCGCCTGCCGCGAGCACCTGCCCGCGAGTGTAAAATGGACCGACCCCACCGGCGGCCTCTACGTGTGGGCCAAGATGCCCGCGGGCGTAAAGACCGATTTAAAGAGCAAGCTCTTCGCCGCCGCCCTGCGCCAAAAGATGCTCTACGTCCCCGGCAACCTCTGCTACTGCCCCGATCCCACCCGCCGCCGCCCCAACCGCGCAATGCGCCTGAGCTTCGGCAGCAGCAGCATCGCGGACATCCGCGAAGGCATCGCCCGGCTAGGGCGCGCCTTACAGCAGATTAATTGAGGTTTGGCCTCCTTATCAACAGGTTATGCACGGCGAAAAACCCCGCAATTTAAGCCAATAATTCAATTTCTTCTCATTTTTTGTGAAGTTGTGGACATTGCTTTATCCTGAGGGTTGGCACAGGGTTTGCTGCGGCCCATGTGCGATGAAAAACATGCAGCCAATTGACCTTTTCTTCCTCGCTCTAACAGCGGGAACGGCCATCGTCACGGTCGTATGCGTGACTCTGATGGTTGCCGCCTAGCTTGCGAAGCCTCACACACCCATCCACGGATTTCAATAAGCCGTGGATTTTCCCGCTTCCATTTAACGTCCAAAAAATTCAGGGCTGGCGCTCACTGGGTGGGACATGAATGACCATTAAAGCACAGGTGTTGAACCGAACTCGTCGAGCCGTGGCACCAACGGGTGTGCCGCGGTTTCCATTCCAAGTTATGAACACCTTGTCTCCATTCGCGGATACGGCACTGCCAAATGTGCCTTGTGGAATATAGCCGTATTTGCGGTGATAAAATGGATGCAAAAAGGCGATAACTTTACGGGCTTTATTCTTTAAATCATATTGGACCAGCGGGCTGCCATCTTTTTCGCCTCCTCCATGGGCACCGGGGATGTAGTAAAGATAGCGGCCGGTTTTGTGATCGGCATCAATCGAGGTGGTGTACGTCTTGCTTGCCACGGCAGATGGACCGAGGGACCGGGCGGTTTCAGTCTTAGTGTCAAATTCCCAAAGCTCATCGTGATCGATGGTGTACACCTTGCCGTTGGCCAGCTCCTGTGTGGCGGCGCGCAACCCAACGCGCGCCTTGGTTAGCTGCGTCTGGCCCGGCTTGGTGGGATCAAAATAAACCAAGGGCCGGGGCCCGTTGGTCTGGTTGGGTGAACTCCGGCCATCGTGATAATAAAGACGCCCCGTGGACTTTGCAAAAACGGCATATCGAGCAAAGCCTGCCTCGTCACTGTGTATCACCCGCCGCTTGGCCACGTCATAGGCCAGAAACATGACACGCTTATTTTTGTAATCTCCATCGGCTGTCCCGGCATAAAAAATCATGCGTTCAGAATCCAGCACACTGGCTGGCAAGGTTTGCATAGGCAAAGGGGCGTGGGAGACGACCTCGTTTTTGCCAGTGCTAGGGTGAGTGCGTAGAATCCATCCACCGGAAAAATGGTTGGCCTTGGTGGTGATCCGAGTGGAGCCGCGGTGAGTAGAATAATAGAGCCAGCCATCACGGCCCAAGTCGATGCGGCTGTGGATTTTTCCGGGTGTGTAATGACCTTCCGGCCTGTTCAACACCTTCCGCACATCCGCCAGCAGACGAATTTTTTTTGTGGCGGCGTCGTACTCATAGAGAAAGGCATTGCCGTCAATGCCTTTGTGATCCCCGATGGCTGAGTAGTACTTGCCGTCATGAGCAAGCCCTTCCCCCCAGACGGACCAGGGATTGCCATGGTAATTCTGGCCGGGATAATAGAGAAAGTCGACTGTCGGCGGAGTCTTGGCAATCTGGACGCCTTTTCGCAAATTGGGCCCCGGCTTTAAAAACTCACCCGAGGTGTCCCTAGCCACGGCAACCCCGCCGGGCAAGATCGGAGGCCAAGGCAATTCTTGGGCAAATGAACAGGCGCAAAACGCAAGGAACAAGACATGCTTCATGTATAAAGAATGACGCACGATTCCGCCGCGTCAATCACACAAAGCGATCCTCGGTCCATGGATCAGCGGTATTGGAGTAGCCACGCACTTCCCAAAAGCCAAGGATGTCGCGATCCAGAAAGATGACTTCCTTCACCCATTTGGCACCTTTCCAAGCGTAAAGCTTCGGGACAATGACGCGGGCCGGGCCCCCATGCTCAACGGCCAGCGGTTGGCCGTTCCATGTGTGGGCGACCAGCGTGTCATCGTCCATCACGGCATCGAGGGTGGTGTTGACAGAGTAGCCATCGTATCCCTTGAAAAACACGTGGGTGGCGCTGTCCCTCGGCTGCACCAACTCCGCCAGTGTAAAAAATGAAACGCCCTCCCACTGCATGTCAAACTGGCTCCAAGTCGTAACACAGTGAAAATCGCTGGTGTCCTGAAACTGGTCCAAGGCCATGAACTGGTTCCAGTCGAGCGTGACCGCATTTTCCACATGGCCGCGAATGGTCAGGCGCCATTCCTCTTGCGAAATTTCGGGATGAATACCCATGTCCAAAACGGGGAAATTCTTCACCTCATGTTGCCCGGGGGGCAACCGATCACCAGAATGTTCGGCTGGCCCGCCTTGGCCGGACCGCTTTGCGGCCCAACGTTCCTTGGCGGCAATGTATTTGTCCTTCATTCGCAGACTTGTTCGAATCACTCCATCCAGCGCACCACATCACCAGGGCGGAGAGCAGCGTCAAAGACAGCGGCCATTGTTTTTTTGCCGCGTGTCAGAGCAAAGGTCGCCGGGGCCTCGGTAATGTTCAGGGCACGCCGGGCGGTGTAGATGGTCATACCCTCTCGCCACAAGAGGTCTTGCGCCACACCGGTGACGGGGTGAATGACGGTCACCAGTTTGCCCCCCGCAGGTGCGCGAGTGAGGGCCGCGCTGGCAATGTCGATGCCAGTGCCGATGCCCGTGTTGATGGCTGCGCCAACAAAGTTACCGCCACTGGTGATGCTGGCGCGCGCAAACCGGCCCGTGGCACGGAATGTGTGCTTGGCCATGGACGACGTGCAGCCAGCCATCATCATGGCCAGCAGGATACACGCAAACAGGGCCGCGTTGTTTTTTACATGGTGCAAACCAAATCGCGCGCGGGCTCAATACCCCAGCGCTCCCCTGCCTCCTTGTGCTCGGGCGTCAAGCCCCAGCGATCGGGCAACGGCTCGTCGCCGTCGAAATTGGGGTTGGCCCCCTTCAAGTCCATGCAACCCTTGTTGTTGCCAATGCCGGAAATGGAATCGCGATCGATAGCGTCCAAGGGCCGTGCCGGCAATGCGGCCAGTTCGTCGAGCTTGGACTCAATGGCCTTGGCATCCGCGCCAGCCTCCTGGATGAGCGTGGGGATAACACTCTCCACACCCTCATGCGCTAGATTCCAGAGGCACGCCAGCTGGAGCATGGTCATGCCGTGCCGTTCGGCCACTTCGCGCATGCGGTCCATCTTTTCGTTACCGGCTTCCACCCAACCGGAAGGGCGATACACGCGGTGATCTCCCTCTGCAAAGGTATGACCGGGCCGCACGTCGTCATGAAACAGACCTCCATGGTCCACGACGCGGGTAATGATTTTGACACCATTCTGGACCGCCGCCGGCAAGCACAGCCCACCGGGCCACGGCTCCAGCGGGTTTAAAATCACCATCGCCCAATCCATGCGGCTGCCAAAGCGTTCCAGACAAAGAATGAGATCCAGCGTGAAGCCGTTGGCCGGTCCGGGCGCAACACCAATTCGATCCGCCAAACCTGATTCCTTTAATCCCGCCATGCCATCCCACACGGCGTCGCTGGTGTAGCCGGTGATGTCAGGGTTATGCAGCAGCAGCAGGTCAAATTTGTCTGCCTTGCATCGGGCCAAGCTTTTCTCTGTCGCCTCGCGCAGATAATCCGCGTAGCCCTCCGGTCCTCGCAAGGTGGCATCCGTGAATCGCGGGAAGCCCCGCGCCCCTTCGCGTTGGCCGTTGTAAAAATCGTGTCCCACGGCACCAACAAGGCAATAGCTCTCGCGCGGCTTCCCCGTCAACGCCTGCCCCAGCATCTCGTCAGCGCCGCCGAGGCCATAAACGTCAGCCGTCATGAACGAGCGCACTCCTTTGTCATACGCCCGATCAATCAAGTCTAGAAAACGCCCCTCCTCCAGCTTTTCACCAAAATGCATGTAACGGCCGCCGCTCCATGTGCCAAATGCTGTACGGGTCAAATCCATCCGGGCCAAAACGTACCAAAAAACAGGCTTTTTTGCAATTCCGCAGTTGACCTAGGATCAGTGGCATTTTTTTGCCTAAAGTTTGCAAATTCGCCCCCGAATACTATATTGACCACTATGAAGCCCATCCCACAGGCCGTGATTGCGGCTGCCTTGGCATCGACCGTTTTCGCAAACAACGATACGCCCACCCCGGCACCCGTCGTTGATAAACAACCTCCAACAACTCAGCCCGCCGCTCCGCCACCAGCGCCGGCCCCGCCGGTTGTGCCCCCCGCACCAATTTCACCAGTAGTGCCGATCGCGCCTCCAGTTGTGGAGACCCCGTCGCCCCCCCCTGCCAGCCCAGCTGGTCCTGAGCCCATCGGCCTAAACGACATTCTGCGCGGCGACAAGCTGCCCATCCTAGGCAAGGACGACGCCCCGTTCAGCGGAAAACTCACCTTGACAGGCGACGATGGAACCAAGAGGGAAATCATCTACGTAAAGGGCAAGATGACCTCCCGCGTGGAGTGGCATCCGGATGGCGCGGTTAAAGTTGAAAGCGTTTTTGAAAATGGCGAAGAGGTAAAACGCACCGGTTGGCGCGGCGAAAACAAGTGGTTTGAAATCACCTTTGCCGTCGAGCCCCCCCCGGCTACGACCCCGGAAACGCCAGTGGCTCCCACGCCACCCGTTGCTCCCGTCGTCCCGACCGTTCCACCAGTGGTTCCCGAGGCACCCAATCCTGTAATCCCCAACCCGCCCGTGCCGCCTATCGTGCCCGATCCACCGAGGCCCATAGACCCAACCCAACCCGAGCCGCCGAAACCTGCTCCCCTCGCGCCCGTGCCCGCGCCTCAGCCAATTGCACCGCCGAAACCTGCCCCGGCGCCCGAAAACAAGCCGGTGGAACCCTCGCCTGTCGAGCCAGATCCCAAACCTGAGACCCCCAAACCCGAAGACACTGCACCCAAATCTGAAACCGCCGCGGCGATTCCAACATCCAAGCCCAAGTGGCCCGCATTTGTCCCTGGCAACCCCGACCGGCCTGCCATTGCTAAACCCGTTGAAGCTCCACCCGAGGTAAAACCCAACGAACCTGAAAAGCAACCCATCCGACCCGGGAACATCGCTGTCAACACCACCCCGCCCGCCGTCACACCCCCCGTACCTGAAAACAAAACCTCCGTGGCCATTCCTGTGATGCCCAAGCTGGAAACAGGACCCACCAAGCCCACCGCCATTCAACCCACACCCACCATCACCCCCTTACCCAAGTCCATAGGCCCTCCCATAGAAATCCGGGCCGACCACCTTATTTATCGCAGCGGTTCGGGCATTCCCTACACCGGGACGGGCACACTCTTTGATGAAACAGGTAAAAAAATGTACGAAGGACATTTTTACCGTGGGCGACGCCAGGGTGAAGGCCGCGAATGGTACTCCAACGGCCAAAAGAAATCCGACGGACACTTCCGCCAAGGGAGCCTCTATGAAGGTACTCTGTTTTGGTACTACATCGGCACCTACCAGAAAAAAATGGTTGTCGAGTACAAGGCCGGCAAAGTCTCAACCGCCAATCTCTGGAATCGCGACGGTTCCCTTCGCTGGTGAACGGCCAAGCGCAGCAGCCGTAAAAATGGCCGGATACAGTTTCTCAAAATACCAGAGCTTCGCGAAGTAAAACCCAATCGGCGAGGCATCCGTCCAGCTTCCATCCTCCACCCTTTCCACCAGCCAGGCCGCTCCTCTCTCCATTCCCTTCGTCGCTCCGGCATCCTCCATTCCCGCCAAAGCCCCGACAGCCAGTGCTGTCTCCTCGATTGAAGATTGCCCACCCTCAAACCCGCCCCAACTACCGTCTGGTCGCTGCATGTGCAACAGGCAATTCCGCGCCGCCCGCTGCCGCATCGCGCCGCCCGGCAACTCCAGTTGCGCCGGCTCGTTTAAAGCCTCTGCCACCCGCGCCGTTCCGTAAGTCCAGTTCACCTCATCCCCCGCATGCTGGTTGCCGAACCACAACGGCGCCCAACCATGCTCTCCATCGCAATTCGCCAAGTACTGTGCCGCACGCGCATACGCCGCATCCATCCGCGGCCACAAATCCGGAAGCTTCTCCCGCCATGCCTGCCATGCCCGCATCGCGTGTGCCGTGAGGTCCGGGCTGCTACGGTCAAAAGGCAGGTTCGTCCATCCCCGGCAAAACGTCGGCATGCCCCCGTCACTGTTCTGCAAATCCAGTAGCCACTTCACTCCCAGCCTTGCCGCATCCGCACAGTCCCCGCCCAAGTTCTTTAAAGCCAATAACGCCCCCGGCGTGTCATCCGCATCCGGCACGCCTCCCGGCAGGTCCGTCCACGCCCAGCCCCCCGGCGCCGCATGCGTGTACGGATGCACCTCGCGATATTGCTGGCCTAAAAGCCAGTCACGGATTTGTCCCCGCTCTTTGTCCGACAACAACTCCTTCACCGAATCCCCCAGCGCGTTCACCGCCAGCGTCGTCACCCACGTCGCCAAGTTCGTGTCAATCGGCCAGCTCCCGTCCTCTCGCACCGAGTCCTTTAAAAACTCCACCCCCTGCGCCACCACCGCGTGCCCCGCCATCCCGCTGCCCGCCAGACTCATCGTCACGAAACTCGTCAACGGCGTCGCCTCCAGAAAACCGCCGTTCGTGGGCTGGATGTTCTCCAGCACAGACAAAGTCTTCTTGCGCGTCGCCCCGCGAATTATCCGTGCAAACGGATTCCAACTCGGTCGATGCACATGCCGCGCCTTCCCAATCGCGATCAACGCCGGCAGCGCGTAACTCACCACCGGCAACCGCAATGCCGCAAACCACGACCGCGGAAACGCCGCCAGCTCGAACGGCAGTTGCAACACCCGGTCCCACCTCACCTTCCCGGCCAGCGCGCAGTGGGTTAGAATCGGCACCGAGAACGTCCGGTCCTTCCCGTACCGCCGGATGATCGCCGGAGCCAGTTGTTCCGGCGCCACCCCGCCCGCCCGTTTCTCCAGCCAAGCCGCCGCCCGCTCCACTACGCCCCGATACTCCCCCTTCCCGTCAAACACCGCCCAGCAAAGCGTTGTCGTCGAGATGTTCGAAAAGCTTTTCACCGTGTCCCCCCAGCCGCCATCGTCGTTGGCGTTCTCCGCCAGCCAGCACAGCCCGTCATCAATCAACTTTTGGTAATCCGTGCCCGTCTCCCGCTGTACGATCCGTAGCGCGTTCACCGCCGTCGCCGTTGCCAGTGCACTGCTTGAAAGCTCCCCCGACCAGTGTCCCTCCCCATTGCGGGCCGCCAGCAACGCCTCACGCGCTTGGTTCCGTGCCACGCGCAGTCTCGCGGGATCCATGCTCATGATGCGCCCGATCTCTCCCGTTGTTCCTGAAAAAACTGCCGTAGCAACGCCCGGCAATCTTCCGCACGCACGCCCCCCGTGATCTCGCAGCTGTGGTTTAAAGTCGAAAACTGCAGCAGGTTCATCGCCCCGCCACACGCCCCGCCCTTCTCGTCCACCGCGCCAAATACCACCCGGTCCAGCCGGCAATGCACGATTGCCCCCGCGCACATTGGACAAGGCTCCTTCGTCACGTACAGCGTGCAGCCGTTCAACCGCCAGTCCCCTACCGCCGCCTCCGCCGCCGTCAACACCGACATCTCCGCGTGCGCCGTCGCGTCCTTCAGCGACTCCACCCGGTTGCAGTCCCGCGCAATCACCCGCCCCTCGCGCACCACCACCGCCCCCACCGGCACCTCCTCCATCTCGTACGCGCGCACCGCCTGCCGCAACGCCTCGCGCATGAAAAAATCATCGCTGTGCAAATCAACGACCGCCTCGTCCTTACCCATCGCGCGATTCCTCCAGCCTCCACTCCTGCCGCCCATCCGCATGGCAACGACAATGCGCAGCGAAAAACCCGCCGCGATGTTTCCAGAACAACGGCCAAATCTGCTCCCGGTCCGTTTGTGGTAGCGGCAGCTCGTTTAAATCCTCCCGCGCCACGAACCGAAATGCCCCCTCCTCATGCTCCGGGGGTGCCTCGCGCAGCGGATTTAAAACTTCGAACAAGAACATCAGCCAATGCGCCTGCCCCTCGTAGCCACGCTCGCTCACCATCCCCACCAGCCGACAGTCAGCAGCCTTTAAATCCAATCCCAATTCCTCTTTCGCCTCCCGGCACGCACACGCGTGCGGTGACTCCCCCACGTCCACCCGCAGCTTGCCTCCCGGTGGACTGAACAACCCCCGGTTCGGCTCTCGCCGACGTTCCATCAAGAGCACGCGCCCCTCCTCATCGAAGCAGTACAACAGCGTGGCAATGCGGTGCGGCAGCAGCATCGACGCAGTGAATCATTCCCCGATGATTTTCACCAGCAAACGCTTCCGCCGCCGCCCATCGAACTCCCCATAAAAAATCTGCTCCCACGGCCCAAAATGCAGTCTCCCTTCCGTAATTGCCACCACCACCTCACGCCCCATCACCTGCCGCTTCAAATGTGCGTCTGCGTTGTCCTCCCCCGTGTTGTTGTGCTGGTACTGCTCAATCGGCTCATGCGGCGCCAACTCCTCCAGCCATTTCTCATAATCCGCATGCAACCCCGATTCATCATCATTGATGAACACACTGGCGGTAATGTGCATCGCGTTCACCAAACAGAGCCCCTCCCGCACTCCACTCCGCTGCACCAACTCCTCCACCTGCGGCGTGATATTGACAAACGCCCGCCGCGTCGGCACATCGAACCAAAGCTCCTCGGTGAGTGATTTCATTTAGTCGTCGTAGTTGTCCACTTGTTCCCGCAATTGCAGAAGTTCATCGAGATGGTCTTCGGCGTCTTTTAGAGGAAGTAAATCCTTGAGTTCGGCTTTGATGAGAGGCCAATCGAGTTTGTCTTGTTGCCGGACTATAATCCGTTCCACATCGATCCAATCTTGGCCGCGCCCGGAAAAAGTCTTCGTGATGACCAAGTCTTCCGCACTGCAAGTAGTTAGTAAAACATCTGGTGGAAAAGTGAATTGAGTAGCGCGCTCCACCATTCCCTCCTCGAACGGCAAGGCCCCCAAGGCAACGTCGATGCCGACGGACTCATCACTTTCCAGTAAAAGAATCCTGCGTTGTTCAGCAAAATTGGCGGCGTCCGCAATGCGCGACTTGAATCGATCCAACAGAGGCTCGATGAAAGACATCTCATCGCCGTAACCGGTGAAAACGGTGACGTCCGCATCCTTCGTGAATCGCACTTCACCCCAGCGTTGAAGGGCGAGGCCGCCGATAAAACAATGTCGCCAACCATGTTCCTTGCAGACAGCCTCGACAGCCGCCGCCGCGCACAAAAGGTCGATCACTTTCGGGCTTTGGCAAAATGATCTTGTTGCTCCAAAAGCCCTGAGTCCGGCCTTGGAGCAAACGGCTCTTTTGAAAAATCGATGGGGCCAAGAAACGCCTTCAGCGCTTCAAATGTATCCGTCTCGCGAATCTCCTTTCGGCGAATGCGCTCCAGTTCCGGGCCGGCTTTTTCCCATGCCTCAGCCCAGTGCTTGGCTTGTTCCAGTTCCTGCTCGGTCATGGTTTAATTGTACCCGATTCGCGCCGAAAGCACAGCTTTAAACCACAGCTGCAATCGCGTCGCCCATTTCGGTGGTACCGACTTGGCGGGCGCTGGGGTCGTCGGCGTTGAAGATGTCGCCGGTGCGCAGGCCGTCAGTAATGGCTTGGCCGACGGCGGACTCGATGGCGACGGCGGCTTCATTCTCGCCGAGGCTGTGGCGGAGCATCAATGCAGCTGAGAGGATTTGCGCGATGGGGTTGGCGAGATTTTTGCCGGCGATGTCCGGGGCGCTGCCGCCGGCGGGCTCGTAAAAGCCGAAGGTCTTCTCGCCCGATGTCCCGCCGAGGCTTGCGCTGGGCAGCATGCCAAGAGAACCGGCCAAGGCGGCAGCCTCGTCGCTGAGGATGTCACCAAAGGTGTTCTCGCAAAGTATTACGTCAAACTGCGCGGGATTGAGCAGCAGCTGCATCGAGGCGTTGTCCACGAACATGTGGCCCAGTTCCACCTCCGGATAGTCCGCCGCCACGCACGTCACCACCTCGCGCCAAAGCACCCCGTTCTCCAACACGTTGGCCTTGTCGATACTCATCAGTTTCTTGCGGCGCAACTGCGCGCTTTTAAAGCCAACGTGCGCAATGCGCTCGATCTCTCGGGTCGTGTACACCATCGAGTCGATGGCACGCTGCTGGCCGCCCTCCAGCATCTCGGTGGTTTTCGGCTGACCAAAATACATTCCCCCCGTCAACTCACGCACCACCAACAAGTCGATCCCGTCTCCCTGCCGTTCCGGCTTGAGTGGACATACATGCGCCAATTCCGGCAACAGCCGCACCGGCCGCAGATTGGTATACAGTCCGAAAATTTTCCTCAAAGCCAATAGGGCCGCACGCTCCGGTCGTTCCTCCTTGGGGACCGTAGAATCCCGGTCGGGCAATCCCACGGATCCAAACAGGATGGCATCACTGCCTCGGCACAGTTCCAGCGTTCCATCCGGTAGCGCCTTTCCAGAGTCGTCGATGCCCGCCCACCCCGCCGTTGCCTCATTGAGATCCAGTTGAAACCCATGCCGCGCCTCCGCCGCGCGCAACACTTTCACCGCCTCCTCCATCACCTCCGGCCCAATCCCATCACCCGGCAACACGGCGACCTTATGTATTCGTTCACGCTTGATCGGCAAAGCTTACGGATGCCCCAAGGGGCGGAGAAGGAAATAGTGGGTTAAGTGGAACTCCTATTTCGCAAATTCAACTTTCCTTGGCCGCGCTTGGTCGCGCGGTCGTCCGTTGCATCAGGCGAGCTCGGAGGCCACGAGGTCGCCGACTTCGGAGGTGGAATATCCCATCTTTCCGGCCGCGAGATTTTCAATTTTTTCGCGGACGAGCTTGATGACGGTGCGCTCAATGGCTTGGGCAGCTTCTGTCTCACCGAGATGTTCCAGCATCATTTGGCCCGAACAAATGGCCGCCAGTGGGTTGATGACGCCTTGCCCGGTGTATTTGGGGGCACTGCCGCCAATCGGCTCGAACATGCTTGTCCCTTCCGGGTTGATGTTGCCACCCGCGGCGATCCCCATGCCACCCTGAACCATGGCGCCCAAGTCCGTGATAATGTCACCAAACATGTTGTCCGTCACGATCACGTCGAACCATTCCGGGTTTTTCACAAACCACATGGTGGTTGCGTCAACGTGGGCGTAATCCCGCTTGATGTCGGCGTAGTCTGCCTCACCAATCTCATGGAAGGCGCGCTCCCAGAGGTCGAAGGCATAGGTCAACACGTTGGTCTTTCCGCAGAGGGTCAGGGTCTTGTCCTTGTTGCGTTTGCGGGTGTATTCAAACGCGTAACGCAGGCAACGCTCCACGCCCCGACGCGTGTTAATGCTTTCCTGGACGGCAATCTCATTTGGTGTTCCCTTGAAGACAAATCCTCCGGAGCCGGTGTAGAGCCCCTCATTGTTTTCGCGAACCACCACAAAATCCACATCCTCCGGCTTCTTGTCCTTCAACGGGCAGAAGCGCTCGTCAAAAAGCTTCACGGGACGCAGGTTGATGTATTGCTCCAGTTCAAATCGAAGACGCAACAGGATGCCCTTCTCCAGAATGCCGGGCTGGACATCCGGGTGGCCGATCGCCCCCAGCAGAATGGCCGGATACTTGCGCAACTCATCAGCCGCACTGTCGGGGAGAGCTTCCTGGGTGCGGAGATAGCGTTCGCCGCCAAAGTCATAATCGTGGAAATTCAGTTTAAAGCCAAACTTCTCGGCGGCGGCCTTCAGCACTTTGATGTTCTCGGCGGCAACCTCCGGGCCAGTGCCATCACCGCCCATCACTGCAATATCGTAACTGTTCATGAAATCAAGTCGGTTCACATATCCCGCCGCACTCGGGACGCGGGAAGGGGCGTATCCTATAGATTTTAGTTCTGGTTTCAACCGATTTTTTGAGACTATGAATCGCAAATCCACCGGGCCGTTCCCCTCAATTCGCCGGACCGGCCATGGTTAACAACCTGCGCTTGTGGAGCGTTGTCCCCGGTCTATATTGCTGGCATGAGGAGGTTCATTTTTTGCCTTGTGGCGATGGCGGGCACGTGGATCCAAGCCGCAGTCCTGCCCGCGCACCCCGCCCTGCATGCAGCCCTGAACGATCACCTGCGCCAACGTCATGGCGGACAAAATTTCAAGGCCACACCCGCCAATGAATACCGCGCCCATCTGGAGGATTTAAATGGGGACCGTTCGCTCGACGCACTGGTGCTCATGCTGGGCCGGAACTGGGGAGGAACGGGCGGCCAGACGATGTTTATCTTCAAGGGCGTGGAGCGAGGCTTCAAGGTCGTCTCGCGCATGACCTGTGTCAGCCTGCCCGCTCAAGGCGCGATCTGCCTAATGCATGAACGGAACAAGAACTGGCGCGACTTGGCCATTCGCGTGAGTGGCGGGGGGGCAAAGGCCAAGTTTGTTCGCATGCGCTTTGATGGCGCGCGTTACCCGCTCAACCCCACCGTGCGGCCGCCCATGGCGGATTGGCCCGAGGGCGACTGGGTGCTGGCTTCTGGCGATGCCACGCGCAAGGCGTTGGCCGCGGGACACACACATTTCGCCGGTGTACTTGGCAAGACCACCCGGTTCCAGATGGGTCTGGATCACAAGCAGGGCCATGTCACCGGCCAGTATTTCTATGAGAAATAAGGCCAATGGATTCCCTTGAACGGCAAGGCGAGCGGTTCGACGGTTCATCTGGAGGAGAAATCCAAGAATAAAGTGACAGCAACCCTCGTGTTGACTCATTACACCACAGGCTGGGCCGGAGAATGGCGCAGCGTAGATGGCCGAAAGCGTTTTCCGATTCGCTTAAAACAAGTCACCACGGAGCATGTGCACTTGGAAAAGGGGCTGTTTGAATCCAGCGTAAAGGCTGCGTATCCCGTTTTTCATGGCGAAGCCGGCGTCCGTTTCAATACAGCCATTAAGGGTGTTTTCCTGTCCCAGTTTCGCGAGGTATCCGAGTCTTTCGAGGAGTCCCTGGCTGAAGTTGAAGAGGAATTGGAAACAAACCCCAACGCGGGCGGGGCCAGTTACCGGCGATGGGTCAATGAAGACACCGCTTCGGTTCGCTATTATTCACCCGATCTCGTGAGCGTGCAGGGACTCCACTACGAGTACACCGGTGGTGCGCATGGAAACTACGGATCATTTCCGGTCAATTATTGGTGGCATCGGGGACAAACAAGAAAAGTGAAACTTGATGATTGCTTTGATCCCCGCAAAAAATGGCATGCTGTGGTGGGAGGTTTTATTCGGCGCGACCTTAAAAAACGGGGTGCCAGCTGGCCTCCCAAGACAGACAAGGCCGCAGTGGATACAGCATTTTTTTTCTCACCCGCCGGGATAGAGTTTGATTTTGCACCGTACCACGTGGGTTCCTATGCTGAGGGTATGTACACCGTGCTGGTGCCCTATGCTGTGTTGCGGCCCGTGCTGCGTGCCGACGGCCCCCTGGCGCGCTGGACAAAATAAGCCTCCCGGCGGCAACCCAGAAAAACCCGTTGACCCCCCGGCGTGTGCCGCCTAGTTTTCCCGCGAACCCATTATTGTTCAGAAAGACAGACCTATGAGTAAAATCGTTCCTTTGATTAGTTCCGGCACCAAGGGCCCGTTGGGCGTGTTGCACCTGCCACGCTTGTGGCAAAAAGTCAGCCTCGAGGCGGCCGGCAAGATTGCTGACGGTTATCCCGGTATTGGCGCGGGCTACGACAGCATGGTGATCGCCGGGCTTGGCCTGGATGCGGATGCCGTGCGCAGTTACATCACCAACGACAAGCCGACCTACACGCAATTCGAAGCGTGGATCCAGACGCAGGATGGTGCAAAATTGGACAGCGCATCCATCGACGAGTTGAACGCCTCCATCGCGGGCTACAACCACGACGCCGACACCAAGGCGGGCATTCTCTCCGCTTGCGGCATCAGCGAAGGTCCGGACGATGCGGTCAACCTCAACAACCTCGACGACTGGCAAGAATTCCACGCCGCCGAGATTGCGGGCTAGATTCGTTTTAATAAACAGGCAAGGCGGCGCCCGTGGGGCGCCGCTTTTTTTTATGGCTCGGCGATGCAGTACAGATGTTCCGTGCCGCGCAGAAACAACTGGTTGCCGACCAGCGCGGCAGAAGCACTGACGGCTTCACCCAACTCATTGCGACTGAGGAGCTTGGGCTGTTTGCCATGGGCCAAAACCAGCGTGGCACCGGCCATATCCGTAAGATAAATCCTTCCGGCAGCGGCCACGGGCGAGGCATACAAGCTGCGCAGGGGAATACGGAACGGGCCGCTATCCTGTCCGGTGCGAAAATCGGCAATGGAAAGAACATTTTGGTAGTGATGCAAAAAGTACAGCGTCCCGCGATGATGCAGTGGGGAGGGAACATAAGGAGTGCCCGTGCGGCGCCGCCATAGGATATTCTCCGTGTCGGTTAAATCTCCCTTCGCCCCATCCAGCCGAATGGCCAGCATAGCCCGGCGCACATAGCTGGCGCCGGCCACGACGATGCCGTCCGCGGCGACCGGGGAAGCCACCACGTTGTTGGGCAATCCGCCACACTGCCAAATGATCTTGCCGGACTTGAGGTCATAAGCGCGGATGGCATTGGTGGCACCGATAATGACCTGTTTTTTGCCGGCGTGTTCCACCACGATGGGCGTGGCCCAACTGGTGGGCTCATCCCGGGCCTGCCGCCAGAGCGTCTCGCCAGTGGCGATATCCAGCGTCACCACAAACGATGCGCCTTCATGGTCCCAGTTGACGATCAACCGTCCGTCATGCAACGCTGGCGACGCACCTTCGCCGTGGCCATGTTTCACCTGCATGTTGCCCAAGTCTTTTTGCCAAACCAGTTTCCCGGTCACCACATCGAGGCAGTACAAACCGTTGGAGCCAAAGAACGCGGCCACGTGCCGGCCATCTGTCACGGGCGAATTGGAGGCCCAAGTGCCGCTTTCGTGCGTGCTTTGGTGCGGTTGGTCTTGCCGCACGGTGGTTTGCCAATCAATCCGGCCCGTGTCGAGGTTCACGGCGATGACCTGAAATTTCATCCGCCTCTCGGGATCAATATTGTTGTGCGCGCCTTCGGGCTGTTCGGGCACCTTGAGCTTTGCACCGAACGGTTCAGCGGTGGCCAGGAAAACCTTGTCCCCCCACACCACGGGCGACGCGTGTCCCTGACCTGGAATACGTGTCCTCCATCGAATATTTGTCTTGGCGTCCCACTTGATGGGCGGGTTGGCCTTGGGTGCCGTGCCGGTGGCCAGCGGCCCGCGCCACTGGCCCCATTGCGCCAATGGATCCACCTTCGGCGCGCCGCTCCCTCTTAAGGCCAAGAGCACACAAAATGTAACGATGACGCGCTGCATGGTTGTTTCAGACTGGCGGTGTTTGGTGGTCGTGCAACATTATTTCGCGGCCAACTCGCGCTTGCGCAACAGCTTTTTTTGGTAGCGTGACTGGACGATGTCCACGAGCACCATGACAGTGATGACAAAATAAAACGTCGCCTTGCTCATGGGATTCACCTCTTTGCCGAAGAATTTCAGGAAGGTCTGCTTGTCCTCGCCATGGCCGCCCACCTCGCTGAGCAGCATGATGCCCACCACGAAGAGAATAAACAGGCCCAGCACCTCGTACATGCGATTGCGCTGCAGAAACTCAGCCACGCTGTCCGCCAGCCAGATCATCAGTACGCCGGTGACGATAATGGCAACGGCCATCACGTAAAAATTATCGGTCAACGCCATGGCGCTGAGGATGGAGTCAAAAGAGAAGACCAGATTCATCAAAACAATCTTGGCAATGACCGCCTTGGAGGAAGCGCTTTCTGTTTCTCCCCCACCGCCCAAGTCATCCAAGGATAGCATGTGAAAGATTTCCTTGGTGGCCGTGTAAATGATGAACACGCCACCCAGTAACACGATGACCCCGTGCAGATTCAACTGGGCATCCACCACTCCGGGCCAATGCAGCCGGCCGAAAGGCTCCTCAAACAAGGCAATCAATCGGACCAAGGCAAAGAGCAGCACAATGCGCAGGACAATAGCCAGGCCGATGCCCCACCGGCGCACACGCTCCTGGTCGCCCGCGGGTGCCCGCTTGGATTCCAGGGAAATATAAAGCAGGTTGTCAAAGCCCAGCACAGCCTGCAACAGCACGAGCATGACAAAAGTGAACAAGAGCGAGAAGAGTGTTTCCATGGCGTTATTTTTTGCGGTTCAAACTATCGGAATTGGCCCGGCAAATCAACCGAAGGGTTGCCGACAGCACCAGGGGCGTTTACAAAGGGGCATGCGTTCCATGCCGATTTTCCTGATGTCCCTGTTCCTTGGCGCCGCGGGTGCCGGCGCGGGGAAAACCAATACTCTCACGACCGCCGAGAAAAAGGCCGGCTGGCAACTGCTCTTCGATGGCAAGTCCATCAACACCCACTGGCGCAACATTGGCCAAAAGGAGGTCACCGGCAAGGGTTGGACCATCGAGGACGGTGTGCTGGTGAAGCAACAAGGCAAGGCGGCCGGCAATATTCTCACGCGACGCACGTGGACGGATTATGAGTTTGCCTGGGAATGGAAGATCGGCCCCAAGGGCAACAACGGGGTGAAGTACATGGTGCTCGAGAAACGCGGCGCGATCGGGCACGAGTATCAAATGATCGATGACAAGTTTTGGGCGAAGAGTCCGCTGAGCCTCACGGGGGTGTTTTACGCTGTGCTGCCGCGCGAGGTGAAGCTGGCTGAACCGGTGCGCATCGACCAATGGAACCAGTCCCGCATTAAGGTGTCCGGCCAAAAGGTGGAGCACTATCTCAACGGCGAAAAAATCCTGACCTACACACTCGGCAGCGAGCGGGTGTTGGCCGGTGTGGCCAAGAGCAAGTTCAAGCGGTTTGAGGGCTTTGGCAAAAAGGTCACCGGCCACATATTGCTGACGGATCACAAGGATCGTTGTGAGTTTCGCAACCTAAAAATCCGGGATTTGAAATGAGGCACTGGTGGATGGTTTTTCTGATGGCGGTGTCGCTAAACGCGGCCCCCAAGCAATTATTGATCCTCGGGCAAAAGCCGGACGGACATCCGCCGGGCACCCATGAGTACATGCCGGGCGCGCGCATCGTGGAGGCGATGTTTGCCGGGCGCGAAGGGGTGAAGGTGACCGTGGCGCAGGCCGATGAGCCATGGGCGCAAGGCCCCAAGCTGATCGCCAAGGCGGACGCGATCGTGCTGTTTCTCAATGAAGGTGGACGCTTTATTCAGAACGATCCCAAGCGCGCGAAGGCGTTTGCGGACTTTGCCCAGCGCGGCGGCGGTTTGGTGGTGTATCACTGGGGCATGGGCGCGCGGGATGCGAAGTTGATTGCGCCGTTTCTGAAACTCTTTGGTGGATGCCATGGTGGGCCGGATCGCAAATACACGGTGGTCAACAAGGCCCAGTTTCAGGTGGCCGCACCGAAGCATCCGGTGATGACCGGCATCCAATCCTTCGAGCTGCCGTTCGAGGAATTTTATTATAAGCTCAAGGTGCCAAAGTCGCCGAAGAACTGGACGCCGCTTGTTCGTGTGCCGATCGAGGGCAGCGTGGAAACCGTCGGCTGGGCTTGGGAGCGGCCTGATGGAGGGCGTTCAGTCGGCTATAGCGGGCTGCACTTTCATGTGAATTGGCGGCACCCGCAGTATCAAAGGCTGATTGCCCAGGCGGTGTGGTGGTCGCTGAAACTGCCCATCCCGAAAGACGGGCTGAATCCCAAGCTCAAGCCCGAGGTGCTGGAGCTGCGCCGGCGTTGATTTCTCAGGCTGTTTGTTCGCCAAAGCCGAAGACCTTCACAGTACTTGATCCTCTGTGGAAAGCCCAGTAGGGACAGCTGAAGCTCAACAAATTTTCAACCGTCCCTCCGGGACTCATCAATCCGCACACTACCACCTCAGCACTGAAGTGCTGGGCTGTTTTCGGTTGGCCCTCTGGGCCGTTGTGGGGCCGACATTGACTTGGCGCGGAGGCTGATAACGATTGACGTCTGGACTTGGGACAGGAAACCTGCCCTTGCCCATGGCGAAGATTCAACGTGCTCTCATTTCTGTTTCGGACAAGGAAGGGTTGGTTCCCTTTGCCAAGGTTTTGGCGGAGGCGGACGTGGAGATTCTCAGCACCGGCGGCACCGCACGCGTGATGCGCGAGGCGGGGCTGGAGGTGTTGGATGTCAGCGATTACACGGGCTTTCCGGAGATGATGGATGGCCGCGTGAAGACGCTGCACCCCAAGGTCCACGGTGGCCTGCTGCACCTGCGCGACAACGCGGATCACAAGGCCGCCGCCGAGGAGCATGGCATCGAGCCAATCGACCTTGTGGTGGTAAACCTTTATCCCTTCGAGGCCACCGTGGCCAAGCCAGACGTGACGCTGGTGGATGCCATTGAGAACATCGACATTGGCGGCCCCTCCATGCTGCGCAGCGCGGCGAAGAACCACGAAAGCGTGACGGTCATCACCGACCCCGGCGATTACGATGCCGTAGCCGCACAAATCCAAGCCAACGGCGACACCACACTGGAACTGCGCCGCGCGCTGGCCGCCAAGGTGTACGCCCGCACGGCTGAATATGACGCCGCCATTGCCGGCCACTTGGAGATGCAGTTCAGCGAGGGGAACGAAGGCGTACTGCCTCCGGAATTGATCGTCAAGGCACCTCTCGCGCAAACCCTACGCTACGGCGAAAACCCCCACCAACGCGCCGGGCTGTACGGCAAGTTTGACGAGTACTTCGAACAACTGCACGGCAAGGCCCTGTCCTACAACAACATCCTCGACACCACCGCCGCCGCGAATCTCATCAGCGAGTTTCTGGAGGATGAGCCGACACTCGCCATTTTAAAACACACCAACCCTTGCGGCGTTGGCCAGGGCAACAGCCTGCGCGAGGCATGGGACCGCGCCTTTGCCACCGACCAACAGGCGCCCTTCGGTGGCATCATCGCCGTCAACCAACCGCTGGACGGCGAGTGCGCCGAGGCCATCGCCGAGATTTTCAGTGAAGTCATCGTTGCGCCGGAATTCACCGAGGCCGCCCTCGGCATATTGCAGAAAAAGAAAAATCTGCGCCTATTGAAGATGTTGAAGAATCCCTTCACCGCCGTGGCATGGGACGTGCGCAACACAGGCGCCGAATCCTTTCTCGTGCAGGAACGGGACATCAAGACGCCCACCGCCGACGAACTGAAAGTGGTGACCGAGCGCAAGCCAACGGAGGACGAACTGAAAACCATGCTCTTCGGCTGGCGCATCGTGAAGCACGTCAAGAGCAACGCCATTGTCTATGCCGGCCCCGGTCGCACCCTCGGCGTGGGCGCAGGCCAAATGAGCCGCGTCGACTCCAGCAAGATTGCCGTCTGGAAAGCCGGTGAAGCCGGCCTGTCACTAGACGGCAGCGTGGTTTGCAGCGACGCCTTTTTCCCCTTCGCCGACGGCTTAATCGCCGCCGCTGAGGCCGGCGCCACCGCCGCCATCCAACCCGGCGGCTCCGTCCGCGACGAGGAAGTCATCACCGCCGCCAATGAGCGTAATCTCGCCATGATCTTCACCGGCGCAAGACATTTTCGGCATTGATTTTACACCACAGAGGACACAGAGAATTTCCCCTCTCTGTGTCCTCTATGGTGAATTGAATGAAAATCGACACCCCATTCAAGCACCGCCAGACTTCTACGGCTGAGGCTTGGGCAACAGGTAGGTGGAAACCTTTTTCAGGTGCTCCCAGTCGGCGTTGCTGGGGTTAAGACAATTCGCTGGGGAACGATTGCCGGTCCAGTATTTCGTGCGATCATCCACGAACTTGATGGACTCTACATGGCCATCGGCGAATGACTGGTTGTAGCTGTGCCGGTGATACACCGCCGGCGCATCCGCCAACCCCGCGTTGGCGCTGAAATCCACCGCAAACAAGGCGTCCCCAACGCTGTCCTCGTGCTCCTCGATGAACACATATCGTCCTGCGGGATTATCAATCTCGCCATCGGTGTAAAACACCTTGCCGCGCCCGCCATTGTAAACATCGTAACCCGCCATGTAACAATTCGCCGAATAGGTTCGCACCCGCGGGGTGTTCTTCCACTCCGACCAATCCGAGGGACACTTGTAACACTTCACATCCCCCACATAATCGAAAAACTGGGTTCGGGTGATCCCGAACGTGTTGGTGGGGTACCCCATATTCGGCCCATCCCCCGGCAGGTAAAAATCCTTGTTGTCCCGCATCATGTCGCCCGCGCACCAGTGATTCGGATTCTTGATCTGTTTGTTGCCGTAATGCTTCAACGGACGAAAATAAATGTGTGACTGCACCAGCCGCCCGTCATTATCAGACGCCCACGCCAGCCAAGCCGTGGTCAACTGCTTCTGGTTGTTGATGCACTGCGTATTCCGCGCCTTCTCCTTCGCCCGCGACAAAGTCGGCAAAAGAATCGCCGCCAAAATCCCAATGATCGCAATGACCACCAGCAATTCGATGAGTGTGAACCCCCTTTTTCCAGAAGATTTCATATAAATACCCTCTTCACTGGGACGTCATATTTTAAAATACATTTAAACTTTTTTCAAGAGGCATTAGGCCTTCCCATCAACTTTGTCGGGTGCGGGAGTGGACAATGGACTAAGCGCGCCCTACACTTCCGCCCATGTCCGAATTTTCCATTCGCACGACGGTTGTTGGCAGTTATCCAGTGCCCTCGTGGCTGGCCGCACAGCCCTCGGGACCCAATTTGAGGGATGCCATCCTGACGGTTCTCAAGACGCAGGAACTGGCGGGGATTGATGTGGTGGCGGATGGGGAGTTGAGCCGGTTTAACGTGAGTCATCCCGAGACGAACGGGATGATTGATTATTTTATTAGCCCCATGAGCGGGATTGACACAACGTTGACCCGCGAGGAATTGGCCGCTTTTCGCGCGCAGGAACGGACGACTTTTCGCGCGCAGCCGGCAGGCGTAGTGCGTGACACGATTGACGAGGGCACGCTGAACCTGCCGGCCGACTGGGAGAGCGTAAAGGCCCTTGGCGCTCGCCCAATGAAATTCACGGTCACATCGCCCTACATGTTGGCCAAAACATTGCTGGACCAGAAATATGGCGACGTGGCCGCGCTGACCATGGACTTGGCCAAGGTGCTGCGACGACAGGTGGAGGCGATTGATGCACCGGTGGTGCAGGTGGACGAGGCACACTTGACAGGCCACCCGGAAGATGAGGCTTGGGCGCATGAGCCGATCAATGAGGTTTTAAAAGGAGTGTCAGGGGAGAAGGGGCTGCATTTGTGCTTTGGCAATTATGGCGGCCAATCGATCCAGCAGGGGTTCTGGAAAAACATCATGAATTTTCTCAACGCACTGAACGTGGACCATCTCGTGCTGGAATTCGCCCGGCGCGGCTACGATGAACTGGAGGCATTCAAGGAACTGCGCGGGGACATTGCACTTGGCCTCGGCGTCATTGACATCAAGGACAATGTCGTGGAATCGCCCGACCTCGTCGCCCAGCGCATCGAGCATGCCGTGAATCTCCTCGGAGCGAACCGCATCCAGTGGATTCACCCGGACTGCGGTTTCTGGATGCTACCCCGCACGGTGGCCGATGCCAAGATGGCCGCGCTGGTCAGGGGCCGGGATCAGTTTCTGGGTGTCTAGCGGCGTTGCCCCACTGCAATTCTCATCAATCCAAATGCCACGATGACTCACTTGCCGGCCGGCCTTTTTTCGCTGGGCGTGATGGGGTTGCCCTGCTCATCCCAGTTCTTGCGCCCGGTCAACTTCCCTTGAGCGTAGGTGTATTCCGCCATCTTTTGTCCGTCGGGATACCAGTGGGTGAGCAGTCCGTCCCATTCGCCTTTTTTCCGGGTGCCCTCACTCTCCTTTCTCCCGTCCTGATACCACGCCACCTCGGACCCTTCCTCCAGACCTTGTTCGAAATGCACCTCAATTTTCATTTGTTCATTCGCAAAAAATGAAACGGCCCGCCCCGTGAATGGAGTGTCAGAACCCGGCACATGAGCCAGGCCCTCGCGAAAATCCAGAGTGTTGTAGTCTGCCTCCGCGGTCTTCGAGCAGGCGCAGACAAGGACCATTAAAAAGCCCAGTGCTGCTTGTTGTATGAGGGTTTTCATGGCTACTGTTTTGGTAACTTTGGAAGTTTCGCCGGGGTCTTCCATTGGCGATGCCATTTCAACGTCCACAACTTGGAAAGTTGGACCGACTCCACACGGCCGTCCATGAAGGACACGTTGTTGGCAAAATCCTGATAACGATTGAGGCAGGCTCGGGCAATCCCGGCACTCATGGGGTCGCCCCCGCTTAGGCTCTTCGGGGCGCCATCGGATTCCCTGGGAGTGAAATCCGCCCAGACACCTTCGGTGAAAATCGGAGCATTGCTGCCGCCCATTTCCGATGAAATCCAGAACTTGTGTTTTTCCTCCTCCACTTGGGGATGATTGTCAGGGCACTGGCCTGATTTTTGCCTGACATTCCTGTTTCGCTTGTTGTTGTGCCCGGAGAGTGCCCAGCTGTTCATCATGTAACTGCTCGTGGCTGTTGATTCATACTCGATGATGTAGGCTGTGACATTCCGATGAATGGCCGGCATGCTGCAAAGGCCCTCCTTTTGTTTTCCGCTCCCTTCCTCGACTTTCTCATCCCGTGCACGCGTTCTTTTTGAGCGCGTGTCATACACCCCGTAGATATGTCCGTCGGCGGCCTTTTCCATTTCGCCGATGGCGAAGTAGTCTTCATTGACTTCGCGGCCATCCAGCCAGCGCCAACCGTTTTCCGAGTCGCTGTGGGTGCCCATCCAAGAGTAGCCCCAAGTCCTGAAATCCTTGGCGGCCTCTTGGAACTCCTCCCACTCGGCATCATTATCGATGGTCGCAAGTTTGCCGCCTCGCCTTTCGGCATCCTTCCTGGCAGACCGCCAGGAAATCACCGGTCATATGCGTGTGATGCACTCGTACTTGCTGTCACCGGCCGAGTCACTCCAAGCCGTGTTCACGTCGCCAAATCCGCGTTTCTCAGCGCGATCACACAGCGGGCTCATTAAGGTTTCATCCGAAAATCCCTCCTGTTCCTGCAGGTGCCGCGCCCACGCCCCGTTGGACCTTGCGTCAAATGGCATCAAAACGCCGTTGTCCAACTCGTACCCGAGATATGCCACGGTAATTTGTCGCATGTTGTTCTGGCTCTGCGTGCGAAAGGCCTTAAATTTCATCTTCCCAACCACTGGGAAAATAAGAGCCGCCAAAATTCCCACAATGGCAATGGTTACCAGTAGTTCGGTTAATGTGAATCCACGGTGAAGGGGGTTGTGGGTTGTTTTCATGGCTGTATTTACACGCATTCCGTGTCGCTACAGGTACATCGCGACCCAAGAGGGTTTTCTTACAGCCGAACCCGAATTATTTGAGGAAAAGGAATTTATCCCGGGACGCTACTCATCCTCCAGCTTGACCGCCGTGCCGTAGGCCATCATCTCGGCGGCGCCGCCCATGATGACGGAGGTTTGAAACTGCAGGCTAATGATGGCGTCCGCACCAAGCTTCTCCGCTTCCACCTGCATGCGATCCAGCGCCTGCTCGCGACTCTCGGCCAGCAACTTGGCGTACTCGGTGACTTCGCCCCCCACCAAGCTGCGCAGGCCGGCCATGATGTCCTTGCCCACATGTCGCGCGCGGATGGTATTGCCGCGAACCAGCCCAAGGGTGCGCTTGATTTTTTTGCCGGGAATTTCCGGTGAAGTAACGATGATCATGCGGAGTTGTGTAAACGGGAGAGGTTAATTTTTCACATTCTTGTACTTGTCGGTTTTGGCAGCCTGCCATCTTTGGCCCACGGCCCTGGCCAGCAGCAGGCCGAGGCCAAGCAGAATGACGGGCAGGCCGATTTTCAATCCCAGCGGTGTCTCAGGATTGGAAAGCATATCGCCCAAAAGCAGCTTAATGCAGGTGCCATAAAAAATCAAAATACCGACCAACGTGAGAACCTGGCCAACGCTGGCGCCCTCGCTGGACGGAGGGACGGATGCCGCCTTGGAGCGAGGCTCAGCTTCGATGGATTCCAGCTTGGCGGCGCAGGCAGCGCAATCCCCGGTGATCAATTCCACGCGTTGCCGATCCGCCTGGGTCAAAAGGCCCGCGGCATAATCCCGCAACAACGGCTCGGTTTCCTGACATTGATGCTCCATGGCAACGCCTCAGCCCATTCTTGCGCAGGGCTACCCCTTGAGAATCGGAAATTAAACCTTGATCCTTCCCTTTACCACCCATGCGGGCCGATGGCTTCCTTGGTCCCGGGGATGGCCTCGGTGGGAGGCGTGTGTTTGCCTTCCTTCCAGTTCTGGTCCTTGGGAAATAGATCCTGCTTGGAGTTGAGGGCCCGATCCCAACTCACCTGCCTGCCGGTGTAGCCGGCGATGCGGCCCATGATGGCCATCATGGTGGCATTGCACATCCGGTCGCCATTGTTGATGGGGCGGCCGTCGCGGATGCTGGCGTACATCTCGTCGTGCTCGATCTGATACATATTGCCCTGCTTGCCGGTGTAGCGCCAGAAGTCGTGATCGGCGTTGTAGGTCCACTGGTCGGTCTCGCCCTTGATGGCGTCCTTGCCAAAGATCAACAGGCCACCGGCAATCTGCGCGCGGCCCTTGGTGCCGATGATATAATCGTTGTTCTCGTTGTGACAGCCGGGCACCTGGCGTTGGCCCATGAAACCACGCGCGCCGTTGTCGAAGAGATAATTGACCTCGATGTGGTCCCAGATATTGCCAGAGTTGTTGTTGCGCTGCCGGCCGCCCACGGCCACGGCGCTGAGGGGCGGCTTATCGCCGTACACCCATGAAATCTTGTCCACGCTGTGGACCGCCTGCTCCACCAGCCCATCGCCGCCGCACCAGGTAAAGTTGTACCAGTTGCGCACCTGCCACTCGATGTCACTCCACTCGGGGTTGCGCGCGTTGTCGGGCGGCATGGGCTTCACGGGGCCGGTGTAATAGGTCGCGTACATGGCCTGTACATCGCCAATGGCACCATCGGCAATGCGCTGGAAAAACTCGCGCCGCGCGGGATGGTAGCGCCAACAGAAGCCGGCCACGACACAGAGACCTTTCTTCTTCGCCTCCTCGGAGCTTTTCATCACCTGCCGGAGGCCGGGCGCATCAGTAGCCATGGGTTTCTCGAGAAAAATATGTTTCCCCGCATCCACGGCCGCCTTGAAATGCAGCGGGCGAAAGCCCGGAGGCGTGGTCAGGATCACCACATCCACGCCGCTGTCGAGCACCTTCTCATAGGCATCCAGCCCGACAAATTTGCGTTTCTCATCCACATTGATCTGCCCCTCACGGCCGCGCGACACGCTCCTCAGGCTGCCATCCACCCGTTTCCGGAACACGTCGCCCATGGCGTAAAGCTCCACATTGCTGTCAGCGGTGAGCGCTTGGGCGGCAGCGCCCGTGCCGCGACCGCCGCAACCGATGAAGCCGATCTTCAATTTCCGGCTGTCCGGCTTTCCAAACGTGACCGTGGGAAAAGCCACGCTCCCGGCGGCCACTGCGGCAGTTGAGGTCTTGATGAATTTACGGCGGGTGCTGGTTTCTTTCTTCATGGTGCTGGTCGGAGTCTGGACGGTCGACGCGTTCTTGGCAATCATCGGTTTATTCCGTCTGCGCCATCCGCAGCAGGGCGGCCAACACGCGGTCCAATTGAACCCGGCTGGAAACGGCCAAGCGAATTTGTCTGCCTGAAATGGCCTCACGCATATAGGGTGCCATCAGCGGCTCCCCATCCAGCATCAACAATAAGCGCCGGCCTACGTTTTGCCGGGTCAATTGATGGAGAACAGCCCCATCGGTCGCGCCCATTTCGAAGTCGATCTCCAACGAGCCGGCTTTCTCCACGGCTTTAATTTTCCGCAGTTCCAGATCCGGCTGTGCGCCAATGTATCCAAGCCTTGGGTACCGCTCCGAATCCACGAGCCGGCGTTCGTCCCCCGCATTCTCATAAACCACAAAGAACGACAACCGCGGCAACTCACCGTTGGAATGGTCCGAGTTCTTGTGACTTGGGCTCGGACTGTTACATCCGGCTAGTGCACCCAGTAAAATGCTGAACAAGACCAGTATCCAATGGCATTTCACGGCTCTTTTCATTTCCGGAGGTCATTGTCACAAAATACCAGAGTTGGCCAAATATCTTAATATCCAAAACCTCTCCCATATATGTCACGATGACACTCGTGAAAGCAAAAAGACACTTTAAGCCATTCCTCACTGCCTTGGCGGTCCTTGGCCTGCTTTTCAGCGGGCCCTTCGTCAAGGGTGAAGATACTTCACCGGCCAACACCGGGAAACCCACCCTCGCCGAGTTTTTGCCGGGCAAACGGGTGGTTATGCCGGTGCCTATTCCCGAGGGGCAGGAGCCTCCGCCAGGGATCAACATGCAACTGCTGCTACAGTTTGAAAGGAACGGCAGCGTCACCGTGGGCGTGGTGATAAACGGCAAGGCCATGCAACCGCCCTT
>DJHS01000110.1:62055-63177 GCA_002433235.1 Verrucomicrobia bacterium UBA6614
CGCGTCTTGACCTACAAGGTGGACAAGCAATCCGTGACCATCCTAAAGAACGGCAAAGCCGATGGCGGGGTGGTCTTCGCCACCGCCAACCCCAAGAAAGGCGACAAGGTAACGCTCACGGAAAAAGGTGTTGAAAAAAAATTCACCCTCAAAATCGTCAGCGTCAGCAAGGCCAGCCCCTTGAAAGACGCGCCCGCCCTAAGCCCTTTCGGCCCCGGACCTAAAAAAGCGCCTGAATTGAAAAAATGACAACCCGGATTAAACCGATTCGTCTCGGGTAACTTTTGACCGCTTCGCCTTCACCCGCAACCACCACGGCACCTGATACATCGGCGCCGAACTCCACACCGACGGATTAAATCTGGACGATCAACGACCCATCCACTCGGATCATTCTCCGAAACCGCCGTAGCAAGTTGTAGCCCGGGCCGCAGTGACGCAAGTTGTAGCCCGGGCCGGTGGCCCGGGATCCGGCCCGCAGTGACGCATGCTGTAGCCCGGGCCCCGGCCCACCGGGCCGGGCTACAGGGGCGCGCCCGGACAGCCCGCCCTGCCTTGGTGTTGCACGATAATAAAACCGAATGGTTAATGTAGTGGACTGGGCCGTGGCGATTGCTTTAAATTGGCGGCATGAAAGCTGTGCTGCTTGGGTTGGCCCTCACCTTGGTGTTGGGGTGTGGAAAGAATGATAAACCCGAAACGACCAAGCCGGAGCCGACCAAAGCCAAGGCAACTGCAGGAGTCAAGCTATGGGAATTTGAAACGGGAGATGGTGTGGGCTCCTCCCCCGCCATCGGCTCTGATGGCACGGTTTACGTCGGGTCAACTGACAAAAAGCTCTATGCCATCAATGGCAAGAGTGGGGTCAAGCTATGGGAATTTGAAACGGGAGAAAGTGAGTATGGTGTGACCTCCTCCCCCGCCATCGGCTCTGATGGCACGGTTTACGTCGGGTCACAGGACAACAAGCTCTATGCCATCAATGGCAAGACTGGAGACAAACTATGGGAATTTGAAACGGGAAGTGCTGTGGACTCCTCCCCCGCCATCGGATCTGATGGCACGGTTTACGTCGGGGCAAAGGACAACAAGCTCTATGCCATCAATGGCAAGACTGGGGTC
>DJHS01000093.1:0-5735 GCA_002433235.1 Verrucomicrobia bacterium UBA6614
CAAAAGCGCCCGGTGGATTCTCCGCTGAACGTTAGCATTGTTTTCCCCTTCTATGTTGCGGGGCGGCCAACGGGTCGTCCCCGGTTATTAAATACTCATTAGCTGATGACCTCCGGCAACGGCTTGCGGCCCGGATCCACGAGGAACCGCGGACGACCCGAGAGATCCGGCACGGTGGTGGTTTCGACGTTGATACCCATGCTGGTGTAGAGCGTGGCAAACACTTCACTGAAACGCACCGGGCGATCGACCGCCTCAGCGGCGTGCTTGTCGCTGGCGCCGATCACCTGCCCGTGGTTCATCTGGCCGCAGGCCAGCACGGCGGTGGACAGTTTCGGCCAATGGTCGCGGCCGGCCTTGGTGTTGACCTTCGGCGTACGGCCGAATTCGCCCCAGACCACAACGCTGACATCCTTCTCCATGCCGCGGGCGTGGAGGTCATCGACCAGCGCAGTGAGGCCCTGATCGAGCATCGGCATATCCTGCCGCGCGCGGTTGAAGTTGCCGCCGTGCCAATCCCACCGGCTGAAAGCGAGGGTGACACAACGCGCGCCGGCGGTGACAAGCCGGCGGGCCAGCAGGAAATCATCTAGCAACTTGTGCGAGCCGTCGGCCTGTTTCTTGGCCGTGCCGCGCCCGTAACGGTCGCGCAGCTTCGGATCTTCCTTCTCGAGATTGAGCGCATCGGCCAGACGACTGCTGGTGAGCATCGCGAGCGCCTGTTGGTTAAAGGCGTCGAGGCCTTCCATCATGCGCTTGTTGTCCACGTCACGCCGCAGCGTGTCGAAGCTGTTGAGCAAACTCTTGCGGCTGCCGAGGCGGTCGATAGTGAGGCCGTTGAGGCGCATGTCCTCCTTGGCGTTGCCATCCTTGTTCGGCAGGAACGGGCTGTGCGCCGGCCCGAGGAAACCGGGGGTGCCGGGGTCGCCCCACGGCCGGTGGCCGGTGTTCGGCGCAAGGCCGACGAAGGGCGGCACGCCGACCTTGGCGCTGCCATAAAGTTTGCTGAGCGTCGAGCCCATGCTCGGCCAACCGCCGGCGGGCTGATTGCTCTTCGAGTCGCGACCGGTCTGGCACTGCCACGCATCGTGGCCGCCGTTCGCGCCGACGATCGAGCGGATGACGGTGAACTTGTCCATCATCTTCGCCATGCGCGGGAACAGCTCGCCAATGCGAATGCCCGGCACGTTCGTGGAAATTTCATTTAGCTCACCGCGAATCTCCTTCGGCGCATTGGGCTTGAGGTCCCACATGTCCTGGTGCGGAGGGCCGCCGGGCAGGAAGATGTTGATGATCGCCTTGTGATTATTGCGAATGCCTTGCTGCTGCTCCGCATTCAAAATTTGCGGCAGCGAAAGGCCGCCCAAAGTCAGGCCGCCGACTTGCAGAAAACTACGCCGCGATACGCCGTCGCAGAACCGATACTTGTCACCTAAAATTTTGATCATGACTCGGCTGGATTTTCGTTTAGCCCCTTCGACGCGTCCCCCGCGCCAACCATTCGAAGCATTGTAACATTTTTGCGAAAAAAGTCGATGCGATTCCCCCAAAAAACTGGGTGATTTTTCTTGCCAAGAAAGCCCATTTTAGGCCGAGAAACGCTCGACTACGAGAGCATTTTCTTGCCGGGCATTCACGGTCCTGGAATCAACGTTTGTCGGTTGACTTTCTGGATCCTTGGCCGGCTCAAATTTTACGTCGTTCACGCCGAGCCGATAAACTGCCTGAAGGTCGTTAAATCCCTTGATCTCCACTGGCGGCATGGGCTGCGCATCGCGCCCTTCCTTGGCCGATTCGCAGGTCTCCTCGTCGGCCAGCAATTCCATCGGCCCAGCCATTGCACAAAGCCTGCTGGCCAAATTCGCCCCGCGCCCGATGACCGTGAAATTCAGCCTATCTTCCGATCCCATGAACCCCGCCAACATCTCCCCCGTGGCAACCCCCACACCCACGTTTATGTTTCGCCCGGTCAACAAGTTCAGCACCCGCCGTTCGGCAATCATGTGCCGAGCACAGGCCACCGCCCGGGAAGGAGCCTCCGGATCCGTCTTCCGCGCCCCGAATACGGCCATGATCATGTCGCCCACAAACTTGTCCACCACGCCGCCATGTTCATGCACCACACGCGTCAAAGCTGTCATGTGTTCGTTGAGTAGCGCCACCACCTCTTCGGGTGCCATCTCGGCCGTGATTTCCGTATAACGACGAATATCACAGAAAAGCACTGTCATTCGCCTCGTTTTCCCACCCAAAGTCGCATTGCCAGCCATCAATTCGTCCGCAACCTCCTCATCGGCAACTTTGTTCAAGGCGCTTCGATAACGCTCCTTTAACGATATACTTTCAGCCATTTCGTTAAATGATTGGGATAAGCGGCCAATTTCATCCTTGGATCGCACTGGCACGCGAACCTCGTAGTCGCCTCGGATCAGCCTCTCCGTGGCTTTGTACAAACGCCGGATGGGTTTGGTCATGCCCAAGGCTATCAGCCAGCCAATCCCGAGCGTGCCCAAGCCCAACAATCCCGCCGTCAGCAGAATCTGGTCGCGCAACTCCGCTTGTGTTTCCAGAGTGCCCGCCCATGAGTAGAGGCCGATTTTGTAGGCCACTGGAAGCGTGGACCCCGCGTTGAGTGGCGCGAAAAAGACCCGGTGCGGCATCCCGTCCACATTGACCAACATTGGATCGGCTTCCTGACTCATTTCGAGATGATCCGGCCCCGGCGGTTGGATTTCCCTCCCAACCCTCGATTTGAGCCATGTTGCCAAGCGGCCTTGGGCCTCCGCGGGAATCGTCTTGGAATGCATTTGGCCCTCCAGCCAGATTCCGTTGTGCATTTGGCCCATCTTCTGGATCATTTGTTCCGCCAGGTCTGCAAAGGGGAATCCGAGCACGAATGTTCCCACCTTTCGGTTACTCCCCAGCCCGTACACCGGCGTAAAAACCACCTCCGCCAGCATGGTGCGCCCGCCGTTTTCCACCGAGAAATAACCCACCTGCTGCCGATCCAGATCCACAATCTTAGTGATGTGCGCCTCCAGTTGTTCCCTGAACTTTGCCCGCAAACCTTGGAAGTAACCGCGCGAAACTTCCAACACGTCGCCTTGTTCCCCCACAAACACCATGAAGTCCGCCAGCAAGGGCGAGCGGCGGCGCACAAGCCTTCGGGGTCCATTGCCATTGGGCTGAGACATACGAGCCAAGCGTGGCTGATCCGCAACCACCGCACTAGCCGGCACGGGAGGCGCGATCGGCAATCGTTCCAAACCCTCCGCCATCACGCGCAGGCGTTTCCCCGCGCTGCCTTGGAGTCCTTTCCCTGCGCGAGACATCAATCCCACCAGATCCAACCGCGACAAGTCCCCCAAGTAACCCTCCGGCTTTTCATTTGACGGAGCCACCCTCGGTTGGGCCCCGGCTGCATCTCCATCCAAAACGCGCGCCAACTCCGCCAGTTGGCCCGCCACGCGGCGCTTCATCTCCATCCGCATCGCGTGCAAACGCTCGGCCTCCAGTTGCGCCGCCAGATCTGAGAAGGCCTCGTTAAGCATGGGCTCAAGCTGCTGCCGTGCCAACCGGAACAATGTTGTCCCATCGTGCTCCTCCACCGCCAAGCGCACTGCATCCAGCTCCGCAAAGGCTTGGCTTTGTCCGCGCGCCACACCCAGCCGCGCTTCTTGCTCGCGAGGAAGATACTTCAGTTGCGCCGAGACGTGCTCACGAAACAGCCGGTCGTGGGCCACCGCCACCTGCCGCTCCGTTACCCACAAGGCCACTGCCGTGACGCCGGCAACAACCGTCATCAGCGCAAGGAGCAGTTTGATTCTGAAACTCAAGTGGCCCATCAGCCCATCTATTATCCTCCCGACATTCCCCCCAAGGCTTGGGAGGGTTGCTTACCGGTATAGACGTGATTTACAGGTGAAAGGTTCACATAAATCTGTAAAGAAGTGTAAACAACTGCGTCACGGCTTTGCGTCCTTGGCCAGCTGGCCGTGACTTCCAAACATTCAACGCAGGCGGTGCCCTTCCCAATGGTAAACACCCAAAACCCAATCCCCTTTCGGGGACGCAAGTGAAAAACTCCTCCTTCGACTGGTGCCTTTTCAGTTCACGGATTGCCGTTGCCCGACAATCATTTCAGCTCTTGGATCCGTATCTCACGATACCAAGCCTCGCTTGGTGGCCCGCTGTGAATTTGCAGTCCAATAAGTCCCTCCAGCGGAATCTTCGGGTCTTTCTCCGTGTAATCCACCGTCAACGTGCCGTTGAGGTACAAACGAATGCGTGGCCCCTCGCAGCGAATCACGTATTTGTTCCAGTCATCCGGTTTCAGCACCTTCTTGATCACCGCCGGGTCTGCCTTCGCCAACATCGTCCGCCGGCGCGATTCATCATAAAGGCTGCCCCACCAACCTTGGCCCATGTCCGCCTGGTAACCGATCACCTCGTGATGATTCGGGATGCGCTTGGTGCGTATCTGGATGCCGGCATTCGCCCGCGGCCCGCCCCGCAGTTTCACCTCCAGCGTGAGCACAAAGTTTTTGTACGTTCGCTTCGTGCAAAGAAACTCATTGCGCGGGATGCGTGACTTCAGGTTCCCCCCCACAACTGCGCCCTTCTCGATGCGGAAAAACTTCTCGTTGCCTTCCCAGCCCTTGAACGTTTTCCCGTCAAAAAGCGGCGTCGGGGAAGTCTCCGTCGCCATGCCCGACACCACAACGCAAAAAAATATCGCCATCAACCTCATGAGTCCCGGCGTTGTACCACCCGCCCGAGCGCAAACAAGCTCAAACCTTTCATGCTTATCCGCGCAAAAATCGGAACGTGTTTTTTTGTGATGAAATTCTCAGAACGCTGGAGCAAAAAAACTTTTCCCCCGTCAAACAATTCCCAACCCGTCACGCTTCGCTTGGCGCTGTCAAAAAGCGGACGGACAATGAGTTTCATCATGAGTAACCTGAGCGGTTTATCGGTGTTAGATATGACAAAAATTCCGTTTGCTGTGTCTGTCAGTTCGTGTCATTTTCCACCTGCATCAGGAACGACCCCAGCCGGGGTCTGGCAACCTGGCAACGGAGCAAAGCCAAGGTGCCTTGGTCGGCGAACCACAAATCGCCTTCCGATGAGCGGGGCATATGCCCATGAACAAAACTCCGCGGAAACGAAATGCCGCCTGATGTCCAGTCGGCGTTTAATCATTTCCGGAACCCCTGATGCGTTGACGAAAGGAAACGCATTATGAGCACCGCAACCGCGACCCCGTCGCTCCGGGTTGACCCGGAAAACCCCAACCACCATCTCTGGAACAACCACGGCACTTGGTGGCTCCATTACACCCTCCACCTGCCCGACTACACCAAGCGCCGCATTCGCCGCAGCCTGCATACCCGCGACCTGCATGAAGCACGCACCCGCCGGGATGAACTCCTCACCGAGTTGGTAGTTTAAATCTCAATCCATCATCCGGGCACAGGGGGAAGGTTTCTCCCTGTGCCCTTCATGTTTCCCAGATGAAGCAGTTGAAAAATGACTTTGCCATTTCCGGCAGCACATTCACCATATCGCGAACTCAGCCACATGAAACTACAATCCTTGATTCTTCTCCTCGGTGCCACTGCCGCCATTGGCGCGCCAAAACAGGAAACGGCAACCCTGTTAAAACAACAGCCTCTAAAGGCCGGTGCCGCCACCCAAGGTCTGGCCATTGGCAAACAATTCTTCTACGGCGCCAA
>DJHS01000066.1:0-37161 GCA_002433235.1 Verrucomicrobia bacterium UBA6614
GCGCCCGGCGAGGTGGAGTTGCACAAGGCCGGCCTTCGTCGCCCATGCCGGGTGCTTCTGAATTGCCCGCGCCATCTGGTTTCTCGTCCTGCCCATGGTCTTCATGCTCATCATGCCCATGTGGGCCATGCTCCACCAACTCTTCATCGCCCCCGGCTGGCTCAAGGCTGGCCAAGTCGATTACCTCCTCGGCGGCATCGGCCTCGCCACCATCGCCTTGGAAATCTGGATGATTGTTGAAGCCATTAAACTCTTCCCCAAGGCCAAAGGCGTGCTGGAGGAAAACGCGCTGGACCAAACGGAAGGGTTGAGAGCCGAGAGTTGATGGCTTACCCTGATGGCTGTTTACTGAATTTGGCATCTACACATGGCACATATCGGCATTTTCGGCGGAACTTTTGATCCTGTTCACAACGGTCATTTGATGCTCGCTGACGCCGCACTGACGGAACTGCAGCTGGACCGACTTTTCCTCGTCCCCGTCGCCCAGTCTCCCTTCAAGCCCGAAGACCGGCCGACCGGTAATGGCGCGCGCGTCGATCTTCTTCGGCTGGCTTTTGACGGCCGAGCAGGCTGCGCCATTGATGAACAGGAACTCCGGCGCGGCGGGGCTTCCTACACCATCGACACGGTGCGGGATTTCCATGCGCGCCATCCGGAAGATGCTTTGACCTGTCTCATTGGCGCGGATCATGTCCCCACGCTTCCCGAGTGGCGGGGTGCGGAGGCTTTGGCTCGATTGGCGCGATTTGCCGCGGTGCCACGCCCGGGCGAAACGCCGGTTGAGTTTCCCGCCCCTTTCCAAGGCACTTGGCTGAGGGGGACACCCATGGATGTTTCTGGCTCAGACATACGCGCCCGCATCCGTGCAGGCCGGGATTTCCAACATCTTGTTCCCTCGGCGGTTGCCGCCTCTATCAAGAATTCAAATCTTTATGCCGAATAAAACCCCCGAAACTGCACCCCGACAACTGGCTATTCTCTGCGCTGAGTTGGCCGACAAGGTGAAGGCCGAGGATGTTCGCGTGCTCGATGTCCGCGGCGTCTCTGGCGTCACGGACTACTTTGTCCTCGCCACCGGCAACAACGAGCCCCACGTCCGCGCTATCTGGAACGAGATCGCCCGCCGCACCAAGGAACTGCACCTCACCACCACCCGGAATCCCGAGGGCGCGCGCAGCGGCAAATGGGTGGTGTTGGATTTCTACGACGTCGTTGTCCACGTCCTCCATCGCGACCAGCGCACTGAGTACGATCTCGATGCCCTGTGGAACGACGCCCCCACGGTTCCCCTTCCGTTCATCGAAAAGGCCACAGCCTAAATTCCATCTTTGCCTTGGGCTTGCGGACAGCGCGCGGCTTGCCCGGCTGGCGACAGTTCACCGCGAAATATGCCAAAAGCAGAAGTACCACGCCCCCGTAGCCTCCCTCCGAGACGCGATGCCACTTGTCGTGCTCAGCCGCAGCCTTGCCCGCATCCATGGTCACCTCCACTGCTGAATGCGCCGCGTACTTTTGTTGGAACAAATTCTCCAGCTTCGGCCGCAGCCACAACCCACCGGCCAGAACCAGCGCCGACAACAGCACAAGCAGTCCAAAGCGCCACTTGGGAAATTCCTGTTTCCCCAGCTTCCACTCCAAAAACAACAACAGGGATGCCACTCCCGCACACACAAACTGCAGTAGGTAAAATCGCTGGAAGAAAAGCTGGCCCGCCAGCCCTTTCAAATATTTTTGGTGCTCCCCTTCCCCGACAGCCACCACGGCGTTCATTTCCGGCGCCGTGAAAATTGTCAATGCCACCACGAACATGAACACCGCCGCCCCCAGCCAAACCCCCGCGTTCAACAGGGTCAAATACCTCAAGAAACCAGCCACACCCGCAGTCTGCCCCATTCGCCCGCCCGCTGCCAAGCGCCGCTTGAGGCTGACATTCGCTTATTCCACGTGGATCAAGGCCTCCTGCCAATCACGCATTTGCATGCCTTCCGAGTCTACATCAGCCGTCACCACATACGTCCCCACTGTTCGGGGCACACGCACGAGCACTTTCACTGCCCCATTTTGTCTGGAGTCGAGTTCGATGGTCTTTGGCTTGGACAAAATTTCCACGCCCCGCCAGCCGCGCGGCGTGACCTTGAACACCCGCCGCCCCGGTGAATGGTTGGATATCCGAACCTCCAATTCCCGCAATGCTCCTGGCTTGGCCGTCGAGCCGTAGGGATAGAATGTCGACCACCGCTCATCGATTCCATAATTGGGATCATCCCACGGAAACAACTCCCGCAATATTTCCACCCGCGCCGCATATTGCTTTTCCAGGTAATCCAGTTCCCCATCCGAAAATTTAAACACAAACGGGACGTGCTCATTGATCAGCCAATAGTCCTCCTTCATCTCCCGGAGGATTTTGAAGCAGCGCGGATACCCCGTATCCGCATGCACCAAGTTGCGGTTCAACAGGCAATAGTCATCGATACCCGAGGGGGCAAAAGAATCCCCAATGAAAAATACCGGCTTCTCGCCCGGTCGCTTCGCCAGCAGCCCCCCATGATAAAACATCTGCCCCGGATAAAATCGAAACGTGAATTCATACTCGTTCCATTTCATCCGCGCCCCATCCTTCATCCCCTTCACGTCCCTGATGGCATTCTCCGTGAGCCCCGGCATCAGGTAGTTCCCCGGTTGCTCGAGAATATCCTCGTACTCCTCCGTCGCGTACACAGGACACTTGAAGAACTCCGCCGCCGCCTTCACCATCTGCGAATGGTCGTCATGAGTGTGTGTGACAAAAATCCCATCAATCTTTTTCACCAGCCCCTTCTTCACCACATCTTTCACGAAATCGAGCTGCCGCTGCCCCCCGCAATCCAGCAGGAAACCATGCCCATTGTCCGCCACGATGATCCGGCTTGTTGAGAACTGCAGAATCCAGTCCGGCTTCTCCACGTGCAGACAATATGGCATCAGGTCAATCTTTGCCCCCTTACCCAGCACCCGCTCTCCACAAATCTTCATCCGCTCCTCCTTAAAATACCAATGCAACGCATTCGTCGAGAGGTAGTTTTTATAAAGCGCCTGCACGCGCGCAACGAGCTTGTCAATTGCCGCCGCGGGATTCCGCACTACCGGCCCGCGCGCCGGCACCAACACATCCGGCTTCGCCGCTCTCACCTTGCGCAAACTCTCCACCAAATCCGCCAATCGCGCTCCATACCCGTGATATCCTCCAACCTTGGCTTCCGGGATTGCATCCTGAAAACTATACAAATCGAACAATTTTCCATCCCCATAAATCAAGTCTCCCGTAAACGCCACCCGCCGCTTACCCACATTCATCAAATAGGACACCGCCCCGCGCGTAAACCCAGGCGTTGCCAAAACTTTGAACTCCAGTCCACGCCACGAAATCACCTCTCCATCCTTCACCCAGCGATCCACTTTCAATGGTTCAACCAGCACTTTGGTCGATTGTTGCGTGTAGTAATGGAACCGTTTCGTCCAATGCCCATCCCAATAAGCCTTCGTCTCCCCAAAAAAGTCCTTCTCCCCAGCCGGTGCCACGATTCCCCCCTTGGCTTCCAAGGCTGCCGTCACCACATCTCTTCGATGATGCGTCAAGAGAACCGTCTCCCCTCCCCCCCGGTACACCGAAAGTGCCTTGCCGCCCCGCTGTATCGTCACCTCATTCACCGCCCCCAATTTCACCGAGCAACCCGGGACCACCTCCACCACTCTCGCAAATAACGCGCTCGACCCGATGGCCAAACAAACCAAAGCAACCAATTTCTTCATAAGCAACACCTGTGATTTCCCCGACCCTACCGCCCGCTCTCCGAAATGCAATCGATGAAATACGCCCAATTCATGATTGCGAGGGGTTGACAAGCAAGGCATGAATGCGCCCGCGATGAGCGAGTCCAGCGAAACCCTTGAGCCCTTGGAAGACGTTCCCATCCGGCCATTGCGGGGCATTGGGTTGGCCCGAATCCTGAACTCCATTTTTCGCTTAAACCGGAAATGGCATCCACTTATTTCCTGCTTAAACCCAAGCCGTGATCTCGTGCGAATCCCCTTTGCGGGGGCTGAACTTGTTCATCCTGCGGCTTGGCGCAAGGAACTCACCGCCTACCTTCTCGCCGGTGAAAACACCGTCCCAGAATTTAAGTTGTTGCACCGGCTCTGCAACGATTTGCAGTCCGGCACCATTGTTGATGTCGGCGCAAACATGGGGCTATACGTGCTGCTCGCGCGTTCCATCACCTCTGCACCCATCGTAGCCTTCGAGCCCGTTCCTTTTCTCTTCGACCTAATGCGACGTAATATCCAACACAATCAATTTAGGAATGTTGACGCACGCCGACAGGCATGCGGCGCGCAGTCCGGGGAAATCCAACTGGCCGCACACATGAATGCCGCCATCATTCCTTCATCCAAGGAATTAAACACGCCGCACAGCTCCGGCGTGTTTAACGCTGATGCCCTTGCCGCAAAAACAGAAGATCGTTTGGCCAATGCTCCCCTAGTGACTCTGGATGAGGCCTTGGGCGAGCAAGCCATCTCACTCATCAAGATTGATTGTGAAGGCTATGAACTGGAAGTTTTGCGCGGGGCCCGGACAATTTTGGAACGAGATCGGCCGAGGCTCTTCATTGAGGTTCATCCGGCGCTGCTCAACAACTACCAAAGTTCCGTTGATGAACTGTTGGATCTCTTGGCACCACAGTACAAAATGGAATTTTGGGATTTTGAGCAAGCCCGGCACGTCTCGAAAATCGCACGCAGTTGGCGAAAACACCGCCCCAACCCCGGCCTTGGCCTTCCCGGCAGGAAAGCATTTGTTGAGACCTGCACCACAAGGCCAGTGCCCGTTCAACTTTACCTCATTGCCATTCCCCGTACCTGATTGGAATTGAATTTCTCCTTCAAATATCTGTATAAGTCCGGCCTTGGACGGGGGGGAGCACAAACAGAAAAGCATGGCAACCAACGTGTCCGCTTCCTTCGATGGTCATTGGTTGCCTTGGATGACCATCTTGGGACTCGGTTGTCTGGCGGTTGGCATTTTTGTTTCTCCAGGAATCTGCGCAGGCTACCACATCCTGCTGTTCATTCCCGGCGCATGGATCGCGTTTAAGGAACTTCAAGAACACGGCTGCAACGCCCTGCCGGCCAGCAGTTGGGCATTGTTGGGACTCGTCGCTTACGGAATCATCGCCACGCTAGCAAACTGGAATGAACTCCAAGACCCAGCCCGCAGCCTCGGTAAACTCAAATACTTTGCCATGGCCGTACTGGGCCTGTTCGCCCTGCGCCACGCTGCGCGCAGCAGAGTTATGACGCAAGCCCGACTCCGGCAGATAGCCAACTTGTTCCTCATTTCCATTATTGCGTCCGTAACCTACGGACTGGTCGCTACGATGGCCAACATCGACCTCCTCACGTTTGCTCCACCCGAGGGCGATCGGACAGGCGGTTTCACCGGCACCATGCGTTTCGGCTACGGCATGGCCATGGTTCTGGTTGCCTTGGTTGGGCTGCGTCTTCACACAGGTGGCTCTCACCCCTGTTTTCATCAAAACCTGTTATCATGGGCCATCGGACTTGGTGCCATTGGCTTAATTCTCACCCAAACAAGGGGCGCATTGCTGGGATGTCTATGTGGGTTACCCTTGGCGTTATACCTTCACCGGCCCAAGGCAGGAATTTGGATGGGCATTGCCAGTACGATAATCGCATCGATTTTGTTGATCGGAAACATCTTGGGAGAAGAAAGGATCAGTCGGATTCTCACAGGCAAATCGAAGGACATTCCAACGCGTTTCTTTCGCGGACTGGAAGGCGACCAGCGTCTTTCCCTGTACAAAGCCGGATTGAAAGGTATCCAAGAACGACCGTTTCTCGGCCATGGCATGATTGGTTTCCCCAAGCATATCCGGTCCATCAAGGAAAGATACGGCATTGCCTATCCGGACGGCGAAGCATCGCATGCTCATAACACATTCATAGATACAGCCGCCAATCTCGGCCTTCCCGGCCTGGCCGCACTATTGGCATGGCTCTCGTTCTGGGGCATTGAATCCTGGCGGCGCGGTGGATGTGCACGCCGATGTGTCGTACCCTTACTGGTCGTTTTTATTGTGGCGGGCCAATTTGAGTACTATTTTGATGCCAACAACTCCTTCCTAATCTTTGCCCTTTACTCCCTCTCTAATGTGCCAGATTTTCCCGCAGACAACCCCGTGCCTAAGGTAATCGAACAAACATGAGTGCCAAAATTTCCGCCTTCATTCTGGCTTACAATTCCGAGTCGCAAATTGGCGCTGCGCTGGAGAGCCTTCAATGGGCGGACGAGATTGTGGTCGTCGATTCCCACAGCACCGACCGGACTGCCGCCATCGCGGCCGAGCATGGCGCCCGGGTCGTTCAAGAAGACTTTAATGGCTTCGGCCGTCTGCGCAACGCCGGCATCACACACACCCGACACGATTGGATCTTCAGTCTGGACACGGATGAACGCTGCACCCCTGAAGCCCGCGATGAGATTCTGGCCATCGCCAATGATCCGGGTTCCGCCGACGCCTACCACACTCCGCGCCGCAACTATTTCATGGGCCAGTTCATTCGTTACGGCGGTTGGTATCCCAATTTTCGTCAACCCCAACTCTTTCGGCGAGGCAAGCTGACCTTTCCGGAAAACGACCTGGTACATGAGGGTTTCTGTCTCGACGGCCGCCTTTCGGAAATGCAATGCCCCATCGAACAGGAACCATTCGAGACCCTCTCAGACGTCCTGTACAAGGCCAATCGATATTCCTCGCTCAGCGCCGAGAAGCTGGCACGCGATAAAACCCGTACCGGCCCTTTGGGTGCCCTGGGTCATGGGATAGGCATGTTCCTGAAAATGTATTTCCTGCGCTTGGGTTTCCTAGATGGCTGGCCCGGCTTCATTATTGCCTGGAGCAACCTTGAGGGCACGTTTTACAAGTACGCCAAGCTTGCTGAGTTGAACCGCAAGGGCCGCCAACGAGGTGAATGACCATGGCCACACCGGATCCCAGCCTGATTGTCAGCACCTACAACCAAGCCGGCCCGCTGGCCCACGTTCTGGCCGGCGTTGCGTTGCAAACCCAGCGACCGCGCGAAGTCCTCATCGCCGATGACGGCTCCAACAAGGAAACCGCCCAAGTCATTAAAAACTGGAGCCACCGCCTCCCCCCTCTGCAGCACGTCTGGCATGAAGACCAGGGATTTCGTAAGACAGTCATTTTAAACGAAGCCATCGCCCGCGCCCAAGGCAACTACATCCTGCTCCTTGATGGAGATTGTGTGCCGCATCCGCGTTTCGTCGAGGACCATGCCGCCCTCGCCGAGGCCGACTGCTGGGTGCAGGGCCGCCGAAGTTTCATCAACGAAACGAATGTGGAGGATTATGCCACGGGCGGTCCCAGCTTCCTATCCTTGTGGCTGCGGGCGCGAGCTAGCGGCCTGTTCAAGGGCATCCGGTGGCCTTTCCACTGGGTTCAGCGCAGCCAAGCCATCCGCGGCATCATCGGCTGCAACATGGGCATTTGGCGCGAAGACCTGGTCGCCATCAATGGTTTTGACGAATCTTATCACGGCTGGGGTCTGGAGGATTCGGACGTTGGCATTCGGCTCTACCACCTCGGCCGCGACCGCAAGCTGGTTTACGGACGGGCCATTATCCATCATCTTAATCATGGCCAACTTTCCCGCGACCGCCTTTCCGTCAACCAAGCTAAACTCCATGAGGTCACGAAAAATCGCACCGTAAAATGTGCCCACGGTATCGATGCCCATCTTCAGCAGCGAACGGCATGAACCGACGCATTATTCAAACCGTGCGCCGCTTCGGGCCCGCCGGTGGCATGGAGGAATACGCATGGCAACTCACACGCGCCCTCGCCAAGGCCAGCCAACCCGTCGAGGTCCTGTGTGAGATAGACGACAGCAACGGCGATCCTGACATCCCTGTCACCACCTTGGGGCCTAGTCCCCGCCGCCAGCGCTGGCGCAAACATCGGCACTTCTCCAGCAAAGTCGCCCAATGGGTCGCCGCCCAGCCCCTCAGTTCCTACTGCCTGCACAGCCATGAGATGGTAGACCACGCCGACCTCTGCACTTTCCACTCCACCCCTCACGGCATGGGCGAGAAAAGCGCCTGGTGGAAACGCCTTGACCCCACTTGGCACGCCAACCAATGGCTCGAACGTCGCGTCCTCAACACCGCGCGGTGTGTCATCCCGGTATCCCAACTGCTGCACCAAGAACTCGCCGACCGACACCCCTTTTTAAAAGCCACCCTCGCCCCCCCCATCCCACCGGGCATCGAGCCCGCGCTACCCGTGGATCGCACTTCCGAGCCCGTCCTCGGCTTCATGGGCTGGGAATGGGAGCGCAAAGGCCTCCCCCTCGTCCTGGAAATTCACCGAAACCTCCCGCACACCCAACTCCTCATCGCCGGCCCCTCCCGAGAACATCTCAAAGGCCAATTGCGCGAAACCGACCGCGTGGAAGTCATGGGCCGTGTCGATCGCGACACCTTCTTCAGACGCATCCGACTCCTCATCCATCCCGCAAGGCTTGAAGCTTACGGCATGGTCATCCCCGAGTCCCTCGCTCGCGGCATCCCCGTGCTGACCTCCACGACCACCGGCGCCGCCGCGGAAGTCAGCCCCGCCAATGGCCAAGTGCTTCCCCTCGACGCGCCGAACGCGGACTGGGCCGCGGCCGCGGAGCGGTTGTTAAAAACAGAGACCGCCGGGCCCTTGTTTAAACGGGAATGGAGCCAAGTGGCTAGGGAATGTCTGGCGGTCTATCCCGGCAACGGGAAACCGGCGGATGGCGGCGCGTCGTAGCCCTGTTCACTTGACGCGCCCGGGGCCGCCCACTAAGTTCGCCCGGGTTTTTCCGGTCCCGTCCACCATGTTCAACCTGCAAAACGCCCAGTTCGATTACGAGCCGTACCCGGTCTGTTTCATCCCGGGGGTCTTGGAGCCCGCGCTTTACCAGGAACTGGCGGAGACCTACCCGGGCCGGGACCTGTTTCAGTTCAGCCGGAACATCGGCGTTAAATACTCGCTGTCGGAAATCAACAACCGGGAGAAATACAACAGGTTTCTTGACCAGAACGCCGGCTGGCGGAGATTTTATGAGGGGGTCAAGTGCCGGGCGTTCGTGGAGCAGATTTGCAGTTTTCTCAAGGAGCACCACATCGACCTGCGGCTGGAGGAATTCAAATATACCCGCAGCCCGCGGGTCCGCCGGCGGGGACCAATCCGCCGGGCCATGAACACGCAGGTCATTCGCAGCCGGTTTGAGTTTTCCGCGATGCCGGCCGAGGGGGGCGGCATCCGGCCGCACACCGACGCGCCCACCAAGCTCGTCACGCTGGTGCTGTCCTTTGTCCAGGAAGGGGAATGGGAGGAGGCGGCCTGGGGCGGGGGGACGAGCGTGGTGGTTCCCAAGGACCGGAGCCGCATTTACAACCACCACAACCGCTTCATGAAATTTGACGAGACCGAGGTTTTAAAGACCTATCCATTCACTCCCAACCAGTGCCTGTTGTTCATCAAGACCTACAACTCCTGGCACTCGGTCCAGCCCATGACCGGGCCGGGGACGGCCCTGCGCAAGACCCTGACGATCAACATCGAGAACATCATTTGATGAAAATCACCCTGCGTGGAAAGGCGGATACCTGGCTCCAGAAAAAACGGCTGCGTCTCTGGAGTCGCATCGCCCGCTGGTTTTCCTTGACCCTCAAGGTGCGGGACGGGAAATCGCTATACACCTTCCGGCCCAAGTCCCGGAATGACATTTTCCGATATACCACCTACTTCACCAAGGAGGAAGGCACGTTGGCATGGATCCGCGACCATGCCCGGGAATGCGCTGTCTTCGTCGACATCGGCGCCAACGTTGGCTTGTATTCCCTGTATGCCGCCAATGCGGCGCGGGGCGTGAGCGTTTACGCCTTCGAGCCACACAAGTTCAACTTTGCCACGCTGCTTGAAAATATTTTCCTGAACGGCTTGGAGAAGGCGGTCCATCCGGTCGCCCTGCCCCTGGGGGATGCCAGCGGGCTGATGGAATTGAACTACAACTCCATGGACAGCGGGACTTCCATGACGCAGCTCGGCCACCGGCAGTTGCCGGGCAACCGTGAATTCGAGCCCAAGCTCAGCGAGCTGGTGCACGCGGTGACGCTGGATGCAATGGTCGATTCCGGGCGCGTGCCCGTGCCGGACATGGTGAAAATCGACGTGGATGGAAACGAGCTGAGCATCCTGCGGGGCATGCGGGAGGTTTTGCAATCACCCGAAGGCCCGGCCACCCTGCAGGTGGAAATCAACCCGGGACAACGGGCCGAAGTATTGCAACTGATGGAAGATTGCCGATGGAAGTTAGACCACTGCCATTTCACCAAGGGCGGGAAAATTGCCTTTGAGAAATCCAAGTCGTACGACCAAGTTCCACACAACGCGGTTTTCGTGAGGGCTTAGCCCATCAAGCCTGGGCTGGGCGGATGAGGCGATCCACCGCCGCCATGACCTGTGACGGGGTTAATTTCGCCATGACCTCCTCAGCCGGCCGCTGGCCCTTGCCGCGCGGCGGCAACTGGTCGCCCAAGTGGAGAATCTCGTGCGGCGCTTTCCATGGCCGCCAGTGCTCCACCACCGAGTAAGCGAAGATGGCCACCGTGGGGCATTGGCAGGCGGCCGCCAAGTGCATGGCGGCCGTGTCCACGCCCACGAAGGCGCGCGCGCGATAGAGCAACCCCGCCAAACCAGCCCAGTCCAACTGGCCATCAGTGCTGGTGGCCCTTGCATCCCCGCAGGCATGGACCAGCTCGCGGGCCAACTCGCGCTCGGCCGGATCCGGCCCGCTGCTGATGACCACGTGGCTAACCCGCTCCAGCAAACGCGGGCCCAAGTCCAGCCAGTAATCTTTCAGCCAGCGTTTCTTGACCCAGCGAGTGCCCGGGTGGATCACCACAAAATCAGCCAGCGCCACCCCAAGGCTTGGCGGGTTCGCGCGCGCCCGCTCAAAGTTCAGCGGCGGGATTTCCGCATCCAAGGCAAGAAACTCCGCCACGAGACGATGGTCCTTTACCACCCGATGCCCCTCGGCGCGCGGGATGTCGGCCAGCCGATTGAACCGCCGCTGCCACCATCCGCTCAAGCCATCGTTCGCGACGTTGGCGCAGCGGTGCTTGGCGCGGCTGAGTCCGGCGAGCCAGCGGCCCCGGTCACCGTCGGTCAACTCGAACGCGAAGTCGAAGCGCTGGCGGCGCAGGCGCAGGAGGGTGCGCAGGTCGCGCCACAAGGTGCCGGGGCCGCGGCGTTCATTCTCGGTGGCAGCAACCGTGAGGAGATGGTCGATTGCCGGGCAGCCGGCGAGAATGCCATCGGTGCCTTCCCGAACCACCACCCAGATTTCGGCGTCAGAATACTCCCGGCGCGTGGCGACGAGCGTGGGGGTGAGCAGCAGCGCGTCGCCGATGTGCTTCAGCTTGACGAACAGCAACCGTCGCGGCTCTGGGCTGGGCGGAGCGGTGCGGGTCATGGCTCCGGTCAAAAAATCTGTGCGCGGGAAAGATCCTGCACGTCCACCAAGCCCACCACTTTTTGATCGGCATCGATGACGACAATTTCGTCGATGCGGTTTTCCTCCAGCACATGCACGGCCTCGGCGGCGAGTTTGTCGCCTTGGATGGTGACGGGGTTGGCCGTCATGTGGTCGGCAATGCGGTGGTCGGCAATGTTGCGGTCTTTCTGGTAGGAGCGGACAAAGTCGCCGTGGGTGAAGATGCCTTGCAACTGGCCCTCCGCGTCGGTGGCCAACACGGCGCCGGCCTTGCATTGCTTCATGGCGGCGAGGGCGGCGGCAATCGTGTCCGTGGGCTGGACACAGGCGAGCTGGTTGCCCTTTCGCATGATGTCGGTGACGCGGGTGAGCAGTTGGCGGCCGAGGCTGCCGCCGGGGTGCAGCTCGGCGAAATCCTCCGGCTGAAAGCCGCGGGCTTGCAGGAGCACCATGGCCAGCGCATCGCCTAGGGCCAGCATGTTGGTGCTGCTGGAGGTGGGGGCGAGTTGCAGGGGGCAGGCCTCGGTGGCCACGCTGGTGTCGAGCACAACGTCGCTGTTGGCGGCGAGGGAGGAGCCGGGCTTGCCGGTGAAGGCGATGATGGCGGCGGCGCGGCGCTTGAGGTGGGGCAGCAGGTTGAGCAGCTCGGCGGTCTCGCCGCTGTAGCTGAGGGCCAGCACGGTGTCGCCCTGAGCCATGATGCCCAAGTCGCCGTGGAGGGCGTTTTGGCAGTTGAGCACCACGGCCGGCGCGCCGGTGCTGTTGAGGGTGGCGGCAATCTTGGTGGCGATGTTCTCGGATTTGCCCACGCCGATGACGATGATCTTGCCGCGTTGGCTGAGCCCTTCGCACAGGGTGTTTACCGCCTGGGAAAACTCCGGGCCGATGCGGTCTGCCAAGCTGGCCAGTTCGTCGATCTCGGTCTGGAGAACGGCCCGGGCTTGGTCGATGTAATCCGGCTCTGGGGGATTCATGGTTGAGGTGGGGTGAGCATGCCTTGGTATTCGCGCCGCCATGTGTCGGAGTAACCGCAGTTTTTGTATTCCTCAAAGTACGGGCCGCCCTCGGTGTAGTGCAGGATGCCCAGCTCCTCCTCGGGCAATTCGGCGTCGTAGTCCACCAGGTGGTTCCACTTGTGCGGGATTTCTCCGATCAAGGTCTCGCTCTCCAGCCAGTGAAAGCGATGGAGTTCGAGGCCGGACTTGGTGTTCACATAATCGGGAGTGAGGGCGGTGCATTTGGCGGTGTTCATCAACATCACGCTGGACCAGTTTTTCTTCTCATACTGCGTTTGCGGTTCGCCGAGAAATTTGGTGTCGCCTTGCGGCTTGTGGTCATGGTGAACACACATCACTGCGTACCTATCATCACGCAGAGTCCACAGATTGGCGATGTCTTCGAGGCAGATGATGTCGCAGTCGGCAAACAACGCCCAACCTTTGTATCCACACATGTGGGGCACGAGAAAACGACTGAAGGAAAAGTCAGTAGACTGTAGATTATTGCGCTCACGGGCAAACACGCCGTCCAGTTGGGAGAGCATCACCGGCGCAATCTCCACCGGCTGCGAGCTGCGAACATGGATGCTGTGGCAGGCCACGTGGTAGGCGACAATTTCGCGGTGGTCGTACCCGAGGAATATCCGAATCATTGCTCTGCGCATGGAAGCAAATGCGTAACTGAAGTCAAGGATTACATGATGTAACCGAGGGTAAGCCTATTATCTTCAGCCGTATTTGTCTTGATGCGTTCTGATGCGGGCGGTACTGAAGTGAGGCGAGATAATGGGCCAGAGTTTATTCAGCCAATACTGTAAAAGGTGGTATCGTCGTTACGTTGCAGATTGTGTCATCAATTTTCGCAGGCAGCTTCGGCGGTGCTTATTAAACCCAAGTTTGGCGTGGAGTTACCATCAGTTTAGAGGGGCGGTCAAACGCCTCGATTGGAAAGACGCGCACCGACGTCTCATCCCTTTGGCCGAGGCCTCAAGGCAAGCAGAAGATTTTCGCCTACTTACAGAAATGTCTTTTTCTGCCGGCCGACTAGGAGAACACCAACTGGCCACAGAATGGTCCTATTCGGCTGCGCAAATGATAGGACAGACTCCATCCACGGATTGGAAAGGGGAGGATTTGACAGAGGCTACGTTGATCATCCGGTTTATGGAGTCTGAGAAGCAGGGTTTGGCAATTGGTTTGGATATGGCCGGATATGTTACCGAGGTGGCGGCAAAAGCGAAACGGTGTATTCTGGTAGTAGAGAAAAGACTAGTGCCCATCTTTGCACGAACTTTGCCCAGTGTGGAGATTGTGGCTTTTCCCGCTCAGTTGGGGTTGGTAGCTGAATCGACGGTGTACACTGCAAATGCATTGACGTTGAAAGCAATCCTTGGCACGACAGCACAAGATATCAGCCGCCGTTTTAAGGCAATCCAAGCGGATGAATTCGAGGCTGCGGCACTGCGCCGTGGTTACTTGTCTGGCCGTAAGTTGCCCTTAGTTGGGATTTCCTGGTGGAGTTCCCATTTTGGGAAAGATTTGCCCTCGATCAAAATTTGGGCGGATTTGCTCCGTTCATTGAACGCGGTTTTTGTGAACATTCAGTATGCCCCTATGGCGGATGATTTGGCTGCCCTGCAAATGGCAGCCGGGGACCGCCTGATCATTGATGACTCGGTGGATCAACTGGTTGACATGGATCGATTCGCGTCCCAGTTGGGGGCATTGGATGCCATCATTACCATTAGCAACACAGGGGCCCATTTGGCAGGCGGGATGGGACTTCCGGTATTTTTGTTGCGTGATGACTGGTTTAGGAGAGGATGGCCAGTGCTTTCAGCCCGAACACCTTGGTACCCCGAGGCCATTGTGTTAGGAAAGAATGGGCGACCATGGCATGAGGTGTTTCGAGAGATGAAGAGTCAATTTGGAAACCAATTCCGGTCGGATGAACCGGAACCTGACGCAGGTCAAGAGGTCAGCCCCAAGATTCAATCCGGGTCAGTTTGAACCGGCTACCACCAAGTCGGCGCAAGATTGACCCCCACAGGCGGTTTCTTTTTTCCGTGATGTCAAAAACGTACGCTTCCCCCCCCCATCCTTGGGCGGCTGTTCCTATCTTGTCCTGCCACCAAGCCGGCGGTTGAATCGTGACATGAGCATTCCAGCCGTTGGGAAGGATTTTCTTGGCCGGATAGGAAGCAATGTTCATGTACAGAAAACCGGATGCCATGGAAAAACACTCAGCCAAGACCCAGTCAATGTCTTCCTCAGGAATGTGCTCAAGGACATCCGTCGAGATTACCCCATCATATCCTCCCGTGGGTCGAGCCGCATACTCCTCCACCCCGGGATCATAAAGATGAATGTCGTCCACGTTCCAATATTCCTGCACACTACGGATAACCTTGCCTCCGGGTAGTTCCAGATGCTCCGCCTCATAGAGCAGTCCCTTCCCCGATCCATAATCCAAGATGGATTTTGCGCGGGTGTGGTTTGACAGTCGACCGACGATTTCTATGTGGTCAAGCAGGCTGCCGCCGCCGAACACCTTGGACGCATCCGCGCCATCGACCAAGCCTGCCTCGTGTACCTCACGGTACAACTCACTTAAAAGTGTGAATCGTGGGCTTGGATTGTCAAAACTATACCCGCTCATTGCTGCCGACCTAGATTCTGCCATCTACAGGCTGTGCGACGAGTATCAACATTCCCCCCACCATTCAAGAATAAGGAGGAGCTTCGGATTGAAATGGGCCATTACTCAAGCTAGTTTCCCACCCGCATGCAGGATTCATCCAAGCAAGCCCTCCTGAAACATCTTAGTGGCCGTACATTCAAGACCGTGCTGGACGCTCCGTCTGGTGGCGGATGGCTTCCTGAGGCACTAGGCCCGGATGTGGAGGTGGATGGCATCGACCTCTACGTCGATCAAGCTTCTGGATACCGCAACTTCTGGAAACAAGATTTGGATGAAGGACTCCCGAAGGAGTGTGGCGGCTATGATTTGATCTGCTGTTGCGAAGGACTGGAACACGTGGGTAGCCCGCTATTATTGCTGCGGCATTTTCATCGGAGCCTTAAAGAAAACGGCACTCTCATCATCACCACCCCCAACGTTTGGTATCCTCAGGCCCGCTTGCAATACCTGCTACGCGGGTTTTTCCCTTCCTTCCCCGCCTTGGTCGGCAAGGTTGAGCCGGGCACTCACATGCATATCACCCCGTGGTCATATCCTCAGTTGTATGTTTTCACAAAACTGGCCGGCTTTTGTGCACCCATCATTGTTCCGGAGCCTCTTCAACGAATTCCACGGTTTCATGAACGGCTCATAGGGTTTCCGGCAAAACTTCATTACCGCCGAAAACTGAGAATGGCTAATTCTAAGGAGGAAAAGTATTTTTGGGAATCTGCAGGTTCGCGAGAAAGCCGCTGTGGAAGTCACTTAATTGTTGAAGCAACAAAGATTATTTGAATATGCTTACATATTGTTTCTGGCTCCTTTAATAACGTATTTTCTGATTGAACTATAATGGCACCCCTCAATAACTTGACGGCCGTGCTGGTTCCGGAAACTGAATATGTCGCATTTGAGACACGCCGTACCAGGACGGAATTTATTGTCGAGCGTTACGGGAAGTTTTTGAAGGAATCTGTTTTGGATGTCGGATGCTATGAAGCGCCACTTCGAAGCATGTTGTCTGGTGTAGAGTACATAGGAATAGACATCGCGGGGGAGCCGGATCAAGTAGTTGATTTGGAGTCGGTTGAAAAACTACCTTTTGACGAAGCCCAGTTCCAATGTGTTATCTGCATAGAAGTATTGGAACACCTTGATGCGTTACACCGCGTTTTCAATGAATTGATCCGTTTGTCTAGTCGTTATATCATTGTGTCGCTGCCCAATTGTTGGTGTTCGGCACGGCGCCAAATCGAAAAAGGGAATGGATCCATTTCACATTATGGGTTGCCCGAACAACGTCCACTCGACCGCCATAAGTGGTTTATAAACATTTCTCAGGCCAAGGAGTTTTTTACAGCAAAAGCCACCGGCGAACTGGCGTTGATTGATCTTTGTATCGTCGAAAAACCCAGAAACCCATTTTTACGCTTCTATCGAAAACTGTTTTTCAGCCCAGAATGCTATGCAAATCGTTATGCCCACACGTTGTTTGCTGTGTATGAGAAAAAAACCGCAAGTAAATGATTGTTTTCAAGGACTGGCTAAATAAAACCGCCACTGGCAGGTGCCTTTAAATAAATGATATAACATGGGTTCTCGTCCCTCGGCCAAGTCCATGGAGTCAGAAATGACCGATGAGGAGTTATCGGGATTGCGCGATTGGCTTCAGATGTCGAAATTAGCTGAAAGGTGTCTTGAGGTCGGGACCGCTGCGGGTGGGACATTGTGTTACATGATGAAATGTTTCGAGGCTGATGAACGGCCTGAATTCACTGTGGTGGACACGATGGCATATTTCGCCAATCAACACGGAATTGTGCATGAAAATTTGCAAAAGAATGGGCTTGATCCTAGTCAGGTTCAATTTCATGTCATGACCAGTGTTGCGGCATTTGCGCGCGAAGAGAAAGCTGGGAGTCGGTTCGATTTTATCCTAGTGGATGCGTCACACAAGATTCGCCATGTAATGGAGGACTTACACTGGTTGCGATTGTTAAGCGTAGGCGGACTGGCCTGTTTCCATGATTATGCGCCAAGGTTCAAGGGGGTTCGGTGGCCGGTGGACCGTTTCTTGAGACGCAATCCCCACTTCAGTCGAGTGGGTCTGGCGGGGAGTCTGCTTTGTGTCCGTCGGGATGCCACAGCATCGCGGCCGGAGGTGACGGCACTAGACCGCTCATGGGCATTGATCTGGTCTCCTTTGCTGCAATTGGATTTGAGCTTGCAGAAGCGGCTTAAATCAAAGCGCAACCTTAACCTAGTTTGATCACGCAGAATCCATGGCGGATCGCACACTCGGAAGCTTCCTTGGGCTGGGGAGGGCAGGAGCACCGGGTGTTGGCAGAGTTGCTGGGGTTTCGGGAACGTGGTGCATGGGTGGCATTGCTTGCTCCAGAGCATGCAGAAATTTTTCATCGCGCGCGTGCGTCTGGGATTGACGTGGAGCCACTGGATGTATCCAAGGCAAAGTACCCCCTGAGTGCCCTGTGTTTGAGGCGTTGGCTTATGGCCAACAACGTCCAAGTCGTGAATACCCACAGTTCTCGTGACGGCTGGCTAGTAGGAGCCGCCGCCCGGTTGGCGCGTGTGCCGCTGATAATCCGTTCACGACACATTGAAGTGGATTACCCCAAGCCTTGGGTCAGTCGCCATGCGTTCACGACGTTCGCAGATCATGTCGTGACTACTAGTGAACGCATTTCTAACAACTTAATTTCCACATTTAATCTGGATGAAGGTTGCGTCTCAACCATTCCCACAGGGACAGATCTGATTCGTTTCTCCGACGAGGGCCCGAAGGCGGAACTGTTTGATAAAACAATGGATGAGCGGCCATTAGTGGGAATGGTTTCAGTGCTCAGATCTTGGAAAGGACATTCGGTTTTTCTTGAGGCAGCAAAGCTTCTCAAGATTCGGGGTGTGGGAGTTCGCTTTGTGATTGTTGGCGAAGGTCCAATGCGGGAGGAGATTCTCAGGCTTATTTCAGCACATGAGTTGAGTGAGGATGTTTTGCTTGCCGGGTTTAGGGAAGATATCCCGGCGGTACTTCGAGCTTTGGATTTGCTCGCCATTCCATCTACCAATCACGAAGGGATTCCCCAAATTGGTCTGCAGGCTTTGGCCTGTAGAACCCCTGTGGTAGGGAGTGATGCTGGTGGGATTCCGGAGATTATTCGTCATGGGGAAACCGGGCGCATCGTTGCGGCGGGCGATGCCGAACTACTGGCGAACACGATTGCTGAGACCTTGATGGATGATAAGGGCACAACCCGCATGACTGACAATGGGCGGGTGATGGTGGAACGGGAGCACGGGATCGATCATATGCTCGATCAATTGGGACGGATTTATGCCGATCATCTGATTAATCCCCATTCGTGAAGTATGTGCCTGAGTAAATTATGTTCAAAGGCATCCCGGTCTGTTAAGGATGAACGGTGTCTGGCACCGACTCATGGATCAAAACCAAACCAAATCTCAAGTTGCTGAGTTTTATGAAGAATTCCAATCTCGAGGAAAATACGACTATCTTTATGGGGATGAAGCCCGAAAAAATCTTTACGTGGAGTTGATCGGCAAGGGTCATCGAATACTCGAGGTGGGCTGCCGGGCGGGGAACTTGACTCAGCATTATCACGAGGGCAATGAGGTGGTGGGCGTGGATGTCGATCGCAATGCGCTCAAGGAGTTTGAAAAACGGTTGAGCCTCAAGGGGCATTGGGTGGATGTGGATTCGGAGGATCTGCCGTTCGATGATGGGAAGTTTGACGTGGTGGTGTTTTCCGAGGTGATGGAGCATTTGCGGTTTCCGCAAAAGGCGCTGGAGAAGATTGAGCGGGTGTTAAAGCCGGGGGGACGCTTGATTGGCTCGGTGCCAAATGCGTTCCGACTGCGCAACCGGATGAAGTTCTTGTTCGGCAAACCGTTTGAGGTGGATGCTTCGCACTTGCGGTCATATTCGCATGAGTTGTTGCGGCGTGAGTTGTCCACTTTTTTCGATCAAATTGAAATTCATCCGGTCTCGGGACATCTGTTGGGTGGAGGCAGCACGGGAGTTCCGGTTTTCCCGTGGTTACCGTTTCGCATTCGCGCGTTGTTCGCCTTGGATCTTGTGTTTGTGGGCGTCAGCAAGGAAGGAAGGCCATGAATATTGCCTTGGCGCGGCGTGAGTTTGGCGCTGGTGGCGGTGCCGAATTGTATTTGCAGCGGCTTATCAGCGCATTGTTGAAGGAGGGACACGCGGTGTCGTTGGTCACGGCGGATGCGAAAGCGCGGCCGGAGGGAGTGGATGTAAGGCATGTGGCGTTGTCTGGCAACCGCTCAGCCCAAGTTTTGCAATTCGACCGTGAAACAAACCGCACACTCAGGAGTCTGCCGGTTGATTGCCTTTTCAGCCTTGAACGGCTCAGTCGTCAGGATGTGTTGCGAGCGGGGGACGGGGTTCATGCGGCTTGGCTGGAGCAGCGCAGGCGTTTTACTTCTTCCTGGCGGAGGTGGTTGGTGGGGCGAGGTGGATTTCACAAGGCGATGTTGGATTTGGAGAAGCGTGCTTATGACTCGAGGCGAACGCGTCGGTTGATCGTGAACTCAGAGATGGTGGGGCGGGATATTCGGGAACGATTTGGTTTTCCTGCGGAACGAATTCATTTGGTGCGCAATGGGGTGGAGTTGGAGCGTTGGCGAAGTGGGGACCGGAAGAGAACTCGCGTGCGGTGGGGGATTGGGGAGGAGGAGTTTTTGTTATTGTTTGCCGGGTCTGGCTGGGAGCGCAAAGGCTTGCGGTTTGTGTTGAAAGCATTGGCGAGCTTGGAGGGTGAAAAGGTTAGGTTGGTTGTGGCGGGAAAAGGCAAGCCGCCTTGGGGAACTCCGCCGAGTGTTATCTTTGCAGGTCCGATGAAAGATTTGGAAAACGCCTATGCGGCAGCGGATTTGCTGGTGTTTCCACCAATTTATGAGCCCTCGGCCAATGTGGTATTCGAGGCGTTGGCGGCGGGATTGCCGGTGGTGACGAGTGGTTGCAATGGGGCGGCAGAGGTCGTTGAAGAGGGGATCAATGGGACGGTGGTCGAGGATCCATCAGATGTGGCGAGGCTAGCAATGGCTGTACGTGAATGGATGGGACGCGGAATTGTGAGACCTGTGCCAGTGAAGGCGGACTTGAGTTTGGAGCGGAATGTGCGCGAGACTTTGGAAGTGTTGACTCTGGCGGCGGGAGAGCGGGCAGAAGAACAATCGTGAGGATTTCAGTTTGCATCATCACCCTGAATGAAGAGGCCAACCTCCGGCGTTGCCTGCAGAGTTGCACGGGGCTGGCGGAGGAAGTGGTGGTGCTGGACTCAGGCAGCATAGACGGCACGGAAGGGGTCGCCCAAGAGTTTGGCGCACGCTGGATTGTGCGTGATTGGCCGGGATACATGCGCCAGAAGAACAATGTGATTGGACTAGCCGAGGAGGACTGGGTCTTGAACCTAGACGCGGATGAAGCTTTATCACCGGGGTTGCGCCGGGCGATTGAGGATTTAAAGAAAACGAAGCCTCCAGATTCAGTGGGAGGCTTCTCGATGTCGCGTTGTGTGTATTACGAAAGGCGCTGGGTTCGGCACGGGGACTGGTATCCTGACCGGCTCGTGCGGTTGTTCCGACGGGAGGGGTCGCATTTTGAGGGAGGCCGTGTGCATGAACGATTGGAACTAAGCGGGGACATCCGGAAGCTGGAGGGGGACATTGAACATTATTCGTTCGCTGACTCCGCGGATCACTGGGCGCGTTGCCAAAAATATGCGTGGCTGTGGGCAGAGGATGCAAGGGATGCGGGCAAGCAAGCGGGAGTTTTTGCGCCTTGGCTTCACGGAGCTTTTCGGTGGATTCGAGGCTATGTTCTCCGCGGAGGATTTCTTGATGGCCGACAGGGCTGGCGGATTGCATCACTAAACGCACGGGAGGTGTTTTTGAAGTACCGCCTTTTGCGGCGGTTGAATGAGGCGGGGAGGGTGACGGCTTGATCAAGACCGCAAGACGGGTGCTGGCATTTGGCTGGCCATATGTCAAACCGTACTGGGGCCGGCTGGCGCTGGGCTTGGTGCTGGGGATTGGCTTCGGCTTGTTTAATGCCACCTTTGTCTGGGGTACGAAGACGCTGTTCCAGCGGCTGGATGGAGAGGCCCCAAGGGTGGAAGCCAAGGCGGGGGCATGGGAAACACGACTTCAGGAAATCAACCAGGACGTGACCCAGACCATGGATGCCTGGCTGCCCTTCAAGGCCAGATCATTGGACTGGAGGCAAATTGTGGGCGGACTCCTGTTCCTACCGTTGTTGGTGGCGGTGCGAAGTGCGATTGGATATTTCAGCGTGTACTTTCTAACTTGGGTTAGCGAATCGGCTGTGCGGGATATTCGGATGGCAACGCATCACAAACTACAATCCTTCTCCATTGATTATTTTCAAGACCGGCAGATTGGAGAACAAACCATGCTGCTCAACACCGGTGCGCGTACCCTGCATCGCTGCCTCACATACGGCATTGCGGACGCCATCAAGGAGCCGTTCACAATCCTGAGCATCCTCGCCGCGTTGTTTTTGCTGGACTGGCAACTGGCCCTGTTTGGCGTGCTGTTCGCACCGTTGAGTGCCATCCCCATCATTCTCGTGGGCCGCAAACTGCGCAAGCTGGCCAAGTCGGATTACCTGAAAGGTACAGAGCAGGACAGTTTGATGGTCGAGGCCTATGGCAACGTCAAGACGGTAAAGGCTTATGGCTTGGAAGGAAAACAACTGGGCCGGTTTCAACAAATTTACCAAAAACTGGCTCGGCTGGGCATGAAGAGTATGCAGGCGCGCCATTTGCAGAACCCAGTGATCGAACTGTTGAGCATGCTGGGTGTGGGGGCGGTGATTGTCTTTGTTTTTTTCACCGGAAAAACGACCCCGGAACTGGTGGGGTTCCTGACGGGGATGGTGATGCTGTACCAACCCATCAAAAAACTCGGGGGCCTGAACGCGTATTACCAGAAGGCCATTGTGGGAGTCGAAATGCTGGAGGCTGTTTTTGCCACAAAACCCTCGGTCGAGGAGCGGGAAAACGCGACGGAGTTGGGGGTGATCCGCGAGACATTGCGGCTTGAGGACGTAACGTTTGCCTACAATGGAGCGCCGGTGTTACGGAGTTTGAACCTTGAACTTCAAAAGGGCACTCGACTGGGCATTGCGGGCGAAAGCGGGGCGGGGAAAAGCACTATGGCGAATTTGTTGCTGCGGTTTTATGACCCACAGGAGGGGCGGATTAGCATTGACGGAACGGATATCCGGGATGGGACGTTCAAGAGTTTGCGGGGACAAATGGCCTTAGTGAGCCAGGAAGTGATCATCTTCAACCAATCGGTGGCTGAGAACATTGCGTGCGGCAAGCAGGAGGCCACCCGGGATGAAATTGTGGCAGCGGCAAAGGCAGCCAATGCGCATGGTTTCATTGAGGATTTACCGGAAGGATATCACACCTTGCTGGGTGAGCAAGGGGCGCGGCTCTCGGGAGGGCAACGGCAACGGATCGCCATCGCGAGGGCATTTGTGCGCGAAGCACCGATCCTGATCCTGGACGAGGCCACGGCGGCCTTGGACTCAAAGGCGGAGGCGGAAGTTCAGGCGGCCATCGAAAAGCTGGAGGAGGGCCGGACGGTGGTCTGCGTGGCGCATCGGTTGGCAACGTTGCGAAACATGGATCGGATCATCGTGCTGGACGATGGGCACATCGCGGAATCCGGCTCGTTCAGCGAACTCATCAAGGCCAACGGATCATTCGCTCAAATGGCCCGCAAGCAGGGCTTGGGGAACGACTAAACCTCCGTTCTCCGTGCTACCCACTGATGGTCTGGACACCGAGGGCACGATGGAGGGCTGCGTTGAGGATGGTCATTTTGGGATAGCGTTGATCGGGATTGTGCGCGAGGCACTGGAGCAGAATGCGGTTTAAAAGCGCGGGGACGCCGGGGTTATGCTTGCTCGGGAGGTCGGGCCGGAAATGTTCATCAAGTTGCTGGCGGCGCGTTTGGGTGGGCTTATTACCCTCGAATGGCCTGCGGTGAGTAAGAAGTTCGTAGGCAGTGACGCCAAAGGCGAAGATGTCGGCCCGGTGGTCGTGGGGTTCGCCGCGGAGTTGTTCGGGCGCCATGTAGCTGGGGGTACCGCTGGTGAGGTTGTATTTCTTGGGTCGACGCGGGATTTTTTGGGCGGTGTCAAAATCAATGAGGTAGGGATGACCCCGGAGATCGACCATAATGTTCTCGGGCTTGAAGTCGAGATGCATCCACCCGTGGTCATGAACGAACTCCAAGGCATCGGCCATGCCGATAAGCACGTCGGAGACGTTTTCATCGATAACAGAGTCATGGCGCAGGGCGAGTTGCTTTAGGTTGGCTCCGTTTATGTAGTCCAGAACCATGAACGGAACCCCGCGCACCTTGCCATGATCGCGGAAGCCAACAATGTTGGGATGACGCGGAAGTTTTCGCATAACGCCCAAGCCGTTCTTGAACAGCTTGGGCGCATTGGCGCTTCCTCGGGCGTTGAATCGACGCAAAGCAACAACTTGGTCGCGGGAATCTGTCGCCAGCCAGATTTGCGAGATGCCTCCTTCGTTAAGGGTCTCGTGCAGGATGTAATTTCCAAATCGCTGGCTCACTCTTTTCTGATATTGTTCTTCGTTCCACCTTGCCACGAGACAGCCGCACCAAAAAAATGCACCCGCCCCGTTTGATTTTGGAAAGAGAAGGTCGCCCTCGGGCTGCCTCAGCCGCGAAGAGCACGCAAAGTATCATACGTGTCAACCCCCTTGGGTGTTACCCGAACAGTCGATTTCCAAGGGTTTTTTCTAAGAAAAGGCTCTTCGCGGCCGATTATGTGTCAGAGGTGTGAATAATTTGTGGGTAACGTCGGCTAAAGTGATTACGTAAAGGATTGAAGCCCTCAACGGCGTGATCGGCGCTTCTGGGGTTGTTTTGAGCAAAAAAATCCTAAAATGGATGTGTTTTGCGGGCTGTTTGCTGTTGATGGTGGCAGCCGTGGGGGTGGGGTGTGGCTCTGGGAAATACCGACTGGCGGCGGATGAGGAGGTTTATGGAATTCTCGATGACCGCCGGGAAACCATCCTCGGGGCAACCAATAAATTCCGAATTGATACCGATTTGTCAAAGCGACCGGTGGAAGAGGTAAGCGGAGGTGAAGTCGTGCGGGACCGTTATACGGGTGGAGGCAACCGAACCTTGACGTTGGCGGAGGCGCTGGAACTCGCAGTACAGGCGAACCGGACTTACCAATTCAACCGCGAGAAACTTTATCTCCAAGGACTGGCTTTGACAGGCACCCGGCACCAGTTCGCACTCAAGTTCACATCCGCCTCGGTGGATTTAGGCGTGGGAAGGAGCACCGATGGCTCTCTAAAAGGAGACTCCGATGCAACCGCAACCTTGAAGAAGGCCTTCAAGGCTGGCGGCACAGTCACCGCGAGTTTGGCCAATGATCTCGTGCTTTATTTCGATGGCAACAAACCCAAGGTCCCAAGCCTGACCCTGAACCTGACGCAGCCGCTGCTGCGTGGAGCGGGCGCGGACATCGCAGCGGAGGTCCTGACTCAGGCAGAGCGTGACGTGATCTATGAGGTTCGCTCCTTCAGTCATTACCAAAAGCAGTTTGCCGTGGACGTGGTCAATGATTACCTGAACCTCCTTCAGCAGGGGGAAAGCATGCGACTGTCCTACACAAACTACATCAACCGCGGCATTTTCCTGCAAGAAATCGAGGCGCGTGTACAGGCGGGGCTGCAGTCGGAATTTGAGGCCAAGCAAGCCAAGCAAAGCGAGTTCAGCGCCAAACTTTCCTACATGAGCTCGACCAATACGTTTCAGAACTCGCTGGACGACTTTAAACAGAAGCTGGCCCTGCCGCTGGGGACCGAAATTCGGCTGGACTTTGGTGTACTGGAAAATCTGAAACAAATGGGACTACCCCCCGTGCCCATCACTGATCAGGCAGGTTACCGCCTGGCGATCACAAACCGCCTGGACTTATTGAACACGATTGACAAGTTCGAGGATTCCAAGCGCAAAGTGCGAGTGGCGCGGCAGGACTTGAAGCCCAGTCTCTCCATCGTCGCGGATGCCTCATTGACAGACCAATTTTACACTTCGTTTCAACCCGAAAAATTCACGGCCAACGCGGGACTCAAGCTGGACCTCCCCTTGGACCAGTTGTCCGAAAGAAACGCCTACCGAACGAGCCTTATTTCCTATGAGCGCCAGTTGCGCAGCCTAGCAACGGAACTGGACAGTCTGCGTGACGGAGTGCGGACAGACGTGCGAAACCTGGTGCGCCAGCGGGAAAACTATTTCACCCAGTTGGCGGCGGAGAAGAACGCGGCGGAAAACCTGCAGGCCACGCGAGAACGATTGCGGCTGGGATTCCCCGGCGTACGCACGCGAGACATCATCACGGCACAGGATCAGTTGTTGCAGGCGCAGCTGTCGGTCTCCAAGGCCTCCGTGGACTATCACAAAACCCGCTTGAAGCTGCTGAAGGACGTGGGTATTTTGGACACCACGCAGGAGGCATTTTGGTTGAAGACCATCCCCGTGCCGGGATCGCCAGCCGTGCCGGCGGGGCCATCGCAGGAAATTATTCCGCCCCACAATATTTTGGGCCAATAAAATGAGTGAGGATAAAAAAGTGATTTATGAGAGCACGTCGAAGCGTGGAGGCTTTGCGTTAGGCAAGGTGCTGGGGTTGCTGCTGGTCGCGGGCGTAGTGGGTGGCGGTGTCTACACGGGCAACTGGTTTCTCAACAAGGAGGAGAAGAAAGAGCAGGAACAAAAGCATTACGTGGCCAAGAAGGCGGACTTTCGCGTGACGGTGAAGTTGACGGGACGGCTGGTCTCGACTGACGTAGAAGTGCTCAAGTGTGAGTTAGAGGGACAAACGACCATCAAAACTGTGATTGATGAAGGCGAGACGGTGGATGGGCCATCCGATTACGTGGTCGCAGAGGGAGACACACTGGAGTCCATTGCCACGATACACGACAAATTCGATTACTGCATCAAGCAGTTGAACTCCAAATTGGAGATCGACTGGGACAACCTGGAATCGGGCACAGAAATTCAATTGCCGGGAACTTTGCTTGTGGAACTGGATCCCCAAAGTCTCAACGAACGTATCAGCAACCAGAGGATTTCCGTACAGCGTGCGGAAAACAATCTCAGCCGTGCCGAAGGCAACAAGGAAACCTTGATTTTGTCATCCGCGCTGGCGTTGAAAGTGGCGGAAAACTCCTACACCAACGCGGTGATGCAGTTGGATCAACTTGAAAATAGTACGTTCGAAACCTACATCCAGCAGTCCGAGGGGGACATTGAGAACCTGAAGACCGATGTGGAATTGGCCGAGAAGAACCTAGCCGCCTACACCAAGCTCAAGGAACTGGGCTTTGTTTCCGACGTGGAGGTGCTGCGCCAAATTTCATTGCGCGACAAGGCTCAACACCAGATCAAGATGCGCCGAGCGGACCTGGAGGCTTACCGAAAGTACGACATCGTCTCCCTGCGCCGCGCGAAGGAGTTGACGGTGGATGAGACCCAGGTCCAGATCGAGAAACAGAAGGTCCTCAACAAGGCCAACATGCGCGACGCGGAATCCGACATCCTGACCGCACAGGAAACCCTGAAGCTGGAGCGGGAAAAACTGGAGGACCTAAATGAACAGATGGCTAACACGAAAATTTACGCGCCGCAGGATGGCACAGTCCTGTACTGGTCCGCGCGTCACCACCACCACCGCAGCGAACCCATCATTGAGGGCGCCCGGGTCTACCGGGGAACGCCGATGATCAAGCTGCCGCGGACCAAGTCGCTCAAGGTCGACATCAGCGTGCCTCAAGCCAAGCACAAATCACTTTACAAGGGCATGCGCGCCTACATCGAGGTGGAGGATGTGAAGCTGCCGGGGACGTTGTCCTATCTCAGCCCCACCGTGGACAATAACCAGCGTGGACACACAGACAAATCCTACTTCAAGGGCGAAGTCAGCATCGACACCACGAACTATCCCGATTCCGTGTCGGAAGGAATGACGGTGACCGTGGAATTAGTGGTGGTGAATTTGAAGGGCAAAAACCAGCGCATCAAGGTACCCAACCAGTGTGTCACCACCCGCATGATCGACAAGGACACGCCGGAACGCGGATGCTGGGTGCTGAATCCGGCCACCAAGAAACACCGTTGGCGCCCCGTGAAAATCGAGTATAGCGATGAACAGTTCATCGCCATCAAGGAGGAAACCGACCCCAATCGCGGTCTGCGCGAAGGCGAGCTGGTGCACCTCTCGCCGCTCTCCAAGGCGGAGAACCTGAACCTAGAGGAAGCGGTCATGGGCAAGGGCGAGGTGGACCTGAAATCAAAGACGGAGGTCAACGTCACCGAGGAGGAAAGCCCCATGGCTCTCCTCAAGATTACCGACCAGCAAAAAACCGCCTGGAACGCCGCGCGCACCAAGGCCAAGGCCGCCTTTGACCAAGTGATCACCCGCGCCAGTGTCGGGGAGATTCGGCGCGAGGAAATTACCACCGCGCAGGAAAAGGTGGGCGACGATTTCCGTGCCGAGGTCAAGGGATTCCTCACTCAGGAGCAGTTGCAGAAATTCGATCAGCAAAAGGCCAAGAACATCCGCGTGCTCTTCGCCAAATAACTGGCCCCACGCATGCTCCAATGGCCACGCGCAACATCATTGAGATCAAGAATCTCACCAAGGTCTATGACCTTGGCGCCGTGCAGGTACCGGCATTGCGCGGGCTGAATTTCAACGTGGAGGAAGGCTCCTACACGGCCATCATGGGCCCCTCGGGCTCGGGCAAGTCCACGCTTTTAAACATCCTTGGCTGCCTCGACCGGCCGACTGCCGGCGAATATCACTTGGGCGATGACAACGTGGCAAGCATGAGCGACCGCGAACTCTCCGGCGTGCGTGGCGCCCGTATTGGTTTCATCTTCCAGTCGTACAACCTCATCCAGCAACTGAACGTCATTGAGAACATCCATGTACCACTCTTTTATCAAGGCAGGGACATCAGCGATTTCCGCGACCACTGCGTAAAACTGGCAGACAAGGTGGGGCTTGGCGACCGGCTGGACCATCGGCCCATGCAGTTGTCAGGCGGCCAGCAGCAGCGTGTGGCCGTTGCGCGGGCACTAGCCAATGAGCCGTTGATGCTGCTGGCCGATGAACCCACGGGCAACCTCGACACCACCACAGAACAGGAGATTCTGGACATTCTGGATGAACTCCACGCCGAGGGCCGCACGCTCGTGGTGGTCACTCACGATGACGCCGTGGCCGCGCGCGCCGAGCGGGTCATCAACCTGAAGGACGGCCTGATCGACCGAGACATTCGCAACGGCAAGGACCAACCGAAGGCGAAGGAAAAACCGCAGCCGGCCATCATCACATCCATCCAGTTAAGCGAGGAGGATCTGCAGACTGTTCCCGCGAATGAGAAAGAGGATGACGAAAAAATCCGGGTCAAAGTCAAGCTGACCCGCAAGACCAACAACAACCCAGGGGCGGCACAGGAGGACTGACATGCACGGGTTCTCCATGCTCCGGATCGTCCAGGTCGGGTTTAAAAGCCTGCGTCTGCACAAGTTGCGCAGCGGGTTGACCATGCTCGGCATGATCATCGGCGTCTGGGCGGTCATCACGCTGGTGGCCATCGGCGAGGGCGCCAGCCACGACGCACAGGAAGCCATCAAGGCGCTGGGCGCCAACAACGTCATCATCCGCAGCGTCAAGCCCATGTCGGACAAGACCCAACTGCAGGGCCGCGAGATGCAGTGGGAAACGATTTATGGGCTGAAGAATGCCGATGCCGTGCGCATTGCCAAGACCGTGCCCGGGGTCATCAAGGTGCTGCCGATCCTCACTCAGCGAAAGAACATCCGCCATGGCATTCGCGATGAAGACTGCCAGCTCATCGGCACCTATCCCTACTATCCGGAATTCACCCAGGCCAAGATGGTGGCTGGCCAATTCCTGAACGAGATTGAGGAGGCACAAAAAAAGAACTCCTGCGTGATCACCCGCACGCTGGCGGAGAAGTTGTTTGCCGGCCACAACCCGCTGATGGAGGACGTTGTCATCGGCGGCTTTGAATCGCATCAGGTTTTTCGTGTGAAAGGCATCATCGAAGAACGCTCGGATCAGGACAAGATGCCCAAGGACAAGGAGGTAATGGGACGCACCATTCGATCCAACGTGTTCATCCCGCTCTCCACCTTCAAGGCGCTGTACGGCATCAAGAACATTGACCGCAGCGTGGGCAGCCTGATTGTGGAACGCGTTGATCTCTCCGAGATTCGCGTGGAGTTTGGATCCGTTGAGGAAGTGATGCCCGCGCTGCCGCTACTGCGGGAGGCCCTAGACAAGACGCGGCGGGGCAAGGTGGATTACGAGTTCCAAGTACCCATCAACGAGTTGAACGCGCTGCGTGCACAGAAAGCTCGCGACACGCGGATGCTGTTGTACATCGCGTGCATCTCGCTGCTGGTGGGCGGCATTGGCATCATGAACATCATGCTGGCCACAGTGACGGAACGGACGCAGGAAATTGGCGTGCGGCGCGCCTTGGGAGCCACACGGGTGGATATCACTGTCCAGTTTCTGGTGGAGTCGCTGATGCTTTGCCTTATCGGCGGTGCCATTGGTGTGGCGGGCGGCTGGGGCTTCGCGGAAATCCGCCATCATTTCCTGAACCAAACCACCATCGTCACCGAATGGTCAGTGCTGGTGGCGTTCTGCCTCTCGGTGGGCGTGGGGCTTGCCTTCGGCATTTACCCCGCACGCCGCGCAGCCCTGTTGGACCCCATAGAGGCCCTGCGCCACGCCTAGTATGCCCGGCTTTTCCGTCATCCGAATCATTCAGGCAGGCTTTAAAAATCTGCGCCTGCACAAGCTGCGAAGCGGGTTGACCATGCTGGGCATGATCATCGGCGTTTGGGCTGTCATCACGCTGGTGGCCATCGGCGAAGGCGCCAGTCATGACGCGCAGGAAGCCATCCGCGGACTGGGCGCGCGCAATGTGATCATCCGGAGCATCAAGCCGCCCTCCATGCAGGAGCAGATGCACGGCGACTGGGAGAGCTTTTTCCGGCGTTGGATGGCGCATTACGGACTGCGCCGCTCCGACGCCACGCGCATCAAGAAAACCGTGCCGGGTGTGAAACGTGTCCTGCCCATGCTCAACAAGCGCATGACGGCAGTGCACGGGCCGCGCGAGGTCGGCTGCCAATTGATCGGCACATTCCCCTACTACCCCGAGTTCACGCAGGCCAAGATGGTAGCCGGACAATTCCTTAATGAGATCGAAGAGGCGCGCAAGGAGAACTCATGCGTGATCACGCAGGAATTGGCCGAGCAACTTTTTGCGGGACACAACCCGTTGATGGAACGCATCCGCGTGAGTGGCTACGAATCCTCGCAAGTGTTCCAGGTCAAGGGCGTCCTGCAGGAACGCGCGGACATGGACAAACTACCACAGGGGATTGATTCCGCGGGCAAAAGCATCACCGCCAACGTGTACATTCCGCTCTCCACCTTCAAGGCACTGTACGGGGTGCGCAACGTGGACCGAAGCGTAGGTGATCTAAAGCTGGAAGCCGTTGAACTGACGGAGATTCGCGTGGAATTCGACGAGGAAAGCCAAGTGCTGCCAGCACTGCCGCTCATCAACGAGGCCCTGAAAGCCAACCGGGAAGAGCGCGATTACGAGATCGTGGTGCCCATCCGCGAATTGGCCGTGCTGCGCGCTCAAAAGGCGCGCGACACGCGCATGCTGCTGTACATCGCATGCATCTCGCTGCTGGTGGGCGGCATTGGAATTATGAACATCATGCTGGCCACGGTGACAGAACGGACGCAGGAAATCGGCGTGCGCCGAGCGCTGGGCGCCACGCGTGTGGATATCACCGTCCAGTTTCTGGTGGAGTCGCTGATGCTTTGCCTTATCGGCGGCGCCATCGGTGTGGTGGGCGGCTGGGGCTTCGCGGAAATCCGCCACCATTTCCTGAACCAAACCACCATCGTCACCGAATGGTCGGTGCTGGTGGCGTTCTGCCTCTCGGTGAGCGTGGGGCTTGTCTTCGGGCTGTACCCGGCCCGCCGCGCGGCGGACCTTGACCCCATAGAGGCCCTGCGCCATGCCTAATTTAATTGATTAACCCGGCGGTAGAAACGTCCGATTACATAGTAAGCCCCTTGGCCAAGGTGATGAAACACTTGCACTATTGCACATTGACGCTGTGCCTGCTCTTGGCAAGCTGCAGCGCCGCAAAATACCGCGCGGCTGCTGATCGCGAGGTGAGCAGCATCATTGCCGAGAGCGAGCGGCAGGTCTTCGGCCGTGCCAGCCGGTTTCTGGTGGACACCGCCTATTCCAACCGTGACCCGGAGGAAATCTCCGTTGAGGAAATCCGCTTTGAGCGATCGCCCAAATCCGACCGCCGCCGCAAGCTCACGCTGCGCGACGCGCTGGGCATCGCCATCGCCAACAACCACGCCTACCAGCTCCAGCGTGAACAGCTTTACCTCAGCGCACTGGCGCTGACCGGCACGCGCCACCAGTTTACCTTCCGCTTCACCAAGTCGAGTGCGGATCTGGGCATCGGCCGTTCCAAGGATGGCGGCCTGAAGGGCGACTCGGATCTGGACCTGACCTTGTCCAAGGTCTTGAAAACCGGCGGCCAAATCTCGACCACGCTGGCCAATGACTTGGTCCTGTATTTCGATGGCAAACCGAAAGTGCCCTCGATCACCCTGACACTTACCCAACCCTTGCTGCGCGGTGCGGGCGCGGCCATGGCGGCAGAGGTCTTGACCCAGGCGGAGCGCAACGTGGCCTACGCCATTCGCAACTACAGCCATTACCAGAAGACCTTTGCGATTGACACGGTGACGGAATATTTCCGGCTGCTCCAAAGCAAGGATTCCGTACGCAACAGTTACCAGAACTATATTGACCTGCAAAAGGCGCGCGACCGCGCGGAAGCCTTGGCGGAAGCGGAAAGGCTACCGCGCAACCAGGTGGATCAGGCACGCCAAAAGGAACTGTCGGCCCGCGTGTCCTACCTCGGGGCGGTGGAATCGTACCGGCAAAACCTGGACAGCTTTAAACAACACCTCGGGCTGCCACTTGGGGAATCCCTGCAACTGGTGGACGCTGAACTGGAAGATCTGAAACGAATGGGGCTGCCGCCCTTGGCGAGCGTCCGGTCTTTTACTGCGGATGATGTATACAAGATGGCAGTGTCCCGGCGCCTGGATGTCTTGAACACCATCGACAAGTTCGAGGACACCAAGCGCAAGGTAGCAGTGGCGGCCAATGCCTTGCAGCCGAGCCTCTCCATCGTGACGGATGCCGGCTTGGCGGATCAATTTTACAGCTCCTTCAAGCCGGGCCAGTTCACGGCCAACGCGGGCCTGAAACTGGACCTGCCGCTGGACCAGTTGACCTCGCGCAATGCCTACCGGGAAAGCCTAATCAATTTTGAAAAGCAACTGCGCACGCTGGCCTCAACTCTGGACGAGTTAAGGGAGGACATCCGCGAAGGCGTGCGCGCGTTGGAACAGGAGCGGGAGAATTATGAGATCCAACGAAACGCGCTGAAGCTGGCCGAGCAACGGGTGGCCGTGACCCCGTTGCTGCTGGAGGCGGATGAAGCAGACATCCGTGACCAACTGGAGGCGCAGGCGGACTTGGTGAGCGCGCAAAACGCCGTCACGCGCGCGTTGGTGAATTATCACGTTGCCCGCTGGACCTTGTTGAAGAACCTCGGGGCAATGAACGTCGAAAGCGAGCAGTTCTGGTTGGAAAAGCAGGATTTGCCGGGCGCGCGCGCCAATGTGGTGGTGCCCGATGGTGGATTGCCCAATGTGGATCCACCTGATAAGGTCTTTGGGAATTAACAATGGCAAAAGCGAAGGCATTCATAACGCGACACCCGGCCTTGACGACCGTGATCGTTGTGCTGATGGCCGCTTTCTTCATGGGCGCGAAATGGTTCGAGCCTTCGGAGGACACATCGGCGCGCCTGCAGTTTGTCAAGGTGGAACGCGGCAACTTCAAGATCACCGTGGAGGAAGGCGGCACGCTGGACTCCACCAGCAAGAAGAAGCTCGAGTGCGAACTGGACGGTGGCGGCGTGATTGTGGACTTGGTGGCAGAAGGCACATACGTAAAGGGGCCGGTAACACACGTGGTGGCCTCGGGTGACACGCTGCAATCCCTAGCCAGACAATACGAGGCGCAAGCAGAAGGGGCCGTACGCCAGCCTGCACGGGAATTTGAAGCCGCCATGCGCTTGGCCAACCCGGACATGAACTGGGGCACGCTGGAGTCCGGCCAAGAAATCCTCATCCCGGGCAATCTGCTGGTGAAGTTTGAGGACGGTGCCTTGAAGGAGAAGATTCATGGCCAGGAAAAGGCGGTGATTGATGCTGAACGCGATCTGGCCAACGCACGCAAGGATTTGCGGTTGCGGAAGCTGGAAACTGCGGCAGCCGATGAACAAGCCGTGCAGGATGTCGAGTTCGCGCGGCAGGATTTGCAAAAGTACGTGGAGGGAGACTACCCCCTGCTGCAACTCCAGCTCGACAACAGCATCGACCTTGCGGAGGAGGAAATCCAGCGCGCCGAGGAAAGGCTGACACTCACTCGCCGTCTTCTGGAAAAAGGGTACGCCACGCCCTCGCAGGTCAAGATCGATGAACTGTCGATCAAGCGGGAAAGAAATCTCATTGAGAAAACCAAGCGGGAAAAGGCGCTTCTGGAAAAATTCGACAAGCCACAGATGGAGGCCCGCTACCGCAGCAAGCTCAAGCAAGCTGAGTTGCAGGAAATCCGCACCAAGAACAAATCCGAAGCCGTCGTGCAGTCACAGGCCGAAGTGGTGGAACGCCGCGAACAAGGTCTAGCCGCACAGAAGGAGAAGCTGGCACTTTACAAGGATCAACTGGCCAAGACGGAAATGCGTGCGCCTCAGGATGGCTTGGTGATCTATGCGCTCAGTTCCAGCTCGCGCTACTCCTCCTCGCCCATCGAGAAGGGCTACGAGGTTCGCAAGGGGTATGACGTTATCATGCTGCCGGACGTCAGCCAGATGATGGCGGTGGTGCGCGTGCATGAATCACAGGTGCGCAACGTGAGCCGCAATCAGCCGGCGGTGGTGCGCATTGACGCGCTGCCGGACCGGGAATTCAAGGCCGTCGTCCGCAAGGTAGCACCCACGCCCGACCGGATGATCCGCTATTATGAGGACATCTCCGTTTACAACACCGAGGTCTGGATCGAGGACGATGGCAACGCGCTGCCCGAGGACTTGAAACCAGGCGTATCCGCCAAGGCCGAGATCATTATCGCCAAGCTGGAGGATGTTTTAAAGGTGCCCGTGCAGTGTGTCATCACCCATCAGGGCCAGACCAAGGTGATGATCCGCCAGGGCGACCAAGCCGTGTTACGGACGGTGGAAGTGGGACGTGCCAGCAGCACTTTCATTGAGATCAAGTCCGGTCTGCGAAAGGGTGACGAGGTGGCACTGTCGCCCGAGTTGCCCGAAAATGACACCCAAAACAAACCGGACAAGCACCCGGCCCGAGCGGCCGCCGGGCATTAAACCCGCCGCGTGCGCCCGCATGCCATGAGCGGCCCCTCCATCATCCGCCTTGACCGGCTCACCAAGACTTATGACCTCGGCGAGGTCAAGGTACCCGCGCTGCGCGGCATCGACCTGGAAATCCATGAGGGCGATTACGTGGCCATCATGGGCTCCTCTGGCTCCGGCAAATCCACGCTCCTGAATATTCTCGGCTGCCTCGATCGGCCCACGGCGGGGCATTACTTTCTGGGTGGCACAAACGTCTCCGAGATGGACGATGACGCCCTCTCCGATGTTCGTGGCGAACGCATCGGCTTCGTCTTCCAGCAATACAACCTCATCGAGCAGCTCACCGTCATTGAGAATATCCACGTGCCGCTCTTCTATCAGGGTCGCGATCTTTCTCTGGAATTTGACAACTGTCTGGAATTGGCCCGGCTCGTGGGGCTGGGCGACCGCCTTGACCACCGCCCCAAGCAACTCTCCGGTGGTCAGCAACAGCGCGTCGCCATCGCTCGCGCCCTAGCCAACGATCCCTTGATGATCCTCGCCGACGAGCCCACCGGCAATCTCGACTCCAGCACCGAGGGGGAAATTTTGGACCTCTTTGACCGGCTCCACGACGAAGGCAAGACCGTCGTCACCGTCACCCATGGCGAGGAAGTCGCCGCGCGCGCCAATCAGATAGTGCGCCTCAAGGACGGCCTCGTCGACAGTGAAACCTCCAACCGGCCCCGGGCCGCCGTGCTGGCCTCATGATCACCGCCATCATACGCGCCGTGCAACTGGGCATCCGGAGCCTCATGCTCCACAAGATGCGCTCGCTGCTCACCATGCTCGGCATCATCTTCGGAGTCTGCTCCGTCATTGCCATGCTCGCCATCGGTGAAGGTGCCAGCCAGGAAGCCCTGGCCAAGATCAAGGAACTCGGCAGTGCCAACGTCATCATCCGCAGTGTCAAGCCCCCTCAAGGCAGCTCCGCCAGCGAAAACAAGCGCATCTATACCGCCAACTACGGCCTCAAGCTCACCGACACCAATCTCGTCCAGTCCATCTTCCGGGATCGCATCGACCAGATGCTCGCCAAGCGCATCTACCGCGACATGAAAGTCTGGCACGATGGCGCCCGCGTCCTTTGCCGCGTCATCGCCACCGAACCGCACCACCGCGACATGGGCCAGGTGGAACTCGTCCGCGGCCGCTTCATCAACCAACTCGATATGGCCGGCCGTGCCAACATCTGCATCCTCACCGACACACTTGCCAACCGCCTGTTCGCCTATCACAACCCCATCGACCAGCGCATCAAGGTTGGCAAGCAGGTGTTTCAGGTCAAGGGCGTCGTCCGCGAAACCGGCACCGTCAAGGACCGCCAATCCGGCGATGCCGCCGAAGAGGAAACCCTCGACGCCAACATCTACGTGCCCCTCACCGCCGCCCATGCCCGGCTCGGCACCAAGTCCCTCGTTCGCTTCGCCGGCGGCTACACCCGCGAACGCGTCGAACTCAGCGAACTGGTCGTTAAATTCAAAAACGAAGACGAAGTCGAGACCTCCGTCCCCGCCCTCCGCCGCGCCCTGGATCACGCCCACAAGCCCGACGAATACGAGATCATCGTCCCGCGCGAACTTTTAAGGCACGCCGAGGAAACTCAGCGCATCTTCAAGATCGTGCTCGGCTCCATCGCCAGCATCAGCCTGCTTGTGGGCGGCATCGGCATCATGAACATCATGCTCGCCACCGTCACCGAACGCACCCGCGAGATCGGCATCCGCCGCGCCTTGGGCGCGCGCAAGCGGCAAGTGGTCATGCAATTCCTCGTGGAAACCGTCGTCCTCTCTATCGTCGGCGGTCTCGTCGGCGTGGCCGTGGGTGTGCTCGTGCCCCAGTTGGTCGAGCACTACACCAACAAGGCCACCGTCGTCACCATCCAAGCCGTCCTGGCCGCCTTTGGCATCTCCGTCCTCGTCGGCATCATCTTCGGCGTCTACCCCGCCCGCCGCGCCGCCGAACTGGACCCCATCGAGGCCCTCCGCCACACCTAGTGCGAGTCAAAGAGGGATTGCGGCAAACCGGACAGGCTGCTATGCAACCCAACACGCGCGAGTGGCGGAATTGGTAGACGCGCCGGATTTAGGAAGTCAATTTCACGTTTCATGGTGTTCATTTGAGTACTGTTTTTACGGG
>DJHS01000066.1:37575-37841 GCA_002433235.1 Verrucomicrobia bacterium UBA6614
CGCCCTTTCTGGATAACTTTTAGTTCATCGCGGTGCAATCAGCCTTAAGGACTTCCCCGTCCTTGACCAGAGCGATGCCTTCGCGACCACACATGCCTTCCCAGAATTCATCAGGGGACCTGTAGAACCATGCTTCAGCCCCATTAGCTATCTCCTCAACCCACTCCTTTGAGAGGTCCGGGTGACGATGCTCAAGTTGCTCTGGCGACATCTGCCACTTGAGCCATCCAGCGATATATTCCATCTCAAAAGGCTCAGCTTCCATG
>DJHS01000127.1:0-6412 GCA_002433235.1 Verrucomicrobia bacterium UBA6614
TTCCGCAACGTGCAGATCATTGAGCTCAAGGAATAACCCGCGGCCATGCCCCAGCCTGTCAAAGTCGGCCTCGTCACCAACGCCACCGGCGCCCACGTCGGCGCCTACCTTAACGCCCTTCGTGACACCAAGGCCTGCGCGTCCGTAGCCATCGCCGATCCCGACAACCGCTGGGTGGACAGCGCCCGCAAAGTGCTCGGCCCCAAGCTCACCGCCGTGTATCGAGACGCCAAGGCCATGCTTGCCAAGGAACAACCCACCCTAGCGATGGTGACCATGGAGGCCAAGATCGCGCCGACTGCCATCGATGGCGCGCTCGAGGCTGGTTGCCATGTGTTCGCCGAAAAACCCGCCTGCCTAAGCGCTAAGGAATTCGCCCCGCTCATTAACAAGGCTGACAGCAAACACCTGCACGTCATGTTCGCGCTGGCCAACCGGTTGAACCCTGAGTTCATTACCGCGCGGCAGCTCATCGCTGACGGTGTTATCGGCAAGGTCTACGGCGTCGACGCCCATCTCGTTGCGGATCAAACCCGCCTCACCAATGCCGGTTTCCGCGCCCAATGGTACGCCCAAAAGAAACGCGCCGGCGGCGGACACCTCGTATGGCTCGGTATCCATTGGCTGGACCTCATCCAAAACCTGACCGGTTCAGACATCACCGAGGTCAACGGCTTCATCGCAAACGTTGGCGGTCAACCCATCGATATCGAGGACTCCGCCACCGCTACCCTGCGTTTTGATAACGGCACATTGGGCACCTTCACCTCCGGTTACTACCTCAAGCGCGGCTACCACTCCGGCATCAAGGTATGGGGCAGCGAAGGCTGGTTGCACCTCCAGCAAATGCTTGATCAACCGCTCCACTGGCTTTCGAACAAGGGTGAAAACGCCGGTAAAGTGCAGACCTGGAAAGGCAACAAGCAACCTCGCGGCTATACCCCATTCGTCCGCGCCTGTGTTGAAGCCATCGCCAATGATACCGAACCGCCCATCAGCAACGCCGACAGCCTTCGGGCTGTGAAGGTGGTTTACGCCATCTACGATGCCGCCGAGCAACGCAAAACCATTCGCCTACCGTAATCCATGAAGCATCTCCTCGCCCTCCTTCTCACCAGCCTCCCGCGCGCAGACGCAGATTGGCCGGTCTATAAATCGCCCGACGGCCAATTCACCATTGCCCTCCCTGGAAAAGTCACCATCAAGAAGGCCCAGAACCGTTACCCCTTCGGCCTCGTCACCATCATCGCCCACACGCACACCGCCGACAAGGACACCATCTGGCGCGTCGCCACCCACGATTACCTCGCCGCCTTCGTGAAACAAATCACCCCTGCCAAACTCATGGACGTCATGGCCCGCGGCATGGCCAAAAATATCAACGGCAAACTCACCGGCCCCAAACCCATCCAACACGGCAAGTACGCCGGCGTAGAATTCCAAGCTTCCGGGTCGGATGGATACAAGGTCCACGGTCAACTCTTCACCATTGGCTCCCGAGTGTATCAACTCACACTCGTCACCAAACCTCTGAATCCGGCTTTGAAACAAACCAAAAAGTTTTTCGGATCGTTTAAGTCAACGACGAATTAATTTCGCTTTTTTGCGATAACACCCCCCATGGCCATGGGCACTACCAACGTCCGATTTCTCGAATTATCTTTCGTACGGCAATAGCCATTGCCGTGCTGACCAATATTTTCAGGATAAAAATTGTTAACGCCCACTCTTTAGGCCCGCCTTGTGCAGGCGCTCGTTGAGGTGCACGTCCAATTGCTCGCGGGTGCGGGCGTGTTTCGGATGATTGGCGAGGTTGGTGAATTGGTGCGGGTCGGCCTTCATGTCATACAGCTCGGCGGAGCCGTCTTTGTACCGGAGGTAAGCCCAATCCGCAGTGCGCAAGCCGTGGTCGCCGCGGTGGAGGGATAACGCCCCGCGCCGGACCGACGCACTGTTGTCCTTAAGCACCGGCACGAGGCTTTGGCCCTGCACCTCAGCGGGCGTTTTGAGGCCGGCCAAATCAGAAAGTGTTGGGTAAATATCCATTAACTCCGCCAACGCCTTCGATCGGCCGGGCTTGAAGCCGGGGGCGTCGATGATTAGCGGCACGCGGGTGACTTCCTCGTGCAAATTCGCCTTCTGCCAAAAACCGTGCTCGCCGAGGTGATAGCCGTGGTCGCTGGTGAACACCACCGCTGTGCTCTCGCGCAAGCCGAGCCGATCCAGTTCATTTAGGATGCGTCCCACTTGCGCATCCATGAACGCCACCGACGCGTAGTAGCCCGTCCACATCCGCTTTTGGTTGTCGGGAAATTTGCCGATGGGATTGGTCTCGGACCGTGTGCCGGCCAGCCCGGCTTTCGGGATGTCTTTCACGTCGTCCTTCACCGTCTTGGGCAGCTTCATTTTCTGCCACGGGTACGGATCGAAAAACTGCTGCGGCGCCACCATCGGATAATGTGGCCGCACCAAGCCCACCGCGAGAAAAAACGGCTTGGCCTTGTGTTTGCGCAACAGCTCAATCGCCTTGGTGGCCGACTTGTGATCCGGCTGATCCGAGCCATCGCCTTCGTAGCGCACCGTCACAAACATCCGATGCGGCATGCGTGTGGACTGCCGGTTTTCCGCCGCCGTCGTGAAGATGTTCAGATTCAGGCACGCATATTGCCCCGGCGTGTGCGCCTCCTTGCCGGGCGAGTTGAAGCGCTCCGTCCATGAGGATGCGATGTCCTGTCCATGCGTGCCCGCGATGATGTCGCCCGGCACACGCATGTGATAAATCTTCCCAACACGCGCGCTGTACCAGCCGTTCTCGCGAAAGTGCTGCCCAAGATTCACCTTGCCGCCGCCCTGATAACGGCTGTGCATGAACGACATCCGCGACGGCGCACACACCAGCCCCTGGCAGTACGCCCGCTCAAACACCATCCCTGCCCGCGCCAGCTTGTCGATATTCGGCGTCTTACAAACCTGATCGCCATAACACCCCAGCACACTCGCCTTGAGATCGTCACTGATAATGAAGAGCACATTTTTGATGGCCGTCGCGGCGGCGGCATTCAGAACCGACACAAATAGAAGCGCGAGAAAAAGCGGTTTCATGGGAAACCAAAACGTACGTCCAACCGGACAGGATGGACACAAAAAACCGGCCTGTGGTGGCGCTCCCACAGGCCGGCTGAAAAGTTAGGTTAGTTTTTTGCCGCCTTTTTGGTCTCCGGCGTGGCGCTCCAAATGCGGTAACGCACTTCGGCACCCTTGGGCACGTACACCACGATGGGAATGCGGCTGTTGTAACGAATGAGCTGGCTCGGGCCTTGCACGAACTTGTGCACCGGCGGGGTACCGGGCGGCACACCGATGAGGGTGGAGGCCGCGGGGCCGAGTTGCGCCTCGTAATAGGTAAAGCCCCAGCCCTTGAGCGGCTTGGCCTCCAGCTTGCCCCCCATGAACATGCGGTTCACGCCGTCGGTATCCATCACCTTGCCGACCACCAATTCCACCTTGAAGGCGCCCTCTTCAGCGCGTGTCTTGTGCGGCAGCTCGATCACAAACCGCGTCATTCCCTCCGCAGCTTGGGGGAATGCCTTGAGATACTTGTGGCCGCCTCCCGCCTGCGCCGCGGGCTTGGCCGGGGCCGGTTTCGCGGGCGCTTCGTCAGCCACCTTGTGCACGCGGCCATCGAGCAGATACAGACCCTCCGCGTGGGCGGGGTGCTTGTACAACGCATCGAAACGGTACACTTGGCCGACCTTCACATCTTTTGCCGGCACCGGCGAAACAATGCGACGCTGACCGATCTCCAGCGGCACGACCACGCCGGGCTTCAGATCGCCCTTGGTGACTTTCTGGATTTCGATCCGCAATTGCTCGCGGAAAATCTTTCCGAATGCCGCACCGCGCCCGACATTGATGCGTTTCTTTTCGGTGACCTTGCCGATGAACTCAAACTTCGGCTCCGGTTTCTTGGCGTTTTGCGCCTGAACACCCATGGCCAATGCCATGGCAATAATGGTGATGTATTTCATAATGCGTGTTTGACGGTGATTGCGAAGGATACCCTCGCGGCCTCGTGTCATAAAGCTTTAGCGCTTGGGCACTGCGTCGTTGTCGCGTTTGGCTTCGCTCTGCATGAGGGTGCGGAGGCGGGTGACGGTTTTGGGGTTGGTGGCGGCAAGATTGTTTTGTTCGTTGGGATCCTTGGCGAGGTTGAACAGCTCAAGCCTCGCCTTGGGGCCGCTGCCGTGGCGGATGAGTTTCCAATCGCCGGCGCGCAATGCCACCGACCGGCCGCCGGGGCCTTTGGTGTACAGGACACGTGGCGTGGCATCTTTTTGTTCGCCAGTGAGTTGCGGCCAGATATCGATGCCGTTCCACTTGAGATCAGCCTTGGGCTCGTGGCCGATGAGTTTGCAAAGCGTCGGCATCCAGTCGATGACATGCAGCGGCGCGGTGATTTTGCGCGGCTTGAGCTTCGCCGGCCAATAAACAAATGCCGGCGTCCGAATGCCGCCCTCGTAAACCTGCCCTTTCTTGCCGCGCAAGGGCGTGTTGAGGCCCACCTTGCGTGCCTTTTCCACCGTGCGCGGGTACGGGCTGCGCGGGCTGGCGCTGATGTGTCCGCCGTTGTCGGAAAAGAAAATGACCAGCGTGTTGTCGCGTTGGCCGATTCGATCGAGCGCGGCCATGAATTGCCCCACGGAATCATCGAGGTGCATCACGCAGGCCGCGAATTGGCGCCGGTCATTGGCGATGTGCTTGCAGCGGTCGAGCCACTTTTGCGGTTCATCAAGCGGCACGTGCGGCGCGGTGAAAGGCACGTAAGCGAGAAACGGCCCGTCGCGTTTTTGCTCGATGAAGCGCACGGTCTCCTCGGTGATGAGATCGGTGACGTGGCCTTTCTGTTCGATCAATTCATCATCGCGATGCCACGTCACGGAATACCGGCCGGGCTTGTAAAGGTGGTTCCACGGATTCACCCCGCCCGCCAGCGATCCGTGCGAGCGCCGAAAACCGAACTGAAGTGGCCCCCATTTCTTCAACGATCCCAAGTGCCATTTGCCGGAGATAAACGTGTCGTACCCGTTCGCCTTTAACACGCTCGCCAGTGTCTCGGTGCCGAAGGGTAACACCAATTCATTTTGCGCCGAGGTGCATCCGAACCGGCTCCAGTAACGCCCCGTCAGCAACGCCGCGCGCGTGGGCGTGCACATCGGCGCCACGTAATGCGCGTCCAGCTCCACGCCGGCGCGGCACAGCTTGTCGAGATTGGGCGTCGGAATCTTCGAGCCATGATAACCCACATCCGCCCAGCCAAGGTCATCGGCCACCACGATGAGGAGGTTGGGCTTCTCCGCCGCCAGCCCAATCAGCGGCATCGCCAAGGCCAAGGCAATGAGGTGGAGGATTTTCATTTGGCAAAACCCGGCGCGTCGAACTGCTCGCGCAGGCGGTGGAATTCTTGGGTCAACTCGCGGCGCACTTTGATGTATTCGCGCTCGGCGTGGACGCTTTTCATTTCGTGCGGGTCGAGCTTGAGGTCGAAGAGGTTCCACTCATTGCTGCGCGGGAAATACATCAGCTTATGCCGCGCCGTGCGCACACCGAAATGCTGCGGCACACGGTGCTCGCCGAATTCGTAATACGAGTAATACAGCGAGGTGCGCCAACCGCCAGCGTTGCCTTTAAAGAGTGGCACAAGCGACCGGCCCTGCACTTCGCCGGGGATTTTCAAACCGGCGATCTCAAGGAAGGTCGGCGCGTAGTCGATGTTTTGGATAAGCTGCTCCGGCTTGGAGCCCGGCTGAATCACTCCCGGCCAACGAACGAGGAAGGGCATGCGGAACGATTCCTCGAACATCCAGCGCTTGTCGTACCAGCCGTGTTCGCCGAGGAAGAAACCTTGGTCAGAGGAATAAATGACGATTGTGTTTTTCGCGAGGTCGTTGTCGTCGAGATACTTGAGCATGCGGCCGACGCTCTCGTCCACGGCCTTCACCGTGCCGAGGTAATTGCGCATGTAGCGGCGGTACTTCCACCGCACGAGCTCCTTGTGGCTCATTTTTCCGCCGGCGAACTCTTTGAGGAACGCCTGGTTGCGTGGGCGGAAGTGCGCGTTCCACTTGGCCTTTTGAGCGGGCGTCATGCGGTTGTATTCCGGCGTGCCGTATCGGTCGGGCTTGGGCAGCTTCACCTCGCCGCGCTCATCCTTGCGCACCTTCGCGTCGTACGCCCAATCGAAGTGGCGATCGATCTCCATCTCATTACCGGCCAGTGTGGCACTGCGGTTTTTGTAATCATCAAACAACGTCTCCGGCTCGGGAATCACCACGTCATCAAACGCCCCCAAGTGCCGCAACGCCGGTGCAAAAGTGCGGTGCGGCGCCTTGTGCTGGCACATCAGGAAGAACGG
>DJHS01000153.1:0-302 GCA_002433235.1 Verrucomicrobia bacterium UBA6614
GAGCCGGTCTCCACCTGCGTCCAGCAAATCTTCGAGTGGTCGCCCTTGCAGATCCCGCGCTTAGTCACAAAATTATAAATGCCGCCGTTACCGTCCTCATCGCCGGGATACCAGTTTTGCACGGTGGAATATTTGATCTCCGCATCGCCCAGTGCCACCAGTTCCACCACCGCCGCGTGCAGCTGATTCTCATCACGCATCGGCGCTGTGCAGCCCTCGAGATAACTCACGTGGCTCCCTTCATCAGCCACGATCAATGTGCGCTCAAACTGCCCCGTCTCCGCGGCATTAATCCGGAAATA
>DJHS01000153.1:333-35953 GCA_002433235.1 Verrucomicrobia bacterium UBA6614
GCCGAGCCGGTCTCCACCTGCGTCCAGCAAATCTTCGAGCGATCGCCCTTGCAGATGCCGCGCTTGGTCACAAAATTGTAAATGCCGCCGTTACCGTCCTCATCGCCGGGATACCAGTTTTGCACGGTGGAATATTTGATCTCCGCATCGCCCAGCGCCACCAGTTCCACCACCGCCGCGTGCAGCTGATTCTCATCACGCATCGGCGCCGTGCAGCCCTCGAGATAACTCACGTGACTCCCTTCATCAGCCACGATCAAAGTGCGCTCAAACTGCCCCGTCTCCGCGGCATTAATCCGGAAATAAGTGCTCAGCTCCAGCGGGCAGCGCACTCCTTTCGGGATGTACACAAACGAACCGTCACTAAATACCGCCGAATTGAGCGTGGCAAAAAAGTTGTCGGTATACGGCACCACCGTGCCGAGATATTTTTTGACGAGCTCCGGATGATCGCGTACCGCCTCAGAAAACGAACAGAAGATCACGCCGTGCTTGGCCAGTTCCTCCTGATGCGTGGTGCCGACGGACACGCTGTCAAACACCGCATCCACCGCCACGCCTGCCAACCGCTCACGTTCGTGCAAAGGCACGCCGAGTTTGTCGTAGGTTTCCAGCAATTTCGGATCCACCTCATCCAAACTCTTCGGCCGATCCTTGTCCTTTGCGCCCGGCGCAGAGTAGTAGCTGATGCCCTGATATTCCACCGGCTCATAATTCACATGCGGCCAGTGCGGCTCCTCCATTTCCTGCCAATGACGGAAAGCTTTCAGCCGCCACTCGAGTAGCCACTCCGGCTCCTCCTTTTTGGCCGAGATATGGTGGATCACATCTTCGTCCAGCCCCGGCGGCAGCGTGTCCGTTTCCACTTCCGTGTAGAAACCCCACTTGTATTCCTGCTCCACAAACTGATCGATGACTTCCTGTTCGCTGCTCATCGTGCCCCCTCCTGACTCGCGCACTCGGGGCACACCCCGCGCATGTTCATCTCAGTTTGCGTCACTTGAAATCCCCGCGGCACGCGAAACCCGCTCGTGCGCGGCTTGGCCGTCCCTTCAAAATCCGTCACCTCACCGCACATCTCGCACAGAAAATGCGCGTGCTCATCCATGTTTGGACAGTACCGCGTGGCCGCGCGATCCAGATGCACCTGCTTCACCAAATGATGCTTCACCAGCGCGTCGAGGCAGTTGTAAACCGTGGCCATCGAAATCTCCGGTTTCTCCGCCTTGGCCTGTATAAAAATCTCATCGGCCGTCGGATGCTCCTTGGCATGATCAAGCAACACGCCGTACACCACGCTCCGCTGCGCCGTGGGCCGCAGGCCGGCCCCGGCAATGCGCTCATCAGTTTCCGTCCGCATTCGCCGGGGTGGCACAAACACAGTTCTGCCCTTTACGTCGCTCATGATTTTGTCACTGTACGGGTAGGCTTTCAAGAGTCAAGATTTAGAATAATTCTAAATCGCATTCTCATAATATCAGAATATTCACATCCCTGCGTTGTTCAGTGGATCGACCGGATGGCCTTGAGTTTGCGAATCCAAAACGCCACGAATTGTGGCTACTTCATCTTGTCAAAATTCTGCTGGAGGATCTGCCAGTCTTTCAACCCCTCCACCTTCGTCTGCATCTTGGCATTCAGTTCGTATTCCTTGTCATTCTTCGAGGGGCGATCGACTTGATAAAAAATTCCGAAATGGCCCGGGAATGGTTCGCTGGCCAGTCTGTAGGCCGCATGCTCATCGGTAACATCATGGTCCTCCGGCACTTCCTTGAATTCCCCTCCCTTGCGCGGATTGCTGGCATCAAATGCACCGTCATAAAATTCCACACACTCGCTCAGGCACTCGATGAAACCAAATCCGTTATGGTCCATCGCCGCCTCCATCATCGAGAGGAGGTGCTTGGGATTCGTGTGCGTCGTGCGCGCCACGAAGGTGGCCCCAGCGGATATGGCCTGCTTAAGAGGATTGATGGGCTGATCCATCGCACCCCACATGTCCGTCTTGCTTTTAAAACCAATGGGCGAGGTGGGCGAGGTTTGCTTCTTGGTCAGGCCGTACACGCTATTGTCCATCACCACGTAGGTCATGTTCACGTTTTTTCGTGCAGTGTGCGTGAAGTGGTTTCCTCCAATGGAAAACGCATCTCCGTCACCACCGAACACAAACAAGTGCAAGTCCGGCCGGCTCAGACTCACGCCAGTGGCGAACGGGAGTGCCCGCCCGTGAATGTAATGCACCCCGTGCGCCTGCACAAAATAGGGAAACCGGCTGCTGCAACCGATGCCCGCCACAGTGGTCACCTTTTCATGGTGCAGCCCGCGGTTCTGGATCAGCTTGAAGTATAGCGCCAACACGGAGAAATCTCCACAACCGGGACACCACGTGGGATGATCGGCGGCCAGTTCCTTTTTCGTCAGCGGCTTGCGCTCCTCGGGCTCGGCTACGACTGTACTCATTGTCAAAAAGTTACTCCTTGTCGGACTCCAGTTTTTCTTCAACACGCTTCAGGATATCCCGCACGCGCCAAGTCAGGCCATCGGTCTTGTTGATTCCCTCAATTTTTGAGTCGCAAAATTTCGCCCGCAACAACCCGCAAAGCTGGCCATAACCATTCAGTCCCTCGTCGTTGGTCTCCACCACGTACACATGATGGAATCCATCAAAGATTCCCTCCAAGCCTTCTGGCAGCGGCATGATGTGGCGGATGGTCATGCAACTAATGCTGTCGCCATTTTTGCGCGCACGCTCCACTGCTTCGCGCATGCTGCCCTGGGTGCTCCCCCAGCCAACCAGCAAAACGTTGCCTTCTTCCGGCCCATAAACCTCCGGTCGCGACAACTCAGCGCCAAGTTTCTGGAGCTTTCGTCGACGCTTGGCCTGCATTTTCGTATGCAACACCGGCGAACTGGTCGGATGCCCCATCTCGTCATGCTCAAGACCCGTGATCACGGGATACTTGCCACTCTCCATGCGAGTGCCGGGCGGCTGATGGGGCGTGATCCCATCCGCAGCATCCAAGTCGTACGGCTTGAATTCAGCCTGCGGCTCAAACGAGGGAGAAATATCCTGCACCAGGTTTTCCAAGTCCGGCATGGAAAATGCCTCAATCCGCGTGGAGATCGCCTGATCAGTCAGGATGATCACGGGTACACTATATTTCCTCGCAATATTTACCGCCTCGATGCCGATATAAAAACAGTCCTCGACATTCGCCGGGGCCAAGACAACACGGGGTGAATCACCGTGCGCACCATAGCAGGCGATGTTCAGATCACTTTGCTCCACGCTGGTAGGCATGCCCGTAGATGGGCCCGCACGCTGGACATCCACCATCACCAGCGGCACCTCCGCCATGACCGCCCAGCCAATAGCCTCGCTCTTGAGGGACAATCCCGGCCCACTCGAGCCCGTAACTGCCACGCGCCCCGAGTAGCTCGAACCAATCGCCATGGACACCGCCGCGATCTCATCCTCCGCCTGCACAAATACGCCGCCGTATTTTGGCAGCTCGCGACGAAGCAGTTCCATAAGGTCAGACCACGGCGTGATTGGATATCCAGCTCCAAACCGCACGCCCGCAGCCAATAGACCGTAGCCCAACGCCTCATTGCCGTTGCAAACCACCTGCTCCTTTTCGCGTGGCTCCGGCTCCGTGAATTCATACAGCTCCGCGATGGTCGCAATGGGATACGCGTAGCCCGCGTGAAAAGCCGTAAGCGCCGTGGTGCTGATGCTCGCCGCTTTGCCCTTGAACCGCTCGACGATGAGCTGTTCAAGCCGGGCCGCGTCCAAGTCAAACATCCGCGCAATCAGGCCCAATGCAAAAATATTCTTCCCCTTGTCCCGCGCCGTGCCGCCGATGGCTTCCACCGTCAACTCAGTCACCGCACAACCCACGTGGCGGTACTTCTTCTCCAACTCGGGGTTCGGTTCCACATGACTGGAGTCATAAAGGACAATGCCACCTTCCTTTAAGAAATCGACGTGGTTTTCGTAGCTGTGCTGATAAAACGCCAACAGGACATCCGCCTCATCGCCAGAGGACAACACCTCGCCCGACCCAATGCGAACTTGGAAAATCGACGGCCCGCCCGAGATGGTGGACGGGATGGTCATGAACGTCATCACGTCCTGCTCACTACGCCCGGCCAAGCGCGCAAGAAAGCCGCCAATCGACTGAATGCCATCCTGCGAATTGCCAGCGATCCGAATGACCGCCTCGGAAACCTTCGAAACTTTTTTACTGCTGTCAGCAGCCTCGGGGGCCGCAGTACTGTCGCTCATTGATGTGTCCCGTAAAACACGTTACCACCCGCCAAACGCCTAAAAACCGGGGCGGGAAGGCTGCCTTCTACCCGAAGGACAACCAAAACTATCACTAATGACTAGTCTGTCAAAAGATTATTCACAAAAATGAGAAATATGACAAAACACCCAATTCATTGAGTCTCAACACTCTTCGGCCTCGACATCAGGAGTAATTCACACCTTCCATTTATTGATAAGTTTTCCTAATGAAATTGGCGTGTTAATCCAAGCTTCGCGCAGACTTCAATTCATTCATCGCCCAGTCAATCCCTTCAAGCAATCCGGCGCCGCAGGGTTGTTGGCTCACAAACCCACCGTGGCTCTTGACATGCGCCTTTACTTTCTCAACCGCATTATGTTGCGTCACGGTCCACTTTGCATAACGCGGATCGAGCATGGGCAGATCGTTGAGGTGATCGCCGGCAGCAAGGGTCACACTGGAGTTCACACCGGAAAGCCTTGCCACTTCCCCGAGTGCGCTGCCCTTGTTAAAGGCCGTGTGAGACAGGCGCGCGTAAATATCGTTGCGCACAAAGTCAAGATCGGGCCAGTCCGAAAGGAAAGCATCCGCCTGTGCATGGATGGCATCGCAATCCTCGTTGTCTTTCGCAATAAGGCAGAAGGGTGAAAAGGCATCCTCATAAACCTCGGCATCAAACCGGTCACGAATCCATTCAATCAATTCCGGCAACGCCGGCCGCACCCGCCCGAAGACCTGCTCCTGCTCCGATTCACACAGGTTGTTCCAATCACTGTGCGGCACGAACTCATTTCCTTCGCGGAGATAAATCTCACGTTCAACCGTCACCAAGAAGTCCGGCTGTACCTTCAACTCCGCACGGGCCATGCCCTCCATCAGGCTGATATAGTCACGGCCAGTATTTATACACCACTTGGCGCCAATAGCCTGCAGCTCCTTCAGGCGGCCCTGCAACACCTCGGGAACCGCCGGCCACTCGTAGTCCGAGTGCAGCGTGCCATCAAAATCCGTGGACAAAAGCTGGAGGAAGGCCGTCATTTCACTCCTTGCGCGCCCGAGTGAATCGAGCGCACAATCGCCTGTCAAACAAATGCCGAGCTGCGATTCACAAAACGCGTACGACGATGCCATTTTCGCCTACACACAGGGCGACTACACGGGCGCCATCGAGCGCTTGGAGTCAATCCTTGCCGCGGACCCCACCCACTTTGAAGCCCGGCTCTCGCTCGGCATGGCCCATTATCGGCAAGGCGACTATGCGCGCGCCATTGCCGAAGGTCGCAAGGCAGAGGAACAGGAACCGAAGGAGCAACGGGTTCATACCAACCTGTCGCTGTTTTACATGAGGCAGGGCGACAAGGAAAAAGCCGAGCATCATGGCCTGCAGGCACGCATCGCTGGCTGGCGCGGCAACATGGAAGCCCCCGAAGCCGCCAAGGACGATGACCTGAAAATGTCCGCCCCAACTCCCGAGCCAGTCAAGCTGCCAACCCAGTTCCCGGACATGCCCTGGAAGAAAAAAAAGGATGCCCCATGAAAAGTGCCTACGAGATCGCGATGGAAAAGCTCCAGAAAGAGTCGCCCGACCCCAAGTTGACCGACGCCCAGCGTGCCGGACTGGCCGAGTTGGACAACCGCTATCAAGCCAAGATCGCCGAGCGTGAAGTCTTCCTCGAGGGCAAGATCGCCGAGGCGGCGGCAGCGGGCGAGTTCGAAGCCGTTGAGCAAATCAAAAGGGAACTCACCGGCGAACGCAAAATGTTACTGGAAGAGCTGGAGGAAAAGAAGGAAGCCGTCCGTCAACAGGGATGATCCTGTGAGCGGTCCCCTTTATTTTTCCAGCGCAGATTCAATCACCCGCGCCACTTCCCGGCCCAGTACGCGTGAACCTTCCGGCGTGTAATGCACGTTGGCCGGCCGCATGAGTTCCTTCATGCGCTTCTTGCTCAAGGTGTAAAGGTCGTGAGTGGGAATGCCGTGTTTTTTCATCACCCGAGCAGCCGCCTCGTTGTATTTCACGGAGTCGCCCACATAGCGGGCCTTGGACCCAGGCGGAATGGGAGTGGTGTTGCGCCAGATGAGCCGGGCACCGGTTTTTTTCAATCGCTGGGCCAGTTGCTCAAGGTTTTTTTCGTAGTGAGCAAGAGGCACCTGCACTTTGCCCCCCTGTTCCTTGGGCACCAAGTTTTGGCCATTGGATCCCATGTACTTGAGATCATGCAGTCCCCAATTGAAATGAATCACATCCCATTTGCCTTTTCCCAGCCACGCGTCGAGATTTGCCAAGCCACGCGTTGTGGGACCGCCATTGGTTGGGATTCGGTGCAGATTCGCTTTTCCCTTTAAAAACTCTCGGGTCGGCAGAGTGTAACCGATGGAAATGGAATCACCAATGAGCAGCACGCGCGGCAGCTTGGGGTCATCTTGAACCGGGGCAAACGGTCCTTTCTTGGACTGGGCAGCAAGAGATAGGGCAAGGGACAATAAGGCGACGATTGAAAGAGCTTTCACGGGGCAAAGGATAACCGGTCGCCAGAGGTTATCAATATTGGAAAAAGTTAAAGCCTCCGCGCATAGTGGATTTGGCGGCCGACTTCCTTAAAACCGCAGGTGGGATAAAGGGCTTGGCCAGCAGAATTACTAGCCATGGTTTCGATAACCGCGATTTCCATGCCCTGCTCGCGCAGGTGTTCAAGCGCATGTGAAATCAGGGCACGACCGATGCCTTGCTTCCGGGCGACAGCCGCCACGGCAAGATTGGGGATGCGCCCCTTTCGGGTTGTCGCGTCGACGCGAGTAGTAATGTATCCAATTACATGGCCGCTGTCCTCAGCGACAAACACGCCATCCGGATGCGCGGCAACATCATCATCAATGTGCCGTGCCTTGCGCCAGCGCCAGTCATGGCCGGCCACGGATCCAAACCGCGCCTCAATGCCGTGATCCACGGAGACGCCTTCAAATCCATCGACGGTGATGGCCTTGATAGAGTCAAGATCCGCAGGGCGGAAGAGGCGAATGACGGGGTTCATCGCCGACCGTGGCGTTGGATGATTTGCCGCAGTGCCCGCTGGGCAAGGGTAGCGGTAACAGAATCCGCGCCGCGCTGGAGTCTGAGGAGGGACAGGGCACTGCGTGGCGTACCGATTGCTCCCAGTAGCCGACAAGCGGCGTGCCGCAGATTTTCGGTGTTCGACTTTAATAACGGACGCAGCACCGGCTCGGCGGCAGAGCCAAAGAGTTGAAGGGCGGCGACCGCGGGTAATGTCTCCCGATTCGAGGCCAGATGCCGGGCAATAGGCAAAGCGGCACGGGGATCCTGAAGGCGTGCCAGCGCCTCGATGGCAGCCCAACGCACGGTCAGGTGGGTATCGTCCAGCCGCTTGATGAGGGCGGAGACCGCATCACGATCGCCCCACAAGGCAAGCGCCCGACAGGCGGCTTGGCGAGTGTAGGGATCGGTATCGTTCAGGACAGTGACAAGGGCGGTACTGACCTCGGCAAGCCGGTTGGTTGGTTCGGCGCGGGATAGCTTGCCAGCGGCCTGTAGGCGAGGAAAGGAGAGGCGCCGTTGGAGCTGCACCAGACATTGGTTCAAGTCCGCAGCAGGCAGAGGGCGAATTTGCACAGGACCAGCAGGGGCAGGCGGACGCAGGGCAGCCTCCCGCCGGTCACCGGTTAGGCGTTCATAGGAGAGGGTCATGGGAACGATGCGTACCTCGGCACCATCGGTGACAGTCAGTTTGCCGGTGAACTGCATCGTTTCGAAAATCCCGGCGAGGGTGTTGAACATCAGGTCCGCATCACCCGAGACAGTGATGGTCGGTTGATTCTCACCGTTCCCGGTTGTAGTGAGTTGGTATTGTTTCTTGATCGCGATGAGATGGCCGGTGTGGGCCCCGCGGGTGTAAGTGATCGTCTCCTCCGCGGGCAAATGGGTCTTGGTGAGCTTGACAAGGCGCGAGCCAGGCTCGGGCTTGGTACGTCGTTCATGAACAACGAGCACATTGTTTCGGGCCTGCCATGTGGCTGCGAGCTCATCCGGCAATGTCTCCAGCACCAGACGAGAGGGAGCCACGGGATCAAAGATTGGAACTTGGCTGCCAATGTGGCCGCCTCGTGGATTGATGACCACATCCGTGGGCGCGCGCAAAGGTCGCCCACCGGAGTTACCATCAAAATGACGCCAGCCCAACTTGAAGACGCCGAAGGGCGGAAACAACCGCCCTGTGAGTGAATGCCGCTGAATCGACAGGAAATTGTGGCTGCGAATTGTGAAGCCATGAATGTTGGCCGCGCGCGCGGTGAACACCATCTGACCCCGCGCACTGGCGACGTACTCCGGCTCCTGAATTTTCAGTTCAATGGTGTAGACGTGAGGCTCGCCACGTTTCCATCCATACTTCAGGGTGGATGGCTCGGCAGCCCATGCGCCCATGGCCAAGAATCCCAGCCCAACAAAAACAGCACGGCCTCCCTTCATGGGGACACTCAAGGCAAGCCGGGCCGTATGGACAAGCAGAAGTTATTCGGAACCGCCCATTCGGCATGAGTTGCCAGCAGCTGGGCAAACACGCCATAGTCGCCCGTGCACTTGGCGCATTTGCGGCTTCGCGATTTCCGGAATTACGACCGGCTGGACGCGGATTTTTCCCCCGGCTTCCACCTGCTGTTGGGCCGCAATGCCCAGGGCAAAACCAACCTGCTGGAGGCGGTTTATCTCATGAGCACACTGCGATCCTTTCGCGGCGTGGGCAGCGCGCAATTGGTTCGGCAGGGCAAGGCGAGCTACTTTGTAGGTGGCCGCGTGGTGGGCGTAGGCACGCACGACATCCGCATGGCATGGTCGCGCACGGAACGGCGGCTGCGGCTTGACCAGCAGCCCGTCAAGCGGCTGACTGACTATCTGGGCACGCTACGCACGGTGGTTTTCTGTACCGAGGACTTACAGTTGGTGAAGGGAGCCGGCCGCATCCGTAGGCGCTTCATGGACTTGCTGCTTTCCCAGGCTCAACCCAGCTACCTGCCGTTACTTCAACGGTACATGCGCGCCGTGCGATCCCGCAACACGCTCCTCAAGCAATCGCGGCCCGACACGGGTTCACTGGACGGTTTCAGCGCCGAGATGGTGAAACTGGGCAATGACCTGATGCATCACCGGCGCACCTTGGTTCCTCGATTGGCGGACATGGCGGGGCGCGCCTTTGACCGCATCGCGCCGGATGCCGAGGAATTGCGAATTGAATATCAACCGAGGGTCAAGGCGGACTTTGCCGAAGAATTGGACAAGGCGCACACCCGTGAACTGGCCCAACGCACCACCTTGATCGGCCCGCATCGGGATGACCTGAAATTGCAGCTAAACGAAAGATCGGCCGCTGACTACGCCAGCGAAGGTCAGAAACGAACAGTCGCCATCGCATTGAAAATGGCACAGGCCGAATACCTCACCGAGACGCATGGCGCGCCGCCTGTCCTGTTGATCGACGACGTAATGGGCGAGCTGGACGCCTCCCGCCGCGCCGGCTTCCTGCCCCTGCTGCAGCGGAGCGGCGACGGCCGCGGCCAAGTCTTCATGACCTGCACCGAGGAAAACTGGCCGCGCGAACTGGGCGAGAAATTGAACAGTTGGCAAGTCGAGGCGGGGCAGCTCAACCCATCGGGCAGCCACGATCCACCGAGTTAAGCGATCCAGCCGGGGCGGGCATCATGGTCGCAGCATGAAGGCAATGTTGGCCTGAGGAAAACCCGCGGCCTTGGCTGCGCCCAGCACCGTGGCAACAGACTTGAATTGGACCTCCCCATCCGCCCGGACCAACACTTTCAGACGGGGGTCATCCCGGGCAGCTTCCTCGAGCAACTGCTGGATCTGCCCAAGATCCATTGGCTGGCCCTTGGCCACGTAGCTGCCGTCTTTCCGGATGTTAATCACAAGGGGCCGTTGATTGCCCTTCAGGGGAACCGCGGGCGAGGCCGGGGGCAAGGTCACGGTGACATCCCGTTCACGCTCGCGCAACGCCATTACATGGCCCTCAAGCTGATGGAGCGTCATGCCCAAGAACAGTTTTTCAGGAGCCATCACCTTCCGGGCAATGTTGGATTCCGGGTGCTGCTTGACCAGCTGCCGAATCCCCTCCAAGGCCCTTGCGTAACGATCCGCGGCCGCACCTAGCTTGCCCGACCCAGCTCCCAGCCTGATCTCCTTCATGGCCGCCTCAAACAGCTGATTGGCGGCTTGTGCTGAAGCCTGCTCTCGCTCCTGCCTCCCATCATCAATACTGGCACATCCTGCCAACATTGCCGCCAAAACAAGCCCCATGCCTTTCATCACGGACAGTGTATCTCAGCCATGTAAAACGTTGAACTTAAAAATCTATATTAGCCTGCCTTGGCGCAGATGATTTTTTCGGGAAGCACAGGCGCTTGAATCGGGCTGCCTTCACCTGATACCGTCGCCAGCCATGCGAATCTTGTCGGGCATCCAGCCATCGGGCACGCTGCATGTCGGGAACTACTTCGGCATGATGCGCCCAGCCATTGAGCTGCAGGAACAAGGGGAGGCGTACTATTTCATCGCCGATTACCACTCGATGACCACCATCACCGACGCAGCCGAGCGCCGCGCCAATACGCTGGGGGTGGCACTGGATTTTCTCGCTTGCGGACTGGACCCGGCCAAATCGGTGTTCTTTGTCCAAAGCGAGGTCCCGGAGGTAACTGAACTGACATGGCTGCTGGGCACGGTGACGCCCATGGGCCTGCTGGAACGCTGTCACAGTTACAAGGACAAGATGGCCAAGGGCATTGCCCCCAACTTTGGTCTATTCGCCTATCCCGTGCTGATGGCAGCGGACATCCTGGCCTACGACAGCAACATCGTACCCGTGGGCCGGGATCAGAAGCAACACGTGGAGGTCACGCGCGACATTGCCATCAAATTCAACCAGGAATATGGCGAGGTCTTTGTGCTGCCCGAGCCACAGATTCGTGACGCGGTGGCCGTAGTGCCCGGTACAGACGGCCAAAAAATGAGCAAGAGCTACAACAACACCATCGAGATTTTTGGAGCGGAAAAACCGCTCCGCAAAAAAATCATGCGACTGGTGATGGACAGCCGGCCGCCCGAGGAACCCAAGCCCGACGCGGACAAGAACATCGCCGTTCAACTTTTAAAGTTGGTGGCACCCACTGACGCAGCAGTGGACTGGGAGGATCGACTGCGCGCGGGAGGCTTGGGCTACGGAGACTTGAAGAAGGCACTGTTCGAGCATTACTGGGAGCATTTTGCCGAGGCACGCGCACGCCGGGCAGATCTGGAGAACAACTTGGACCACGTGCATCAAGTGTTAAAAGACGGCGCGGAAAAATCGCGCGAATTGGCGCAAACGGTATTAGACCGGGCCAAACAGGCCAGCGGACTGGGATGATGGGCAAAGGCAGATTGGGCGAAAGTCCGGTCTTTGGGAGTGGGTGTTGTGGATGATTTTCAACGACCGTTTTTTCTGGGCATTGAGGGTGGAGGCACCCGGACAACCGCGTTGCTGGCGGACGCGCGGGGAAAGGAAGTCCAACGAAAGATTTTCGGGCCGGGAAATGTGCGCCTGTTGAATGACCGAGCATTGACGGGTTTGCTGCGGGAGATTGCCGGGCGGTTTCCTACACCGAACGCCATTGGGCTGGGAATGGCGGGAGCGCGAACGAAAAAAGATCAACACCGCATTCGCGCGGCGGCAGCCAAGGCATGGAAACAGATTCCCTGCGGGGTTTCCCACGACTTGGATTTGGCCTTGATTGCCGACACACGCATAAAGCAGCCCGTCATGGCACGGATATTGGTGCTATCTGGAACGGGCTCTTGTTGTTTTGGAAGAGGGCCAAAAGGGCAAACCGCCAAGATGGGGGGCTGGGGCCATATACTGGGAGACAAGGGGAGCGGCTTTGAAATCGGCCTGAGAGCGCTGAAGGCGGTTGTGTTTTATCTGGATCGGGACGGAACATGGTCGCGGCTGGGCGAACGATTGCTTGCCGCAACTGGCTGCAATGAGCCAAACGAGTGGGTTGACTGGGTGGCGGATCAGGACAAGGCAACCATGGCCGCGTTGGCGGTGGAAGTGTTTGCTGCCGCCCGCTGTAGGGATCGAATTGCGCGCGACATCCTGAAGGGAGCTGCTGCGTCTCTAGCGAAGGATGCGTTGCATTGTGCGCGCAAGCTAGCCACAACCAGCGAACCGGTTGAATTCCTGTTGGCGGGTGGAGTCCTGAAAAACCAACCGGGATTTGCACGCAAAGTGAAGGAGGAAATCCGCGCGCTTTGGCCCAGTGCAATCGTGAAAATCCAGAAACGCGAAGGCGCTTGGGGAGCAGTCGAAATGGCCAAGGCACTGGAATCAGCACAGATCGACTCGCTCCCAGCAATCACAAACGCGACGCCCGATTCTCCGACTGAAGCGTGCAACCCGCGCTCCACAAATCTGGAAAAGCTGCCGTTGACCCAAGCGGTTGAGTTGATGCTCGGGGAAGAGTCCAAGGCAGGCAAGACTGTCCGCGCGGAAGCGAAAAAAATTGCCCGGCTTGCGGACTGGGCAGCGCAAGCCTTGGGCAAAGGTGGACGTTTGTTTTACGTGGGGGCGGGAACCAGTGGCCGGCTGGGAGTTCTGGACGCAAGCGAGTGCCCGCCCACGTTTCGGTCCGAGCCTTGGCAGGTACAGGGAATCATCGCGGGCGGAACACAGGCACTAACACGGGCGGTCGAGGGAGCAGAAGACGACGCCGAAGCAGGCGGACGAGCGGTGGGATTTTGCGGAGTGGGAAAGCGGGACTTGGTGGTAGGCATCGCGGCAAGCGGCCGCACCCCATTTGTCTGGGGCGCGATGAAGGAAGCCGCGAGGCGAGGCGCGCGAACGGCGCTGGTGTGTTTCAACCCAACAGTGAAGCGTCGCGCGGGGGTACCCAAGATGATCATGGCACCAGCGGTGGGGCCGGAAGTCTTGACGGGTTCAACGCGATTGAAGGCGGGAACGGCAACCAAGCTGATCCTGAACTGCATCACCACTCTGGCTATGGTACGCCTTGGCAAAGTGGCTGGCAACTTGATGATCGACTTGGATCCGCGAAACGAAAAGCTTCGCGCACGTGCCATTGGCATTGTCTCGAAACTGTCCGGAGTCGAGGCGGCTGTTGCGCAATCGGCCTTGGAGCAGGAGGGGTGGGTGATTCGGCGGGCCCTGCGGCGGCTCAGCGATTAAACCGCTTGACCAGCAACCGGCTCCGGGAGGCTTCCAGCGCCATGCTGAAATCATCGTAGCTCTGGAATCGCCGGTTGGGGTCTTTCTCCATAGCGTTGCAGATAGCGTTGCTGGTGTCTTTGCTGATCTCGGGCTGAACCTTGTGCGGCGGCTTGAGGCGCGACTTAACGTGGGCCCAAACGGTTTCCTCCACGGTGGGCATGTCGTAGGGCACCTGGCCGGTGGCAGCGTGATACATGGTAGCCGCAAGGCTATACATGTCCGAGCGCCAATCCTGCCAATGCTCCGAGACACGCTCGGGAGCAATGTAAAACGGCGTGCCCATGAGGCCCTCCCGGTCGCGCCGATCGCCCACCTTCTTGGCGATACCAAAGTCCGTCAGCTTGGGCTCGCCATCGGCGTTGTAAAGAATGTTGCTGGGTTTGATATCCAAATGCATCAGTTCCTTATTGCGGAGCACCTCAAGGGCACCACTCATTTTGATACCCACGTCCAACACATAAAGTTCATCCACGCGGCCATGCTGCTCAATGCGATCATCCAGATCGCCGCGGTCGGCCACCTCCATGACGAGATATTTGCGGCCCTCGGCTTCGTCATAGTTGAAGATGTTGATGATGTTGGTGTGGTTGAGCGAGGCTTGGAAACGTGCCTCGCGGTAAAAGTTGGCCATGGCCTGCTCGTCGCGCTGGATGTCCGCCGCCATGAGCTTCACGGCCACCTCCCGCTCGAGGATGGTGTCCATGGCACGGTAAACCATGGCCATGCCGCCGGACCCAATGACCGACCTCAGCTCAAACTGCCTGAGGCGCACGGGAGTGATGACCGGATGGCGACAATTCTGGCAGGGCACCGCCTGAAACTTGGGCAGGCTGGCGGGCACAAAGTTGGGCGTGCGACAGCGATCGCACGGAACCATCTGCATGGCTTGTCTGGCCGTATCGGTCATCCGTTGGGGGAACCTCTGGGCCCGTTCTGACAGAAACCCGGTGGCCGCGCAATCCCGAAAAGCCTCCGCGTGCCTAGTCCCGCTTTAAATGAATTACATTGACCCGGCGCGCGATCATTTGTACAAATATCCCTACCTACGAAACCCGGCCTCCCCAACCTACAAGACCCATGCGCCTGACCTCATCCCTCCTGCTGACTCTGCTTGCTGCCGGGTTTCTGGCCGCCGTCTGGGCGCCCGCCAGCCACGCCGCCGAAACAGACCCGCCTTTCAGCGGAACATTGACTGTCAATGAACCGGATGGCCGCACCCGCACGGCGACCTACACCAAGGGCCTCCTTATCTCCGCAACCGAACTACTGGAGAATGGCACGATCCAGATCGAGCGCACATTCAAGAACGGCCGAGAGATAAAACGTGTTGGTACCCGCAACGGCAATCCGTGGTTTGAGATTGAATTTGCCCAACCGCCCGCCACCCCAGAGACAGCTGTCGCACCGCCAGTCATCCCGGCGCAACCCCGACCACCCGAGACCGTTGTTGATCCACCCGAGCCGCCCACGCCCACCAAGCCCACTTTGCCTCCTCCCCTAACCACCGACACTGCGCCCACGGCGCCGGCCGCCACGACTCCCGACAATACAACACAGCCGGAAACCGCCCAGCCCGGGCCGGAAACACCCCCCGCCCCGGCCACCAGCCTACCCGAAGACAACGCAACAACTTCCGCTCCCGGCACATCCCCCCAGACCGCCGAGGCAAATAATACCGCTCCGCAGGACAACACTGAGCCCAAGACACCCCTCGCCCCAGCAACTCCTGAGACCGCAACTGACCCCGAAAACAACAAAACCTCTGAGCCCGTCGAACCAGCGCCAGCCTCCCCGGAAGAACCGAAAGCCCAAGCAAAAACTGACGACGGCGAACACGCCGATGACCATCACCGCCACGGCGTCCAAGGCAAAAAGCTGAGCGCGTTGTGGATCATCCCCTTCGCCGGCATGCTGCTTTCCATCGCCATCTTCCCCCTTGTGGCCCCTCATTTTTGGCATGGCAATTACGGCAAAGTGGCCGCTGGCTGGATCGTCGTGTTTTGCATTCCGTTCCTGGCCACCTATAAGGGCGATGCTTTATACGAAATTTTGCACATCGTCCTACTCGACTACGTACCGTTCATCATCCTGCTCACCGCGCTCTTCACCGCAGCCGGCGGAATTTGTCTCAAGGGCTCCCTGCGCGGTTCCCCGGCGGTCAATACACTCATCCTTTTCATCGGCACTGTTCTGGCAAGCTGGATGGGCACCACCGGCGCAGCCATGCTCCTCATTCGCCCCATCCTTCGCGCCAACGCCTGGCGCAAGCATCAGGTTCATGTGGTGGTCTTCTTCATTTTCCTCGTCGCCAACATCGGCGGCTCCCTCACCCCCTTGGGCGATCCACCGCTATTTCTTGGGTTTTTAAAAGGCGTCGATTTCTTCTGGACCATGAAACTCCTGCCCGTCATGGCCCCTCTCGCCGTTGTGCTGCTGGTTGTCTTTTTTATCTTTGACTCCATCAAGTTCAAGGACGAGGGGCCACCGCCCGATGATGGCGAGAAACAACCCCTCAAGCTCGAGGGCACATTTAATTTTGTCATGATCGCCTGCATCATTGGCGCGATCCTTTTCTCCAAGTCCCTCGCCGACGGCACGTTCAAGGATCCTGAAGTGGGCAAAAAATTGGCGCCTCAAATCGAGCAGGCCGAGGCGAAGATGAAAATGGCCAAGGATGATTTGAAATCCTACACGGAAGCAAACCCCGAGGGTCCTTTCGACGAATCCAACACGGAATACTTCGACCTCCGCAAAGGGCACCTGCACGCCGTGGCAGACGTCAATGCCCTCCGCGCCAAAAAAACCCACGACGAGACCAAAGGCCTGCACATTTACGGGGTGATCGTCCCCTACTCCAACCTTGTCCGTGACGGACTCATGCTCGTCATCGCGCTGATTAGCCTGTGGTACACCCCCATGTACCGCACCGAGAAGGATGATCACGGCCACGAAGTGCCCGCGCCCGGCGAGGAGGAAACCAACATCCGCGCCGCCAACGGTTTCACCTGGGAACCCATTCTCGAGGTGGCCAAACTGTTCATCGCTATCTTCATCTGCATGATTCCCGCTCTGAAAATCCTGCAGGCCGGGGTGGACGGTGAACTGAAGAGTGTGGTGCTGGCCGTGCAATCCGAGACCAATGATCCCATCAACATGATGTACTTCTGGCTCACCGGCGTGCTGTCCAGTTTTCTGGACAACGCGCCAACCTACGTCGTGTTCTTCAACACTGCCGGCGGTGATCCCACCACCCTGATGGGGCCCATGGCCCAGACCCTTCTAGCCATCAGTTGCGGCGCCGTGTTCATGGGCGCCAACACCTACATCGGCAACGCCCCCAACTTCATGGTCAAGGCCATCGCCGAGGAAAACGGCGTCAAGATGCCCAGTTTCTTCGGCTACATGGCATGGAGCGTGGCTATTCTGATACCGCCGTTTATTCTGGTAACACTGGTCTACTTCCGAAGCTGATTAGAAAGGACCGGCTCGACCCCCAGCCTCGTTTGTGGCAGAAAGCCGCCCGCGCATGCGGTTGCTTTACAACATCCTGTTCCCCCTCTTCTTCCTGTTTAGCGCGCCCTTTTATTTTTGGAAACTCCACCGCAGAGGCAATTGGCGGCAAGGCTTTGGCCAGCGGTTTGGCCGACACGATGACACGTTGAAACAAGCCCTTACCGGCCAGCGCGTCCTTTGGCTGCATGCCGTCAGTGTCGGGGAAGCCCTGCTTTGTGCGCGGCTGGTTGAAGTATTGCGGAACGAATTCAAGGACTGGGCGCTGGTCGTCTCCACCACCACAACCACCGGGATGGGGGAACTGGAAAAACAACTGCCGCCGGAAATTCACCGGATCTATTTCCCAATCGATCTAGCTCCCTGCGTCGCCGCCACCTTCAACACCATTCAGCCCGATGCCATCATTCTGGTTGAAGCGGAGATTTGGCCGAATTTCCTTTGGCGCGCCCGCCGCAACAACATCCCGGTGATCCTCGCCAACGCCCGTCTGTCCGACCGCTCGCAGCAGGGCTACCGCCGGTTTGGTTTCCTTTTTCGAGAACTCTTCGCCGCCCTTGCTGCGGTTGGGGCACAGAATGAAAATGATGCCCGTAGGCTCAGTGAAATTGGTTGCCACAGCGATGTGATCGAAATCACCGGCAGCATGAAATTTGACGGCGCAGCCGCTTCCAAAGAAAGCACCGTTGACGTGCCCAAGTTGCTCCGCAAACTCTGCACCAAAGACAACCCGCCTGTGTTGGTTGGCGGCAGCACTCACGAGGGCGAGGAACGTCTGCTCGCTGAAATGTTTCCGCGATTAAAGAAGATCTGCCCCGGCCTGTTGCTGGTGCTTGTGCCACGGCACTTTGAACGCGCGCGCGCCGTGGGCGAACAACTCCAAATGCTGGGCCAAGCCTACTGTCTCCGCAGTGAACTGAACAAGCCCACCGAAGCGGATTGCCTGGTGGTCGACAGCACGGGCGAACTGATGTCCTTCTATGAGACAGCAACCGTGGTCTTTGTGGGCAAAAGCATTACCGCGCGTGGCGGGCAAAACCCGATCGAACCGGCCGCTCTGGGACGACCTATGGTGTTCGGCCCTCATATGCAGAACTTCCGGGCCGTGGCCCACGACTTCCTCGATGCCTCGGCCGCAGTTCAGATACAGAATGCCTCTGAATTGGAACCCGCCATTGCCGACCTCCTGAAGAATTCCGAAAAAAGAACCGCTCTGGGCGAAAACGCCCAAGCGGTCGTAGCCGCCAATCAAGGGGCCACCGGCCGCACTGCCGACATGGCAGCGCGTGTGCTGAAATCTCTCGACGAACCAGCCTAGACAGTCGCAACCGCCTTGGCACGCGCGCGCATCATCTTCTTGATGCCATCGCGCTGGCCATCCTGCAGCATTCGCCACATTTGGATGACCTCCTCGTGCGTCACGTTCTTGCGGATCATCCGCTTCGCGTCTTCACCGTTGTAAAACTCGACGAATCCGTTTTCGTAAACGTCCAGTTTCCACCCCTCATCATCATGCAGTTGGATGTTGAGGTATTCCGTGCCTGGAGTCTCAAGCTCCTCCAGAATCGACAGAACTTCACCCGTGCTCGGGTCCGTATAAACCACGCCTTGCTTGGCGAGATAAGTTGTCATTTCCACCCCCCTTGTTGTTGTTCCCTTGTACCTTTTCGCAGGCGAAAACCTGCCTCCTTGACCGACTAAAGAAAATAATTGTCCGTGGGTCAAGCTTAAAGACTTTTCATCCTCCTCAAAATTGAAAACGGATGTATTATAAAAGATTCGGTTGCCGCGCGGACTCTAGTTCGGTCAAAAACCCGCGGAACCCCCAGCGCGTGTACAGGGCGTGAAGGCGGGCATAATCGCCGTCACTGGGAACCAGACTGGCAGGTGCCGTGGGAACAGGAAGATCTTCACGCAGCCGAACAAGATCTTGATTGCGTCGCAGGTCATCCGCCAGTTCGCGCAACGGCTCCCGGAAGCGCTCTGGCGTCACCTCGTCAATCCCCTCCAGCAATGTATCCAGCGTTTCAAATTCTGCAAGCCACTTGGCCGCCGTCTTGGGGCCGACGCCAGGCACACCGGGAATATCATCCACCGCATCACCCACGAGGCTGAGCCAGTCAACAATCTGCTCGGGCCGCACTCCGGTCTTGTCGATGACCTGGCCGTCCCTCCAGACGGCACCTGTCTTGTCGTTAGGGTTCAGCAGGCCAATTCGATCATTGATGAGCTGAAAAAAATCCTTGTCTGCACTGGCAATGACCACTGCCTGACCGGAAGCCTCGGCACGCCGGGCGAGGGTGGCGATAATGTCATCCGCCTCCACCCCTTCCTCACAAATGGAAGCAATCCCAGATGCCTCAAGCCATTCCACCATGCCATCCAGTTGAACCTCCATGGCATCGGGCATTGGGTCACGCTCGGACTTGTAGCCCGGCAATAACTCCGTACGTTCCTCGTCCAGCCCGCCATCCCAAACCACAGCAATTTGAGTGGGCTCCACCCGCTCACGATCACGATGGAACGCCTTCAGAAACCCAAAGATCGCATTAGTGGGCGCACCATCCGGCCCCGTCAGGTTGCGAATGGCGTAGAAAGCGCGATAGGCGGCGGCGTGGCCGTCGATCAGCAGCAGGGTCTCACGGTCGGGCATGGCCTCAAGGCTGCAGGCCGAGGTGATTGGGAACCTCGCCTTCGGGCTGGCGCATGAAAGGCAGTGTTTCCTCGGTATTCACGGGGTTGCCCGCAGGATCCACGATGGTGCTGGTCACGTAAATGTTCATGTTCTTCTTCTTTCGCTGCGTGCTCTCGCCGCGGAACAAGCCGCCGATGAAAGGCATGTCGCCGAGGAACGGCAGGCTGTCCTTGTGGGAAATAACCGTCTCGGAAATCATACCGCCAATGGAAATGGTGTAGCCATCCCAAACCACGCAGTCAACATTCACGGTGCGAGTGCGAAAGCGCGGCAACGCAATGGGCTGGGTGACCACGTTGCCGCCGGCAAAGGCGGTGGCCTCAAAGGAGGTATCCTCATAGCCGAGGAACTCTGTGAACGTCGGCTGCACCTGCATTTCAATGGTGAACATGTCAGAGCCCACATAGGGAACGGCGGCAAATTGCGGACCGAAGTTGCCGGAGGAAATGTTGGGCATCATCGCCCCCGCACCGCCGCCGCCAAACTGGCCGGGCGTAAAGGCGGGGGTGACGCCAGTCACAATGTAGCGTTGGTCCTGCACATTCAATTGGGCCGGCCGACCACTGACTGTGATGATCTCGGGTGAGGAAAGCACATCAACGCCCTCCTTGTCGCTCATAGCATTGAGCACCATGCGGAACTGTGGGTCGGTCAGGATGCCCGTAAGCGTGAGCATGGGGTTGCCATGCTGTTTGAAATTGGATGTGAGATGATTGTCCGTGGACTTGGGCGGGATCGAGTTGGGTGAAGGCACGAACTGATTACCCTGCAGGATGCCGGGGAATGGGAAAAATCCACTCGGATTGTTGGCCGTGGGCTGGCCGATGTAGGTGGGTGCCGTACCGGGCGCGACGATCAACTTCTCGCCACCAATGCCGAGGTTGCCCAGATACCACTCAAATCCGAGGGCATCGTTGTCGTCATACTCAATCTCGGCAAACTTTGCCTGCATTTTCACGAGCGGCGCGGTGGCGTTGAACACATCCAGAATCTGCTCCACCATTTCCAAGTCGCTCAAGGGGCCACGCACGAGCATGATGCCGCGCCGGTCATTGAAGAATACGCGGACGTTCAGGCCATAGGTTTGTCGAAACAAATTCTCGATGGCCTGCGAGGCGGCTGTATTCGCCAGCAAAGCGTTGCCTCCGCCACCGGGGCCACCGCCAGGCGCACCGCCGCCGGGCCCGGGTCCACCGGGGCCAGGCGCACCACCGCCAGGGCCGGGGCCGGGCGCAATGCCAAATTGCAGGTCATTCCCTGTCTGCTTGTAATAGGAACCATCGCCGCTCGCCGCCGGCCGGCCAGTGTTGCCATTGAGTGAGACCTGCTGGGGCAGATTATGGGCCCGGACAGGGGTGAGCTTGACCCCCTCGTTTTTCAACTCGTCCAGCCGGGTCTTGTGATCCGGCAAGCCAAAGCCACTCATGACTGCGCTGGCGTTGATCTGAAATTTTCGGGTGAACATCTTCTCCTCTTCCGGCCCGCGATAGGCAAACGTAACCCCAAAACTTGATACCTGATGATGAATGGGAACATTGAAGGATTCACTGATGGCCGCAATCAGTTCGCCGACATTCAGACCACGCAGGGGAGTGGTCAGGCCCCGGATTTGGACGTTACGAGGGTCAAAGGTTTCTCCGTCAGCCAGTGATGGCGCTGGCTGGACGGGCTTGGGTTGGGGAGCCACGGGCGCGACAGGCACCGCCGGCTTGGCACCGGATGGTTGCCCAGCCGAGGCACTTCCCTCTGACGGGACATCCGGCAACAGTGGCAAGCCAAAGGCGTCCACGCGAGGGCGGGGACCTCCGGCAAGTGGCAGCCCGACGGGACGCTGGGCTTGCCGGGCTTTCTCCGGAATGGTCGTGTTGATACGGAAATTGATACCCCTTTTCTCCGGGTCAGCATCGCGCACGGCTTGATCCAAAAGAGTGACCACTTCATCCAAGGTTAGGCCATTGAGGGCCCGTATTTCCGGCACTTGGATGGACTGCAGCTTTTGGTGAATGCGCGCCGCGCCAAGGTTTTGCTGCACGCTGGACTGGAACTTGGGCATCAGGCCGCCCATGGGCCCGCCACCGCCTCCAATGGGCGAGGACTGGATATTCAGGCCCTTGGGTCCGCGGTAGAACGGGTTGGGCACGGGCAGGTTGTGCCGGCGGTCGTCATCAATCCAGATCTCGTTGACCTTGTGGACGCGCTCGCGAAACTGCTGCTGGCGGCGTTTGTCGGTGATCTTGATGCGAACGTTGTGGATTTGCTTGAGGTAATGCTCGGCGCGTCCTTCCAACGGGTCGAGGTAGATGACGCGCTCGAAATATTTGTAGGCGTTGTCGTAATCCTTGGCGTCGAAGAGAATCATCCCGTCGCGCAGCAATCGTTCAATCTCCGCCTGGTTGCCCCTGATTTCCGCCAACCGCGTGAGGGCATCGCGCGAGGGGCTGCGCCGCTTGAAGTCCGCCTTCATCCTCTCCACCTGCCGCCCCAAATCGGCGGCCTGCGCGAGATAAAGCCGCGTTGATTCCGCCTCGGGCATCCACGCGCCCAACTCAGCCAAGGCGATCAAGGCCTCGTCGAATCGGCCATTGTCGCGCTGGTCTTGCAAGACCGAGCGGGCCTTCTGCAGCTGAATACGCGTGAGACCCTCCGCCAAGGGCTTGATTTCCGCGGCGGGCATGAAGGGCATTACTTCATCATCCTGCATTTTCTTGAATGCGAAGATGTACATGTCCACGGCATCCTTGATGCGCCCCTCTTTTTCAGCGGTCTGCGCGGTCATGATCCACGTGTTGAGAAGGTTGCGGTTTTCCTCAATTACTTCCGCTAAAAAGGGTGGGCCAATGGGCTCGGGTTGGGGAGGCTTGTTGGCGGCGGCACGGGCGGCCTCCAACCGGCGACGCTCTTCCTGAATGATCCGGGGAATGTCCAGATTGGGCGCGGGCACCGGCGGCGGTGCGGCCGCAGCCTGTAGTCGAAGCCCCCCGGAAATTGCCACGCAAAAAATAATCAACCGTGAAGCTAAGACACGGCACAAGTGTGTTATCTGTCCTGAATACACAATACCCTCCTTGTATTGCAAAAGCAGCTTCACTGTAGCGTTACGCAAGGGCATGGCAAGCTTACGGGTTTAAAAGTTATTCACAGCATCACTAGCCACCCCCCATGCCGGGAATGGGCAGACGGTACTTCCGCTCGCGCGTGGGATCGGTTTGAGGGGTCAGCAGGGGGTCTTTGCCCAAATGCACATGAGTGGTTGTAACGGCTTCAACAACGTAAACCTGCCCGTCAATGAACAGCTTCCGACCCGGTCTGCAGGCAGGGATAAGAAACCGGTGGTTGGTGCCACGGCCGTACTCCAAGTCAATAAAATCTCCCCGCGGAATCGTATAGCCCAGTTGCGGGGCGAAGTTGACACAGGCCCCTTCCTTCTGGCCCGGCCGTAGGACATAAGCGGGTAACGGAGGTATTTTGCCATCCCCAAAATGAATGACCCGGTTTGAGGGATACAGATACAGGCGCAGCTTGAAGGCATGATTGCGGGACCCCCGCTGGCCGGTGACTTCGTAAAAATGCGCCACCATGCGCTCAGGGTGGCAAAGAGGATCCGTCATGGTTGCGTAGTATGGCGGATCCGAAGCGCCGATCTGGGCGGCCCAGTTTTCCCGTTGGGCCAGGGAAGCCTCGTTGATGTGTTTCAAAATCGTGTTCTCAAATTTGTCCGGCACCAGATCGTAGGTTCGTTGTAAATAATTCGTGTGCAGCACGTTGGTCACACCGGCACGCATAATGTTGGTCACGTTCAACCAGTCCGGGTGCATTGGAACACTGCTTGCCCTAAGGGTTGGCTGTCCTCTCTGGCCAGGTCCCACCACAATCATGTTCGTCGTGGGCAGGAAGGGATGCAGTTGTGGCGCCTGATAGAGCAAGGCGTTGGTGGTCTGGTAGCGAAAATATTCGTCCGTAACGGTCAGATAATGACCAATAATGCTGCCGGATGGGTTGAGCCGCACCTCGGCCCAGATGCGCATGTTAAGCGAGTAGGGACGGCCCGCCACCGACAGGGCCTCAATTCCACGTTTGCGATCCCCGTCATCCGCGCGAAATATGCCGAGGCTGGAATTGGTCAGCCATTCCTCAGGCGAAAACAGGAAATGGTTGCTGATGCCCTTGAGCAGTTTCAGGCGGGGCGTCTTGTTGGTATTGGTGGCCGCGTTGATGGATGCGTGCAATTCCCTGACCTCCTCCTCCTGCACCATGGGCCCGCCGGGCTGGATGACTTTTTTCTCAGTCGGAACCTGCTTGAGTATATCCTCCACATCGGTATTTCGAGCCAACATTTTGGTTACGGCGAAATACCCCAAGGCACCCAAGGCTCCCAGCAGGATGATCTTCTCCAGATGATCCAGAACGACCTTGGCCTTGTCCAAGTATGGCTTCAGTTGCTCCATGACTGGGCCTAGAAACTTCCCGGCGGAGATCCCCCGGGCGGCTCACCAGCAAAGCCTCCCTCGCCATCTTCTGGCATGCCTTCCCGCCCCTTGCCGTATTTTATGTAGTTTCGAATGATGTCGAAGTGCAGTTCCACCTTCAGTTTTTTGATATGAATCACCGGCGAGGCATCCCGACTGCCCAACCCCGTGGCCGCCAAGGGAACCCCCAACATCGCCACGGCGGAGGTGTCCACCGCGGGAACCGCGCCGGGCGGGGAAAAACCCGGTCCGCCGCCTGAGCCGGGCGGCGCCCCAAACCCCGTCCCCGGTGGGCCGACCCCGATCATGCCCGCATCATCCATGATCGTCTCGATGCGCAAGCTGCGCGCGACATAAATGCCATAGCCTGGTGCAGGTTGGGTGGAAATCCTCCAGAGCACCTCGGCCAAGCCCTCGGGATAACAGGTAAAAATCACGCGGTAAGGAATACCGGTCAAGGTTTCATCCGAGTTGGTGTAATCCTCCAAGTCATCCAGATAGGGACCCGTACCCTCGCTGATCCCCGCGCTCGCCATATTGTTGTAGGGAGACGGACTCGTCATGGGCCTGCCACTCCCACCCATGCCGCCACCCGCGTCCTCCAGCCCCACCCTGCGCGTGCGCTGCATGCTTCGGAGTTCAAGAATGCTGCTGGTCAACAGCAACTCGGAGATGTTCTTGATGTCGTGCAAGGCCAGCGCCAAACCGTAAATCTGATCCTGCGGCGGCGTATTGGTACGCACCTGTTCAAATGTAAAATCAAACCTCTGGTTGGTATTGCCCGCACCTGTCGCGGTATTGGGCAGCTTTACCCTGTTCGTGTACGCCATGACATTCAGCCGGTCGATTTGCAGATGCAACTTGCGCATGAAATCCGTGGGCTTGTCCACGCTCACGTTCAGGTTCAATACCCCCTTGGCGGAATCGAAAAATTCATCAATCTTCGCCACGTTGGCATCCGCCAGATCGATGTTCTCCTGAACCGGCTTGTATGTCGGGCTGAAGTCAGCTCCCTTGAAGGAGGATTGTGCGCCGGCATAGCTGGATTCCGCCTCGTCATGCGCCTGTTTTTTTTCGCCGCTCCATTTCAGGGAAAACAACAACGCCCCCACACCCACCAGTAGAAACACCAGCAGCATCCAGTGGCGCTTCAGGCCGTAGACAATGGCTTGTACGATGGGGTTGTTCATGGCTTAAAATTCCTTTCCGGGTTCGGCCGGCTCCGCACCCGGTTGCTCTTCCCCGGCACCGGGCTCCTCTTCCCCATTGTTCAACGCTTCCGCCCCGTCCAAGTCCGCCTTTAGCACAATGGGCTCTAGCAGCGGCACGTGGACCTCAAATTCAAAAAACATGTCCGTCGTCGCCATGTCCACCGGCAGCGGGCTCACAAGCGTACTGCTCCCTGATTCCGGATCCCCCCCAAAGTAGGGGTGCGCGTTGATGCTCCTGATCACCATTTCCACAAAGTCACTGTTGGCAATGGTATAGTATTTTTTAAAATTCATCGCCTTAATCTTCAGCCGCAGGCCGGAGATTTCCTCGGGATTCCCCTCATCCATCGGCGCCGCGGCGGCTTCCCCAGGCGCAGGCGCGGGTGCGCCACCCGGTTCCGCCTCCATCGGCTCTTCCTGAGCAACCCCCGGACCAAAGCTGGTCACCCAAAGGGTCGTGGGGATGGCTAGGCTGATGGAACAATCCTTGACCCGTTCACTGAACGCCAGAAGCAGTTTTTGATATTCCGGCCAGTCCTTTTCTGGAATGGTGGGATCACGCCAAACCTCCAGATACTTGAGGTTCTTTAAAACAGCCAGTTGTTCCAGTTCCGGCTGGCGCACGGAGTCCCGCCGCACCCCGGGCCCCACCAAGCCCACGTACATTACTTCGTCCGTGTCCGGGTCCAACGCGTAGGAGCCGCCCAGTTGCACCACTTTGTCCAGAGCCGCGGCAACCGGCCCGACCAGTTGCGGATTGACCTCCTGCCCGTCGCCACGTGGCGCGTCCAGGGTGTATTCCCCAGGGACAGCGCGGAGATTGAACCCCACGTTCAAGGGTAGGCCCGAGAAAATGACTCGCGTCGTTTCATTCAGTTCCCGGCCTGTGTGCAGGCGAACCCAGTTGGAATCGCGCGGCTCAACAAAGTACAGGGTGTCCGAATCCAAGGACTCCAATCCCCGTGGCCAGTGGTTGGGCGACCCTTTGAAGCGGATGGCAGCCTTGTCTTCCAAGCCATGGTTGGCCCAGAAGATCAGATGGTTGGAAAGGTTTACGCGCGGCTTCGGCGGTTCCGGGGGCTTGGGCTTTGCTTCGCCGTCTGGATTCTCTTCCAAGTCGGGGGGCTCATCGGCGGCGGTGTCATCGGTAACAGGCTCAGGCGCTTCCACGGGGTTTTCCGGTTCCAATCCGAACTTGCCCGGCACACCTGCATCCGCGAAACGAACACGGCTCGCCGGCGCCAATTCCGGGTCCGAGTACAATTCCAGCCAACTTGGCTGGCCCGGCACATTTTTCACGTAGAACAAATCGTCTCCTTCAAATTCCCGGGGCACCGTGGGCGAGTTGCCCTCAAACCGCACCGCGTTGCCGCGCACCAGCGGATGGCCCCGCCAATAGATGAGGTGTGTGTTCGGGTCAATGCCCACCAACTGCTCAAATTCAGTGAACACCACCGGGTTCTCCCCGTTGTTCGCATCCTCCTCCTTTTCGTGAAGCGTAAAGCCGGGTTCATCGACACCCGCCGTGCCCACAAAGTAAATCTTGTTGACGTCATCCACCCCTGCCGGCAGACGGCCCCGGAACTGCACCGGTTCACCACCTTCAAACATGTTGCCAGTCAGCGACAAGGTGCTGTTGCCATCCACCCGAACCGCACGCCAGGGCAACACCGGAATGTTCTCCCCGCCCACCTCACCCGGATACTCGTCCATGGGCAGAATCTGCTTCTTGTCCGCGGGGTCAAAGTAGGCGGTAATTTTAACATGAGGCTCGATCCGTGAGATGGATTCCCGCAGGGCCGTCAGCAGGTGGACCCATTCGTATCGGCTTTGCAAAAACACCTGCATCGCCTCCGCACGGCTTTTCTTGGAACTGAAGTCCGAAATTCGACTCTCGATCTCGCTCACCTTCGCCTTGATCGGCCCCAAACCGTCCGGCATGTTTTCCTTGATCTTCTCTGCCGCCTCCTCCTTCACCTTGGCCATGCTCATGTCATACGCGCCAAAGACCGCGAAGAGCAGTGCCGCGCAAAAAACCACCGCGATCAGGTAGGGTGCACGCCGGTCGATTTCCCGGCTCACCTTCTCGCGCGTGGGCAACAAGTTGAACTCCGTCATGCCCACCGTCACGTTGCGCAGACCCAAACCCGCCGCCTCGCCCAGGGTATGCGCCACCACGGCCAACTCCTCGCGATTCACCTCCGGCGCAATCTCAATGTTTCGGAAGGGGTTGAAGTACTCCACCTCGATGTTCAGCTTCTGCTGAAAAAAGTTGGCCGTGTAGGGCATCAGCGAGCCACCGCCAGCCAAATATAGCTTGGTGGGCATGGTGCCGCCTTGTTGGCTGCGGTAGAACTGAATGGTTTGCGACACCTGCTGGTGCAGCCGCGTCATCACATTGCGCGCCACCTTGGCCACGATGGCCTGATAGGGATCCTGCGGATCCTCATACGCACCACCCAAGTGTACAAAGCCGTGGTCGCGTTTGTACTGGTCCGCCGAGGGAAAGTCCAACTGCGCCTCGGCCGAGAACTCCTGCGTGATGTTGTTGGAGCCGATGTTGATGCTGCGCGCATAAAACATGCTCCCCTCGATGAACACCGCGTTGGTCGTGGCCGCGCCAATGTCCAGCAACAGGGCGCACTCTTCCGGCTCGCCGTAGTTGTGCACAAAGGCGTTGCGCAGCGTGGCCGCCGAGCCGTCGATCAACTGCAGCTTCATGCCAAAGCTCCGGCTTAAATCAGCATAGGCCTCCACCACTTCCGTCTTCAGCGCCACCAGTAGCACTTCCAGCTCACCAGAGTCCGCACTGCCCAGCACCTGGTAATCCCACTGCACCTCGTCCAGCGGGAAGGGCACGTTTTGCTGCGCCTCATACTGGATAATTTGGCTGACCTTGGACCCCTCCACCGGCGGCGTGCGCAGCGGCTTGGTGAACACCACGCTGCTCGGCATGCAGAAATTTGCCTCCTTGCCCTTGGCGCGGATTTCGTTCTCGTCCAGCGCCTTTTGTAGCGTCAGCTTGATACCCGCAAACGGATCCGGCGGATCCGGCTCCTTGGGTTCCTCTCCCTCGGCCACTTCCTCCACCTCGGGCTCCGGCGGTTGCTGCATCGGTTCCAGCACGTACCGGTGCAGCTTCAGCATACCATTCGCCTGCGCCTCGAACTCCGCCATTTTCAGGTGGCCCGAGCCGAAATCGATGGCTAGAAAAGTTTTCATGCTGGCAGAAAATGCCAGCCCACCGGCGAATCAAACCCCTGATTCGCACCCGGCCGGTGACATTCCCTCATCGTCAATCTAACTGCTGTAACGCGTTTCAGCAACCATACGGGGCGATTTTTCCGGGAAAAACTGCATTTTTGCCCGAACCCATCCACCCTCACCAAGACCCCAGGTCCCAGCTTTGGCAGACCGTCATTGAACGCCCTCCAAGGCGCAATCTCAATCCTGAATTCACCTAAGCAATCCCCGTGCCGAACTCACTCCGCCGCCCGTCTCCCGGACATCAGGTCCCAAATCTGCCGCGCCGTGGGCACCCCGCAAAACACCCCCGCCGCCAATGCCATTCCGATCATCCCCGCCAAAGGCACAAACACCAGCCCCAACCGCTCCCAAAACCCGTCCCCCGCGCCCCACCATTCGCCGGACATCACCCGCAACCCCGCCCCCACAGCAATCGCAAGGCACAGGCTGCCCAACACCGCCGCCCAGCCGCCGCCATCCAGCCGGTCAGGCCCTAGACCGCGACGGCCCAGCGCTCGAGCTAACAACCGCCAGTTCAGGAACGCACTCAATGAGTTCGCCACCCCAAACGCCCCCTGCACCTCTTCCTCTCCAAACCAACCGCTGGCCACCAACCCCATCGCCAACCCCAAGTTCACAAAAAGACAAAAAACGCTTATTTTCATTGGAGTCCGCACATCCCCGCGCGCATTGAATGCCCGCACCAGCAGCCCCACCTGCGAATACGACAGGAGCGCCGGTGCCAGGCAAACCAGCGCGAAGGAGACGTGAAGTGTCGACTTGTCCGTGAATTCGCCGCGTTCGAACAACAGCCGCACCATCGGTTCCGCCAGCAACACCAACACCCACATCATCAAGCCATTGATGAACAACAGGTGCCGGATTCCCTCCCCCAAGGTGGCCCGGAATTCCCCATCCTTTTCCTCCGCCGACAACCCTGCCAGGGTCGGCAGCAAAAACACCGCCATCGAGACCCCGAACAAACCCTGCGGCAATTCCATCAGCCGCACCGCGTAGGTATAGGATGCCACCACGTGGTCTCCCGCCCAGAAGCCAAGGCACTGCGTCGCCAAGACGTTAATCTGGAACGCGGCCGCGCCAATGGCCGCCGGTGCCAGTTTGCGCCCCACTTCGCGCACCGTCTCGTTCTTCCACGGCGACGTCCATCGCCAGCAAAATCCCTCCTCCTTCATGAGTGGCCATTGGTAAAGCAACTGCACAACACCGGCCACCAGCACTGCCACCGCCACCGCAAACACCTTGTCCTCCACGCCCCCTTCGATCATGGGGGCAAACAACAACACGGCGGCAATCAGGAACACATTCAGGATCGCCGGCCCCAGTGCCGGCACAAAAAAATGCCCTCGCGCATTCAGGATACCCATGGCCACCGCCGCCATGCAGACAAGGCCCATGTACGGGAACATCCACCGCAGCAGTTCCAGCATCAGCCGCGCCCGGTCGCCCAACTCCCCCCACGCCAACACCGCCGACACTCCCGCCAACACCACGCCCAACAGCACAGCCGAGACCACCAGAAGCCCGCTCATCACCGCGTTGGCGCTCCGCCACATCTCCACTTCACCTTCCTTTTTTTCCTTTGCCTTGAAGATGGGGATGAATACCTGCGTCAGCGCCCCTTCACCCAACAGGCGTCGAAACAGGTTGGGTATCATGAATGCCAGCATGAAGGCCCCCGCCACCCATCCGTCCCCCATGAAACGCGCGTAACAAATCTCCCGCACCATCCCCAACAACCGGCTCACCAAGGTCGCAACCCCCATCGCCCCCGCCGATTTCAGCATTCGCGACATCCTACAAATCTCGATTCACAAAATGCAAAATTTTGAACTCAGGCGTCTCCCGGATCACCGCGCGTTCAACGAACTGGTCCTCAAACGCCGGAAACAGGACATTCCCCTCCACTTCACGCTGAACCACCGTTAAAAACAAATCCGAGCAACGTGGCAGCGCTAATTCATAAACCAGCCCCCCGCCGGCCACAAAGATCTGCCGGCCATCCTCCATCGGCACCAATTCCCCCAACTCAGTGATCGTCCGCACCCCTTCATGCACAAACCCCGATCGGCTCAGAACCACAATCTCGCGGTCTGGCAACGGCCGGCCAATGGACTCGAATGTCTTCCGCCCCATCACGACCACCTGTCCCGTGGTCATTTTTTTGAACCAACGAAAATCCTCCGGCAAATGCCACGGGATTTCGCTTCCTTGCCCAATCACCCGGTTTAGTGACATCGCCGCGATGGCTTGGAATGGAAACTGGGGATTAAAATCCGCGAACCGGGGAATGGCCTCCATCACCCTCTACACCGCCACCGGCGCCTTGATATGCGGATGCGGATCATAGTCCCGCAACTCAAAGTCCTCAAACGTGAAGCCGTGAATATCCGTGATTTCCGGATTCAGATGCATCGTCGGCAAACGCCGCGGCTCCCGCTCCAGTTGTTCCCGCGCCTGTTCCAAATGGTTGCTATACAAGTGCAAATCCCCGAACGTGTGGATGTATTCGCCCGGCCGCAACCCGCACACCTGCGCCACCATCAGGGTTAAAAGCGAATAGCTCGCAATGTTGAACGGAACCCCCAGAAACAAGTCTGCGCTACGCTGGTACAACTGGCAGGACAACTCCCCGTCGCGCACATAAAACTGGAACATCGCATGGCAGGGCGCCAGCGCCATCTGATCAACCTCCCCCGCGTTCCACGCGCTCACGATATGCCGCCGACTGTTCGGGTTGGTCTTGATCTGCTCCACCACCGCGTCAATTTGGTTCAGTGAACCACCATCTGGCGTCCGCCAATCACACCACTGCGCCCCGTACACCCGCCCCAAGTCCCCCTTTTCATCCGCCCATTCATCCCAAATGCGCACCCCATGCTCATTGAGATACCCCACATTCGTGTCTCCCTTCAAAAACCAAAGCAACTCATGGATGATTGACCGCAAGTGCAGTTTCTTCGTGGTGAGCACTGGGAACGATTCTCGCAGGTCAAACCGCGCCTGCACACCAAACACCGAAAACGTGCCTGTGCCCGTGCGGTCCTCTTTCGGCCGCCCGTCCTCCATCACGTGCCGCAACAAGTCAAGATACTGAATCATGAACCACTGGAGAGTGGCCGACCTGCCAACCCCTCGTCAAACGAACATAATCCCAAGCCATCCCCCGCGATATCACAAGATATTCACGCCTCCGCCCGCGCCAGTCGGTCCGCAATCGCTGCCCATTCCTCTGTTTCCGGCGGCTTTTCCACCACAATTAACTCCGCCCCCTCCGCGTCACAGCAATGCAACTCCCCGTACAACGCCCGCGCATACGCCTCCGCATCGCGCGGAATCACGCTCACCCGTCCAAACCGTGTCCCCGGCGGAATCACCGTGTGTGCAATCACATACACCCGGTCTGCCGGTGTTCGCGAGGCCGCAATCTGGCCCTCCAAGTCTTCCTCATCCGCCCATTCCAATACCCGCAGCCGTGCCGTGGGTGAATAATGCCGCGGCAACCGCCCTGGGCTTTTTAAAACATCCTCCTCCCCCGCCCACCGCACCGTTGTCCCCGGCAAGGCCGCCGCCAACGAGTCCCGCGAAATCATCCCCGGCCGCAACACCCTCACCTCGTCCGTCCCCACCTCCACCACCGTCGATTCAATCCCCACCTGCGATTGCCCCCCATCCACGATCAACGGCACCACCCCACCCAGTTGCGTCCGTACATGTTCCGCGTTCGTGGGTGACAAGTGGTTGCTCAAGTTCGCGCTCGGTGCCGCCAAGGGAAAACGGCACGCCCGAATCACCGCCTGCATGAACGGATGCCCTGGCCAACGCACTCCCACCGTCCCTCCACCCGCCGTCACCACGTCCGGGATGCAATCCGCCCGCGCCAACACCAACGTCAAGGGGCCCGGCCAAAACGCCCGCGCCAACAGTCCCGCTGCCTCCGGCCAATCCGTCACACACTCACGCGCCATCCCCACCCCATCCACGTGCACAATCACCGGGTTTCCTGCAGGCCGTCCCTTGGCCTCGAAAATGGCCTTCACCACCGTCTTCTCCAGTGCATTACCCGCCAAACCATACACCGTCTCCGTCGGCAACGCCGCCAAGCCACCGGCTCGCAACACCGCTGCCGCCCGTTCCACCGCCTCCTCAAACAGCGCGGGTTCATGGACCGGCAAAATCTCCGCCTCACTCACGCGCGCAATCTGCCCGCACTCGCGCACCCATGGCACGCAAAAAGTGGATTGGACCCACCGCTTCCCTGCCCTAAGCTCCCTCCATGCTCGATGAATTGACCGCCCAGTTAAACACCGGCACCGACCTTGACCCCGCACAGTGCGAGGTCGCCGTGGAGCAACTCACCACCGAGGATATTCCCGCGGAGTCCAAGGCCGAATTCCTCACCGCCCTGGCCACCAAGGGCGAGACCGCCAGCGAACTCGCCGCCTTCGCTACCAATTTGCGCGGGAGAGCCACGCCTGTGCCCTTCGATGGAGCCACCACTCAGGAACTGCTCGATGTCTGCGGCACTGGCGGCGACGGTCTGAACACCTTCAACATCTCCACCACCGTTGCCCTCCTCTGTGCCGCCGCAGGTGTCCCCGTAGCCAAGCACGGCAACCGCGCCATCACCAGCAGGAGTGGCAGTGCCGATGTCCTCGACGCACTCGGCATCCCCACAACCCTTTCGCCCGCCGAAGCCGCCACTGCCATTCAGGAAAAGAATTTCGCCTTTCTCTTCGCTCCGCTCTATCACCCTGCCTTTAAACACATCGCCCCCGCCCGCAAACTCTGCGCCGAGCGCGGCCAACGAACCCTGTTCAATTTCCTCGGCCCCCTGCTCAACCCCGCCCGCCCCACCGCACAACTCATTGGAGTCCCTCGCGCGGAACTCTGCGTCCCCATGGCCTCTGTCCTGAAGAATCTCGGAATTCGCCGTGGCATGGTTGTCAGCGGTGCCGCCGGTGAACGCCGCATGGACGAACTCTCGCCGCTGGGCGAAACCGCCATCGCCGAGTTTTATCAGGACCGTGCCATGGCTGAATCCGTGTGGTCCCCCGCAAACCTGACTCTCTCCCCCATGACCCTGAACGATCTTGCCGGCGGCGATGCCGAGGCCAACGCCACCCTCACCCGCGCGGTTTTAAACGGAGAAGACACCGGCCCGCGACGCGAGGCCGTGCTCTTGAACGCAGGAGCAGCCCTGTTCGTCGCCGGCGCCGCCAGTTCCATCACCGAAGGTTGGGAATTGGCCGCTGAAGTCATCGACGACGGCCGCGCCCGCGCCAAGCTGGAGGAATTGTCCGCATGAACCCGGCACCGCCCGTGCTGAAACCCTCGCCTTGGCGGCGCTGGGCGTGGGCGCTGGTGGTGATTCCCGTTGGCCTCGCCGTCTGGTTGCTCGGCGCGAATGACCCGGTGGAAACAAAAATTTATCCCCCTTGCGGCTTTCACAAGGCCACCGGCCTGCTCTGTCCCGGCTGTGGCGGACTGCGCTCCACTCACCACCTCGCCAACGGGCGGCTGGGGCAGGCGTTCCAAAACCATCCAGGCTTCGTTCTGGCGCTGCCCTTCCTGCTGCCTCTGGTCTCCGTGTGGATATGGCACCGCGTCCGAAACGATGAGGAAACGCTCCGGACACGAATGATCTATGATCGGGCGTTAAAAATGGCGCTCATCCTCTTTTTCGTGCCGGCCCTGCTGCGAAACTTGCCCGGGCCATTCCAAAACTTCGCGCCACCACCGGTGGCAAAAGTCGCCCCATCCAAGTAATGCCGCGATACACCATCATTGGCAGCGACGACCGCGAATACGGCCCCATCAGCCTCGATCAGGTGCGTGCCTGGATTCGCGAGGGGCGCGCGGATGAAAATACCCGCGTGCGCCCCGAGGGTTCACAGCAATGGACGGTCCTGGGCGAGCTTTCTGAATTCGCCGAACTGCTTGGCATTGCCCCTCCGAAAACCCCAGGCTTGCCGTCCCTTCCCGTCCCCAAGCGGAAACCGGCCGAGCTCAAGCCTCCCCCCGGACAACAAGTGGAGGCACCCACAACCAGCAACCCATGGGCGGGCGTGAGTCTGGCCTTTGCAATCGGGGCCATGACTTGTGGCTGTGGGCATCCCCTGTGCTGGGGAGTGTTCGCCGGACTGGGCATTGCCACCTCGCTCATGGCCTTGAACCAAATCAAACTCAATCCCGGCCAGCGTGGCGCGGGCATGGCCAAGATATCGCTGGCCATGTCGGTGGCCAGCCTGCTGCTGTTCATCCTTGCCATCGGCGCAGTGGCGAGCCTCCTGCCCCAGAAGTAATCCATGACCGCATGAATGATGCACTGACCAAGGCCAAGGCGACGCGCTGCCTGCTGATGAACCTGTTCCTCCTCCCCGGCGCGGGTTCACTGAAAGGTGGCCGCCGCATGGCCGGCACGTGGCAATTGTTGTTGCTGGTCATTGGCACCCTGATGATCGTCCCCATGCTGCTCGAGGCTATCAACCAGTTCTTGAGCCTGTATAAAGGCATCGCCGACATGGCTGAGACTGGAACCGGCGATGTGCCACAATCTCTGGAGGGACTACAGGAAACCCTCCTCTCCGTCTGGAGCAAACACGCCGGCCTGACACTGGGAGGAATTGCACTGACCATGGCATCTTGGATCTGGGGGTTCTTTACTGGGTTTTCTCTGATGACCGAAGCAGCAGAGCGGGAGGTAAAAAGTCAAAATTGATGCGCAGTCACGAACCTTTTGAATTTTAACCTGTGGCTTTGCCTTTTTACCTTCTACTTTTGACTCCCCCTCCCTGTCTCCCGAAACTGGTGTGTCACCTGCGATACCACTTCCCTCTGCGGCCGAATGTCCGTACTGATGATAATGTCCGCCTGCCGGTAATACGGCTCCCGG
>DJHS01000153.1:36262-139449 GCA_002433235.1 Verrucomicrobia bacterium UBA6614
CCCCCTGCCGGTAATACGGCTCGCGCGCGTCCAGCAGTTCACGAATGCGCGCTTGGGGATCAGGATCATTTAAGAGGGGGCGATGCGTCTGGCCGCGGCACCTTTGCCAGATGGTTTCCGGATTGGCCCAAAGGCAGACCACCAGCGAGTGAGCCCTCAAGGCTTCCACGTTGGCGGGATCCGCCACCAAGCCGCCACCGGTGGCAATGACCAGCTTCTCCCGCTGGGCCAGACCGGCCACCACGTCGCGTTCCATCCGGCGAAATTCCTCCTCCCCAGACTGGCTGAAAATCTCCGGAATGGACACCCCTGCCTGATCTTCAATCAGTGCATCGGTGTCCACGAACTCAAAGTGCAAATCCCGCGCCACCTGCCGGCCGACCGTCGACTTGCCCGTGCCCATGAACCCCACGAGAGCCAGATTCCGTATGTCGCGCGCCGCGTCCATCGCAATTGCATAGCCCAACGAGCAGGGGAAGGCACGCGGTTTGTTGAATTTGCTTGTTTGCGGGACACCGCCCCAACCATCATCAGCCCGTGGCGAGCACCATCGAGGCAGGGGAAACTATCTTCCGCGGCATTGGCGTGTCGCCGGGCGTGACGCAGGGGAAAGTCTTGGTGCTTGAGAAGGGTCAAGAGGAACGCCCTCGGCGCCGGCCCATTCCCGCCAAACAGGTGGAGTCGGAGCTGAATCGCCTGGAGGCCGCCCTTACCAAGACGCGCGGCGAGCTGCGTACCATTCGCGACTCTGTCCGCGCGCGCCTTGGCGCCAGTGACGCCCAGATTTTTGACGCCCACCTGCTGGTGCTCGACGATCCCGTGCTCATAGATCAGGTGACGCAGATGATCCGCGATGAATCCATCAATGCGGAGTATGCCTTTTACACCTTCATTGGCGAATACACTCAGGCCCTCTCCGAGGTTCAGGATGATTACCTGCGCGAACGCGTAGCGGACATTCGGGACGTAGCCGATCGTGTGCTGGGCCACCTGACCGGCCGCGATCACGCCATCGACCTCGAACACCTCGAAGATCCCTGCATCATCATCAGCCACGAGTTGACCCCCGGCCACACCGCGCAACTGGACCGCGCCAAGGTGCTCGGCTTTGCGACCGACGTGGGCGGCAAAACCTCACACACCGCCATCATGGCCGGCAGCCTGCGCATCCCCGCCGTGGTCGGCCTGCGCAATGCCTCGCGCGAAATCACCACCGGCGCCCACGCCCTGCTTGACGGCTTGAATGGCCTCATCATCGTCAACCCCACCGATCAGACCCTCTTCGAGTACGGCCAACTCACCCGTAAGCGCGAGGACCTCCAGACACGCTTGGCCGAGATCAAGGACAGCCCCGCCATTACCCTCGACGGCCAGCACATCACCCTCTCCGCCAACGTCGAACAAATCAGCGACACCGCTGCCGTGCTCGACTGCGGTGCCGAGGGCGTGGGACTGTTTCGCACCGAGTACCTTTTCCTCGATCGCGACACGGCCCCTACCGAGGAGGAGCAATACCTCTCCTACCAGAAAGTTGCCACGGCCGTGGCCCCGCAGACCGTCATCTTCCGCACACTCGACATCGGCGCCGACAAGCTTGCCGGCGCTTGGACCGGCACCAGCGAAACCAACCCCTTCCTGGGCTGGCGCGCCATTCGTTTTTGCCTTCAGGAAACCGCCATCTTCAAGGCCCAGCTACGCGCCATCCTCCGCGCCAGCACGGAAGGCAACGTCAAGGTCATGTATCCCATGATCTCCAGTGTCGATGAACTCACCGAGGCCAACAAGCTCCTCGAGGAATGCCAGGCCGAGTTGACCGCTGAAGGTCTTTCTTTCGACAAGAACATCGAGGCCGGCGTCATGATCGAAATTCCTTCCGCTGTCATGATCGCCGACGCTCTGGCCCAGCGCGCCAAGTTCTTCAGCCTCGGCACCAACGACCTCATCCAGTACACCCTCGCCGTCGACCGCCTCAACGAGCGCGTCGCCCACATGTACGACCCCACCCACCCCGCCATGCTCAAGCTCATCCGCCTCTCCGTCGAGGCCGGCAAAAAGCACGGCATCTGGACCGGCATCTGCGGCGAGATGGCCGGCGATCCCGCCCTCGTCCCATTGCTCATTGGCTTGGGCGTCGACGAACTCAGCGTGGCCCCGCCCATGCTGCCGCAAATTAAACACCTCATCCGCCACCTCAAAACCACCGAGGCCCAGGAACTTGCCCGGTCCGCACTCGAAGCCGAGGCCAGCGTGGACATCCTCGTCCGCTCGCGCGCCTTGGTGCAGCGCGTGGCCCCCGGCCTGCTCGAGAGCCAAATGGCCAGCCTTTAAAAATGCAGCTCATCATCCTCGCCGCCGGCTACGCCACCCGGCTCCTGCCTCTCACCCGTGACACCCCCAAGCCGCTTCTCCCCGTGGACGGCCGCCCCATGCTCGAGCACGTCCTCGAGGCCGCCGCGCCCATCCCCGGCATCCAGCGCGCCATCGTCGTCACCAACCACCGTTTCGCCCCCCAATTCGAAGCATGGGCAAAAAACACGCTATCCCCTTTCCCCTGCGCCATCCTGAACGACGGCACCACCAGCAATGAAGACCGCCTCGGTGCCATCGGTGATCTTCACAAGGCCCTGGTAGATTTTGCCATCGACGAAGACATCACCGTTTTAGCCGGCGACAACCTGTTCACCCAACCCCTCACCGGCTTTGGCGAATTTTGCGCCACCCACGCCACTCCCTGTCTGGGCGTCTATGACGTGGGATCGCTCGAGGAAGCCGCCAAGTACGGCGTCGTGGACACCAATGCCGAGGCCCGCATCACCAGCTTCGAAGAAAAACCCGCCGCCCCCAGAAGCACCCTCATTGGCATCGCCCTTTACCATTATCCCCGCGCCGTCCTGCCCGAGATCACCCGTTACCTGGCCGAAGACAACAACCCCGACCAACCCGGCCGCCTTATCCAATGGCTGTACCCACAGCGCCCCGTCCACGCCTGGCCCGTCCCCGGCCAATGGCTCGACATCGGCTCCCACGAAACCCTCGCCGAAGCCCGGGAGATATTCGGGAACAAAGCCCAAGCCTGATTTCTGGATACCGGCTTGATCGGCACCGCCTTGGGAATATCTTAAAGTGGCCCGGGGGATGAGGGGTTGCTTTAGTGCGCGTGTGGATTTTTGGGTCCATCGCGAGGGGGTAAATTACGGTCCATTCACTGCCGACCAGTTGCAGGCCGGGCTGGCGTCCGGAAATTTGTTGCCCACGGATTTCTGCAAGCGGGCCGACCACGCCGATTGGTCCACCGTGGCTGCCTGTCTGCCCTCCCCGAAGCCCCAGCCTGAGCCGGAAGCCGCACCCGCCGGACCTTCTCTTTTGCCCGCCTACATTGGCGCGGCGGTTATTCTTGGTGGCCTTGTGGCCGGCTGGTGGCTTGTGCGGGATGAAACCCACATGCCGGTGCCCGCGCCGCCCAAGGCGGCCACCCAAACCGACAACACGACCAACGCCCCGCCCAAGCCGGCCACCAACCGTGTCCAAACCGCCAAGGCCGAGCGGCTCCCTCGATCCGTGCCCGGTCATTCGCGGCACATTCCTACCAACGCCCTCGCCGTGTTGACCCTTCATGCCGAGGATCTCCTGCGCAAGGCTGGACACGAACAACCACTGGATATCCCCCTGCTGGCCGGACACAAGGAGGCCATTTCGGAAATGAGCCCTTTCCTGTCCGGGTTGTTGCGCGATCCCGAGTCCACGGGCATTGATTTCAAACAACCGCTGCACCTGTTCCTCCAGCATCATCCACCCGAGGGTGTGGAGGCCCCGGGCTTTTCACCTCTTCTTGGCGTGGTGGCCGCCGTGGCTGACGCCAACACGGTGGAGGGTGCCATGGCCGAGGTCATCGAACTGCGCCTCGGCGGCTTCGGGCGGCAGATGATGGATTCGCTTAAGGTCGAGAACGGTTGGCGCATTTTAAACACCAACCGGCTGCCCTTGGCCTTTGCCTTCAATGATGAGGCCCTCGTGCTTGTGCTGCGGGAAAATCCGCGGCCCGGCGAATCACTGGCGAAGCCGCTGCTGGCCGCCCTGGAATCTGACGGGGGACTGCCCGGCGCACACTTGGATTTCAAGCGGCACCTGACCGAATGGACGGATGCCGCCTTGTGGTGGGATGCCCTCCGCACCCGCGCCGTGCTGACCCAGACCGATGCCAGTCTGCACGCACTGATATCGGGCCTCACCTCCGCGCCCACGCTTTCCGCCGGTGTATTCTTTGATGAAGGCGAGGCGGTCTTCTCCTTTCACCAGCAGGAACCCGGCCCGGCCATCCTGAAATCCAACGGCCTGCCCGAGTCGTTGACCGGCCTGGTCTCGGCCAATGCCGTCTTGGCCGGCGGACTCTCACTGGACATGACTGCCATTCGAGAACGACTTGCCGGCTTGCCCGCGCAAATCGGGGCACAATTCGACCTGACGCCGGAACGAATTGACGAGATTCTGCACGCCGCCACCGGTCTAACTTGGAAACAACTGCTCGACCTGCCCGCGGGCGATGCGCTGGCCGTGGTGCCCGAGTTGCGCCAAGACACCGAAGGAGACTTGCGGCCCGCGTTGATTGTGGCCGTCAACCTCGCCAGTTCCAACTTGGGCGGCCGCCTGCTGGAACAACTCGAATCCACCGGTGTCACTCAGGCGTTGTCCGCGCAAAACCTCGTACTCATTTTAAAGGACGACCAGTTGTTCCTCACCACGTTCGAGCAGCAAGTGACCGCGCAACTGGGCAAGGTGACCAATCCCGTGGCGGGCGTGCGGAAGGAAATGCTTCAGGCCGGCGGCTTGGCCGGCTGGCTGGACGTGGCGAGCGTCCGAAATGCCGTGCAATCCCTCGGCGCTTCACCGGCCCTGCTGGAAGCCATGGATGCCTTCAAGGAAGCACGCTTCACCGGCACCAACAGCGATGGCGGGCTCCGCCTGGAACTCGCCTTCAAGCTGGCGGATCCCGAGGCAGGCAGTTTGGCTGCCTCGCTGGATCTCGCCGCGGAACTGGCCGCCTTGGCCTCGCCCGCGCCCTCCGCCGCCGTGCCTGCACCCGCGCCACCCACCATCGACACGCCGGAATAAGCTTCTCCATCCAGCGCTGGTTCTGGCAGACTGCGGCTCGTGCAATCCAAGGGAACAAGCCGATGGATGCGGCAGCGTGGTGGTGTTGGCATGGCCGCGGGCATCATCCTGTCGGTGCTGGTGCTGGCCGGCATCATTGCCTGGCTCTTGCTGCGCCCGGAACACCGGCCCCATCGCGAGGCGGGCTCCATTCTTCCGGCCGATGCCGTCATGGTGTTTTCCATTCAGCCCGGCAAACTGATCAATAAGGCCGGTCTGCCGGATTTGCTCCGGGACAATATCGACCTCCTGGGCGGCGCGGGCATGATGATTGACCCCAACCAGATCGCCTCGTTCGCGGACATCACCCGGCTGGGCATCCGCGACGACAAGCCGGTACTCCTGTTCATGCAACCGGGTGACATGGGGTTTGTCATGGGCCTAGTCTTTCCGCTCATCAACCGCGATGCGTTTGAGAAAGGTATCCAGGAAAACCTGCCGGGCGAATTGGGCGACCAGATCATCAAGCAGATGACCGAGGAACAAGGCCTGCGCGGCATCTTTCGTGGACGCGAGCCCATCGCGTTTGGGTATGACGACAACTCGCTGCTGATTCTCGTGGAAGAAAACAGCCGAGGCGATGACCTGGGCCCGCGGGTGCACAAGCTATTCGCGCAGGAAAACGGACTGGCCGAGGCGCGACCGGCCTTTCGAAAATTCATGGAGAAAGGCGACGACTTGGGCCTGTGGATGGACCTCGATGCCGCGGGCGAGCTGATCCCCTCGGAATTCGCAGCCCTGTTCAGCAGCACCCCCTATTTTCCCAAGGGCGAGCAAACCATCAGTTGGCGCTTTGAGCCGGGTGAACTGCTGATGGAACAAGTCGTGATCGGCGGCGACGCTCTTCCCCTGCGGCCCGTGGATCCCTCCCTTCTTGATGTCATCCCCGCCAACGCCGTGTTGACCGCCGTCGGCGGCATTGACCTCGCCGAGGTGGACAAGCAGGTCTCCAGTCTTTTAAAGGACAGCAGCCGGCTTGCTGATATACTACCCGAGGACATTCCCTTGGAGAAGGTTCAGGAATTCATCGAAAACCTCACCGGCGGCGATGAGCTGGATCTGAACGAACAACTCACCGGCGACCTCGCCCTAGCGCTGACTGACTTTGAACTCAAGGAAGCCCTTTTCATCAAGGTGCCCCTCCCCCGACTTTACTTGGCCGGTGCCTTCAAGACCCGCGAGGGCGCGGACATGGAGGCGTTGACGCGGCAGTTCAAGATTGGGGAAACCGTTGGACTGGAGGCCTTTGCCGGGGATGATCGCATCTACCTTGCCTCCCCCAAGTTCCGTGAGTCGCTGGAAGAATCTGGGGCCGTGCCCGAGCCCGTCACGGGATCGGCCCGCAACCAGCTCACCACCCCCAGCGCGGCCATGGCATTGAACTTTCCCCGCCTCGCCCGCGTGCTGGAAAAATTTCCCGAAGCCGCCCCGGCCATCCCTCTGCTGGATCGAATGGGCACCTTCACCGCCACCGTCCACACCCAGTCCGACGCCTCTCGTTTCACCTTTCGCCTGACGATGCAGGACCGGAAAACCAATGTCCTCCGCCAAGTCATCGAGTTGATAATGAACCCAGCCTCCCCGGATCCGATCGAAGAGGATGCGGACGGGAATTCCCTGCCCGATTAAACCCATTTCGGGGCATGCCATCGGGACTCGACACGATGAAAACATCGTGGAAGAATAACCTCATGAAAATCACCCCCAAAAAACACAGACAACGCAACTGGGCCTTTACCTTGGTGGAAGCCCTTCCCCCCGTCGGGCTGGCTGGTCTGATCGGCGTCATGGGTGCAACGGTTCTGCCTGCGCTGTCCAAGGCCAAAATGAGGGCCAACCGCGTGAAGTGCACAAACAACATGAAGCAGATCGCGGTGGCTTTTTTGGGTTTTGCCTCTGATCACAATGAAAGATATCCGTGGCTGTTACCGGAGGGCCGAGTACAAGAAGCTGGCTTTGGCAACGGCGTCGCCTACGAAACCACCACGCTATTCTCACATCCGGCGATCAAGAGGGAATTGCAAACTCCAAAGATATTGCATTCCCCGCTGGACGGCGTCATCGCGCCCGGAAATGAGATTCTTCAAGAAAACTGGGCGCAAGTATCGGTTGCCAATCCCATGAGGAACGATGCCCACAGCTACGGCGTCTCCGTGGGCAACCCCACGGCAAAGGGCGCGGATGCCTTAAGGCCGTCAACCATCCTGGCCATGACTCGCAACATCTCCGGCCCCATCAACGGACAAGACAGCCTGAGCGACCAAAAGGACAACGAACCCGGCAATATCAATGCATTGAAGTTTGCCACTTGGAAGGGAGCCGACAAACATCCGGTTGACCCTCGAGCCATAGCGCAACTAGACACAGGTTATGGGCAGCTTGTCACAAGCGACGGCGCGGCCATGCAATCCAACGACGCCGGTCTGGTGCAAAACATCAAGGCCCATGCCACCGCGATCGGCGGACACTACAAGGGAACCCCCTCGGGCATCATCGACACCCCGAACGACTGAGGGCTATTCGCCGCGAATCCAGTCGACAATCTTCTCCATCTGCCGGCGGGAAAGTTGGCCGTCCGCGCCAAAGGCAGGCATGCGGTCGTTATCCTTGCCATAGAAGCGGGCTTGGCCGGGATCATGCACAATGCCCAGCATCCACTCACGCGAACCATAGCCGGTGAGATCCGGCGCCTTGGGCTTGCCAGACCTTCCGAGGGTATGGCAGTCGGTGCATGCCAGATCGCCCTTGATCAACTCGCGCCCTTCCTCAATCAACGCACCATCCTTGGCATCAACCTCCGTCTGGCCGGGCAACGCGGCCTCGGCGGATAGAGCGGCGGCAATCTTCCGAACGTCCTCCTTGCCCAGTTCATCGAGGTCAGAGAATTCATCCTCCAGAAATCCCATCATTTTGCCGCCCGCATGCTCGGTGTTTCCGAAGAATTTCGGGCTGTCAAAACTGTCGGGATTCAGCAGCTCAGCGATATACTCGCGGCTGGCAAAGCCCTTGAGGTCCGGCGCGGACTGTTCATTGGCCAGCTTGCCACCCAAGCCGTCATGCCCGCCATAGGCATGGCAACTGGCGCAGTGCTGGGCAAAGAGCTTGGGTCCGGTTTCATCCTGCGAACGCAACAACGCCAGTGCCCCCGAGGGCGGGATGCCCTGTTCCTTGGCCAGCTTCTTGACCAACGCAGCATCGGCTTCGGCCTTGGCCATGTCGGAGCGGTACTTGGGATCATTCCGATCCTGATCCACCGCCAGCCAGGTGAGTGCGCCCGCGCCAACCAAGACGGTCACAAGCAGGCCGATGTTAAAGCGGTGACCCAGTTCCCATTTGCCAATGACGGGCATAAGCACCACGAGGGCCATCACCATGCCGGGAATGAGGAAGGCGCCGACGAATTGCGGAACATACTTCAGCAACTGGAAGAGAGACAGGAAATACCAGTCCGGCCGGGCCTGGTAGGCGCTGGCGGGATCGGCGGGGGCATCAAGGTGCGCGCCGTGATTTCGGATGACGAAGAAAAGCACGACGGCCAACACGGCAAGACAGGCAACGCCATCCTTTAACACCTGTTCCGGCCAGAAAAATTCATCCTTGCCACGGGCGGGTTCCTTGGCCTTCACGCCGTGCCGGCGGAAGAGGTAAATGTGGCCGGCGGTGAGGGCAATGACCGCGGCCGGCAGCACACCCGCGTGCAGCGCAAAGAATCGCGTAAGCGTGTGATGGCCGTAGTCGTTCCCACCAATGACCACCTGCCGGAGCCATTCGCCGATGAGCGGAGTGCTAGCCATGATATCCGTCGCCACGCTGGTGGCCCAGTAGCCTTTCTGGTCCCACGGCAGGAGATAACCGGTGAGCGACAGGGCCAGCACCAATTGCAGCAGGATGATGCCAAACCAGAAATTGACCTCGCGGGGAGCCTTGTAGGCGCCATCGATGACCACCTGCATGAGGTGCAGCACCAACAGCACGGTCATGATCTGCGCCGTCCAATGGTGCAGGCCGCGCAGGAACCAGCCGCCGGCCATCTCATGCTGGATGTACCAGACGCTTTCCCAAGCGGTCTGGGTGCTGGGGCTGTAGGCCATCCACAGGGCGATGCCGGTGATAAACTGGATGCCCAGTGCAAACATGAGCGTGCTGCCCCAGACATAGCGCCAGCGCGAACCACCGGGAATGTTCTCATAGAGCCCCTCCCTGATAAGATCGCGGATGCCCGTGCGATGATCCAGCCAGTCTATCAATGCTTTCATGCGCGTGTCTTGGCCCCGGTCAGGCGGGAATTTTCTTGGATGTATTGGTCTTGAAACGCACGTACTTCACCCACACCTCGCCGGACTGGGCCAGCTTGTCGGCGTCCACCTCCAGCTCGTCCATCGGGCGCGGCGGTGTGGTGTTCAACGCCTCGCCGGACAGTTTAAAATTGCTGTTGTGACAGGGGCAGTAAAAGTCGTTTTCCTTCTCGCGAAAATCCACAAAGCAGCCAAGATGCGGACAAATCGTACTGAACGCGGTGACGTGGTCCGCCGCCTTCATCGCGGGGCCGTCCTCGTCCGACGCCCAGTTGGCGCCGCCCTCAAGTTTCTCCCGCAGCAACCAGACTGCGCCCACCACACCCTCAGATCGGCTCCACTTGTCGCGCTTTTCCGCCACCACCGGCACCATAACGGGCTTGCCCGGCTCCAAATCCTTCAAGTTGGCCAGCCGCGTGAAGCCCCCACCATCGCCGCGCTCGCGCCCGATGGGATCCAAGGCCACCCGCACAGCCGCCAAGGCCGGCACCAAGCCCACCGCACCTCCAATGGCGCAAGAAGCACCCTTTATAAACTGTCGGCGATCCGGCTCCTCGCCGGTCTCAGGTGTGTGTTCCAATGGTTCATCCGCCATGGGTTGCCTTTCGTGATCTCCCCCTGCCTTGGGACTGGTCCTCCCCGCCAGAAATTCACGCGCACCCTGCCCCAAGTCACACCCCAGCGGCAATGCAAAATACACATCCGCACTTGTTCGACCCACTCAAATTCACCTCGCCATATAGCTGCCCAGACGGTATAATCATACCGTCATGATTGATCTGTTTGGCAGGAGTGACCACGGTCGCAGCCATTGCGATGGCTATTCGCGGCGGGATTTTCTGAAGTTCGGCGGCATGGCCGCGGGCGGGCTTTCGCTGGGGCAATTGCTCGAGGTGGAGGCCGCGCAAAAGACCGGCCGCTCGCACAAGGCGGTGATTAATATTTACCTGCCCGGCGGTCCGTCGCATTTGGATTTCTTCGACCTCAAGCCCGAAGCACCCAAGGAAATCCGCGGCGAGTTTCGGCCCATCAAGACCAACGTGCCCGGCATCGAGATCTGCGAGCAGTTCCCGCGCCTCGCCAAGTTGGCCGACCAGTACTCGATCATCCGGTCCATTGCCGATTCCGACGGCGCGCACGATTGTTTCCAGTGCATGACCGGCCGGCGCCAAGGCGAGAAGCGCAACGCGCCGCATGGCGGCTGGCCCAGCTGGGGCGCGTGGGTGAGCAAGCTGCAAGGGAACCAGCGCGCGGGTGTGCCGGCGAATCTTTCGCTGATGTACCCCACGGGCAACCGCACCTGGGGCGAGGCCGGCACCGGCGGTTTCATTGGCCCGGCGCACACGCCGATGCCGCTCGTGCAAAAGAATCCCCTCGCCAAGCCGCAGGGCCTTGAACTCGAGGGCATTTCGCTCGATCGCCTGAATGACCGCAACAGACTGCGCAGCGCCATTGACCAGTTCCGGCGCGACGCCGACAACACCGGCCAAGTCGGCAGCCTCGATACCTACAACGCGCAAGCCCTCGGCATCCTCACCAATGCCGGTCTGATGGATGCGCTGGATGTTTCCAAGGAAGACCCGCGCATTGCCGAGCGTTACGGCGTAAACATTCCGAAGTATCAACGCGACGGCGCGCCGAAGATGATTCGCAACTTCCTCATCGCCCGCCGCCTCGTCGAGGCCGGTGCGCGCGTGGTGACGCTGAACTACAGCCGCTGGGATTGGCATGGCGGCGACGGTCTCAACTTCCCGCGGTCCCGTCAGGAAATGCCGCTGCTTGATCAGGGCCTCTCCGCATTGCTCATCGACCTCAAGGAACGTGGCTTGGACAAGGACGTGGCCGTCGTGATGTGGGGCGAGTTCGGTCGCACACCGAAGATCAACAAGAACAACAGCCGCGACCACTGGCCGCGCGCGAACTTTGCCTTCCTCGCCGGCGGCGGCATGAACCACGGCCAGATCATCGGCTCCACCGACAAGAACGGCAACGAGCCCGTCGATCGTCCGGTGAAATTCCAGGAAGTGTTCGCCACGTTGTACAACTGCCTCGGCATCAACACGGCCACCGCGACCGTCACCGACCCGCAAGGCCGCCCGCACTACCTAGTCGACAGCGGCATCAAGCCGATTCACGAGTTGGTCGGTTAAGGGAAATCGATTTAAACAAGTGCGGGTTGTCCCGCGCTTTTTTTGTGGCTACTTGATTCCCACGGCGATGGTCATGCAGCCCAGCATAAGGTTGTGCGTCTCCACCTCGCGGCAACCAAGCTGGTTCAGTGCAGCAGCCGTTCCTTTCTGGGCGGGATAGTCCTGAAGGGATTGATGGATGTAGGCATAAGCCAGAGCGTCATTGCAAAACAGACGGCCGAAGACGGGCACGATCCATTTCAGGTAACCTTGATAGCAGAACCGCACGAGGGCATTGGGCGGCTTGCCAAAATCGAGAATGCACAGGCGGCCACCGGGGCGGGTGACCCGATACATTTCGCGAAGTCCACCCTCGAAGTCGGCCAGATTGCGCAGACCATAGGCGATGGTGACGGCGTGGAATTGGTCGGCGGGCAGGCCAGTTTCCAAAGCATCGCGCTGGAGGTACTCGACTTGGACGGCAGTTTTTGTGCGGGCGACTTTTAACATCTCGACACTGAAGTCGAGGGCGGTAACTTTTGCGCCTTGATGAAGCAAGGCACGGGCGATGTCACCGGTGCCGCAGCAAAGGTCAAGGGCGTGGTGGCCGGGCTGGATTTGGGCGAGTTCAACCAAGCGTCTTTTCCAACGGTGATGCAGCCAGAAACTCTGCAAATTGTTGATACGATCGTAGCGGGAGGCGATGGTGTCGAAGAGGGCCTGCACCCGTTCCGCACGGGTTTCATCATCGGCAAAATAGCCCTCAGTCATCGGGGCAACCGTAGCACGTGAATGGGACGATGGGCGCGTCAAAATGATTTTTTCAATAAAGGATAAATGAGGGGCGTCTGCAAAAAGGGTTTGCCAATTGTCGAGCAGCCCCCTAAACCCCGCCAATCGCGCATGGGAAAAACACTGGTCATCGCAGAAAAGCCGTCTGTGCAGACAGATTTAGCGCGCGTGCTGGGGAAGGAGCTGGGGAAGTTCCAGAAGAAGGGGAAGGACCGGAACAGTTATTTCGAAAATGATACAACGCTGATCTCCTCAGCAGTGGGCCACTTGGTGGAATTGAAAATGCCCGAGGGGCCGAACGGGCGCAAGCTGCCCTGGGGTATCAAGTATTTGCCGGTGATCCCGAACCGGTTTGAACTGCAGCCCATCGAGAAAAGCGAGTCGCGCCTAAACCTGCTGCTCAAGCTGATCAAGAGGCGCGAGGTGGAAATAATCGTGAACGCCTGCGACGCCGGGCGCGAGGGTGAATTGATCTTCCGTTACATCATGGCGCTGGCCGGGGTGGATAAACCTCTGCGCCGGATGTGGATGCAGTCGATGACCGATGCCTCGATCGTAAGGGCCTTCAAGCAACTGCGCGAGGACGCCTCCATGCAGCCCTTGGCGGACGCGGCCTTGTGCCGGTCGGAAAGCGATTGGCTGGTGGGACTGAACGGGTCGCGGGCATTGACGGCGTTCAATTCGCGGCATGGCGGCTTTAACATGACCACCGCCGGCCGGGTCCAGACGCCGACACTGGTGATCCTGGCCGAACGCGAACGCGCGATCCGAAACTTCAAGGAGCGTGACTACTGGGAGGTCCACGCGGAATTTGAGGTGGCCACCGGCACGTATGCGGGAAGGTGGTTCCGCGAGGATTTTCAGAAACCGGACGACGACCATGCCCGTGCTGAGAGGCTCTGGACCGAGGCGGAGGCGGAGGCAATCGTGGCGCGTTGCACGGGACAGATGGGTGTGGTGGAGGAAAACAAGAAGCCAAGCAAACAAATCCCGCCGCAACTCTTCGACCTCACCACGCTGCAGCGCGAGGCGGGCAGCCGGTTTGGTTTCAGCGCGCGCAACACGCTAGGCATCGCGCAGGCGCTTTACGAGAGGCACAAGCTGCTGACATATCCGCGGACGGATTCAAAATGTTTGCCGGAGGATTATATCGGCACCGTGCGCGAGCATTTGCAGGCATTCGCCAGGGCCAACCCCAGCGCCACGCTGGCGCGCGAAGCCATCAACGGTGCAGCCAAGGTGCTGGCCCAAGATTGGCTGAAACCGAACAAGCGTATTTTCAACAACGCCAAGATCAGTGACCACTTTGCCATCATCCCAACCGGCAAGCTGCCCGGCGCAGGCCTGAAGGAGCAGGAACAGAAAATCTTCGACCTCGTCCTGCGGCGGCTGGTGGCCATCTTTTTCCCGCCGGCAGAATTCGAGAACACGCGACGCATCACGCGCGTGGGTGAGGATTCTTTTTTGACCACCGGCAAAATCCTCATGGTGCCCGGCTATCTGGAGGTCTACGGCCGCCAGCCCGGCGTAGCCGCGGCCAAGGATGAGCTTGTCCCCGCCGAGACGGGCGAAGCGGCAACAGTGGCAAACCTGGAAACCCGGGCCGAACAAACCAAGCCGCCCGCCCGTTACACGGAAGCGACGCTGCTCTCGGCCATGGAAACGGCCGGCAAACGGGTGGACGACGAAGAGTTGCGCGAGGCCATGAGCGAGCGCGGACTGGGAACACCCGCCACACGCGCGGCCATCATCGAAGGTCTCATTTCGCACAAGTACGTTTTTCGGAATGAACAGAAGAAAAGCGAATTGGTGGTCTCGAACAAGGGCTTGGCGCTGATTGATTTGCTGGAAGATATCGGTATCGAGGCACTGACTTCGCCGGAACTGACTGGCGAATGGGAGTACAAGCTCAAGCAAATGGAAGGAGGCGAACTCACCCGCGAGGCGTTCATGGGCGAGATCAAGTTGCTAACCGAAAGCATTGTGCACGCCACCAAAGACAAGATGACCGAGCTGGCCAACCGCACCTACCCGGATCTCGAGGCGGTCTGCCCCAGCTGTGACAGCACCGTGCTTCGGCAGACCGACGGCAACTACGAGTGCCGCGGCGATGACTGCAAGTTTAAGCTCAACAAGTACATCGCCAGCCACAAGCTTGTCCCGGAAGAGGCCAAGGCGCTGCTGGAGCAGGGGCGCATCGGGCCATTCGAGGATTTTAAAAACCGTTTTGGCCAGCCGTTCGTGGCGGAGTTGAAAATGACCGAGGGCGGGCGGGGTGGATGGAAGCCGGAGTTTATTTTCGAGGGCGATGAGGAACGTGAGTCGGAAGCCAACAACCTTACGAACGACCAATTGCTCTGCAACACCGAGCTGCCGGACGGCTCACCAGTGAAAGTATACCAGACCGACCGCGCCTACCTTTGCCCCGACATGGCACCCGACAAGCAAAAGGGCGGCACCCGCATTGCCAAGGAGATTTTAAAGAAGGAGATTCCCGCAGAGGAAGCCATCCGCCTGTTCACGGAAGGCAAAACCGGGGTCATCCACGGATTCATTTCCAAACGCGGACGGCCGTTCAGCGCGTTCCTTATTCTGGACAAGGCCACCGGCAAGCTGGCTTGGGAATTCCCGCCGCGCCCCGCCAAGAAAAAGGCCGCCAAAAAGAAATCCGCCAAGGCCAAGAAAACTGGCGACGGGGATTGATCCCGGGGTTCAACTTGTTCCCCAGCCGTGTTTCTGTTAGCCTAGATTTATGCCGGGGAGGGCAGATATTCGGGACGAATCGGTTGCGGCTTTTCTTGCGTACCTCGATGCTGAAGCCGGCGCCTCCCCCTACACCCAGCGTAACTACCGTCAGGCATTGGAGGAATTCGCACGCTGGCACACGGATGAGCATCAGTCCGTTCACGACTGGCTAAAACTCGAGCGAACGGATTTCCGCGCCTACCTGCGCTTCCTCGGCCGCGGCAATCTCAGCCGGTCCGCTATCCAGCTGCGTTTTTCTGCGCTGCGTTCCTTTTACAAGTTTCTGGTTCGCCTCGGCAAACTCGCTGATTCCCCCATCAAGAACATCACCCTGCCCCGGAAAGAGAAACGGCTTCCCCAGTTTTTGACCATCGAACAGACCACCGCCCTGATCGAGGCCCCCCTACGCGAACTTGAGGAACTACGCAAAGCTGACGCCCAGTCCAATCCAACTCTGTTCCTGCGCGACGCTGCCATCCTGGAAGCCATCTATTCCTGCGGCCTGCGCGTCAGCGAACTCTGCGCCTTGAAGGCGCAGGACATCGACCTGGATCGACGCATCGTCCGCGTCCTTGGCAAGGGCAAAAAGGAACGCCAACTCCCCATTGGCATCCCCGCCATACGCGCCATTGAACGCTACTGGAAATCGCTTGCCCATCCCCCCACCGGCGAACTGCCGGCCTTCCTGATCCACCCCAACAAGCCCAAGCCCATCTATCCCAGAATCGTCCAGCTTCGCCTGAAGCATTACCTTGCCGCCACCGGGCTGGACCCCTCGCTTACCCCCCACAAGCTGCGCCACAGCTATGCAACCCACCTGCTTAATGCCGGCGCCGACCTGCGCAGTGTTCAGGAGCTTTTGGGCCACGAAAATCTCACCACCACCCAGGTCTACACCCATCTCACCACCGACCGCTTAAAGCAGGCCTACGACAGCGCTCACCCGCGCGCGTAGTCTTTTTTGGCTTTCGCCCGCCACTCAATCGCCTATACTTGTACCGACCATGAAGGCGCTCCTCACCCTCCTCCCCGTGCTTGCCCTAGGCGCCGCCGAACCCAAACCTGATCCCAAGGAACTCCCCCGAATCCCTCACACTCCCGCCAAAGATGCCCTCAAATCCTTCATCGTGAAGGAAGGCTTCGACCTGCAACTCACCGCCGCCGAACCACTCGTGGCCGATCCCGTGGCCATGTGCTTCGACGAGTTCGGGCGCCTGTTCGTGGTGGAAATGATTGGCTACTCCGAACGCCAACACGAAAAGCTCGGCCGCATCCGCCGCCTCGTGGACACCAACGGCGACGGCCGTTTCGACCAGTCCACCATCTATGCCAAGGGCTTGGCATGGCCCACCGCCCTTTTCTGCTGGCGCGGCGGGCTTATCGTCGGCGTCACGCCCGACCTGCTCTATTTTAAAGACACCAACAACGACGGCGTTGCCGACACACAAAAGAAACTTTTCACTGGGTTCGGCCGCGAAAGGCTGAACGTCCAAGGCATCTTCAACAGCCTCCGCTGGGGTCTGGACAACCGCATCCACGGCGCCACCGCCCACAACGGTGGCGAAATCTCATCCCTCAACAACAAAGGCAAACCCCTCAGCCTCCGCGGCCGTGACTTTTCATTCAACCCACACACCCTCGATCTCCGCGCCGAAAGCAGCACCGCCCAGCACGGCATGAGCTTTGATGACCATGGACGCAAGTTTGTCTGCAGCAACAGCAGCCACATCCAAGCCATCCTCTACCCCTCGCGCTATCTGGGCCTCAACCCTCATTTCGCGCTGCCCAGCCAGCGCGTGGGCATCGCGGCCGATGGCCCGGCCGCCCCCGTCCACCGCATCAGCCCCGATGAACCCTGGCGCATCGTCCGCACCCGCTGGCGCATCGCCGGCAAGGTGCGCGGCCCCGTGGAAGGCGGCGGCCGGGTCTCCGGCTACTTTACCGCGGCCACCGGCATCACTATTTACCGCGGCGATGCCCTCGGCAACGCCTTCCGCGGCAACGCCTTCATCGCCGATGCCGGCAGCAACCTCATCCACCGCAAGCTTCTTCATTACGACAACGTGCAACCCGTTGCCAAGCGGCCGCCCGACGAGTTGAAACAAGAGTTCATCGCCAGTCGGGACAATTGGTTCCGCCCCGTCCAGTTTGCCAACGCCCCAGACGGCTGCCTCTACATCGCCGACATGTACCGCGAAACCATTGAGCATCCCTGGTCCATCCCGCAGTCGATCAAAAAGCATCTCGACCTCAACAGCGGCAACGACCGGGGCCGCATTTGGCGCATCGCTCCAAAGGGTTTCAATCCGCCTCGTCGTAAACTGCCCGGCAACATGAACCTCGCCGAACTGGCCGCCACTCTGGAGCACTCCAACGGCTGGCATCGCGACACCGCCGCCCGACTCATCTATGAAAGGCAGGATAAATCCATCACCCCGGCGTTGACAAAATTGGCCGCCCAGTCCAAGTCGTCCGCCGGGCGCATCCATGCACTTTGGGCACTCCACGGCCTGGGTGCCCTCCAGCCCAGTCATCTGCTGCCCTCCCTGCAAAACGGACAGCCCCTCGTGCGCGTCCAGGCCATGAGACTCGCCGAGCAGTTCACAAAGCATCCTAGTATCATCAACGCCATTCTGGAACAGGTGGACCACGAGTCATCCGCCGTCCGGTTCCAGTGCGCCCTCACCGCCTCCATGCTGCCGACCAGTGAAAAGAAGAATCTGGCCACCGCCATTCTACTGACCAAATCCGGAGACGATCGCTGGCTCCAAGACGCTGCTCTTCATGCCTTGGACACAGGCCTGGACGACCTGTTCATCGCCATGCATGCCCAGCCGAAATTTCCCGGCAATTTAAAACTGGAACTACTCCGTCTCATCGGCCGCCGCAATCGACCGGCCGAAATAGCCAGGATCACACTCCTGCTTGCACGGCGCGCCCCGGATGCGGAAACTCTCGCCTGGATCAACGCGCTCGGAAAAGCCGCGCCCCACTTGCCCGCCTTGGAAAAGGAGGCCCTGCGCTGGCTAACCCTGCCCGCAAACGAGAAGCCCGACGACGCCTTGATTCCCGCCATCCCGCTGGCAACCCGCCGGGGCTTTCGTGAAGCCGCGCCCGCCCTCGTCACCGTGGCGAACACCCGCAAATCCGATGCCGTCAGGATCGCGGCCATCCAAGCTTTGGCGGAATTTTCAGACGACCAAATCGCCCAACACCTCTTGAACCTTTGGTCCCGGTCATCTTCACGTCTCCGCGCTGAAATCTTGGGGGCCATGACCGGCCGGCCCAGCCGGGTTGATGCGCTCTTGGACGAAGTCGAAAAAGGTGGATTCAAAAAAGCCGACCTGCCCGCTTCTACACTCGCCGTGCTCCGCAATCAAAAGGATCAACGTTTAAAGGCACGCGCCATCAAACTTTTGGGAGCACCGCCACCATCCAAAACCCTACAGGAAGTGCTACGCGGCTTCCTGCCCGCGCTCAAGCTCAAGGGCAACGCGGAACGAGGTGGAACAATTTTCACTCAACGATGTGCAACGTGCCACCGGGCAGACCGGGCCGGATATGCCTTGGGGCCGGACTTGGAAACCCTCAAAACCACGGGCCCTGAAAAGATTCTGGCCAACCTGATCGATCCCAACCGCGAAGTATTGGCCAGTTATGTAGCCTACAACATCACAACTCAGGATGGTGAAGAAATTGTCGGATTGCTCGGCGATGAAACCACCACGCATGTCCGGGTGAAACTGCCGCTGGGCAAGGAACGTCTGCTGCCCCGCAACGAAGTGCGCGCCATGCGAAGCCAAGGCCGGTCCATCATGCCCGAGGGGCTGGAGGCCGGCCTCACCCACCAGCACATGGCGGATCTGCTGGCATTCATCACGTCACTGAAGTAAGCCCGGTTATTTTCCCGGCCGAATCACGTCGCCCATTTGCAGGCGCGCCCGTGCCGCGCCGGATGGAAAGCGCAACACCGCCCTGCCATTGGTGATGCGAAGCACCTCCATCTTGGCCACCACTAGGCCATCACGCCAAACCCACGCCACCTGCCCCTTGCGCGCGTCCCTCCAGTCTGTCTCGGCAAAGCCGTACTGGGCATGTACACGGGTGATCTTGTGAGTGGAACCAGTGGCATTTGTCTGCGGCGCGGGAATGGTGGGCAGTGTGGTACGGCTCGAATTATTTCGCTCGGCGGCAGCATCTTCCAGCCGGGCGAGGCGGCTAGTTAACTCGGCCATTTGTACGAGAAGATTTTCCTTTTCCGCCTCGGCCGTTTTCAACTCCGCCCGCAGTGCGGCAAGATCTCGCGCCTGTTGGGCCACCTTGGGGTCGGGCATAGACTTGGGCTCGGGTCGATTGGCCATGCGAGCGATTTCTTTTTTAAGAGATTCGTTGGCACTACGCAGAATCTGAATTTGCCGTGTCATGCGGGCAGCCAGAACACGTTCACCAGCCAATTCTTTTTGGGCGTCCTTCAACTCACGGGCCTGCTCGGCAGCTTTTCGCTCGCTTCCTTTTCGTACACCCACTTGGTGCTCCAGCTGCCGGACCCGCGACTGGGCGGCGGCCAAAGCACGCCGCATCGCAGCCTCGCGTGCGGCCTTTTCCTCATCGCAATCCTTCTCTTTCTTTCGATGCTCAAGAATCACCGCCTGGGCCTGCTGCAGTTCACCCTGTTGAAGGGCCAACTGGCGCTGCAGAGTAGCGACATCTTCCTGATGCTGTTTCACCCATTGCGCCTTGGCCTGGTCGAAGTGAAATGCCTGAGCCTGCATTTGCCGTTGGGCATTTTTCACGGCGGCGTTGGCTCGCGCGGTCACATCAGGCGACACACCCTGTTGTTTACAGCGGATTTCAATTTTCTCATCTCGAGTGACAATCTTGGCTTGCACAAACTCGACATTTTTTCGCCGGGCCTGTTCGCGAATGATTTTGCGATCGAGCTGCGCAATGCGCTTGTTGGCCTTATCCATCTCCGCGCGGTGCGCCTCGGCACGCTGCGCCCAAGGGCCAAGTAACACCCAGATGATCAAGCCACACAGGAAAATGATGAACAACAGGCAGGCACGCAGAACGCGCTTGCGAAGGAGTGGATGGCCGCGGGGAATGCGCTGGATTCTCACGGGGCCGACAGGGGATGCCTCGTCGGGGGGTTTCATGAGGTCTGTGGTTGGTGCCCACCATAAGATACCTCATTTTGCCGGATTCGCAACCGGCTCAGGGATCAAGCCGACGCAGGAAACTAGCGCGGTAGTCGTAATAAATATAGTCACGCACAACAACCTGGTTCACCCAGCGCCCCTCGGTCTCCACGGTGACCCCGTTGACGGTGACACGTTCGCCGGGGACAAACTCGCGGGTGTTTTCCAGCCGCTGCGATTCGCGGTCAAACTTTTGTGAAGTAACCACCACCATCGCCCCAACCGCCTTGGCATGGCGCGGCAAATGCGAGGCGGGTGGTTGGTTGGCAGTATTAAATTCCGATGTGCCCAGCAGCTCATGCCCTGATTCGCGGAGCGCCCGAACCGTGTCCGAATGGTTCTCCATGAGAACGGGCCGAAGAGAAGGCTCGGGTACATCCTCCCGTGGCGCATCGGGAAGCGTAACGAGTGGAATGTAATGCGTCTCGTATTTGTTCTCCGAAAGCCTGTCGAGCACCGAGCAGCCGGAACATACCAGCAACAACAAGAACACAAACATAGAGACAGGCCATTTCATACGTACGCGTATCTATTCACGTCCGAACCTAACCTCTTCGCGTCCTTTGTCAACCGGTTAATCGACACGAGAACCACCGCGGAGGCAACCCGCGGTGGTATCCGCTCACATCGCGCAGCGGCGGTCTCACTCTCTCGGTCAGGCCTAACAGAAAGCATTCCTTGCGGAACCTGTGTCTTCCAGCGTTTGCTAGGCAGGGTTACTGGTCTGCCTGACGGTACTTTTAACCCTTTTTCCCCAGAGTCCAGCGGGCTGAAACTTGCCAGGCGTTGGGCTGGCCGGGTAGCAAATCCTGCTGCTGTACCCATCAAGGTGTACGTAGCATCGGGTGTGCCATAGTTCTCCCGGGATTTAAGTTGTGAATAACTTTCAAGCCTTGGCCGCCAACCGCCGCAAGGGGTCACCGCTCATGCGGAAAAGCCGCCATTCCGACATTTGTTCGGCACCCAAATCCTCGTAAAAATTGATGGCGGGCTCGTTCCAATCCAAGGCCACCCATTCGAATCGGGCGCAGCCGCGGTCCACGGCAATTTTTGCCAAGTGCGCCAGCAGGATTTTGCCGATCCCGTGACGGCGAAATTCCGGCTTCACATACAGGTCTTCCAAGTACAGGCCCCGGCGCCCCATAAAGGTTGAAAAGTTATGGAAATAAACGGCGTAAGCAACGGGATCACCGTCCATCTCCGCGATGACCGCCTCGGCGACGGATTCCGCGCCAAAGAGGGAATCATGCAGGCTGGCCTCCGTGGCGACGACCTCATGCAGCAGTTTCTCGTATTCGGCTATGCCGCGGATGAACTCCAGCAACAACGGCACGTCGGCCTCCGTGGCCTGACGGATAATCGGCTTGTCCATGAATTTTCAGTGACGGTCAGGCCCCGATCTGGCGAGTGAGTTCACCGGCGATCTTCCCGGTCCATTCCTCCAGCAGCGCCTCATCCGGGCCCTCCAGCAACAGGCGAACCTTGGGTTCGGTTCCCGAATAACGCAGCAGAAGGCGACTGCTTTTGGATTTCAGGTTCGCCTCCGCCTCGGCAACAAGTTCATTGACACTTTCAAGCTCGTCAAAGGGCTTCTTTTCCTTCACCTGAATGTTGGTGATGACTTGGGGATGGCGCACCCAGCATTGGGCAAGCTCGGAGAGCGGCTGGCCGGTTTCCTGCATGATGCGAAGCACCTGCAACGCAGCCACCAAGCCATCGCCCGCAGTGCCATGTTCGCTGAAAAGAATATGGCCGCTGGATTCCCCCCCAAGGCTGTAGCCGCCCTTGAGCATGGCATCGATGACATGCTTGTCACCCACAGGCGTGCGCAGGAGTTCCCCCCCCGCGTTCACCAGAGCCGCCTCCAAGCCGCTGTTCGTCATCACCGTACCCACGAGGGTCTTCTCCTGCAGGGCATCCTTGTTTAAAAGGTCCAAAGCACAGATGGCAAGGATGCCGTCGCCGTCAACCAACTGGCCTTTCTCGTCGCAGAGCAGCACCCGATCGGCATCCCCGTCATGGGTGATACCCAAATTTGCGGCGTGTTTTTCCACCTTGTGGCAAAGGTATTGCGGATGCATGGACCCACAGCCCGCGTTGATGTTCTTGCCGTCGGGCTGGTCGCCGTAGGCGATGACTTCCGCTCCAAGTTCCCGAAGCGTGGTGGGGGTGGATTTGTAGGCCGCACCATGGGCGCAATCGACGACAATCCGAAATCCCTCAAGGGTCTGGCCACGTGGAAAAGAGCGCTTGGCAAACTCAACATAACGGCCCAGAGCGTCATCAATCCGCACGGCTTTACCAATCTCGGCAGCGGTGGGCCGCACGTTGTCAATCTCGCCGCTAAACACAAGCTGCTCGATCTGCCGTTCGATGGCATCATCGAGCTTGTAACCATCGTGGCGAAAGAACTTGATGCCGTTGTCGTCGTAGGGATTGTGGGAAGCGGTGATGGCCAAACCGGCGTCGGCGCGCAGAGCTAGGGTGATGCGGGCGATGCCGGGGGTGGGCAGCGGGCCAATGAACAGGACATCCACGCCCATGGAGAGAATGCCGCTGGCGAGGGCATTCTCAAGCATGTAGCCGGAGAGCCGCGTGTCCTTGCCGATGACGATGCGGTGTTTCTCGCGGCTGCGCGACTCGGGATTCAGGTTCTTGAAGACATGGGCGGCGGCGCGGCCAAGTTTAAGAGCGGTCTCGGCGGTAACCGGTTCCTGATTGGCGCGGCCGCGGACGCCATCCGTGCCAAAGATGCGGCTGGGATCAGAAGCACTCATTTCTTGGGCAGAGGAAACTGGATGGGAGCGTTGGTCAATGTATTGGCGGTATTGGGGGGTTTTTCCTTGGCCGCCGGGACCCGGGGGCTGGCATCATAAGAATAGCGCAGGTTGGCGCTGAGCTTGATCACCCACCACAACACGACGGCCAGCCCGAGCGAAACGAGCTTAAGTCCCATATCTTGTGTCAGCCGTTGTTTCATCCTGATTCGCTGGCACCGGTCTTACTGGATCGCTCGGGCAATTGTCGCAGCGATTCGCGTAGCCGGGCGCGCCATTGGGTAAAAGTGCCCTCGGGTTTTTTCTCGGGTTCAACGAGTGTGGCCTCAAGAAATTCGTTGAGCTTGTCTAGGTCCACATCGCGGTGCAGTGCGCCGTCCTGACAATAGGAGATGGCACCGGTTTCCTCGGAAACAATAATGGCCAGCGCATCAGTATCTTCGGTGATGCCGATGGCGGCCCGATGGCGGGTGCCGAGGGTTTTCCGGATGTCCTGCCGGCTGGTGAGCGGAAATATGCAGGCGGCATGAGAAATGCGCTCACCACTGATAATCACGCCACCGTCATGCAGCGGGCTGTTGGGGAAAAAGAGGGATTCAATCACCTCGGCGGAAGCCTTGCAGTCCATCTCCACGGCGGAGTGAAGGTCGTGATGCACATCCACGGCGCGTTCAACGACGATCAGTGCTCCCGTGCGGCTGCGGGCCAAACGACGGGAGGCGTCGATCAACATGACGATGTTCTCCTGCTGGCGTTCCTCGCCGGTATTAAAGATTGGCAGATTGCCCAGCCCGGCCAGCAGACGGCGCAACTCGGGCTGGAATAGGATCAGGATGGCCAGCACCAAGAATGCGAACACGGCCTGAAGCAGCCAACTGAGTACCTGCAGATGCAGAATCTCCGTCACCAAGGTCAACGCCATAAGCAACAGAAAACCGGCCACCACCGGCCAGCCGCGGGTGCGCTTGAGGTATTGGAAGGCGTAGTAAATGACCACCGCTAGGACGCCAATTTCCGCCACGGCGCGCACCATCCACAGCCAATTGAGCAACCACCAGTCCCGTATGTCCAGCAACCAGCCGGGCAAATCTGTGACCAGCAACATGGGTTCCGGGATCATTGTGATTTTAAAATTGCCTCCGTTGTTCGCAGGGCCCGCACGGTCTCCAAGACATCGTGCACGCGAATAATGCGTGCCCCGGCGGCCACGGCATGGCAGGCGCTGGCGAGGCTGCCGGACAGGCGATCCTCCACCGCCGCCCCAGTCAGCGCCCCCAAGAACGACTTGCGCGAAGCACCCACCACCAAGGGCCGCCCCAGCGTTGTAAAGCGGGTGAGGTTTGCGAGCAATGCCAAATTGTGCGCCACCGTCTTGCCAAAACCAATCCCCGGATCCAGGGCCACCTGCTCGGCCGCCACGCCGGCCGCCGCCAAGCGTTCTAGGCGGTCAATAAAGAACGCCTCCACCTCGGCCACCACGTCGGTGTACTCGGGCTGGTCCTGCATAGTTTCCGGTGTGCCGTGCATGTGCATGGCGATGTACCCTGCGCCTGTATCAGCCGCCACGCGCCAGAGGGTATCCTCCCGGCGGTTGGCGGCAATATCGTTGATAACCGCCGCACCGGCTGCCACAGCCGCCTTGGCCACGGCGGGCTTCTGCGTGTCAATAGATACCGGAACGCCCGACTCCGCCGCCAACTGCCTGACCACCGGGATGACTCGCCGCAATTCCTCGTCCTCGGACACCGGTTCCGCGCCGGGCCGGGTTGATTCCCCGCCGACATCCAGCAACCCCGCGCCGTCAGCTGCCAGACGCAGACCGTGCGCCACCGCCGCCGACGCATCCACAAACCTGCCGCCATCGGAAAAAGAGTCCGGGGTGACATTGATGATTCCCATCACCAGTGTCTCCAGAAACTCCAGCCGATGTTCGCCCGCCCGCCAAAGCATGCCCGACTATGCCACGCCACCCCCAGCCACCCCAAAAAAAAAACGGCCCCCGCGAACGGGGACCGGCTGCTGGCTATGGTCTTATCGAAGATTGATGCGCCGGAACGGCTGCTGCAACGGGTTGGCGTTGTAGGTTGGCATTTGTACCGGCCGATACCGATAGAGATTGTAGCCGTTCTGCTGCTGGACCTGCGGCATGCGTTGGTTGAAGCCAAAGTTCTGCTGCATGGGCATGCGCTGTTGGAAACCGAAGTTCTGCTGGCTCTGCATGGGCATGCGCTGTTGGAAACCAAAGTTTTGTTGGCGCTGCATGGGCATGCGCTGGTTGAAGCCGAATTTCTGCTGCATGGGCATCATGTGGTTGAACCCAACTTTTTGGCCTCGCTGAAAAGCGTTGAATTCACGGCCCTTGTTTTTCGCAAACTCACCTTGGCGTTTGTTGGTCATGCAGCCTTCGCCTCCGGCCCGCGCCGTATCAGCCACGCCCAACATCAGGGCCGCGGCGGTGAATGTGAGGATCTGTTTCATGTTTCTCCTAGGTTGAAGATTTGGGTTGTTGTTTTCCCTTACATCGAATTTAAGGGGCTCCTTCTTACAACAAAATATCATACTCATGCACGTCCGCAAGCCGCCCGCGCATTTTTGTCGCCATGCCTCCCACCGCGGCTACAATCCCGCGCATGCCCACGCTCCCCATGCCTCTCATCACACGCGTCATCGGCGGCCTGCTCGTGGCTGTCGGGCTGCTCGGATTTTTCTACTCACGCGCCATCACCGCGCTGATCCCTTTCTTCATCGGTGCCCCCCTGCTCGGTTGCGGGTTGGCCGGACGGGAGGGAGACCTGCGCCGTCACTTCATGCATGCCGCCGCCGTGCTTTCGCTCATGGGCGCTTTGGGCGGCATTCTGGCCCTGGCCGCGTCACCCAGTTTCACCGAGGAAGAAGACCGGTCGACCATTGCCACACGCGTCAAAATCTCCACGCTCTCCAAAACTCTCATGGCCACCCTTTGCTCAGGCCATGTGGCGCTCTCCGTCTTGTCCTTCATCCTTGCCGCCCGCGCACGCCGCGAGGCGGAGGCCAGCACCAAGCTTGCCGAGGCGGAGAAAAAAGAGGACAACCCGGACGAATCCTCTCTAGACAAGGAACAAGAGGAGTCAGACCCTGACGCAAGCGAGGATGAGTCACAAAACAAGGACGAATGAACCTTGCCGAGCTGGTCGCGCGCCCCTAGCCTGAGCCCATGAACAAACCCCGGATATTTCTCCTCGCCAGCCTGCTCCTGTTGGCCGCCTGTGCCACCGGCCCGGATACCCATTACCAGCGCGAAGGCGTCACCCTCCCCATGTCCGAGGTGCGTAATGCTTGGCTGGAAGAACTAGACCGTGCCAATCCCGACCTGCACGATGTCCTGCTCACCGCGCTCTTCCACAGCCGCCAACTGGGCACGGAAATTTTCATCCTGAAAAGACGCGTCGGAGAAGGCGAAAACTCACACTTGGTTTACGGGGTCTCCCGGATCCGGGGTGGATCAGATAATCTGATGAGCGTCAATTATGCCACACGAGAATTTCTTTTCGACCATTTCACTCCCGAGGACGGCCCCACGCTGGAGGAAGTGCGCGACCATATGTTCACCCGGGAACGTATCCGCTCCATCAAGCGTGATTTGGGCATTTTCGGCATCAAGTAGCGGGAGCAATCCGCCCGCCGCCACGTCCAATCAATAGGGCGCACGCGCCCACTGGCATTCAACACGACAACTGAAGACGATGAAAAAGACCGCCCTTCTCCTTTCCCTGTGCCTCGCCGCCATGGCGTGGGCCGAAGACAAGCCCAACGCCAAGGCCAAGAAACCGGCCAAGCAGCCGCGCATCGAGGTCTGCTTCGTGCTCGACACCACGGGCTCCATGAGCGGCCTCATCAACGGCGCCAAGCAAAAGATTTGGGCCATTGCCAACATGATGATCTCCGGCAAACCCAAGCCCGAGATTCATATTGGCCTCATCGGCTACCGCGACCGCGGCGATGCCTATGTCACCAAGACCTTCCCTCTCAGCAACGATATTGACGACATTTATGACAAGCTCATGGCCTTTAAGGCCGGCGGCGGCGGCGACACGCCCGAATCGGTCAACCAAGCCCTCCACGAGGCCGTCCACAAAATGGAGTGGAGTGCCAATGACGATGTACTCAAGGTCATTTTCCTCGTTGGCGATGCCCCGCCTCACATGGACTACAAGCAGGACATCAAGTATCAGGTCACCTGCCAACAAGCCGCCAAGGCCAACATCATCATCAACACCATCCAGTGTGGCAAGATGGCCTCCACCACGCCGGTATGGAAGGAGATCGCCGCCAAGGCCGAGGGCAAGTTCAACCAAATTCTACAGGACGGCGGCGTGCTCGCCATGACCACACCGTTCGACAAGGACATCGCCGCCTGCAACATCGCGCTGGGCAAAACCGTGACCGCCTACGGAGGCAGCCGGCTCCGCGCCCTGACCGCCACCAAGGTGACCAACGCCTCGCGCGCCACCCGGGAGTCCGCCGCTGACCGCCTGGCTTTCCTCGACAAGTCGAAGGAGTCCGAGAAATCGGCCGCCGAGGTCATCTCCGGCGGAGGCGACCTCATCAACCTGATCGCCAACAAAAAACTGGACCTGAAGGACGTGGAGGAAAAGAAGCTACCCGAGAAAATCCGCAAGATGAAACCGAAGGAGCGCGAGGCCTATTTCAAGAAACAGGTTGAGGACCGAAAGAAAATTCAAGCCGACCTGGCCGTGCTCCTCAAAAAGCGGGATGCCTTCATCGCCAAGAAAAACGCGGAGTTGAAAAAGGAAGGCAAGCTCACCGGCTTTGACGGCCGCGTGCAGGATCTCATCCGCTCCCAAGCCGCCCCCAAGGGCATCGCTTACTAGTCTGAAACCAAAGACTCAAACCGCTCCGCCGCAGCGGCCCAAGCTTGGCTCTCGGCGGGCTGAAAGCAGGTAACATCCATCGAGGCACCGACGGCCTCGCGGGCTGCGGCCAAGTCCGGCAGATCACCCAGCGCGATGGCTTGAACCAGGACATTACCCAAGGCCGTCGCCTCCACCGGCCCAGCCAAAACCTCCACGCCACAGGCGTTCGCAGTGAACTGGTTCAGCAAATCATTGCGACTGCCACCCCCCACGACATGGAGTCGCTGAATCCTACGGCCCGTCAACGATTCCGCCTCGCGCAATCTCCGGGAGTACAACAGAGCCAGACTTTCCAAGGCACAACGCACTACGGCCCCTGGAGTTTCCGGCGCGAATTGACCGGTTTCCCGGCAGAAATCCCTGATGGCCGAGGGCATGTGGCTGGGCTTGAAGAACCCTTCATCGCTGGGATCAATCAGCGCGGCGAACGGCTCCGCCTCGGAGGCTAGCCGCGTTAGGTCCGTATAATCCAACTCAAGGCCCTCGGCCGCCCATGCGCGACGGGACTCCGCCAGCAGCCACATGCCAATGCAGTTGCGCAGCAAACGCACCGTGTTGCCGTAACCAATCTCGTTGGTGAAATTTAACGTGCGCGATTGTTCGTTGATGATCGGTGCCGGCAGTTCCACGCCGATGAGGCTCCATGTTCCAGAACTCAGGTAGGCCCAGTCCACGCCCGTCGCCGGCACGGCCACCACCGCGGAACCGGTGTCGTGGCTGCAACAGGCGATCACCTCAATTCCGCCCAAGCCGCTCTCGTCTGCCAACTCCGGCTTCAGCCGGCCCAGCCGCGTTCCCGGCTGGATCAACTCGGGAAAAATCTCGCATGGCCAACCCATGGCCTGCAGCAGCTTGCCCGACCAACCGCCCGTGCGCGGATTGTACATCTGCGTCGTGCTCGCCAGAGACACCTCTGCCCGAGCCTCGCCGCTAAGGAGGTAGTTGAAACCGTCCCCCAAGGGAATGAACCGCGTCGCTTGTTCCAGCCGTTCGGGCGTTTCCGCAGCCAGTTGATTGAGGGTGTTGATGGGCATTTGTTGGATGCCCGTCTCCTCATAAATTTCCTCCCATGTCACCGCGTCCAGAACGCGCTCCATGCCTCGTTGGTTGCGGCCATCGCGATAACTGAACGCCGGCTCCATGACCGCTCCATCGCGGCCCAGCAGCAGATAATCCAACCCCCATGCATCGCAACTGATGCTCTTGATTTCCACCCCACGCGCGGCCGCCATTTTCAGGCCTGCCCGCAATTCTCCGAACAAGCGATCCACCTCCCAGCATAACCCCAATTCCGTCTCCACCGGCCCATTGGGAAAGCGGTGCAGTTCCTCCAACTCCAACCGCCCATGGGCCAACGAGCCCAGCATCAGTCGGCCGCTCTCGGCGCCAAGATCACAGGCAAGGTAGTGCATGTGCGAAACCGCGGCGCCCCTCGGCAACCTTATTTTCGCTGGTGCTTTAAAAACCACTCGTACAACTCCGGGTTGTCGTAGGTGACAGTCCAGGAATCGTGGCGGGCCTTGGGGTAAAGAGTGAGCTTGGGGTTGGGGTGGCCGAATTTCTTGAGGGAGGCAATCATGCGCTCGCTTTCACCCGGCGGCACCACGGTGTCCCTGCCGCCGTGAAAGGCCCAAATGCCGAGGCTGCGCAGGGCAGCGCCCTTGGCCCCGGCAGCGTTGTAGGTCTTGATAAAATTGCCCCCGCCACAAATGGGGGCGATGGCGGCAAATCGATCGCACTGCTTGATGCCCCAACTCCAAGACCCGTAGCCCCCCATGCTCAAGCCGGTCAGGTAAAGGCGGGTGGTGTCGATGCGATGTTTCTTCAACAGATCATCCAGCATGGCGTCCAGGGTTTGCGTATCCCAGACTTGGCCACGCGGGCACTGTGGGGAAACCACAATGAAAGGAAAATGTCGGCCTTTCTCGATGAGCTTGGGCGGGCCGTGGACTTTCACGCGCTCAATATTGTCGCCCCGCTCACCGGCACCATGGAGAAAGATGAGCAACGGCCACTGGGTCTCTTTGTCGGCATCATATTTCTCCGGCAGGTAGAGGAGATACTCGATGCTGAGGTTACGGCGGTTTTCGCTCTCAAAGGTGACCTTGGTTTGCATGGGTGGCTTGGCGGCAAGTCCCAGCACGCCGCAAAACGCGGCGAGGATAAGAAGGGTTCTTGGCATGCCGAAGTGTCCCGGCGGAATGGCGGAGGGTCAAGGCACGAGTCCGTGCATGGCAGGAATGCCGGGAACACGATAAAACGGCTGGGTTTCCTGACGAAAGACGGGGTTGCCGGCGGGATCCACGAGGGTGGACCGAACGGAGAAATTGGCGTGGTCCCATTGCCGGGTACGCCATTGGTTGCGAAAGAGGCCGCCGAAAAGAGGCACCGTGCTGAGATAAGGCACCCGCTGGCCACCGAAGGCGTTGTAACTCCGGGTGTAGCTTGCGACGTTAAGGGGAACCCCATTCCATGTCTGGAACTGCGAACGCACGCCGAGGTTGCCCCGGCGCGAGGGCAACATCATTCGCGAAGGCGCCACCCAGGACCAGTTGGCGCCAACGGTCATGTCGATGGTGTGCAAGTTGGGGTGCACGTAGGGGACGGCGGAAAACTGGATCTGCTGCGCCGACACGGCAACAGCCCAAGCCATCATGGCAACAGCGACAAACGGCTTTCTCATGGCTCGAACAACCTAGCATGGAGGATGAACGGACGCAACCGCGCTTGAGCGCAGCTTGCCGGGCGGGTTACAACCGCGGCATGAAATGCTTTGTCACCGGTGCCTCAGGCTTCGTGGGGGCCAATCTGGTCCACGCCCTGAATGCGCAGGGGCACGAGGTGCGCGCGCTGCTGCGGGAAAACAGCGATCGACGGGGCCTGCAGGGGGCAGAGTATGAGGCCGTGTCGGGCGATTTGGAGGACAAGACGGCGCTGGAGCGTGGCATGGCTGGTTGCGAATGGTGCTTTCACGTGGCGGCGAGCTATCACTTGTGGTTGCCGAATTACGCGCCGATGTACGCAGCCAACGTAGACGGCACGCGCAACGTGCTGGAGGCAGCCGGCGCGGCGGGCTGTGAGCGAATTGTCTACACCAGCACAGTGGGCTGCATTGGGCTGCCGCGCGGGACAACGCCCACCAACGAAACCACGCCGGTATCCGAGGAGCAGATGAGCAACCATTACAAAATCTCCAAGTGGCGGGCCGAAGTGGTGGCCCAGGAGTTGGCGGAACGGTTGCCAGTGGTGATTGTAAACCCCAGCGCCCCCATCGGGCCACGTGATGTGAAGCCGACGCCCACGGGCAAGGTGATCGTGGATTATTTAAAGGGTGCCATGCCCGCCTATCTCGACACCGGTCTGAACTGGGTGCATGTGCGCGACGTAGCCAAGGGACACATCCTCGCGGCGGAAAAGGGCCGTGTGGGCGAGCGCTACATCCTGGGCCATGCGGAAGGCAACCTGACCATGGCGGAGGCCTTTGCGTTGCTGGAGAAAATCACCAGCGTGCCCGCGCCGAGAATGCGTGTGCCCTACACCGTGGCGTGGATGGCGGCAGTGGTCGATGAGGGAATCAGCCAACTCACGCGCCGCCCCCCCAAGGCGCCGCTGGCGGGGGTGCGCATGGCGCGCTACAAGATGTTCTTCGATCCGGCCAAGGCCATCACCGAACTGGGCCTGCCGCAGACACCTCCGGCGGAGGCGCTGGCCGACGCGGTGGCGTGGTTCAAAAAACACGGTTATGCGCCCTAATCGCCCATTGACACGAAAAATGAGACTGGTATGCTCCCGCGTTCCGTCTCCCCGGGAGAGGCTTTTGAGCTGAAAAACAACGATTTTTTGAGATGAAACGCACCTATCAACCCTCGGTCATCAAGCGGGCGCGCCGCCTTGGTTTCCGCGCGCGCATGGCCACCAAGGGGGGCCGTACCGTCATTGCCCGCCGCCGCAAGAAGGGCCGAGCCCGCCTGACGCCGGTATAAAACCATGCCCGGCCCCGCGCCCAAGCTGCGGCTGAAGCGCGCCATGCGAATCAGGCAACGGCGCGACTTTGCCCGGCTGCGGCAGGAAGGCCAAAAGCTGGCCACCCCTTCAATGGTCCTCAACTGGCAGGAAGCTCCCGGCAACGCAATTCCCCGCATGGCGGTTATCACCACTAAGAAACTAGGCCCGGCCGTTGTTCGCGCACGCGCGCGACGGTTGTTGCGCGAATGTTTCCGGCTGCATCAGCGTGCCTTGCGGGTGCCGGTGGATCTGGTGTTGGTAGCGCGCCGCGGTTTGCTGGGTGCGAAACTGGCGGAGGTGGAGGCGGACTACCTGACCGCGCTGCGCCGCGCCAATCTTTTAAAGGGGGCCGCATGAACCCGCTCCAGTTCCTGCTCGTGGCGCTCATCCGCCTTTATCAACTGACCCTCTCTCCAGTGCTGGCGGTCTTGTGTCCGGGCGGCATCTGCCGGTTCACCCCCAGTTGCTCGCAATACGGGCTAGAGGCGGTCAAGAACCACGGCGCATTTCGTGGCACATGGATGACCTTGAGGCGGCTGTCCCGCTGTCATCCCTGGGGCGGTTGCGGGCATGATCCCGTGCCACCGCGCAAATCCTTTTCCCCATTCCCGGTCCCCAACGGGCCGCGCCATTAAAGACTCATGGATCGCAAAGGCATTTTTATCCTCGTGGGCGCGGTGCTCCTGATGTTCCTGTGGCCCGCACTGGTGGACAAGGTGATCCCGCCACCACCGGGGACGGCCCCGTTTGATAACAACGGCACGCTGGGCAACGCCACGGTGAATACCAACACCGCGCCGGTGACGCCGCCCGCCGCCGGTAATGCTACCGCGTCCGAAGGCAACGGTACGGTGCCTGAGGGTAATGGCACTGCGCCGGAAAACAACGGAACCGTCGTCCAGCCCGTGCCGCGGCCAGTCCTCCAGCCCCAAGCACCCGAAACCCTCCGTTCATTCAAGGGAGAAGACGCAGAGTACATTTTCACTTCACGTGGCGGGGGCATTAAGGAAGTGCGCCTAAATGAGCACCCCATCGACACCGGCGGCTTGAACCCCAATGGAAATGAGGTGCCGGAAGACAACCGCGTGGCGTTGAACCACGGGGCACCCCTGCCGGTTTTCGCCCTCTGGGGAACCAACCAATTGTTGTCCCTGACCGGCATGGAATCCTACGACTTGGAAGCCATCCCCGGGGATGACGGGCCAGCAGGTTTCCGGGCCATCCATATGCACAAGGCGTCCGGCCTGAAAATCGTCAAGGAGTTCCGACCCGGCGCCGGCTTTGAGATGACCAACGTGGTGCTTCGGATTGAGAATCATTCCACCAATCAAGTCGTGCTGCCGTCGCTCCACATCGGCTTGGGCACGTCCACCCCGGCGGGCATGGGCAAGATGTCCGACCCCATGTATCACGGCACCTTCTGGTTTGATGGCACAACCGACACCCACTGGGAAATGGGCGACTTTGCCAACAGCACTCTGGGCTGTTTCCCCGGCACGCCCATCGAGCAGTTCACCGCCGGCAACCGAAACGTGAAATGGGCAGCGGTGCACAACCAGTTTTACACCCTCATCGGCATGGTACCCAATGGCGTGCAGTTGCCCGACACGGTGACGGCGCGCAACATCGACCACGGCCCGGAAGCGACCATCGAGGAAAGGGCGCAAAACCGTTACCTCGTCAGCGTCAATTACCGCAATGACGGCATCGTGCTGCCCGCGAAGCAGGGCGAAAACTACTCCCAATGGCTGATCCAGCTCGACCTGTACGCTGGCCCCAAAGAATACAACCAGCTGGAGAAACTTAGTCGCGACAAAGGCGTCAATCAAGTAGACCGCGTGATGGATCTCGGCGGCTTCTTTGGCTTCTTCTCCAAGGTGCTGCTGCTCTCCATGAACGCGCTACACGGCTGGGGCTGTTCCTACGCCATTGCTATCATCATCATCACCATTATCGTCAAAGCCATCTTCTGGCCGCTCACCGGCATCAGTACCCGCTCCATGAAACGTATGGGCAAGCTCCAGCCGCAGATGAAAGCCCTGCAGGAGCGCTACAAGGACGATCCCCAGAAGATGAACCAGAAACTCATGGCGTTCATGAAGGAGCACAAGGTGAACCCCATGGCTGGCTGCCTGCCCATGCTTATCCAGATTCCCGTTTTCTTCGGGTTCTTCTTCATGATCCGCACCGCAGTCGAACTGCGCGGCGAGGATTTTCTCTGGATCGCCGACCTATCGCAACCGGACACGGTGTTCATTATTCCGGGTATCAACTTTATCCCCTTCTTCAGCACTGCCGCAGGACTGCCAGTCAACCCCATGCCCATCCTCATGGGTATCACCATGCTTATTCAGGCGCGCATCACCCCCACTTCCCCCGGCGCCGATGAAATGCAAGCCAAGATGATGAAGTACCTGCCCATGATCTTCATCCTGTTCCTCTACAATTTCTCCGCGGGCCTGACACTCTACTGGACCGTCCAGAATGTCCTGTCCATTGCGCAAACGCACATGACCAAGGACGAGGACGATACGGACACCGGCGACGCCAACGCCGCCGCCAAGCCCGCGGCCAAACCCATCGAACGCAAACCCAGAAAGAAAAGACGTTGATTATGTCAGAACCCAAGGAAATCCTGCAGGAAATGCTCAACCGCCTCGGCTTTGAGGCGACCATTGAGGAGAATGAGACCGAGAAAGGCACGGTTCTTAACATTGAAACCGATGACCCAGGCCGCCTGATTGGCCGGCGTGGGCGCACTCTCTCCGACCTGCAGTATCTCACCAACCGCATCAATTTCCAGAACAACAAGGAAGCGCCCAAGGTGAGCGTGGATGTCGGCAACTACCGCAACGAGACCAGCAGCGACATGGCCTCCAAGGCGCTGGAAGCCGCCGAGAAGGCCCGCCGTTGGGGTGACATCGTGGAGTTGCCCCCCATGAACGCCTACGACCGACGCGTGGTGCACCAGACTCTGAAGGAAGCCGGGGACATCTCCACCGAGTCCATCGAGGTGGACGGCACCAACCACAAGGCCATCATCATCCGCCCCACCGGTTGATGCCTCAACCCGCGACGCCCTTTAAATAAGCTAGAATCAGCTCCGGCAAATCGTTGCTGTAGCCGCCCTCAAGGACGTTCAGTAGCGGCGTGTTCAGCGCCCGGAGTTGCCGCCCTACCCACTGGAAATCCTCAGCTTCCAGTTTCTGCTGGCAGAGGGGATCGCGCTTGTAAGCGTCAAAACCGGCCGACACGGCAACCAGTCCGGGCTGGAATGCCTTTAAATCCGCCAGCGCCTTCGTCGCCAGCTTGCGCCAATCCTCTCGGGCCGCGCCGGGCGCAACGGTGTAATTTTGGCAATTGTCAAAACTCTTGGTGCCGGTGCCGGGATAGGCGGGATGCTGGTGGATGGAAAAGAAGGCACACCCCTCCTGCCGGTGCAGGATCGCCTCCGTCCCATTGCCGTGATGCACATCAAAGTCAAACACCGCCACCTTCTTGATGCCCGCCGCCCGTGCCGCAAGGGTGGCCACCGCGATGCTGTTCAGGTAACAGAACCCCATGGCCTGATCCCGCGTAGCGTGGTGACCCGGCGGACGCAACAGGCTGAAGTTGGGCTTGCCCTTGCGCGCCAGTTTAAGCGCGTGTAACGCGCCTCCCAAAGATCGCCGCGCGTGGCCGTTGATCCCCGGGTAATCCGGCGTATCGGCATCGAACGGACCGGGCGGATTCGCCACCCGGTGAATGTGGCCCAAGTCGTGGGCGCGCTGGATCTCCTTGTCCCCCTTCACCTCCAGCGGTGCCAGCCAGTTGATCATCAAGTCCTCCTGTTTCCGCAACAACTCCAGCGTCCCCGCCACCCGCTGCGGCCGCTCAGGATGCCCCGCCTGATGATACTTCAAACAGCGCTCATCGGTAATGATGTTCATGACCGGAGCAGTTTGGATTGGGAACTGGCATGAAGCAACTGGAGTTTCTTAGTCCTGAGTCTGGATGACGGATGAATTAGTGTCCATACCCGCGGCATTGATGATCCTGACAAAAGCGTCGTTGTGATTCAGCCAAGTCCCGGGAACCGTATCGCTTGAGATGACAATCTGGGTGCCACCGAGGTTTACCAGAACTCCTCCGGGCGGATTAGCTGGATCCAAGTAAAAACTGCCCTGCAACGATTCGCCATTGGCGTAGAACTCCAGTCGGTTGATCCCACGCAAGTCACTCCCGTTGAGGAATAGGTTGCCATCACTGCGATCATAGGTGCCGTTGAGATCGGCATCATCAGCCCGGTCATCGGACATGTATCCTCCCCCCGCAAAGGCCGCCTGTACCGTGGTCATGAGTTTCGGCTGAGCCGATACAGTAAAGCCTGTGGCACTGGTTGCCGCCCCGAAAGGCGTAACCACCCGTACACGCCGGCCATTGGTCACCGGGGTATCCAGAAGATACGTCACGTTCGCCCATCCCGGGGCATTCACGCCCACGCTCAGGGAAGTGCCCGCGCCCAGATTCAACCCTGTGTCGCTCGTGAGGCTCTTGGCGCCCAGGATGGGGTTGCCGTTCAGGCCCACCAAGTCCAAGCCTGTGATGTGTCCCAGACCCTGTCCCGTCAGGGTCAGCACCTCCGAGTCCCGGGAGTAGTTGCCGTCTCCTCCCAGACCACCCACCACCGTGATCATCGGGGGGTGCCCCACGTGGAACCGCTGCCCCAGTGGGCTCAGTACATCCTCACGCGCGCCCACCAGACGAAGTAGACGAGCTGCACTGTTGCTGTGCGTGTCGGCATCGCCATTGATTTGGTACACGCTGGTATCCACCACAATCTGGGTGTCCATGACACTAATCCCTGGAGCCGGCAGCGTCACGCTGACTCGAGATTGGCTGGTGTCATTCGCATCCGTAAAGACTATCTGCCCCACGCTCTTCAGGCCCGTGCCGTTAATCACCAAATCATCGCCCGCCGTCTTTTCGCGATTGAAATATCCCGGCACGGCAAACACTCCCAGCCCCTCAACTTGGGGCTGCTTGTTCACCGCAAACAACAGCGACGCGTTCAGGTCGCTGTTCGCCACTCCATTGTACAGCTTGAGGGCGCGGCTGGCCGTTTCGTTGGTGTCCGCGTCCGGCCACGGAAGGACGTCGGCGGACAACACAATGCGAGTACCGTTATCCTCCACATGCGCCCCCGGGTTGGGCAACTGGATAAACACCGGGTTCGTAAACGAAGTGCCATCCTGGCGAACCACCTCAATGGTGGTCATCGTATTGAGGCCCGTCCCATTGATCTCCAGGACACGATCCCGCTTGAGCAACCCGGTTGTGCCCACATCCTCCCAGAAGGCCCCATCGGACTGAGCCATGCTTTCCACCACGGGCTTGCCGGTTACCGCGCTCATCAGAGGATTGGTGGCCGGACTCAACACCGCCCCCAACTCCCCCGTATTGGCCGCCGGCCTGCGCGCCACGCGCAGGCGCCGGTTGAAACCGTCTGCCAAACTTCCTATCGCATCTCCAGGCACTATGGCTTCGGTATCCGAAAGAACCTCCAGATTGGGAATCTGGATCGGCAATCCGTCCGATGCTCCCCCCGCCTGCAGACCGGCGTCATAAACCGACTTCTCATGCTCGTCATCCACGCGAATGTGTGTCAGCTCAGTTTCACCCGCAGTCCGGCTCTTGAAACCATGCCCGGTGATGCGTATGTGTTCTCTCCGGTCATGAATCTGGCCATCGGCCGTGGTCGAGCCAATCACCGGCGGGCCGGTCTCGATGTTGAATTTCTGATCACTCAGGCTGCTGACGCCCACATCATTCCACAGTCGAATCTGCCGTCCCATACCCTCTGCCGTCTCGTCAATCACTCCCGGCGGAATGTCTAATTGACCATCAGACACCAAGTATCGGGTCACAGGCATGATCCGCTGCAACACCGTGTCTCCCTCCATCACCTCCAGGGCCTTCACGGATCCCATCCCCTCGCCCATCAACGTCAAGGTCTCCAACGAACGCGTCAGCGTGTTGCGTTCAATCGCCTCTTCGCCTCCACGGTCAGATACAAGCGATATCTTCGCCACCGTTTGCCTCGGGTGCATTTGGTTCCGAGCCCACGCCACCGTCCCCTTCTGCGGAAATGTCACCACATCCTTCGGCCCAGGCCCCTTGATATAGCCCCATAATGACGGCAAATGCTCCATGTTCCCCACAACACTCGTCTCCCCACTCCATAATACCTCAAAATGTTCCGATAACTTGTGGAATACCATTTTGTACTGATAAGGAACGGAACTGAATCCCGGCCCAGATTGAACCGGAAATGCAAAATGTCCTGGCCCAACGCCGTGGATAATAAAAACATTTCCAATGTTCCCCGCACCGCTAAGCCGTCCGTATGGTTCGGAAGGGATTTTTGCACCACCCACGAAAGCCTCAGGACTATTTCCCCAAAAAACTGAAGGGGTTTGACTTTGACCTGATGGATCTTGAGCTAGGCCCAATTCAGAAACCGCATGTTGGTGAGGCGCATCCCACGCATTGTAACGGCCTATAGACGAAATAAGGTCATTCGGTCTATGGGGAGCAAAACCTCTTTCATACGTAGTGAATGTCCACCCGACAGGCATCCCGTCCTGAGAGGGATTCAGATACTCAGCTGAGAAGAGAATGTCTGGCACAATAACTGTACGCCCCAAATGACGTTTGAGAAAACGGTTGTCAGATGGCAACAACGGTCCTTGAGCAAATGTAGCTCCTTCCAGATCCGGATTTTCCACCAACCATTCAATCCCAGGCTTATGCATCGTTTGCCGACCAATTTCCTCACCCTTTGCGTTTCTAATGCTCAAGGCACCCGACTGCGGCATGGTCCGCCAACGGTCAATTTGATTATTTGGAAATGGCCAGTGATTATTTGTCCATCCTCGCTGATATGTAACCTTGGGTCCTGTCGAAAGAAATATGTCCGCCCACGTAAAATTGGTGGAATTAAAAGTTTGTCCCAACAGGGAATCATAAGGCCGCAAATGAAATTGGATCCGGTTTACCCCACCCCGAAGCGCCAGCAGTTTTGAAGGATTAGGAGACCCAGATGGGCCCACATCCAACAATGGATATTTACCAATTGAAGAAGAAAATCCTGCAGTTGCACGTGTAGTCAAAATTGGGAGTGGAGTATTCCAGTGGATATCAAACGGAATATTAGGAACCGGACGAATGGGAATTCCTCTCAACGGGTTACCCAACGGCAAATGGCCCAGTGTCCCACCGAAATTTGCTTGAGATGTCAGGCCAGTAGCGTCTCCACCCAAAGGCCATGCGTTTCTCTTTTTTGGGATTTTATTGTCCGTAGGCCTTAGAAGTTGTTCATCATTTGGTAGATATCGTGATACATGGTCGGGCAGGTATTGAGCATGGCGAACAACATAAACACCCAAATAGTTTTCCACACCCTCGCCTGCTGTATCTTCGTTAATAACCGTCTCCCATCGATATGTGTTGGTCGAATATAGATACTTTAAACCACCCGCATCATCTAGCGTCAAGGTATGACGAGGCTTATACTGACCTCCCATTGCGTTTACTCCGTCGTAATAGACACCAAAATTGAAGAGCGACGGAGTGTCATCCAGCATCATAGTTCGTGCTATCCCAACCATTGACGGAGGACTCGCCCGGTTGATTCCATGGCTTGTTGGAGGTGAAAACGCAGAGTTAATAGATGCAATGGACGACCATGCATTAACGGCGGAATCAATGGTAAATTCAGCCATCTCAAACAAGTGGTTGAATTTATGGTCAATATCGCCCCAAGGTGAGGGTAATCGGTATTCGAAAGGAGGCAAAGGGCTTCCGGGATACCAATCTGTAATGAGACGATAGCTATAATCCACACCATTAACCCTATTGGTAACAACATGGGTTAAAGGATCGTAGTTCAAAAGCTTTGTCCCAATTCGCCAACCTCCCGGGAATCTCCTGTCGGCCGTGTTGAACGACGGACCACTGTTGGTCATGCCAGAAATTGAATACATATGTTTGTGCGGGTTACCCAACCCAAGAAAGTTGACCATTGTGCCCAATACCATGCTCTTGATGTCCAGTATCTGCCCATTTCTAGCAGTGGTATTGATCCATGATGAGTTGTAGTTCCCGGCAAAGCCGTGCTTATGCAAATCCAGAAAACTCATGCCGGAGTAGTCCTCGTTAACGAAAAAATCATTCAAAACATGGACCGCGTCGTGGACGGCCTCCATTCCTTCCGGCCCAAAGTAGTTCACAAAACTAGCATCGAAGGCATAGGTGAAATCCGGAATCGTCCAGCGAAAAGACCGGTGTAGTGGCTTGGGCGAACCCCACGGATCATTGTTCCCCCATTCCGGAGGCTCAAGAAAACGTGGAACCCAGTGATTCTGATTGTAAGTTGGATGGTCTCTATACTCCAACCAATCGACCGGCCCAATGAGCACAAAGCTACGCCCTTCTGGTTTAACCACCAGAAAAATGAATAGACCTAGCAACAGACTAATATGACGTATTTTGCGCTCTAGACCAACGGTAACAACCCTCCCTTAGAGTTGTAGATTACATACCAACCCTCACATTAAAAAAGGCGGTCTTATCCACATTTGTAAACCCCGATCCTTCGGCGTTGCCAAGGGGCAGAGGCAAGCCTATGCTGCGCGGGCCGGCATGGCGGAATACAAGGTACAGTTCGAGGTCTTTGAAGGCCCGCTCGATTTGCTCCTCTACTTGGTAAAGAAAGAGGAAGTGGATATTTATGAGGTAAACCTCACAAAAATCGCACGGGAATTCATCGAATACGTGGACCTGATGCGGGAACTCGACCTGGAGTTGGCGGGGGAATTCCTGGTGATGGCGGCGACGCTGGTGCACATCAAGAGCCGCGAATTATTGCCTGTGGACCAGCAGGTGGTGGATGCCGAGGAGGAGGAGGGGGATGACCCACGCTGGGAGCTGATCCGCAAGCTGGTGGAGTACAAAAAGTTCAAGGACGCCGCGGAGCACCTGCAGGAACGCGAGGAAGCGCGTGAGAACACGTTTCAACGCCAACCGGCGCGGCCGGATTTTGTGGAGGATAAGCCGCCGCCCCGGCTGCAAGTGAGCATCTTCGACTTGGTAAACGCGGTGAACGCCGTGATCAAGCGGGTGGAATCGCGCGAGGGGCCGAGCGAGATTTATGATGAGGAATGGACCGTGGCGGACAAGATCACGACCATTCGCCAGCGCATGGTGGAGGCGGAGGGAATGAAATTCACCGAACTGTTCGCCGACGCCGCCAGCCGCAATGAGGTGGTGGCCACCTTTCTCGCGATGCTGGAATTGATCCGGCTCAAACACATCGCCATCACGCAGCCGGAAGCGTTTGGCGAGATTGCCATCACGCGGGGAGAAGCGTTTAACACGGAGCCGGTCATGCTGACGGATGACTATGGCGAAGGCGCCTCCGAGGAGGCCGCCGCGCCGACGGAGACCCACTGAAATGGAATTAAAGGACGTACTGGAAGCCATCCTGTTCTCGGCGCAGAAGCCGCTGACGGTCAAGGAACTGGCCGCCATTTGCGCGGATGCCACGGAGCACGGCGGACGCGAATTTGCCAAGGCCAAGCCACGCGAAATCAGCGAGGCTCTTGAGATGCTGGCAGCCGAGCATGAGGCTGCCGCGCGCTCCTTCCGCCTCGCCTGCGTGGCGGAGGCGTGGCAATTCAACAGCGAGCCGGGCTACGCGCCGTGGATCAAGGCGCTGATCGGCCAGAAGCAGCGTGCTCCGCGCCTATCCAAGCCCGCGCTGGAGACGCTGGCCATCATCGCCTACCGCCAACCGCTCACCCGGGCGCAGATGGAGGAAATCCGCGGGGTGGCCGTGGATGGCGTCATGGGCACACTGTTGGAGCGCGAATTGGTCGAGGTAACGGGCCGCGCCGATGCGCCCGGCCGCCCACAGACCTACGGCACCACGCAGTTTTTCCTGGAGCACTTTGGCCTGCGTTCCCTCGAGGAGTTGCCGAACGCGGCCGAATTGCAGCAGATTCCCGTCACCAAGCCCGAGGCGCCCGTGACCGCCGGGGACGACACCACCGAGCCTGAGCCCGAGCAAATGTCGCTCGACGAGGTCAACGCCGGGACCCAACCCGCCAACGGGGAGCCCGCCGCAAATGCGAACGACGAGGAAGAGGAGGAAGACGAGTTTGTTGATGACGAGGAGGAGGAAGAGGACGAGCCCACGCCCGAGGAAGCCCGACAGACCTCATGAGCATCGAGAAACATCGCAAGGCGATTGACAAGATCGACGCGGAGATTGTCCGGCTGCTCAACGAACGCACCGGGCATGTCTTGGAGATCGGCAAGGCCAAGATTGCGGCGGGCCAGGAAATCTACGCGCCCCACCGCGAAAGCGATCTCCTGCGCCGCCTGAAAAAACTCAACGCGGGCCCCATTGCCGATGAATCCCTCAGCGCCATTTACCGCGAGGTCATGTCCGGCGCCATCGCCCTCCAGAAAACCCTGACTATTGCCTACCTCGGTCCCGAGGCCACTTTCACCCATCAGGCCGCCATCCGGCGTTTTGGTTCCAGCCTGCTCTATTCGCCCCAGAAGACCATCGCCGACGTCTTCAACGAAGTCAGCCGCAACCATGCCGAGTATGGCGTAGTGCCCATAGAGAATTCCACCGAGGGCGTCGTCACCCACACGCTCGACATGTTCACCGACAGCGACCTGAAAATCGTCGCCCAGGTACTCCTGCCCATCCGCCATTGCCTCGTCGGCAAAGGGCGTTTAAAGAGCATCAAGAAATTGTACTCCCATCCGCAGGCCTTCGCCCAGTGCCGCGGCTGGCTGCGCGAAAACCTGCCACATGCGGAGTTTATTGAAAGTTCCTCCACCACCCGCGCCGCCGAGCTGGCCGCCAAGGCCAAAGCCGCCGGCGCCATCGCCAGTGAGCTGGCCGCCGAGAGCTGCAAGCTGCGCGTCCTCGAGCCCGGCATTCAGGACAGTTCCACAAATACCACCCGTTTCCTCGTCCTCGGCCGCAAGTGCAGTCCGCCCACTGGCAGCGACCGCACCAGCCTCATGTTCAGCCTCGCCGACAAGGTGGGCGCGCTGCACCAAGCCCTGAGCGCCATCCGTACGCACAAGCTCAACATGACCAAGATCGAGAGCCGTCCCAGCCGACGCAAGGCATGGGAATACTTTTTCTATGTCGACATCGAGGGTCACGCCGAGGATCCCAAGGTCGCTCGCGCCATCCAGAAACTGGGCAGCCAGTGCAGCTTCGTCAAGGTCCTCGGCTCCTACCCCAACGGCGACTGACCCACCGGCCCCATGCCCGCAAGGCCGTCCTTTGAGAAATTGCATGCCCTCGCCCGGGCCGAAGTCGAGGCCACTCTGGCCGACCTGCCGCCGGACCTGCGCGAAAAAGCCCGCGCCCTGCCTGTCACCTACGAGCCGTGCCCCACGCCCGAGATGGTCGACGACCACATCGCCCCGGATACCCTCGGCTTGTTCTGTGGCGAAGCCCTCAACGACCCTCCCAGCCTGCATCCCATCCCCAATCAAATTCTCCTCTTCCTCGAGCCACTCTGGGATTTCGCCGGTTCCGATGAAGAAATTTACCTCGACGAAATCCATACCACCTACCTCCACGAACTCGGCCATTATTTCGGCCTTGATGAAGATGACCTGGCCGAGCGTGACCTGGATTAGGCCCCGCCCTTCAGAAACCGCTCGAAAAACCCGTAGATAATTTCATTGCTCGCCGCGGTCGGGGCATGCCCCGGACGGTTCGACATGGCCACCCTGTTCCTAAAGCCCAGCACACGGTTCACCTCGACGGAATGATTCAATGCCTCCCAACGACGAGGCGGATCCTCCGAGCCGCCACTAACGAGGAATGGGCGCGGAGCCATGAGCGCGTGCAATTCATGCAAATCACGTCGGGCCGCAAGGAGCTTGGGGTACAGGCCGCGGGCAGGATTGTCCGAGGTGGGCACGCCACGCTTGCGCCAGGGCTTGGGGTGATAGCCAAGATACCACGGCTCCCAGTAGTTCACGCTCGGCCGCGTGTCGAACACAATGCCGGGATCCGACCACGCCGCGCAGGCAAACTTGTCAAATAGGCACGAGGCAAACATCGCCCACTTGCCGCCATACGAATGCCCAACGATCCCAATGCGCTTACGATCCACCTCTGGCCGCCGAGCCAGCACATGCCAGGCATTGGCCGCGGCACTGCCGAGCATTGAGAGCGGCTGGATGGTGGCCTTATCAATGGACGGATAGTAGGTAGCGTAGGTGCGATTATTCGTCGTCTCCGTGCTGCCAATGGAGAGCGCCACAAAACCACGCCGCGCCAATTGCAGTGCGTAGTCTCGAAAAGGATTGGCCTTCAAGCCTGCAGCGGACTCAGGCTCGTAATACACCGTTACCACCGCCGGCCGCCTGCTATTACCCCCGGGGATGAGTAAATAGCCCGTCGTGCTTTCCACTGGCGTCCATTTGAACCGCACTTTGAGCTGCCGAAAATTCTCCCGCCGATTCTCCTCCAACACGGTCACTTTTGGCTCCGTAATCAACGCCGGCCATTGCCCCATCAACCGCATCCAGGCTCCGCGAATTTCCGGCCGCCGGCGCGCCCAATCCGCCGGCGTTTTTACCATCGAGCCATCATTAAAAATCAACGGGGACCGGTACTCCCCAAACTTCCCCTGCCACTGCGGCGGCGGCGTGAAATAGGGGTCAATATTCCCAACAACATTCGGACAAGACGCAATCCTGAAGCTCCCCCCAGCCACAACGGTGCCAAGAAACATCCGCCGGTTGAATTGGAATTTCATGCACCTATGGTAAGCGTCAGAAATGAATCCACAAGCCGCGATGCGATTGAAATAAGCCTGACAAGTACCCCATTTCCAAAGACAATCCACGGCCATGGAGACCAGCGGGAGCATCGAGATCGACCGACCCATCGAGGCAGTGTTTGACTACACGCTCAACAACGTGTCGGAGTGGAGTCTGACCGTGGTGGAGGACAGGGTCACCAGCGACGGCCCGGTGGGCGTGGGCACAACCTTTGAGACAGTGACGGACGACCACGGTCGACGGATGGATTTTGCCGGAAAGGTTACGCGGCACGAGGTGCCCACGCTGCATTCCATCGACCTGATCGGAAAAATGTTCGACCTGATCGTGGATTACAAATTCGAATCCATCCCCAACGGCACGCGCCTCACGCAAACCTCCGTGGTGAAGCCAAAGGGGATCATGAAAGCAGTGTTTTTTTCACGTCATGGATAATGAAAAGCAAGGGCTGCGATGCCGTGCAAAGGGAACTAGACAGTCTCAAGCAGCATTGCGAGGAGAAGATTGCCAGCGATGATTCCAGCCACTGAAGCCCTCGAACGGTTGCAACGGGGAAACCAACGGTTCCTCACCAACGCTACTGTATCTTCCCCTACCTTACCTGATGGCACCGTGCCGGAGCAGAAACCCTTCGCCATCATCCTCGGCTGTTCCGATGCGCGTGTGCCGGCGGAGTTGATCTTCGACCACGGACTCGGCGACTTGTTCATCATCCGCGTGGCCGGCAACATTGTCGCGCCTTCACAGATTGGCAGCATCGAGTTTGCCGCGGAGAAATTTGGCACGCGCCTCGTGGTGGTGATGGGTCATTCCCACTGCGGCGCCATCGCCGCCACGTTGCAGGAGCTGCAGCAGCCCACTGGCGTCGCTTCACCCAATCTCGCCTCGATCGTCGACCATATCCGCCCCGCCGTGGAGCCGCTGGCCGCCAACCCCGATGGCCTCGACCAAGCCGCCCTGCAACAGGAAGCCATGCGCGCCAATGTCCGCGCCTCCGTCGCCCAGCTTCAAGGCAGCTCCACCCTACTGAATAGCCTGGCCCAAAACGATGGGCTCCAAATCATCGGCGCCGAATACTCTATTGAGACAGGTTTGGTGGGTTTCTTTAATTAGCCCCTTAAAATTGACTCTAGTGCCACCTCGTGCAGGTTGTGCGTTCCGACGCACTTTTAGACCCTTAACCTAGGACAAAAAGTGAAACTTCTATTCCAGCCCCTTCATCTCCTTAATCATTGCCTGTGGCGGCTGTAGCATCATCGGACTAAATAAGCCCAAGACCGATGTCAGCACACCCTCCACCTACAGCAAAAAGGGGCTGGAATTTCAGTAGCCAAGCAATTGGAAACCGGGGGAAGAGCTGGACATGCTCGGAGCACAGCAGACCGGAGCGGAATCCCCGGGAAGCGCCATCGTTATGGTCCAAAAATTTCCCGCCTTTGTCGCCGACGACATTAGGACTTATGCCAAGGATTATTCTGAAGGCATGAAGGAAAACGTGTCTGTAGGACGTATCTCCGACTCCAAACAGGGCCCCGTGCAGAAAAAAGGAGACTACGAATCCATCCGGCTAAGTTTCAGCATTACCCTCTTGGACGAAACCGTGCCGCACGAGTGTGTCATTTACCGGAAAATGGAGGACGGCCATGTCCTCTTCATCATGACTCAAGCCGCCACGGAGGATCTCCACACTGCCCAGCCCGGGTTTGACCTGGTCCTAAAAACCGCCAAGATCAGGAGGCCATCGCCCGATTGATCAACAGGGGCGCAAAGGAAAAGTCGCCAGTCATATCCTGCCCAAGCCATGCCCGACCTCGACTCCAACGCTGTCCATCAGTTTTTCTCTGTACACTGTTTCAACGCCGCGTGGGAGTTGATTGACAAATCCGAACGCACCCCGGAGGAAAACGAGGAGATGATCCAGCGCACGATGGCTTCGCTGTGGCACTGGAACCAGCGCGAGGATTGCACGCCCACGAACCTCTCCATCGGATACTGGAAGGCCGCGCGGGTGTACGCGCTGGCCGGCGAGGCTGACAATGCTCTCAAGTATTCCCGGCTCAGCCTCGAGGTCACACCCGCCGACAATCCATTCTGCCTGGGCTACGCCCACGAGGCCATGGCGCGCGCAGAGAGCCTAGCGGGAAACGACGTCCCGGCGAAGGAGCACTTGGAAATGGCCAAACGCCTGGCGGCCAAGGTTGAAAAGACTGATGACCGAAAGCTGTTGGAGAATGATTTGATGACAATTTTATGAAGCCGATTGTCATGGAATTGGAACTGCCTGTACCCCGCGAATGCGTGTGGCGGGCCATCACGGAGCCGACCTAAATGCGCGAGTGGTATTTCGGGGAGATGGATGACTTCCGCGCAGAAGTTGGTTTCGAGACGTGTTTTGTGGTGACCTGTGAAGGGCGAGTATTTCCTCATGTCTGGCGGGTGGCCGAAGTGATCCATGAGACGCGACTGGCCTATGGCTGGCGATACGAGGGCTTCGCCGGTGACTCTGTGGTCACATGGGATCTGGCGGATGCCGGAGCCGGCACGCATTTAAAACTCACCCACGAGATACTAAAGCCATTTCCACAGGATGATCCCGTCTTCAGCCACGTAAGTTGTGCGGGGGGATGGCATTATCTCCTGCATGAAAACTTGCAGAGGTATCTGGCGAAATAAAGCCGAGCCATGGGCAGGGTTAAATCACTTCCGCGTTTGAATCGCCGACTGTCCTCGACCGAACAAAAGCCGCACATCGTCCTGCATAGGCGCGGGCGTCGTCGGCTGTTTCGATGCCTTCGGCCTGATGGATGGTGAAATGGCCGTCCCAGCCAATCTCGTCCAGGCCGGCAAACACCGCCGCCGTGTCCACGCCGCCGGTTTCCCAGATGGGCAGGTGATTAAAATGGACCTCGCCGCGACAGTACGTGGGCAATGACACTGGGCCGGCTTCGTCGAGCCGATGGTTTTGGATGTAGACGTTCATCATGTGCGGCGCGAGTTGGCGCAAGGTGCCCATGCCGTAGGGTTCACCGCAGAGCATGAGGTTGGCCGGCTCGTAGATAAGGCCGAAGTTGGGTTGGTCGATGACTTTGAGATTGGCAAGGATTCGATCGACCGTCTCGAAAACGGAGGTGGTGTGGCATTGGTGTGCAAGGCGAATACCGCGATCCGCCGCCCGCTTGGCAGCCTCGCGGGCATGCGACAGGTCGTCATCGGATTTTAGGCACACCCGGACCAGATCGCACCCCAGTGCCTCGGCGACGTCCAAGCTCGGCCCGATGTTGCGCAGGCTGTTGGGGCCGTTGGCATTGTTTAAGGGCACATCGAAATCCGCCGTCACCATGGCCACGTACAAGCCACGGTTCTCGATCTCACCGCGCATTTGTTCTAGCTCACCGCGGGAAGTCTGCACGCCACCAGCACTGGCCCGCATGCACACGGCATCATAACCGGTATCGGCGGCAATGGCAGCCAGCTCGGCCAGGGGAATGTGGAGCTTGGTTTTGCAGGCCGCCTCGACAATGCGGACGGAGAGCGACAATTTCAGATTCACCCCTGATCCTCGATGAGTGGTGGACGGGGTCGGTATTTTTTTGCCAAGCCCAGGACAGTGCGCAGGCTTTTCATGCCGCCGGTGCAGGTCGGGTCCGACAGGTTGGCCGCGGCTGCGCAAACACCAGTAAACAGGCTGCGCTGCGTGTCCCATCCCTCGTGGATGCCCAGCAGCACGCCGGTGCAGAAGGCATCGCCGGCGCCCGCCGCGCCCTTGATGTATTTTTGCGGCAGCTTGAGCGAGGATTGCCAAAAGTCTTGGCCGCCACGGGTGCGGGCAAAGCCCCCCTCGGGTACATGGATGACAACCAGTTCGCCCACTCCCAGTTGCAGCAGCGCGCCAGCGGCATGCCGCAGCGCCACGGTATCCAGCGACCCATCATCCAACCGGATTTTAAAACCGGTGGTCATCCCGGCCTCGTACTCGTTGACGATGCAATAGTCGGTATGGGCGAGAGCGGGAGTGACGACTTTTTTAAAGCGGTTGCTGTCCTCGCTGACACAGTCGATGCTGGTCTTCAGGCCTGCCTTTTGCGCAGCGGCCAACAGGGCCGCGCCGCGAGTCCCGTGTTTCTTGTCGGGGCCGTCGATGGTGTCCATCAACAACAGGTACCCCAGATGAAACATGCGGGCGCGAGATTTCTTGAAATCCAGCACCTTGCCATCCCAAAGGGAGTTGGCACCACGACAGTGAAAGAAGGTACGACGGCCGGTATCTTCCTCGGTCATCACGTCAGTGTAGGAGGTAGGCGCCTTGGGGGTAACCCGGATGTCGCGGGCATCAATTTTGTGACGCTTGAGGTCGTTGAGAATGTATTCACCGAAGGCGTCCTGACCCACCAGTCCAGCCCCGGCGAGGGGAATTTTCGCGCCCAGCTTGGCGAGGTTTAAAAGAATATTGTAGGGCGAACCGCCGGTGCCCTCGGACTGGGAGGAGATGTTGGCCAGCGTCTCGCGCTGGGGGTAGCAATCGACCATTTTCACCTGGTCAACGATCCAGTTTCCCCCGGCGAGAATGCCCTTGCGTGTGGTGGCGGCGCTCATGGCAGGTGGTACAAAAACAAATCGGGACGACCGTTTATAGCGGCCCATCCGTTGAATTGTCGAGTGGGAAACCGGTTATCGCGTGGCGGGCGTGAGGGACACGCTGACAGGCAGGGAGAACAGGAGATTGACCTGAATGGGTTCGCCACCAGTTTGTTCCGCAGACATCTCGATGACGGTTTTCTCATCGGGCGCGGCGATGCCCTTGAAGAACATTTCCCGGGTGATGAACGCCGCGCTTGTCGTCTCGGCGGCCTGAGTAATGTCCTGCTTCTCCTTGATCGAGTAGGATCCCGTGAAGGCCACCTGGCCATTCACCAGCACCGGATTGATGGTCAGTTGAATGCCGGTCTCCACCTGCGTTTGAAGGCCCGGAATGGAATGCTGTGAAGTGATGGCGATCTCCGCCTCGCGCCCGCTGAGGGTGATAATCTTGGGAGCGGACAAAACGTCACCGTCCTTCACCAGTTGGCATTCCACCATGATCTGGCGGCCCTCCAAGGTCGGCGGCGGAATCGTCGGCAACTGGGCCACATGCTCACCCGTGACACATCCCATCACGCAAACCAAAACCAAGCCCACCCCCAAGACGCTCCTCATGGCTCCATCATATCGAGACGGAGTTCCGCCACAAATCAAAGTTGCCCCGGACTGCGAACAAGTCCACGCCGGGCCTCGACTCGTTGAACATTGGAACTTCGGCTTTTCTCGCTTATTCTCCCCCCCGTGTTTCGGCCCTGCATCGACCTGCACGAGGGGCGCGTGAAACAAATTGTGGGCGGCACTCTCACCGAGACGGACGCGCAAACCAACTTTGTTTCTGAGCAACCCTCCTCGTGGTTCGCCGCCCTCTACCAAAGGGACGGCTTGCGCGGCGGCCACGTCATCCAGCTTGGGCCCGGAAATGAAGTCGCCGCCCGCGAGGCACTGGCCGCCTTTCCCGGCGGACTACAACTCGGCGGGGGTGTGACCGCCGACAATGCCCCCTCTTGGCTGGAAGCCGGTGCGGCACAGGTCATTGTCACCTCGTGGATCTTTCGCGGGGGTCGGCTGGACGAAAGCCGGTTGTCCTCGCTCGTGAAATCCATCGGCCGCAAGCGCCTCGTGCTGGACCTATCCTGCCGCCAACGCGACGGCCAATATTGGATCGTAACCGATCGTTGGCAGAAATTTACAATACTGCCCGTCGACGCCAATACCCTGAATAAACTCGCGCCCCATTGCACCGAGTTTCTTGTCCATGCCGTGGACGTGGAAGGCAAGCAGGCGGGCATTGACTTGGAACTGGTTCAAACGCTCGCCGCCCATTCGCCTGTCCCCGCCACCTACGCGGGCGGCGCAAATTCAATTGGCGACCTGGAAGCCGTCCACCAAGCCAGCCGGGGCCGCGTGCACCTCACCATCGGCAGTGCTCTGGACCTCTTTGGAGGCACGGTGCGTTACGAGGATTGCGTGGCGTTCAACCGCAGGCATGGAGGCGGCTGATGCCATCGTGGTTGGGGGCGGCGGCAGCGGGTTGGCGGCTGCTGTCAGCGCCGCTGAAAAGGGATGCCGTGTTGTTCTCCTGGAAAAACAACCGCAACTCGGCGGCGCTACCGGCATCGCGGTAGGCTCTTTCACCGCCAACCGCACCGTGTTGCAGGCCAGCGCGGGGATTGAGGACACGCTGGAGGATCATGTCGAGGATGCTGGCGGCTTTGCGCCGGCCGACGTCGAGGCACGCAACAATGCTGCCTTGCGCCGATGGTTTCTCAGCCACACAGCCGAAACCCTCAACTGGCTACAGAACATGGGGCTGGTTTTCCACGGACCCAATCCTGAGCCCCCCAACCGTGTACCACGCATGCACAACGTTGTGCCCAACGCCAAGGCCTACGTTGCCCGGCTGCAGCACCGGCTTCAGCAACTGGGTGGAACAATTCGCTGCAATGCCTCCGTCGAGGAACTGTTGTGTGAGGACGGCCGGGTGGTGGGCGCGCGTGCGTGGATTGAGGCGCACGAGGAAACTCTCCGCGCACGACACGGCGTGGTGTTGGCGTGTGGAGATTATGCGAACTCACCCGGGCTGATTGCCGAACACAAGGGCGATCAATTTGTTGACATTGAAGGCATCAACCCCTTTGCCGCCGGTGATGGTCATCGACTGGCGCAGGCAGCCGGCGCGCAGCTGGTGAACATGGATGTGACTTACGGCCCCGAACTGCGGTTTGTGCCGCCAAAATCGAAACAATTCTTTTCTCAACTCCTGCCGGTCAGTGGCTTGGGCGCGTGGTTGATGGGACGATTGCTGCCGTTCGCGCCACGGCTTCTGGTGGATGCCTTCATTCGCCGACTGCTGGTCACATGGCAACACCCTGAAAACGCGCTCTTCAATGACGGTGCCATTTTGCTGAACGTAAAGGGCAAACGATTTTGCAACGAACGCCAATGGCCCCAGCGCGAGATCGCCATCGCGGCTCAACCCAACAAGCTCGCATACATGTTACTCGACGAGTCCTTAATCGAACGCTACTCGGCATGGCCTCATTTCATCTCCACCGCCCCCAAGATTGCGTACGCCTACATAAACGACTACCTGAAGCTGCGTCCGGACATCGCCTGTGCCGGCACGCTCCAGCAAATTGCCAGCCGTCGGCAATTTTCCCTGAAACGTCTGCAAGCTGCCGCATGCGAGGCAGGCTTGGAAGGCAACCGCTGGGCGTTGCTGGGACCTTGCCGCGCCTACTTCACCACCACCGAGGGTGGGGCGGCGATTGATGAATCGCTACGAGTGCTCGACACAAGCGGCACGCCCATCCCCGGCCTTTTCGCCGTGGGCCAGAACGGCCTGGGTGGCCAAATCCTCTGGGGCCACGGCCTGCACATCGCTTGGGCCCTCACCAGCGGACGGCTTGTGGGAATAGCTTTGGCGCAAAATAAATCGACACATTGAGTCAATTGCCGTTTCCTTTGGCCGTCTGCAAATTTCATTCTGGCCATGGAAAACCTTCTCGCTGCCGCTAACCAACCCGTTGACTACACCCCCTTCTGGATTCTCGCCGCCGGCGTGGTGTTTGTCATTGTCAGCATCGTCAAATTTCGCCTGCACCCATTCCTAGGACTGACACTGGGTGCCGTTCTGGTGGGCGTGCTCACGCCGCAACTGCCGGACAGCTACAACGACAAACAGACGAAGCTCTTGGAGAAGTTGAAGAAGCAGTACGACACAACCGGGGACGATGGAGAGCCTGACGGGTATTTCAATACCGCGGAGCAAAAGGAGATGAAGGAAGCGGATCGCCAGGAGATGACCAAAAACCATCTTCGCCCCGATGGCAGCGTGAACCACTGGGGCAAGGCGGTTTCGTTGTCCATGGCTGGTTTTGGCAAACTGGTTGGGGGCATTGGTTTCGTTATCGCAATGGCGGCGATCATTGGTATGTGCATGATGGAAAGTGGCGCCGCGGACCAGATTGTGCGGCGCTTGATGAACTCATTGGGGGAAGACCGCGCGGCGTGGGCGATGTTGATTAGCGGGTTCATATTATCAATACCAGTGTTTTTCGATACAGTTTTTTTCCTCATTATCCCGCTGGCACGGGCGCTGGCATTGCGAACGGGCAAAAACTACACGCTTTATGTGTGCGTAGTAGCCGGCGCGGGGGCCATCACTCACACGATCGTACCGCCCACGCCGGGACCGTTGATGATCGCGGAAAACCTTCAACAATCCGCGGGGGCCGCCATCATCGCGGGCTTGATCGCCTCCATTATCCCAGTGGCGATTGTGATGTGGTTGTCCAAAAGGTTTAATGAAAAGCTCAACATCCCCCTGCGCGAAACGCGCGGATCCACCCTGAAGGAACTGGGCGGCATCGTGAAAAAGAAGGCGAATGAGTTGCCGGGTTTTGGGATCTCTCTGTTGCCGGTGGTGTTGCCGGTAGTGCTGATCGCCATGGTCACGTTTGTGGATTTCCTGGGTGAACTGGAGGGCGTCAACCTGCACGTGCCGGCAGGCCTAATGGGCGTGCTGGAATTTTTGGGAAACAAGAATGTCGCGATGTTCCTCGCGGCGCTGATCGCCATGTACACTCTGGCCAAGCAGCGTGGGTGGACGCTCGACAAGTTGGGTGAATCGGTGAACTCCCCGCTGGAGGTTGCGGGCGTGATCATTCTCATCACCGGCGCGGGTGGCGCCTTTGGCAGCATGATCCGTGAAACGGGCATTGGCGACACGATCAAGGCGATTGGCGTCAGCGAAGGCGGCACGGCGGGGATGCTTTTCATGGCGTGGCTGCTCACGGCCGTGATTCGCGCGGCGCAGGGCTCGGCCACAGTGTCGATGATCACCGGCTCGGGCATCATGGCGCCCATTCTCGCAACGATGGTGGACAGTGGCACGCTGGGCTGCCACCCCATTTATTTCTGCCTGGCGATTGGCTTCGGAGCATTTCCGCTTTCGTGGATGAATGATAGCGGGTTTTGGGTGGTGCAGCGCATGAGCGGGTTTACGGAGAAGGAAACGTTGAAAACGTGGACGGTGATGCTCACGGCCATTGGCGTAGCCGGCATTATTCAGGTGATGGCGGCGGCGGCGATTTTCCCCATGAAACCGGCCAAGTCCAGCGAAGCCTCTCCCGCGCCTCCCATCCAAAAGACCGCGCATCAAGATGGCCGCTGACGACGCCTTGAACGAGGGAGACACCCGTAACGAAGCCTCCTCAGCACCAGCCCCAGCCTTATGGGCTTTCGGAGGGGTCATTTTCACGGGCGCGTTTCTGCTATTTCAGGTTCAACCGCTAATTGGAAAGTACATTCTGCCTTGGTTCGGGGGGGGGCCGGGTATCTGGACCACCTGCCTGCTATTCTTTCAAGTCATGCTCTTTGCCGGCTACGCCTATGCCCATTGGCTCAGCGGCCGTGCGTTGGCGCAACAGATTAAAATCCACCTCGTGCTTTTGGCCCTGGCTCTTCTCACCCTGCCCATCACACCATCCGACCAGTGGAAACCCGGCCCCGGTGAGGAACCCATGGGGCGCATTCTCCTGCTGTTGATCGCCTCGGTTGGCTTGCCCTATCTCGTGCTGGCCAGCACGGGACCGCTGGCTCAGGCATGGTTCAGTCGTGCCAATCCCGGCCGGTCGCCCTACCGGCTTTATGCCCTGTCCAATGTTGGTTCCCTGCTGGCACTGATCACCTTTCCGTTTGTGGTCGAGCCCAGTACTACGCGTACTATGCAGGTCAACGGCTGGTCACTGGCCACTGTATTTTACATCGGCCTTTTTGGCTGGGTGGCTTGGCAAATGCGGAGCATCGATGGTGAGACATCAAATGATGCTCCACCGAAAAAGGAAGCCGTAGAACCCGCGCCATCCCTTGTCTGGAATGTTCCCCTGTGGCTGCTACTTCCCGCCTGCGGCACGGTGTTGCTCATGTCCACCACCAACCTCATTTGCCAGGAAATTGCCGTCATCCCTTTCCTGTGGGTTGTCCCGCTGGCGCTGTACCTCCTCACCTTCATCATTGCCTTTGATAGTCCGCGCTGGTATCTCCGGCCGCTGTTCGTGGCCGGCTTCCTTGCCTCCGCGGGCGCGAGTTGCTGGGCGCTAAACAAGGGAGTGGATCTTTCCATCCAGAAACAGCTCGGCATTTTCATCAGCACACTCTTCTTCGGCTGCATGGTTTGCCACGGGGAGTTGTTTCGGCTGCGGCCGCCCAGCCACAAACTCACCGCCTACTACCTGTGCATCTCCGGTGGCGGGGCGCTGGGCGGACTGTTTGTTTCGTTGGGTGCACCGGCTTTGTTTCAGGTGTTTTTCTGGGAATTTCATCTGGGCTTGGGCCTGTGCGGGTTGCTGGCAGGCGTTCTTTGGCTTCGATCAGTCTGGTCGGCCAGCCGAATGCAACTCGTGGTGGTGTGTGTGCTGATGACGGCCGCCCTGCAGGCACTCACGTGGGGATTGTCGCAGCAGATGAAGCGCATACAAACGCATGTCAGCCGCACGGGAGGCAAAAGCCTTTACGCCACGCGAAATTTTTACGGCCTGCTCAAGGTCAATGAATGGCCCGCATATTATCCCGGAGGAACCAATGCCCTCACCGCCAAACGAGATCTACTGCACGGCCGCATTTCCCACGGGGGACAGTACGTGGACCCCGCATTGGCGCTCCGGCCCATCACTTATTTCGGCCCGCAATCAGGCATTGGCCTCACGCTGACTCACGTGCGCGAGGGCGGTGCCAAGCGTGTAGGAGTGCTCGGCCTCGGCACGGGATCCGCCGCGGTGTATGCCCGGGCCGGTGATCGGTTTCGCTTTTATGAAATCAACGCCGCCGTGGAACATGTGGCGGAAAATCATTTCACCTACCTGAGGAGCGCGCGCGACCGCGGCGCCGAGGTGGATGTCGTTCTTGGCGATGGACGGCTGATGCTTGAGATGGAGTCCAAGCCCATGAAGTTTGATGTCATCTCAATGGATGCCTTTAGCAGTGATTCCGTGCCGGTACATCTGCTCACCAACGAAGCCTTTGAGATTTACGAGAAACACCTTTCGCCCGGCGGCGTCATCGTCATCAACATCACCAACCGTTATCTGGACCTTGCCCCCGTCATGTGGGCTGTTTCCGGCCATAGAAATCTGCACCTGCGCATCATTCACCACTGGCCCAACTCCCAGTTGGAACCCTGGTTCAACCCCACCACCTATGTGCTTCTTTCGCCGCGCGAGGATTTCTTTGAGCAACACACCATGAAAAAGGCCTCCCTTGCCAGTCACGAAACCTTTGCGAAGCAGTTGAGGAAGTGGTTGAAAAACGCCGGCATGGGTTCCGGCACCGACGGACAATTGACCCTCGACGCCGCGCTGCAGCGGCTGCTTGAAACAACCGCCACCAAAAATCCTGGCGAAGAAGTGATGATCCAACATGCCCGGCAAATTGCCGGCACGCTGTTCATTCAAAACAAGTATTACGCCAACTACACGTTGGACAGCTTCCTTGACCTGCCCATTGACAAAAAGACCGTACCGGTCTGGACCGACGACTACAGTAGCCTGTTCAGCATCCTCAAGTAGCCTCCCAGCGGCGGCCCAGAATGATCTCCGTCCCGTCCGGCCACTGCTCTTCCGGCTCAAAGCCAGCAATCTCAAGCGCCCGCGACAAATCGTAACGCGCCGTGTCCACTGGCCGGCTGGTGGCGTAAAGCACAACGTACTTCAAGTCAGCATCCGCCTCCACACATCCCGCGAAAAAACGTCCCGCATCACCCGGACTCAGGTACACATCCCGGTAGATTGACTCCGCCGCAATCTCCTCCACCTGTCCTTCATCCCGTGGACACCATCCCAGCCGCGTCACAATCACGCTCATTCCATGCTTCTCCGCGTGACTGCACCCCACGGCTTCCATGAACATTTTCGTCGCCGCATACCAGCTCTTCGGCGAGACCGGCGTCGATTCATTCAGCGGCCAAGGCCCCTCCTCGACCCGGTACCAGTTCACTTGTCCGCTACTGGCCAGAATCACCCGCCGCACACCCGCCGTACGCGCCGCTTCCATTACGTGGAACAAGCCGGTGATGTTGGGTGGGAACAAATTCCGCACTGGATCCTCCACATCATCCGGGGTGGCCGCCAGGTGCACCAGTACCTCAACATCCTCCATCGCCTCCGCCAGTGCAGCAGTGTCCTCCAGATCCGCCACCCATGCCTGTTCCAGATTGGGCGATGGGTCCCGGTCAAAGCCCCGCACAAGGTGCCCCCGCTTTAACAGTTCCAGCACCACTGCCTGTCCTACCCGCCCCGCCGAGCCCGTTACCAAGACACTTTTCACCGCGTTCACGAGCGGAGTGTTCCATATCAATCCCGCGTTGCCAACCGCCGCCATCATGCCACACTGGTCTCATGCAACGCATTCTTCTCGTTTTTGCCATCCTCTGTGCCAACGCTTCTTTCACTGCCCAAAATCGAAAGCCTTGGCCCGCCCAAATTGAAGGTGCGGAGAAGGTCATCTACAAAACCATCAGCGACCTAAAGTTGCATCTTCACATTTTTCGGCCAGTGAAACAAAAAGCCAATGCGCCCGCGGTCGTGTTTTTTTTCGGCGGCGGCTGGAGGGGAGGCACCCCCAAACAATTCGAGCAGCAATGCCGCTATCTCGCCAGCCGCGGCATGGTGGCCATGACCGCCGAGTACCGCATCCGCAACCTGCACGGCACACTGGCCACCGCCTGCGTAGAGGACGGCAAGAGTGCCATCCGTTGGATCCGCTCCAACGCCAAGATGCTCGGTGTAGACCCCAACCGGATTGCCGCCGGCGGCGGCTCCGCAGGTGGGCATGTGGCAGCCTGCACGGGTGTGATTGCCGGGTTTGAAGCGAAGGGTGAAAACCCAAAAATTAGTTCCGTCCCCAATGCCCTTCTCCTCTTCAATCCGCCCTGTGTCTTGGCACCTCTTCCCGAGCGGAAAGATTTCCTGAATCCGGAAAACATCGCCGGCCTGCGCGAGCGCATGGGCGTGCCACCGGCGGCGTTGTCACCGTGGCACCACGTAAAAAAGGGGCAGCCGCCCACACTTGTACTGCACGGTGAAAATGATCCAACCGTGAAATTCTGGACCGCCAAGGTTTTTGTCGAAAAAATGAAAGCTGCGGGCAACCCCGCCGAGCTGGCGGCTTACCCGGGTGAAGCCCACGGTTTTTTCAATTACGGCCGCGGCGGAAACAGAATGTTCACGGCCACCATGAAACGTACGGATGAATTCCTTGCCAAGCTCGGCTGGCTTCGCGGCAAGCCGGGGATTGTCCAGTTTTTAAGGAACAACTAGCCTGTGCGCCAAGCCAGCAACGCGGGGTTGCCAATCGCAGGGGGCCGCACTACCATCGTGCGCATGAAGCACCGATGGCTGGCCCTTGGGGCCACTCTCTCGCTGGGCGTCGCGGGCTGGACCGCGCCGATTTCCGACTCCATCAAGACCCTTCGCGCCGTCGGCACCGAGGGACAAGGCAATGCCGCCGCCGCCAAGGCGTTAAGGCAACTCGCAAAAGCTGATGCCGCTGCGCTGCCAGAAATCCTCACCGCCATGAACGGCGCCAACCCGCTGGCCGCCAACTGGCTTCGCTCCGCCGTGGACACCATTGCCGCCCGCGAGGACAAGCTGCCCGTTGCCGCCCTCAAGAAATTTCTCGCTGACCAAAAGCAAAACCCGCGTGCACGGCGGCTGGCTTTTGAGCTGATCCAGCGCGCCGAGCCGGACACCGCGGCCAAACTCATTCCCACGATGCTCAATGATCCCAGCGTTGAATTGCGCCGCGACGCCGTACAGCGCCTCATCATTGCCGCCACCGCACAGCAGGAAAAAAAGCAGGAAGGCCTCGCCCTTGCCACCTTCCGCAAGGCCCTTGACGCCGCCCGCGACCTTGACCAAATCAAGACCATCACCACACACCTTCGCCAACTCAAGGCCAAGGTCGATCTCCCGCGTCATTTCGGATTCCTCATGCACTGGCATGTCATTGGCCCCTTCGACAACTCCGACCGCAAAGGATTCGACATAGTTTTTCCCCCGGAGAAGGGCGTGAAGCTCAATGCCACCCACCCCGGCAAGGACGGAAAGGTAAAGTGGAGTCCGTTCATCACCGCCGATGAATACGGCAAGGTGGATATCAACCTCGCTTATCCCGGCCTCATCAAGGAGGTGACCGCCTATGCTTACACTACCTACAACTCCCCCGAGGCTCGCGCCGTGCAACTCCGGCTTGCGTGCAAAAATGCCTGGAAGATTTGGGTCAACGGCAAGCTCGTTTTCGGCCGCGATGAATACCATCGCGGCACCCGCATCGATCATTACCAGCTCGACGCCCAGATGAAAAAAGGCCCCAACACCATTCTCATTAAGCTGTGCCAAAATGAGCAGACCCAGTCCTGGACCAAGCAGTGGGAATTCCAGCTTCGCGTATGCGACGCCACCGGCACCGCCCTGCTAGCCAGCAACCGTCTCCCCACCCCTAAGGAAGGAAAAACCGGCAATTGATCACGCCCCCTCCAGCCAGACTGAGATCTTTTAAAATGAAAACCATCATCGCACTTTTCATCGCCATGACAATCGCCGTGGAGGCGGGAGACTGGCGGCAATTCCGCGGCCCCAACGGCAACGGCATCGCGCCGGACGAGGCCCTGCCCACATCCCTGACCAAGGATAACTTGAAGTGGTCCACCAGCCTGCCCGGACGTGGCTTGTCGGGGGTGATTGTGGTTGGCGAGCGGGTTATTATCACCTGCAGCAGCGGTCCCCGGCAGGATCGTTTGCACATTGTCTGTCTCAATGCAAAGGATGGAGCTATCCGTTGGCACCGACAGTTCTGGGCCACGGGCCGCACCATGTGCCACAGCAAGACCAGTGTGGCCGCCCCAACCCCCTGCACCGACGGGGAATATATCTACGCCAACTTTTCCTCCAATGACTTGGTTTGCCTCGATCTCAACGGCAACCTGCAATGGCTGCGCGGGCTGACCCATGATTATGCCAACGTAAGCAACAGCCTCGGCATGGCCTCCTCGCTGCTGGTGGCGGGCAACGTGCTGGTGGTTCCCGTGGAGAATGACAGCGAGTCATACACCATCGGCATCAACAAAACATCCGGAGCAAACCTCTGGCGCCTGAGCCGTCCAAAGGCTGCGAACTGGACCACCCCCACACTGCTGGAAGGCGCCTTCAAGGGGCGCGACCTCGTGGCGCTGCAATCCAGCAAGGGCGTCTCCGCCGTGGACCTGAAGACCGGCGACGCCGTCTGGAACTTTGGCAACGGCGCCTCCACCACCTCGTCCACCTGCGTTCTCGATGGCGTTCTTTACGTGCCCTCCAATGGAATCACCGCAATCCAGCCACGCTCGGATGGCAAGGAACCGGATGAGCTTTGGCAAAGTGGCCGCCTGCAGCCCTCCACGGCCAGCCCAATCGCGCTGGGAGACCATGTCTACACGGTGAACCGAGCCGGCGTACTGACAGCCGGCAACTTGAAAACCGGCGAACGCGAGTGGCAAAAGCGCCTCAAGGGGCCATTCAGTTCCACCCCCGTGGCCGCGGGCAGTCATCTTTATTTCTTCAACGAAACCGGCTTGATGCAAGTGGTGGACACGGCGAAGGGCGAGGATGGCGAGATCCGTACGCTGAATCTCGACGATCAGATCCTAGCCACCCCGGCCGTGGCCAACGGAGCCATCTACGTCCGCAGCAACTCGAAGATATACAAGGTTGCCAAGTAGCCCCTAATCCTCCGGCAGGCTCAGTTCCTCCTTCTGGAACAGGCTTTGGTAGAGGCGCGGGATGATGAACTTGAGTACGGATGCCGCGGGCACGGCAAAAATGACTCCGGCCAATCCCGCGAACAGGCCGCCCAGGAGGACGACAATCATCGTCTCCAGCACGTTCAAGCCCAGCGCCTCCCCCACCAGCGCAGGATACAGGAAAAGCTGTTCCACAATCATATTCATCACCACATAAACCACACCGAGGGTAATGAGCATCGTTAGGTCGGCATGACCGGTCACAAGGCAGGTGCCAATCGTCAACACTGCGCTGACCAGCGGCCCCAGAAACGGCAGCAAAACCGTGAGCCCGGCAATCATCCCAAGGGGCACGGCATAGGGAACGCCCAGCAGGAGAAAGAGAGACACGTAAATCACCGTCTCGATGATGATGATCCAAAGGTAACCGCGCACCCACGTCTTCAACTTGTAAAACACTTCGTTGATGATCTCGGCGGCGCTGCTCAAGGTCTCCTCGCTTGTGGTCGGCAACCACGAAGTCTGGAACAAGCTCTGTACTAGGTAATCTCCCTCGCCCTTGGCCTCACTGTGGCCATGATGGAACTGCGCCATCTTCTTCAGGAAAAATGAGAAAAAGAAAATCGCCAACAACGCGTTTAGGAAAAAATTGCCCAGGAAACCCGCGGCATTCGCCAGCGTGGTGAGCGTCTTGAGTCGGTCCGGCTCATTCTGCACAGCCGCCTCCGGACTTCCGGTTACCCATTCCCGCAGCTTGTCCATTGCCTCGGGATCGCGGAGCAGGGTCTCCAGTTCCCCTGCCGCCGGACCCACCACCTTCCACTCCTTCGCCTTGGCGGCATAGTCAGCGGCCTTCCGCTGCAGTTCGTCGGTCTTTGGCAATTCGGGCGGCTGATAAGTGATCGTGAAGAAAATCAACCCGATCACGGCCAGCACAATCGCGCCCATCACACCCATCACCGTGGCGTTGCAGGACTGCGCCAAGGCAGCCTGCTCACGCGCGCTTTCATCCAATTCCTTCTTTGGTTCCTCCTTGGCACGACCCCGGAAAATCCCCTGCACACCGCCTATGACCCAGCCGATGGGCCGGAAGCAAAGCAGGACACCCCGGTAAACCTGGGCCGCCCAGCCGTTTTCCAAAAAGCTGTCAGCCAGCCTCCGTTGCAGCGGCAGAAAGAAATAGGCCAGCATTAGCCCGAATAAGACCGCCTTCAAAAAGGTGGCCGTGACAATGAAGAGCGCCAGCACCACCACGGCCGCCAGCAGCCCCGTGCCACTACGAACCAGGCGCATGCGGGCATTATGCTGTTCCAACGCAGAAGACTGCAGGCGAGCAAAAGCCTCCTCACTGACATCCAATTCCGCGGCAATCCTACCCATGCAGTTGCGCTCGGCCTCATCGTAGTGGTTGTCGGCGTAGGCGGCGATGAACAGGCTCTCAAGCAACGTTTCGCGATCCTCGACTGGCATGTCCCGCAGCTCATCACAGGTGGCCTTGATATCCGGCAACGTGTCAGCCGCGGCGCGTTCCTGTAGTTGCTTCACCGCAGCCTCGCCATGCTCCTCCCGCAAGGCACGGATAACCACCTGCAACTCAGCCTCGGAAACATCACCGTCGGCCTTCAGGACCAACACAAACAGGTTGATGAACGAGGACAACAACGCCTCGCGGTCATGCCCCTCGGCGTTGTGTTCCAGCACCTCCTCGGCGGCGGCCATGGCGCGGACAATGGGGTTAAGCAACTGGCCGCGGGCACGCTGGAACAGGGAGTCGTCTTTCATGGCTTGATAAATTGGCCGGAGAATTGTCGGCCATGGGAACACCCGGACGCGTCTGGGGCAAGGTAAATCAGTCCGGGGAAAGCCGCGCCTTGGCGCGAAGCGCGGGTTGTGATAGGGTGTGGGGGTGAACAAGGGTGGTGGTTTTTTATTCCTTGCGGGGGTGGGGTTGGTCCTGTGCGCGGCTTGTGGCCCGCCCAAGGCCGATTCGCCCAAGGTCAGCAAACGCGTCCAACTAGACAAAGGCATCAAGGCTCTTGAAGCCGGCAAGGCTGAGACTGCTCTCCAGTGGTTTAAGAAGGCGGCGCTTGAGTTGAAGCATACCGCGGGCAAGACCGAAACTGGCCGTTCCATCGGCGTCGACTACGGCATCCCGTACGAATTCCTGAAATTGGCCAACCCGGGCTTGGACTTGGAGCGCCTCCGCGGTGGCCAAGGGGTGACCATTCCGGGCCATCCCGCCGCGCAGTTCAATCTCGGCGCACTCTACGAGGAAGGCAATGGCACCAAGCAAAACATGGACGAAGCCGCCAAGTGGTACCGCAAGGCTGCCGAAGCGGGCTTCACCCAGGCAGAATTCATGATGGGCTGGATGCACCGCGAAGGAATAGGCGTGAATAAGGATCCCATCCAGGCAGTGGACTGGTACACCCGGGCCGCAGCCAAGGGTCTGGAATCGGCGCTCTATAACTTGGGCACATTGCATGCGGAGGGAGACGACAAAGTGGAGCGCGACCTTGTGGCGGCATGGAAGTGGTTCACTCTGGCCAAGCGGAGGCATGCCGAAACCGCCCGGACGGGGATGGAACAACAGGCCAACCGGGAAATGCGTGATGGCAAACAGGACATGGAAACTTGGAAACAAGCCGCACGCAACGTACTCCAGCGCGCCAACGCCGGCACCAACGGCGACGCCTTGGCCCTGAAAACCCAACTGCAAAAACTGCCCAGTGGGGAGAATGATGCGCGGGTGGAATATATCCGGATCCGTTCGGACACCCTTTTGGAGAAGCATTTTCTCGAGGACGATTCCTACAAGAACCTGCCCATGCTCAAGGCTTCACTGGAAAATCAAACCGGCACGCCCAATGGTGGCCCATCCGTGATCGCGGAGGCGGAGCGGCAAGCGGCCCTGTTTGAATTCAAGAAGGATCCTTGGGCCAACAGGTAACACAACCTGAGCCCCCATGCAAAATTGGTTTCACGAGATCTATGACCGGTTGACGGTGCTGGAGGAATGGGGCTGGTTCACTCTGGCCTTCAACGCGGTGGTCTTTGTCACCGCGCCCTGGCTCGCGGCGCGGTACGGGGAGATCAAGACGCAAGCCAGCAAGAACTCGCGGCTCCGCATGCTGCATGGCTTTAATTTCATCGTCTTTTCCGCGTTTCTTCTGGCCGTCATTTTCAAGGCACCCATCCCGCGGGCGGTGGAGTTCAGCCAAAGCCTTCTGCTGGTGCTGGCTACGTACCTACTCATTCACCTGACCGAGGCCCTGCTGCTGCACAAGTATGGAAGAGAGGTTTCCGTGGAGGATTTCACCCGGCGCGTGGAAACCCAGACCTCCAAGACGCTTGAGTTGGTGGCTGTCACGACCCTCCTGATCATCGCCTGTGTGGTGTTGATCAACATCTGGGGTTTCAAATCCTGGCTCGAGGCAACCAGCGTTCTGGGATTCATTGCGTTACTGTTTTTCCTTACGCGCGAGCACTGGGTGGGGGATTTCCTGAGCGGCATCATGATCATCAGCGCGGGCCGCATAGAACGCGGCGATGTCGTGCGTATTCCCGGCGAGAATATCCTGGGCATTGTGCTGCGAACACGGGGACTACACACGATCATCCGCGACTTGGCAACGGGACACGACATCCAGCTACCCAACACCGCCATCCTGAACCAACGTGTGGATGTCTTGCGGACAGACCTAGAACGAGGCGTGCGCGACTACGTGGAATTCAAGATCGGCTATCAAGCTACCGCCGACGAGGCTAGGGATTTTTTAACAGCCACTTGGAAGGCCGCGTGCGAACGCTCCACGGCCATTAATGACGGGAAACCATGCAAGGTCACCCTCAAGGAATGTGGCGATCACGGCACAACGTGGCGGCTGGCCTACACCCCCGGTAATATTCACAACATCCTGCATTGTCAGGATACGATCCGTGAGGCCGCCCTCAGGCTGCAAACGAAACGCGAAACCATCTCCCTGAGCACACCCGTCACGCATCAGGAAATCAGGGAGTCTGCCACTAACGCTCCGTAACGTCGGCGGCTTGCCGCATCATTTTTTCCAGTTCCGCCTCGTAGAAGAAATTGTCTTCGCCGAAGGCAGGCACCAGATCATCCAGCCAACAGGCATGCGGATCGAACTTGGCAAAAAAGACGCGGTTAACCCAGTCAGGGTTGCGGCCTTGGAGAAACTTCATTACGAAGACCCGCTCTCCGGCAACCTCGGCAACGCCATCAACTAGCGCCTTGCCAGGCGTGGCGCTCATGCTGGGGCCGCGCACTGTTCGGGCCAAGCCGCTGACTTGGCGATAGGCACGCGTGAAAATGTTGTAGGCCCTCGCCAAGGGCACTTCGAAATAATTCCGTGCGCCGGTGTCGCGCTCAACAAACATGTAGTAGGGCACCGCGCCCAGTTGCACCTGTTTGCGCCATAGGTCCGCCCAGATGTCCTGATGATCATTGACGTGCCGGATGAGCGGCGCTTGGCAACGCACGGTGGCGCCGGCGCCCAAGACACGGCTGATGGCCTGGCGGGCGGGCGCTGGCTCCAGTTCCCGTGGATGGCTGCTGTGGGCCATGAGGGCAAAGTTCTTGTCTGCGGCTCGGACCTGCTCGACAAGGCGCAGGAAATCATCAGCGTCCTCTCCCTCGGTAAAGCGGTAGGGCCAGTAGGCCAGCGCCTTGGTCCCCACGCGGATGCTGTCCAAGTGGGGGATGTCCAGTAGAGGTTCGATGTATTGGCGGAGAAATTTTGTCTTCATCACCATGGGATCGCCACCGGTGATGAGCACGCTGCTGATCTGGGGGTTGTCGCGGACATACTGCACCAACTGGCCGGCCTCCCGACTGGCAAACTTCAGATCCACGTCACCGATGAATTGCGCCCAGCGGAAACAATAGGTGCAGTAAGCGTGGCAGGTTTGACCCTGCGAAGGGAAGAAGAGAACCGTCTCGTTGTACTTGTGCTGCATGCCCTCCAAGGTGCCGCCGCCAAAGCGAGGCTTGTTCAAATCCATCTGACCCGCGGGATGAGGATTGAGCTTGGCGCGAATCTCGCCGGCGGCCAGACGAATCTCTGCAACCGGGGCATCACCCGTGATTAGCTCGCGCATGCGGCCAACATCCTCCTTCTCCAGCATGCCACGCTGAGGAAAGGTCAGCTGAAAAATGGGATCCAGCGGGAGATTATCACGATCAATCAAATGCTCGATGACATAGTCGTTGACCTTGAAGGGCAAAACGGCACTGACCGCCTGCATGTCGATGACCTGCTCTTTGGAAAGATCCAGCATCCGGGCCACCCGGGGCAGGTCGTTGCTTGTGTTCACTCTGTATTCCGCCATTTGTCCCTTGGTTGGGTGAAAAAGTTCCTTCTATGAGCACCATCCCACGCGGGTTGCGTTGCACGCGGGGATGCGGTGGAGCGAATTATGACCAAAAACCGCCGCGCCGCCAAGGGTGTTCCCTCGCATTTCACCCATCGAAAATCAGGCATTGCGTATTCGCCACAGGCCGCGATACGCTCACGCCGCCCCAAAATTCGACCATGAAAAATACGTGCGCCATCTTGTTTCTCGTCTACACCACGGCCTGTGGCTCGGCGTGGAAGCCGCTTTTTAACGGCAATGATTTGACCGGCTGGAAGGAGACCGACTATGCCGGCCGCGGCAGTGTGGAGGTGAAGAATGGCGAGCTGCACATCAACAGCGGCGAAATTCTCACGGGCATCACGTGGAAGGACAAGGCAAGCCTGCCCAAGACCAACTATGAGATTGAGTATGAGGCCAAGAAGATTGATGGCTCGGACTTTTTTGCACTGCTGACCTTCCCCGTGGACGAAAAACACGCATCGTTGGTGACGGGCGGCTGGGGCGGCGCGGTGACAGGCATCAGCAGCATCAATGGCATGGACGCCTCGGAAAATGACACCACGCTGTACATCAAGTATGAGAAGGGGATCTGGTACAAGTTCCGCGTCAAGGTTACGCCCAAGCTTGTCACGGTGACACTGGATCCCCACGAACGGCTAATCCTGCGCAAGGATACGCCGGATGGGGTGATCGCGGAATTTGCCAAGGCGGCTGGGATTGACGCAGCGAAAGCAGAAACCGCTCTGCGGAAATTGAATCCGGAATTTGACGAGCTAATGAAGCCGGGCAAAACGATTATCGTGCCGGGCGAGAAAAAGGTGATCGAAGCCGACATTCACGAGAAGGAGGTTTCCATGCGTCCGGGTGAAATCGAGTTTTCCGCCCCGCTAGGATTCGCCACGTTCCAGACCAGCGGAGCAATCCGGAATGTGCGGCTGCGCAGGTTGAAATAGGCTTGTTTTTCAGCGCATTCAGGCACACGGGGAATACCGTTTTCTCTGTTTTTTTGACAAAAAGTTGGTGATCAAGCATACTCCGTCCATGTACACCCTCAGAGTTGCTCGGAGGCGCCGCGCGTTTACGTTGATTGAGTTGTTAGTGACGATCGCCATCATTGGAATTTTGGCGGCCATCCTATTGCCGACCTTGGGCAAGGCACGAATCCACGCGAGAGGTTCCAAGTGCTCCAACAATCTGCGTAATGTTGCCGCCGGCTGGCAAATGTACGCCGACGAGAATGAAGACGTAATGCTTCCCGGCCGTTTTGCCAAGGAACCGGGTGGCAAGGCCAACCCCAAGAATCATTACAAGCTTCGGAACGGGATGAAATATCGTCCGCGCTGGATCGCCTACATGGGCATCTATGTAGGGGCCGATGCATTTTCCAGTCCGCGGACAGACAGCGACCGTCAGGATTACGACAACCAAGTTTTCCTGAATCCGCTGCGGGACTACTGGACGGATGAGCGCAACGGTGCCTTCGGCTACAATCTCCAGTTCCTCGGCAACGCGCGCAAAACCAATGGGAAGTTCCATAACTACCCGGTGCGCACCGGCAAACTGAGCCATTTCTCCGACACGGTCATGGGCGCGACCAGCTTGGGCACCTCCGCTGGATTTGCGGAGAAAGACCGCAAGGAATACAACAACAACGGCAAAGGCTATGACGAGTGGGGCAACCACGGATGGTCGCTTGACCCACCACGGCTGACGGCCGAGTCTGACCGCGGCACCGGTGACGCGGGAAGCCCGCGCACGGCTGTGGATGCCTGCTACTTTGACAAGGCGATCGTGGCGTTTCTGGATGGCCACGTGGCCAGCAAGACCCCCGAGGAATTGGGCTACGTGACGTTGCCGGATGGAAAATTCGTGGACTTGGAAAACTCGGCCGTGAAACCATCCAACCGCTATTTCAGCGGACGGGGCAAGGACTTCGATCCTCCCGCGTTGCCGAAATAACAGTGCCTGACGACGCCACCTCGTGAATCCAACTTGACCCAGCGAAAGGACTGGGACAGGTTGCAGGGCATGAAGCCAAAGGGGCTAATGGTTGTCTTGGCCTTGGTTTTGGCGGGAGGCATCTGGCAGTTGATGTTCTCTCCGAGGGGGTCGCGTGCATCCGCGCATCATTGGTTTGATTCAAACAACCCAAGCCATCAGGCGATAGAAGCTGAAATTCGCGCCCGCCTCAATCAACCGGACGGCCAACTCATCGAGGGCGACTTACGGAAACTGGACCGGTTGCATCTCCGCAACCGGCAGATATCAGACCTGAAACCCTTGGGGCAACTAACAGGCTTAAAAAGACTGAATCTCCACGGCAACGAGGTCACTCGGTTGGACGCCTTGACCAAGCTGCGGCACTTGGAATTCCTGAATTTGGACGGCAACCAGATTTCCGACCTGACCCCTTTGGGCCAACTCAGCAATCTCCGGCACCTCCATCTCGAGGGCAACTTGGTCACCAGCCTCAAGCCCCTGAAAAACCTGCCCCGATTGGAACAGGTGGACCTGAACAACAACCCCAACCTTACCCGAGAGGAAATAGACCGGCTATCCCGCGCGCTCCCCGATTGCCGCATTGGCCATAACAACAAACCAACCACCGTTCAATCCACCCGAACCCTGGAAACCGCCATTCGCCAATCCGCGGGAGGCTCAACCCGGGCTGGACGCGAAACACTGGAAGTGTTTCATCTCAACAACGGGCAAGTCGCCTCCCTTGAACCCATCGCCCAATTGAAGGGTTTGAAAGAACTACATCTCCGCGACAATCGTGTGGCAGACCTGAAGCCACTGTCTGCCTTGGTTCATCTGGAAAGACTTTCCCTTGAAGAAAATCAGGTTGCCAATTTGAAGCCCTTGGCTCACCTGAAAAAGCTGGAGGGACTTTGGCTGTCCAAAAACCAGATCCGCGATCTCGGCCCGATTTCGGGGCTAACCCGGCTCGCTTATCTGGATCTCGCTTACAATCACATCCTCGACACGAAATACCTCTCTGAACTGAGCCAGCTCAAGGGCCTGTATCTGGAAGGCAACCGAATCACCCATCTGGACGGCCTAACAAACTTAAAGGAGTTGAGGTTTTTAAGCCTAGACGACAATCAAATTTCTAATCTAACCCAATTGGCCGAGCTGAATGCTTTAAAGAAACTGGAACTGCACAACAATCACGTTGAAGACATCGCTCCCTTGACGAACCTGACTGACTTGGAAGAATTGACATTGCACAACAACCGCGTTTCAAGCTTAGCCAATCTGGAGGAACTGCAGGAACTCAGAATCCTGACCGTCCAGGACAACCTGCTGGAAAACCTTGCCGGCATCGAGAGCCTAACCGCCCTGCAGCGTTTGAACCTTCAGAACAACTCAGTAATCAGCCTGAAAGGACTGGGAAACCTCACGCAATTGGCGGAATTGAATCTGGCCAATAATCAGGTCGAGAAACTCCATCCGCTGGCCGAAATGGCAAATTTGGAAGTTTTGGATCTAAATGGCAACCAAGTCGCTGACCTCCTGCCCATGGAAGGACTCACAGCGCTGCGAAAATTCTGGGCCAACGGAAACCGCATCGAAAAACTTCAGGGGCTGGAAGGCCTTGTCAATCTGGAGTGGTTGAGTCTGGATGACAACCAAATCTTAAGCCTTCAACCCCTCATCGGCCTGACAAACCTTAAACGACTACACTTGGAACGCAACGGCATCACCGACCTGACGCCCTTGGCCGCATTAACCAGTTTGAAAGGGTTGAGCCTCTCGGGCAACCCGGCAACCAACCTGTCCGCCATTCAAAAGTTGACTCAACTGGACTGGCTGTTTCTCAACAACTGCGAAGTGAATGATTTGAGCCCGCTGATGACGATGACAAACCTCAAGATCCTTTGGCTGGAAAACAATCCAAGCCTGACAAGCTCCGACATCAAGAACCTCCAACGCGCGCTGCCAAACTGCCGCATTCACCACAACACAGGGAAGTGATCCCCGGCTCGCTGCGCTGCTACTACTTGCCCCGCTCCGGCTGGCTCACAACCTCCAGGGGCACATCGTGATCACCGCCGCGTGAACTGGCATGTTTCTTCACCCGATCCTGCAGTTCTACATCGTTGATCTGCTCGGCACTCCCACCCGCCATAAGGATGTTCCCCTCGTTGCTATCCAGCCCCATCATCACCAGGTTTCGATATACGCTGCGCGTGTTTTCCGTGGCCACGTTTCTGGATTGGCAGCCCTTGTGGTCGGGCGTGTGCTTGACCCATGGGCTCGTGTATCCCCCCCAATATTTCGCGTCCAAGCTCTGCTTGTAAATCTCCGGGCCAATGTAGCTGACTCCCTTGATGCCGGGGGCAAAGCTGCGGCCGATGTGCCCGGCGCAAAGATACTGGTCAGACCACCAATGGCTCCGATAACTCGTGGTCTGCGGACTGAAGTGATAAATCACCTGCCCACTCGTCCCCGGCTTGTCCAGCTTGACCACCGAGTGCTCGATATTGCTGAGCCGGCGCGCCGTATTTAAATCCGGGAAAGTTTGCGGCGGGTCATACTGGCCATCGCCATCCAAATCGTAGGGTTGGACCGGGTGCGGACTAATACCCGTGGCGGGCCCACAGGTTCCGCCCACCCAGTTTTTGGTCAGGGCCAGAATGGAGTTCGCCTTGTTGACATCACCTCCGCGGTGAATCGCATAGCTCATGGCTTTCCGGTTGACCACATTGTCAGTGCCAAACATACCGCCGGTCTTATACTGATAGGACTCCACCCGCTGCACACTGCTGCTGTGGGAGTCCACCGGCTTGCCACTGGAATCCAAATACAACTTCCCGCTCTTGGTCTTGGTTTCCGCCTCGCCGCGCACTTCATCCTGATTGGCCTTTTTAACACCTGGATCGCTGGGCGAAGCCAATATCTTGGCCGTCTTTAGGTCAGTCGCCCCCCACATGCGCTGAATATCATGCGACCAGCCCCAATGAGAGTTGTGCGTATCGCCGGAATCACTGCGCGGCATGTTGTCGTAAATCCTAGCAGCATCATAGTGGGTCAGAAACCAAGCAAAGTTGCCCTCGTCAGCCGCAAAACTATTCCATGCCGTGCCGATGCTGCGAAGATTGGTAATGCACCGCACGCGGTTGGCTTTCTTGCGCGCCTTGGCCAACGCCGGCATGAGAATGGAGGCGAGGATGCCGATGATGGCCACCACCACCAGCAGTTCAATGAGGGTGAACCCGCGTCTGTTTCTAATTCCCATGCCTTGTCCCATCCTGTGAGCAAAATTCATGCCGCAAAAAAATAGAAAAAAAGTACATTTTTTGGCATATTTTTCAATCTCGTCCGAATTTTTCACGGAAATCCCACGCAAATAGCGTCTGGGGCACACAAACAGCCACCGCCATCACCAACTCTGAACTAAAGCCGGAAACTGGCAACCGTCACAAGTGGCGGGGGCATGATCACAAAAATCGCGGACAATTTGCAGCAGCCCTTGCTGGTGGGCTGCGGCGGAAAGGCGGCGAGGTTCGGCAAACAGCCGCTGGCAGGCGAGTTTTAATGTCCGGTTATCTTGGGCCGGTGGCCAACTGTGGAAGCGGGACTCGATGCGCGACAACAATTCGCGATTCCGGCCCGCACTGGCACGGGCATGGAACCAAGGCAAGATGACGTTGATGGCGAGATCTGTGGCACGGGCTGCCCCAAGAAGCGGGCAATGTCTTTCCTTGCGCGGACTTTTAAAGGTCCAGTGATGATTCCAAAACGGATCCGGTTTGACCTGCAGATATTCCAGCAGCGAACCGCCACGTTGGCTCTTTACACCATCCGACTCCAGCCAAGCTTGAAGACGTTTGGGCAAGTTGCCTGCCGCCATCCAGCCGGCCAGTAAAACCAGCCTGCGAACAGGATGGTTGGCAGGGCGCAATCCCGCCATTCGCCAAAGAGACCTTGGCAGGCAGTGGTCTGTCAAGGCATCACGTTCACGCCACCAACAGTCCCAGAGTTCGCGCAGGTACTCGCGAACGACAGTGGACTGCGTGGGGAAATCGTCCGTCAAGAAACCCGCGCACCCCAGCAGTCTGGCCTGCCAACCCAGGGCATCAGTGGAACCTACCGCGTGAAGTGCAGGCAAACGTTCGGCAAGGTTTTGCATGGGCCAGGTATTGTGCTTGTAGCCAAGTGCACGAAAGAGACCCTGCCACAAGGCAGCATCCCAGCCATGAATACGGGCCAGACGAGTCATGCCTTCAGCCTTGGTTTGCAGGCGAACGAGAGCAGCCTGACTCAGAAGTTCCTCCAGCGCCTCGGCAGACAATGCCGCCAGTGGGGCCCTGCACTGGCCAGCAAATTCTGTGGGAAAAGGCGGTTCGGTGGTGTGCCAGGCAGACAGTTGTTTCAAGGGCGCATCACAGTGGGGTTGAAGTCGGAGCGTGGGCAGATGTGTCCGCGCCGGGCCATTCCAGACAACGTGCAAAATGACACCTCCAAACCCGGGGTTGTCAGCATGACCATGCGCGCGCCAATCGGAAGCGGCCGAATCGATTTCGATGTCACCAGTCACGGGCGAACCATCGCCAAGTTGGATCACAGCCCGATGGAAATCGGGCCCAGCTTCGTAATTCCAAAAACCAGGATGGAACACACGAAGGATTTGGCCATCGCAGGTATGAAGCCGGTCCCGTCGAATGCGCTGGTGCTGCCAAATCCCCTGCAGTAGCCGCTCTGGAGGTGGTCTCGCAGGCGCGTCATGCAGGGCATCGTCAACCCTTTGCGCACGCCATTGGGAATAAATTTTGGGGTCGGCCATGTTCACTTCCGTTGCGTGGAGTGGATTTTTTTGCCAAATTGTTCCTGTCTCGTTCCACGACAGGCGGGCTTGTTTTAAATGAATACTAGGACCATCCACCGGACTGCACCGGCCGTCAACCGCGCATTGACGGCGGCGTTGTTGATGTATGGATTTCTCTGCCTTGAGGCGGAAAGTCCGCGACGCGACGCGGTTGTGCGGGCCGTGGAACAGGTGATGCCCAGCGTGGTGAACATTTCCACGGAGACCGTGGTGGAAGTCCGTGATCCATTCGCGGAAATGTTGCGCGATTTTTGGGGACCGTTTTATCAACGGCGCGGCCCGAATGTGCGCCACAGCCTGGGTTCCGGGGTAATCATTGACCCGGATGGATACCTGTTGACGAATCATCACGTTGTCCAACGGGCAACGCGTATCACCGTAAAGTTAATGGACGGCAGGGAACTGGAGGCAAAGCCTGTAGCAGGCACCGCGCGAAGCGACTTAGCCTTGCTGAAAATCAAGGCAGCCAAGGGGGCGCGGTTCAATGCGGTGGAATTTGCGAAGGCAAACGACCTGCTGCTCGGGGAATCGGTCATAGCACTGGGAAACCCGTTTGGTCTGGGTGGCTCGGTGAGCCGTGGCATTCTCAGCAGCAAACAGCGCAAGGCACCACGGGAGGGAGAGAAACTGGACATTGCGAACTGGCTGCAAACAGATGCCGCCATCAACCCAGGCAACAGCGGAGGCCCGTTGGTGAACTTGGATGGCAAATTGATCGGCATCAACGTAGCCATTCACCGGCAGGGCCAAGGCATCGGATTCGCCATTCCCATCCGGCAGGTCAATGCGGCCCTAACGGATTTTTTCACACCGGAACGCCTGCAAGGCCTTTGGCTAGGAGCACGCGTAAAGCCCGGCCCGGAGGGCATGGTGGTAATATTGGTGGAACCTGGCGGGCCGGCGGCTGATGGAGGATTACGCGTGGGAGACCGTGTGATCTCCATCAACGGTCGGGAAACAGGACACCTGCTGGACTGGGCCAAGGCCATCGAGGCACGCATGGAAATGATTGTCACGCGCGCTGGGCAACGGCGAACCCTGAAATTGAGGCTTCGTCCGGAGGAGGATTTTTTCAACGCAACACTCGTGCAAAGGCGCTTGGGGTTTTCGCTTGAACCGTTGACGGAAGCCTTGGCGAAACGACTGCGCCTGAGTTTTACCGGCGGATTCGTGGTCACCGAGGTGGAGAAGAACGGCCCGGCGCATGATGCTGGTCTGCGCACAGACCATGTGGTCGAGTCGATTAACGGCCAGGCACCATCGACATTGGTGGAATTTGCAAGGCAGGTGAACGCCCTGCGCCGAGGCGACCGGGCGCGGTTGATGGTGGTCATTGAAAATCGCACAGGCAACTTCATCCAACGGCGCCAAGCCATGGCGGAGGTGACGGCGCGATGACCCTTGAGACCAACGGCAAACCCATGATCGAGGTCCGCGGCTTGCGGAAGGAATATGCCGGCAAGCCGGCCGTCAAGGGGCTGAATTTCACTGTGGCACGCGGTGAAATTGTCGGTTTCATAGGTCCCAATGGCGCGGGCAAGAGTACGACGATGCGCATTCTGGCCTCGTTTCTCTCCGCCACCGCCGGCACAGCACAGGTGGCCGGTTTTGATGTGGAACGTGACTCCATGGAAGTGCGACGGCGCGTGGGATACATGCCCGAAAACAATCCACTCCCGGAAGACATGCGAGTGCGCGAGTACCTGAAGTTCCGCGCAAGACTCAAGGGATTGAGCCGCATGGCCAGTCGTAACCGGGTGGACGAGGTATCCGGACAACTGGGGCTTGAGGAGGTGTGCAACAAGATGATCGGCCACCTGTCCAAGGGGTTCCGCCAGCGGGTGGGGCTGGCCGATGCGCTGGTCCATGAGCCGGATCTTTTGATCCTAGATGAACCCACCATCGGTTTAGACCCTCACCAAATCATGGCCGTGCGGGAATTAATCAAGAAACTGTCCGCGGATCGCACCGTGCTCATTTCCTCGCACATTCTGCCAGAGGTGGAGGTCACCTGTAACCGGCTGCTAATTATGCATCGTGGTAACTTGTTGGCTGCGGACACACAATCAAACCTGCAAAAACGAATCGGCGGGGCCACCCGCGTGGTGGCGGAATTGAGCGCCCCGGAAGGTGACTTGCGGACCGCGTGGGAGGAAATGGGGGAGGTCAGGGATTTCCACTTGTCGGCCACGGAAGGTGATTTTCGGCGGTGCGTTTTGATGCCGCGCGACGGTGTCGATTTGCGCACGCGGGTGGTGGACTTGGCGCACGCACGTGGATGGACCCTGCGTGAGTTGTCTGAAAACCGGGCGACGCTGGAGGACATCTTCGTGCAACTCACCCGACCGGATGATGACGAGGAGGACTTGTTTTAATGGCGGCCTTTCTCACTCTTACACGCCGCGAATTGAGTGGTTACTTTTTCTCCCTGCGCGGCTATGTGATCATTGCCGGCGTGCAGCTGCTGATTGGAGCCAGCCTATTGATTGTGCTGGACGCCCTGAACGAGAAACCCTTCGACATACCGCTCACTGAAAAGCTGCCCAACAGCGGGTTCTTCTGGCTGGTCCTTCTCCTGATGGCGCCGATCATCACTATGCGAACCTACGCACACGAAAAATCAACCGGCACATTCGAAACTCTTTTGGCCACGCCGGTCAGTGACCGTGCGGTCGTACTTGCCAAGTTTGTCGGCGCATGGCTGTTCTACCTGCTGGCTTGGGCCCCCGCCGCCACGTTGCCTTTCTTGTTAAGCCGATATGTGGACGGCTTGGGCCCAGTGGACACGGGCCCGCTGGTCAGCCTCGCACTGGGGGTGGGAGTCATCGGTGCCTTCTTCATGGCCGTCGGGTGTTTTGCCTCGGCACTGACGCGCAGCCAAATCATTGCGGCCATGACCAGTTTTGCCATCGGCACCGGCGTCTTTTTGATAGGATTGCTGGCCGTGTATCGCCCCCCACAACTGGGCTGGAAGACGGACTTGTTTGCCCATATTTCAATGGTTGAACACATGGGGGATTTTGCCAGCGGCATTGTGGATTCCAGGCACCTTGTGTTTTACATCAGCCTGACCCTGATGTTCCTGTATTTAACCGAGCAGGTGCTCGCCAGTCGGCGCTGGAAATGACCATGAGCGACACCCCCGCCAAATCGTCCGCCCCCATACGCCGCTGGCTGTGGTGGGTGAACTTTGCCCTGGGCGTGGTCGCCGTGTTGGCACTTGCGGGCATGGCAAACTACTTCGCTCATCGCCACCACTCCCGCTCTCACTGGGCAGCCAGGCTGGACAAAAACCTTTCACCCATGACCCGGCAGGTTCTCGACTCGGTGACCAACGATGTCCGCGTGGTCGTGTTTTATGACCGTCGCGAATCGTTGTACCGACCCGTCGTTGAATTACTCCGCCAATACAAGCAGATCAACCCGCGGATCAATATCGAATCCATCGACTTCGAGCTGGAACCCGCCAAAGCAACAAGCCTTCAGGAAGATAAAGAACTGCAGCTGCCGGGTAACGCGCGCAATCTCGTGATCTTCAAATCAAACGACAAGACCGAGATTGTGCCCCACGGCACCCTCTCACAGTTGGGGGTTTCACACACAGACCAACAAGGCCGCAGTGTTTTCAAGCGCACACATTTCAACGGCGAACAAATGTTCACCTCCGCGCTGGTGGCCGTGTCCAGTGCCACCAAGCCGGTGATTTATCACCTCACAGGGCACGGAACCCATTCCTTGACCAACACAACCACGATCGATGGATACGGCCGCTTTACGCGAACCTTGGCCCGAATGCATGTCAACCTTCGACCCTTGTCACTGGATCAACAGAGTGTGCCCAACGATTGCAGGTTATTGATTATTCCCGGGCCTGCCACCCCCCTGGATGCCCTGAGCATTGCCCGGCTTCGTGAGTATCTGACCGATGGTGGACGCGCTCTGTTCCTGTTCCGCCCCCAGACTCGGGCGGGCTTGGGGCCATTGCTGGCCGACTGGGGCGTGCTTATCGGCAACGACATCGTGAATGACCCTGGCAACAGCTATGGCGACGGCTCGGTCAAATTTGGCAAGTACGACTGGGATTCAGAGCGGGGGCTTCATCCCGTTATGCGCGCGGTGTCACAGCAGGGCAAAGCTCTGCGCATGGCCCGACCTCGCTCAATTACAGATTTAAATAATTCACCCGAAGCCGAAAATGCGCAACGCACCATACTGATCTCCACCGGCCCGGAAGGACTGGCCTACCTTCGGACCGCACCCGGAGCCTCTGCCAGCCAACCCATTGTGGGTCTTCGCGGGCACATCCCCGTCGCCATGGCCGTGGAGAACACCCCTCCCGAAGGCATGGAAAATCCGCAATCTTTGCGCATGGCTGTGTTTGGGGATAGTGCATGGTTGTGCAACGCCCTGTATGATCGCGAAGGCAATTCTGAACTGGCATGGCACCTAGTCAGTTGGCTGCTGGATCGATCTCAGCTGCTCGCCATTGGCCCAAGGCCAGTCCGAGATCATCAATTCTCACTCACGGACAAGAACCGCCGGGACTTGGCGGGCTGGCTGCTGGGTGTTCTACCAGGCGGTATTTTCGGGTTGGGCTTTCTGGTCTGGCTGCGCAGGAGGCACTAAATGATAACCAGACAAACCATCACCTTGTTGATCTTAACTGTGGGGGTATTCCTTTACCTCGCTGCCTTCGAACGGGATCACAAACCGCCCCCGCCACCCAGTCTGCCATCTCTTCCCACAGTAGACACCGCCCAAGTGAAAGCCGTGGAATTGCAGCGCGGCCCACAGCTCTTCCGGCTGGAACGCGGCGCGGATGGCTGGGACATTGTACAACCGTTCAAGTATCCCGCCCAGGAATCCCGCGTCATGGCGCTGATTGAGGCCTTGGCCGCCCTGCGCCCCAACAACCACATTCCAGACAAAGAATCGGGCAGTGATCTGGCCAAGTTCGGCTTGGATCCAGAACGCATGACTCTCCGACTTGAAGGACTTGCCACCAATCATGTCTTTCGCTTGGGCAAACTGACCCCACTTCAGGACAAGCTGTACCTTGCCGCCAGCGAATCACCGGGCATCTACGTTGTGCCGATTGATTTTTTGCAGACACTGCCGCGCGAAATGGATCACTGGCGCGATCCGCGTCTGGCGCCATTGGGTGTCTCGCGGGCACAGGTGGATCACCTCACACTCACGGATCCCGCCGGCCCTGTCCTCGAACTCCGGCGAAATATCACCAATGGCACTTGGCGAATTACGCAGCCCGAGCCTTCCAAGCGTGCAGATCCTCTTCGTATCCGGCAATTTCTGGAAGAATTGCAGGGCTGGACAGCCAAACAATTTATCTCTGCGGAAAGCGCCTCCTCAAAAGAAGACATGGGGCTTCAGCCGCCTGTGCTCAAGCTACGACTTGGCCACGGAACCAACCGGGTGTTAGCTCTCAACCTTGGAGGCACCCACACAAATCAAACAGGCTTCATTTATGTCCACAACCCCATCCTGGACACGCTGATGACCGTATCACGAACGAACACCTTGGACCTTTTAAAGCAATCACCGTGGAAACTATTTGGCAACCGCCAAATGATCAACTCTTTTAAATCGAATGCCGTTGCCCGTATCGACATCCACACCCCCAGAGAAAAATTTTCCCTAGCGCAAAGCCCCACCGACAACGCGTGGCAAATCGTGAAACCCACAGTACAAAATGCAGATGAGGAACTGGTCGGAGATCTCCTTTTTCAGCTGGCCAACCTGCAGGCCCAAAGCCTCGTGAAGGACGTGGTCACAGACTTTGGAGAATACGGCTTGGAAGAGCCCTCTACGTCAGTAGTTCTCTGGCAGTTTCCCTCAAATGGATCCGTGACCAACAAGATGATGGCACGCGTAGACTTCGGTCGCGTCGATCCCGATAACGGCCTGGTTTTTGCCCGGCGCCACGATGAAAATATGGTCTATGCCCTTGATGGGCTCGAATTGCAAACGCTACCGGATCAACACTTCAGGCTGCGCGACAAACAACCGTGGCAATTTGAAAACACTGAAGTGTCAAAAGTTATCCTAACATTGAAAGGTGATGAACCCGTGGAATTTTCCCGCAACGATCTTCGTCGATGGAGCGGCCCCAACGGCCAACTCACAACTCCATCGGAAACAACCATGAACAAAACGCTCGATGCACTGGGAAAATTCCGCGTCGAACGATGGCTGGTCCAAGGAGATGACAAATTCAGCGTGCCGACATTCGGCTTTTTGGATACTGCGGAACGAATTGAACTGGAGGTAAAACAATCCGGCCGCTTGGTCCGCCACAAACTTCACTTAGGAGCCGCCAATCTACAGGGGGACCGATACGCGGCGACAACCGGCCCGGATGGGCAGATGGTGGTTTTTACTTTCCCGGAAGTTGTTTACGCACAGGTTTTGAAAACCTACGCGCTTCTACCTGACTAACTACTGTGGCGCTTGGCCTTTAGCTGCGCCTCTGAGTAGAGAATCGCCGCCGCCAGAGCCTTGGCTTCGTCCTCGGAAATATCGCCGCCGTCCTCGAGCCGTTGCTGGGCCTTGGCCTTGGCTTCCTCAGCGGCGGCCTCATCGATGTCCGCGCTGTTGGCGGCGTTGTCGGTGAGGATGGCCACATGGTCGCCGGTGATTTCCGCGAAACCCTCGCCCACGGCTAAAATTTCCTCGGCGCCCGCCTTGCGCGCAATCAGCTCGCCGGCCTGTACCTTGGTCATCAACGGCTCGTGGTTCGGGTAAATGCCGGCCTCGCCTTCCTGACCGGGCAGGGTCACCATCTCCACGTCCTCGGAGTAAATGACGGCCTCCGGGGTGACGATCTCGAGCTTGAGAGTTTCAGCCATGTGCGTTTGTGGCGGTCGTTACCTAGCCTTGGATCTCGTCGATGCCGCCCTTCATATAGAAGTTCGTCTCGGGCACCTCGTCGTGTTGGCCGTCCAGAATTTCCGCAAAACCCTTCACCGTGTCGGCCACGTCCACCTGTTTGCCGGGCGTGCCGGTGAACACTTCCGCCACCGAGAACGGCTGCGAGAGGAAGCGTTGAATCTTCCGCGCACGGAACACGGTCTGTTTGTCCTCCGGCGACAGCTCGTCCATGCCGAGAATCGCGATGATGTCCTGCAATTCCTTGTAGCGCTGCAGCACGGCCTGCACGCCGCGGGCCACGCGGTAATGCTCATCGCCCACGATGTCCGGCGTCAATGCCAGCGAGGTGGAGGCCAGCGGATCCACCGCCGGGTAAATGCCGAGCTCCGCAATGGAGCGCTCGAGCACGATGGTCGCGTCCAAGTGAGCAAACGTTGTCGCCGGCGCGGGGTCAGTCAAGTCATCCGCCGGCACGTACACCGCCTGGAAGGAGGTGATGGAACCTTTCTTGGTGGAGGTGATCCGCTCCTGCAGATCGCCCATCTCCGCGGCCAGTGTCGGCTGGTAACCCACCGCCGAAGGCGTCCGACCGAGCAGCGCGCTCACCTCGGAACCGGCCTGTGAGAAACGGAAGACGTTGTCAACAAAGAGCAACACGTCCTGCCCCTTCTCATCACGGAAATACTCCGTCACCGCCAGCGCCGAAAGCGCCACGCGCAAACGCGCACCGGGCGGCTCGTTCATCTGACCGTACACCAGCCCCACCTTGGAGCCGGGTGCCAGCACCGGCAGCCCCTGATCATTGTATTTCGTGTGGCCGTTGTCATCCTTCTCGGTCTTGATGACGTCCGCCTCGATCATCTCGTTGTAAAGATCGTTGCCCTCACGGGTCCGTTCACCCACGCCGGCGAACATCGACACACCGCCGTGGCCCTTGGCGATGTTATTGATGAGCTCCATGATGACCACCGTCTTGCCCACGCCCGCACCGCCAAACGCGCCGACTTTGCCGCCCTTCAGGAACGGGCAGATGAGATCGATCACCTTGATGCCGGTGGTGAGCACCTCCGGGGTCGGGTTTTGGTCATTCAACGTCGGCGCCGCTCGGTGAATGGGGTTGTAAATGTCATTGCCGTCGGCGTCCTGATCCGGCTGCACGGGGCCCTGCTCGTCCACGGCGTCGCCGGTCACGTTAAACACCCGGCCCATCACGCCATCGCCCACCGGCATGCTGATCGGCTTGCCGGCGTCGGTGATGTCCATGCCGCGCTTGAGGCCTTCCGTGGAGCTCATCGCCACGGCGCGCACCCAGTTGTCGCCCAGGTGCTGCTGCACCTCGAGCGTCAGCTTGGTGGACTGGCCGCCCACTTCAAACTCCACGGTCAACGCGTTGTAAATGGCGGGCAGTTGCTCGGTGAATTCCGCATCCACCACGGGGCCAATGATCTGTACAATCTTGCCTTTGTTCATGTCGTCAATCTGTCGTCTTTAAATTGTCTTTGTTAAATTAATTGCCTTAATTGCCCAAGGCCATCTGGGCGGTGGTGATTTCCAGCAGCTCATTGGTGATCGCCGCCTGGCGCAGCTTGTTGTACTCCAGCGTCAGGTCCTTGATCAGCTCGTTGGCGTTGTCCGTGGCGTTCTTCATGGCCACCATCCGGGCGCTGTGTTCGCTGGCGCGGTTCTCCAGCAAAATTTGGTGCACCTGAAAATTCAGATAATGCGGCAGCAACTCGCCGAGCACGCCTTCCGCCGATGGCTCAAACAGAAACTCCGTGGTGCCGCCGGGCAGATCGGAGGAGGTTTCCTCCCCTTCCACGCCGGCGCTCACGCCCTTGATTTCCGTGATGGGCAGCAGCGTTTGCACCTCGGGCTTTTGCGTGATGGTGTTGATGAAGTTCGTGAACGCGATGTCCACGTGGTCCACCTCGCCGTTTTCAAACAGCTCCACCGCCAGCTTGGCCAGTGCGCGCGCTTCGCCGATGGTTGGCGGATCGCCATAGGAAAATTCCGCAGCCAAATCCCAGCCCGCGCGCGTAGCGTGCTGCGCGCCCTTGCGGCCGGCTGAAAGCACGCGCGTGTTGTCCGTGACAAATTCGTCGGACACCTTGCGCAGCAGGTTGGTGTTCAGCGCCCCGCACAGGCCCTTGTCCGTGGTCACGAGGATCAAGGCCCGTTTGTCGCCGCCGCGGCTTTCCATGAAGGGATGATCAAAGTCGCCCGCATGGGTCACCACCTCGGCCAGCACGCGGTTCATCAGATCCGCATACGAACGCCCGGCGAGGGCGGCCTGTTGCGCCTTGGCCATCTTGGCCTGCGCCACCTTCTCCATCGCCTTGGTGATCTGCGAGGTGTTCTTGACGGACTTAATACGCCGCCGGATGTCGCGTGTGCTGGGCATCGATTAATTCTGCGCCTTAAACTCGTCGAAGGCCGCCTTCAGGCCGGCTTCCACCGCATCGGTCACGGCACCTTCGGTGGCAATCTGGTTCACCAGATCCGCCTTGCTGTCATTGAGATAGTCCACGATGGCATTCTGCGTTTGCTTCACCGCATCCACATCCACATCGTCAAAATATCCATTTTGCACGGCCCACAAAATCGCCACCTGCATGGGCACGGAGACCGGCTGGAACTGCGGCTGCTTGAATACTTCCACGATGCGTTTGCCGCGCTCGAGCTTCGCCTTGGTGGCGTCATCGAGGTCACTGCCAAACTGCGCGAATGCCGCCAGCTCGCGGAACTGCGCCAATTCCAGTTTCACTGTGCCGGCCACCTGTTTCATGGCCTTCACCTGCGCGGCGGAACCCACGCGGCTCACCGACAGGCCCACCGAGATCGCCGGGCGCACGCCCTGATAAAAGAGATCCGTCTCCAGGAAGATCTGCCCGTCGGTAATCGAAATCACGTTGGTCGGAATGTACGCGGACACGTCGCCGGCCTGCGTCTCAATGATCGGCAACGCCGTGAGGGAACCGCCGCCGGCCGCCTTGCGCAAACGCGCCGAGCGTTCCAGCAACCGGCTGTGCAGATAAAACACATCACCCGGATACGCCTCACGACCGGACGGCCGCTTCAGCACCAGCGACACCTGCCGGTAAGCCACCGCGTGCTTGGAAAGATCATCGTATACGATCAGCGCGTCCATGTCGTTGTCCATGAACCACTCACCCATCGCGGCACCGGCAAACGGCGCGAGATACTGGTTGGTCGCCGAATCACTGGCCGTGGCCGCCACCACGATCGTGTGCTCCAAGGCTCCGGCTGTTTCCAAGTCCGCAATCACCTTGGCCACGTTGGCGCGCTTCTGGCCCACCGCCACGTAAATGCTGTAGAGCGGTCGGAATCCCTCGACACCCTCGTTCTCCTTGTTGATTCGGGCGTTGTTGATGATCGTGTCAATCGCCACGGCCGTTTTGCCCGTCTGGCGGTCACCAATGATCAACTCACGCTGGCCACGGCCAATCGGGATCATTGCGTCCACCGGCATGATGCCCGTCTGCATCGGCTGGCTCACCGACTGGCGGTCCACGATGCCCGCGGCAATTTTTTCCACCGGATACGTCTCGGTGTATTCGATCTGGCCCTTCTGCGGATCATCAATCGGCTGGCCCAATGCATCCACCACGCGGCCCAGCAGGCCTTTGCCCACGGGGACGGAAAGCAGCTCGCCGGTGGTGCGCACCTCGGCACCCTCGTTGATGCCCGTGTGGTCGCCCAGGATCACCGCGCCCACCTCGGTTTCCTCGAGGTTCAACGCCAGCCCGCTGACGCCGCCGCCGAAATCCAGCCGCTCGTTCATCATCGCGCCGGTGAGGCCCTCGATCTTCGCCACGCCATCACCAATCTCGCGCACCACACCCACGTTTTCCCGGGCCACATCTGTCTTGGCGCCGGCAATCTGGGCTTCAATATCCTGCAGTAGGTTGCTCATTTTTCTCGTTCTTAAAGGGGTTAAAATTTCTCGCCCAACCGGGTCAGGCGCGTCCGAACGCTGCCATCAAACACATCATCACCCAGCCTCACCCGCATGCCGCCGATGAGTTCCGCATTCTGCGCAAACTCCACGGCCACCTCGCTGCCTTTCAGGCGGCTGAGACCGTCGCGCACGGTTTGCTGCTGCGTATCGTTCAACGCCACCGCACTTTCCACCCGCGCGCTGCGGCTGTTCACATCCAGTTTCACCAGCCGTTGAAATTCCTGCAGCGTGCCGAAATAACCGCGCGGCTTTTTCTCAATCAACAACGCCACCACCTGCCGCACGCGATCTTCATCCAGCGCGCCATTCACCTGGCAACTCTGGAAAAGCTGCTTGGCGTCGCGGCGGGATTGTTTGCTGCCTTTCATTCGTAAACCAAAATCCGTAAACCAAATTAAGCGGCCAATTCCTTGTTGGTCTCGTCGATCAGACGTTGTTGATCCTCATCGGTCAGCACCTTGCCACTCACCTTAATCGTGGTCTCCACCACCAACCGGCCAATCTCCGCCTTCAGCTTATTCATTTCCTCCTGTCGCTCCGCCCTCGTGGCCTCCTTCGCCTTGGCGATAATGTCCTCGGCTTGCTTCAAAGCCTTCTCCGCCTCTTCCTTCTCCAGCTTGGCGGCGGTTGTCTTGGCGGCCTCAATGATCTCATTGCGCTTCTCGCCGGCCTCCTTGAGGATGCGATCCTTCTCCGCCTGCGTAGCCTCCAGCTCAGCCTTAATCTTGTCCGCGTTCTCAATGCCCTCGGCAATCCGCTGCTTGCGATCCTCCAGCACCTTCAACACCGGTGCGTAAGCAAACTTCTTCAACGCCAACGCCACGATCAGAAAGGCGATGCACTGGGAAATAAACAGCGGCCAGTTGACGCCGAAGGTCTTAACAATTTGCTCCACCGGCCCTTCGCCCACGGCTGGTGTTGCGGCCAAAATGATCCAATTTTCCATTGTAAAATAGGGTTGCCGGGCAGGCGCACCTGCCCGGCTGGTTAAGCGTTACTTCGCGAGGAAGATCGCAATAAACACAATACCTTCAGCCAGTGCGGCGAAAATGATCGCCTGCGTCCGGATGTCACCGGCAGCGCCGGGATTACGCCCGGTGGCCTCGGCGGCTTTCATGCCCACGAGACCCACGCCAATGGCGGACCCCAGTGCGGCCAAGCCAATATGTAGACTGCCTGTCATTACTTATCCTTTCGTTTCAGTTGTCCCGGCAGCCCCCACAGACATGCATGGTCCGGCCACCGAAATTGTTAGTGAGCATGCTCCTCGTCGTGATGTTCACACATCAATGCCGTAAACACCGAGGTCAACAGTGCAAACACCAGCGCCTGCACCAGTCCCACCAAAATTTCCAACAGGTAGAACGGCAACACCGCCAACCAGCCGAAATACACTCCGCCCAGCGCCATCACGGTTTCCAAAATGTTTTCCCCGGCAAACACGTTGCCATAGAGACGGAACGTGAGCGCCACTGGCCGCACACCTATGGAAACCACCTCGATGAGTCCTACAAAAATGAAAACCGCCACCAGAAACAAACCGAAAAAACCCGGCCCGTGACCTTTCACGTTGAAAATATGCCCCAAGAACCCACCGGGACCCAACGCCTTCAAACTCCAGTATAGCCACAACACCATGAACAGGGCCGCCATTGACAGGGTCATGTTCAAGTCAGCATTGACCCCACGTAGTAGGGGCTCTGAAAGGTGATGCAGATGTCCGTGCGAATCAGGGGTACCCCAGCCGATGGTGCCAAGCCCTGGAATCAGTCCAAACCAATTGGTGAAAAGGATGAAGATGAAAATCGTGGCAAAGAACCAAAAGGTTTCCCTAACCATATGCTTGCCCACAATGCTCTCGAAGAATCCATAAAGCCCCTCCACCAGATACTCCACAAAGTTTTGCAGCCCTGCGGGAATGATCTTCACGTTTCGGGTAGCCGCTTGGGCGATGAAAATCAATCCGAGCGCCACGATCCAAGTGACAACCATCGAGTTGCTGACGGCAAGCCAACCTACTTTTGCTGTACTGGGATCATGGGGATCAGTCGGCGCATTACCACCAATGCCGTAATACAACAGGGGAGCATGCGACGACAGCCCATGATGTTCCTCCTCAGCGTGCGATTCATCTGCCGCCAACCCCAGCAGGGTTGACGCTAACAATACAAAAACTGCGGCAATTCGTGCCAAAAACATCGGAATCGGTTTCCTTTTGCCTCGGGGCAAAACGAATTTGAAGCCACCGGCCAGCAATCGGTGCAGGGAAAATAGGAAGTGTGAATTTTTTCACAAGACTTTTTTTTGGAATTGTTGAATTTTGTCTTCCACCCTGTTTTTCGCGAAAAACGAGGCTGGAACCCAACTCTCAAGAGATCAGCCGCACGAGTTCACGCGCCTTGGCGTCCGCCTCATCCAGCATCCTGTCCAGAACCTCCTCGGCAATGTCGAAATTGACGAGAATTTGCTTTTTGAATTGCCCGCGCCACGCCTCATCATCCTCTTCGGGCACGTTATTCACCAGAAAAACCGGATCGGGACGAAGATCGCTTTCGGGTTCATTCTGGGCGCTAATGGCGGCCGCGATGTCTTCCGGCAGATCCCATTCATGGCAAACCAACGCGCCGAGCTCCGCATGGTCCCAGCCAAATTTCATTTTCTCCAGCTCGTGCAGTTGGTGCCCGGAGTTGGCGGAGGCGCGCTTATAAACATCAGCGTATTCCCTTCCCTTGCTTGCGGCGATGATGGGCACACTGAAATCCTCGAGAAATCCCGCCGTGAAACAGAGACGCGCCTCGGTGGGCTGTGTCAGGTCTGCTAGTTCACGCGCGATCACTGCCCGGCGCGCGGCCCGCAACCAAAAGGCGCCCATGTCCAAATAGTCAGGAACATTTTTTGGCGTCGCCATTTTTGCTCCCAGCAACATGACGATGCGCTCCAGCTCGGCGTTACCCAGCATGGTGATGGCATGGCTCAGATCCTTGATCCGCGTACGTGGCGCGTAGGCGGTGGAATTGACCGTGCGCATGACCCGCGATGTCAGGTCCGGGTCCAGACTCATCACCTCGGCAATTTCATCCGCGGTCACCCCGGGATCACGCAATCTTTGCAGGACCTCGAAAACCGTCTTGCGAAAACGCGGCAGTTCATACTCACCCAGGATTTCCCGCAGACGCTTGTGGGGATCCTTCTTCTTTTTTTTGAAAAAAGAAAACATAGTCACTGTCCGCGCGAAGCAAACTTGTTGGCCAGGATGGATAATAGCGCCCCAAGGCCCAGATAACCAATCGCGATGTGAACAATCAGTACGGCTTGGCCTGCCGTGGTTACCGGCGACACATCGCCATAACCCAATGTCGTGAACGTCACCACGCTGTAGTAGATGTACGGCAACAGGTCGCCCTGAAGCGCGGCCAACCCCTTGAGATGACTGTCCACTCCCGCCGGCAACATCCAGTTGTCCATCGCCCAGTAGACGAACGCAAACAGTAGCGCGTTGATAGCCAAGAACAATCCCCACCTAGTCATGCTGCGGCCGCAGTCACTCGTCCATTTCCAGAAAAAATAAACTACCCGGCTCACCCGGCTTTGATGTCGGAACTCATGCAGATAGTTTTCGTCAATGATATGCCGACGCACAAGATATGCGCCGGTGAAATCAACGTCGCGCACGTCCGCGCCAATCCAGTTTGCCGCCGTGTAGTTTCGCACATCACGCAATTGCACACCCCGCAGCTTGGTGTAGCGAAAATTTGCCCCTTCAATGTCGGTCTCGCACAAGTCCGCATTCGTCAGGTTTGCCTGGGTAAAATCCGTCTTCACCAGATTGCCTTCCAGCAGCCGGCAGCCGGTCATTTCCGCCGCGCGAAAATCCGCCCGCCGCATCTGCGCATCCACAAATGACGCCCGGCCCAGCTTGGCGTTGAAAAAGTTGGCCTCCGTTAAATCGGTCAACCCGAAACCTGTGCTTAAAGCGGAACACTCAGATAAATTCGCGCCACGAAAAGTGGTTCCCATGAATTCCGCCTTGTCCAGCGTAGCCTTGTAAAGTGTCGCACCATCGAAATTTGCACTAGGGCAGCGCGTGCCCTTCAAGTTCACCCGGCTCATTTCACAGCCGGCAAAATTGCAGCCCGTCAGATCCAGTTTCGACAAGTCGGCATCCGTGAACTTGATCCCGCGCAAATCCTGCAAATCCTCACCCAACGGCTCCCCGGAATCCTTGGCACGACGCAGCGCATCAATGACGTCTTCCGCTGATTTCGTAGCCTCCATGGCAGTCGGGCTTCGCCCTTTCGAGTCAAGCTTAGCCCGAAACCGGCGCTTCTCAAGCAAAATGCACGTTGCCACGACTCGTCCGCTCCCATACCCTCCCGCCGTGCCCGGGAAACCAAGCCAAAGCGCCGAGGATTATCTCGAGCGCATTCACGAACTCATCGAAGCCAAGGGCTCCGCACACGTCGCCGACATTGCACAATCCCTGAACGTCGGCCAGCCCAGCGTCACCAGCATGGTCCAGAAACTCGCCGACGCCGGCTACCTGCGCTATGAAAAATATCGGGCCCTCACCCTGACCGACGAGGGCCGCGCTGTCGCGGAGCGCATTCGCGACCGCCATGCGGTGCTTGCCAGCTTCTTCACCCTTTTCGGCCTAGATGCCGAGACCCAAGCCCGCGACATCGAGGGCATCGAGCATCATCTCAGCCCGGACACATTAAACACCCTTGCCGACCTCACGCGGTTCTTTAAGGACAATCCCAAAACCCTCGACCAGTTCCAAGCCACGAGGGGAGACGCCGACTAAACTGCCACAATCAGCGGGTCAAGATCCGGCATTTCCCCTGTGATCTCAAAGACCCCCTCCAGTCGGCCCAGTGCGGCCTCCGCGGCCTCTTCCGTGAGAGCATGCACACGCGCCAGCGTAGCCCGACGGCCAAACGCGTCACCCGGTTTGGCCAACTCGTCCACTCCCACCATGGGATGGATCGAATCACCTTTCACCAACCGGCCGCCTCCCAAGTCCCGCACCACCTCACCCACCACCCGCGCATCACAAGCCGCCACAAATCCTTCCTTGCTCGTCACCAGTTCCCTGACCACAGGCGTTTGATGGGTTTCCTTCAGCATACTCTCGAACACCTCCACATCGCCGCCCTGCGCCGCGACCAATTCATTCAGCTTTACCCGCGGACGGCCGCTGGCCAGCTCCGACAACGCACGTGACCGCGCTGCATCGCGCCCGTGCCCCGTCACCGCCATCAACGCCACCGCACATTCGACCACCAATTCCTGCAAATCATCCGGCCCTCGGCAATCCAGACACTCCGCCGCCTCCCGGACCTCCAGCCAGTTTCCAGCAGCACGTCCCAATGGCGCATCCATCGCTGTCAAAAGCACCGACGCCTTCACCCCGCATTCCGCTGCCAAGCCGGCAATCGAATCCGACAACTCACGCGCGGCATCCAAATCCGGCATAAAGGCCGCCCGGCCAAATTTAACATCCATCACCAGCGCCTCAATTCCCTCCGCCAGTTTCTTGGAAAGGATACTCGCCGTAATCAACGAAATCGAGGGCACCGTACCCGTCACGTCCCTCAACGCATACATGGCCCCGTCCGCCGGCGCTATCTCCGACGTCTGTCCACCCATGGCTAGGCCGATTTCCTGAACCTGTTCCACCATCCGTGCCGCCGATAAATCCACGGAAAACCCGGGGATGGATTCCAGCTTGTCCAGCGTCCCGCCCGTGACGCCCAACCCGTGCCCGGAGATCATCGGCACGCGAAATCCGAGGCACGCCAGCAATGGCGCCAAAGCGATGGACACCTTGTCCCCCACCCCACCTGTCGAGTGTTTGTCAACCAACGGCCGTTCATCCTCTGGAAAATCCAGAACCACTCCCGAATCCCGCATCGCCAGCGTCAGCGCCCGCGTCTCCTCCCGGGACATGCCCTGAAAATAGACTGCCATTAAAAAGGCTGCCATTTGATAATCTGGAATCCTCCCCTGCGTAAAGCCATCCACCAAAGCCCGCACCGCGTCCGATGACAGTTCATTCCCGTCACGTTTGGCTTCAATTTGGGATAGTAGGTTCATGCGCGCCTTCGCGCGCAGATTAGCCGTTGAACTTCACCGCCGCAACGGTTGCGTTGTGGCCACCGAAACCAAACGAATTGCTCAATGCGGCATTGACCTCCATCTCACGGGCCTCGTTGGGCACGTAATCCAAGTCACACTCGGGGTCCGGATGCTCGTAATTGATCGTGGGCGGCACAACACCCGTTTCCAGAGCCTTGGCCGTAAGAATCATTTCCACCGCGCCCGCCGCGCCCAGCATGTGGCCCGTAGCTCCCTTGGTCGAGCTCACCGCGAGCTTGTCCGCATGATCCCTGAACACCCGGCGAACCGCCAAAGTCTCGCAAATGTCTCCCTGCGGCGTGCTTGTGCCATGGGCGTTGATGTAGTCGATGTTTTCCACGTCCAGCCCCGCATTACGCAACGCCATGCGCATGCAACGTGCCGCACCTTCGCCTTCTGGTGATGGCGCCGTCAGATGGTTGGCATCCGCCGTGTTTCCATAGCCGGTAATCTCGCAGTAAATCTTCGCATTGCGCGCGCGAGCATGCTCCAGTTCCTCAAGCAATAGTACGCCCGCTCCCTCGCCCATCACGAATCCGTCACGCTCCTTGTCGAATGGCCGCGAGGCACGCTGTGGTTCCTCATTCCGAGTGGACAGGGCCTTCATCGCGGCAAACCCACTCATGCCCATGGGCACCACGGCCGCCTCTGCGCCACCGGCAAAGATTGCCTGGGCATCCCCCATCTTGATCGTCCGCCACGCCTCACCCAGCGCATGGGTGCTGGTGGCGCAGGCACTGCAAGTCGCCACGTTTGGCCCACGCAACCCATAGTAAATAGAGAACACCCCAGAAGCCATGTTCAGAATCAGCATGGGGATCATGAATGGCGACACCCTGCCTGGGCCTCGATCCATCAGGATGCTGTGCTGAGTCTCCTGCGTCGCCAACCCGCCGATGCCACTGCCGATGAAGGCACCAATGTTTTCGCGATCCGCATTTTCCAGATCCAACCCGGAGTCCTCCAAGGCTTTCCACCCGGCAAAAATGCCCATCTGCGTAAACCGATCCGCACGCCGCACTTCCTTGGGATTGGGGAAAGCCGGAGTCGGGTCAAAATCCTTCACCTCGGCCGCAATCTGGCAGGCATAGTCTGCCACATCAAACGCCGAGATGCGTTCTATCCCGCACCGCCCCGCGATGATATTTGACCATAGTTCTTCAGTATCCGATCCAAGGGCGGATGTCACCCCCATCCCGGTCACCACAACTCGCCTGTCCGCAACGCCCATTTTAAAAAAAAGAAGGCAGCCGGCACCCAAGCGCCCGCTGCCTGAAAAACCGTGCGGGCCTAGCCTTGATTGCCCTCGATGTACTCAATGACCGCACCCACGGTCGTGAGCTTCTCGGCCTCCTCATCGGGAATCTCCTGGCCAAACTCCTCCTCCAGCGCCATCACCAGTTCCACCGTATCCAGCGAGTCCGCACCCAAGTCCTCGATGAACTTGGCCTCGGGCGTGATTTGCTCCGCCGACACCTGCAGTTGCTGCTCAATGATCGTCTTTACCTTGGCCGCAGTGTTGTTTTCGTCAGACATATTGCTCTTGAATTTTGGTGCTGCTTGTCAGCCAAATCGTCCCCACCGTCAAGCCCGGAATCGGCATTTCTTATTCACAAGTCACATCACCATTCCGCCATCCACCGTCAACACTTGGCCCGTGATATACCCCGCGCCCGGCCCTGCCAAAAATACGGCCGCCGCCGCAACATCTTCCGTTTTGCCAAATGCCCCCAGCGGAATATGTGACCGCGCCGCCTCCTTCGTTTCCTCTTTCAACCCCGCCGTCATGTCCGTGTCAATAAAGCCCGGTGCAATCACGTTGGCTGTAACACCCCGCGACGCCAACTCCTTCGCCACGCTCTTGGTGAAACCCACCAAGCCCGCCTTACTCGCCGCGTAATTGGCCTGGCCCGCGTTGCCCATCAGCCCCACCACCGAAGCCACATTGATGATCCGACCCGCCCGCAGCTTCATGAAATTCCGCGTCAACGCCTTGGTGAACAGGAACGCCCCCTTCAGGTTGGTGTTTAGAACCAAGTCCCAATCCTCGTCCCCCATCCGCATCAACAACCCGTCCCGCGTCACACCCGCATTGTTGACCAACACATGCACCCCACCCGTCTCCTCCAGCAGACCTTCCACCGCCCCGTTAACCGCCGATGCATCTGCCACATCCACCGCCAACGCCCATGCCCGACGGCCCAACGCCTTAACCTCATCCGCCACCGATGCCGAATTCGCCTCCGTCCGCGACACACACGCCACATCCGCCCCGGCTTCCGCCAAGGCCAACGCCACTGCACGGCCAATACCGCGCCCCGCGCCCGTCACCACCGCCACTTGATTTTCAAACAAACTCATCCACCGCCGAGTACACCCCCCCGCCGCCGTGAGCAAGCGAAAACCCTAGCGCCCTTCCCGTTTTGCCGCGTCAAAACGTTCATTGCGCACCGGCATTTTCGCCCCCGTCTCCCTGCGCCACGCCGCCAGCTTTGCTGCCAAGGCCTTCACCCGTTCGGGCTCCTCCTTGGCCAGATTCTTCTTTTCTCCAACGTCCTTCGCTAGGTTAAACAGCTCCAGCCGCCCGTCCTCATACCACTCGATCAACTTCCAGTCTCCCTCCCGGACCGCGCCAGTCGGGGCATTTCCCTGATTGCCGTAATGCGGATAATGCCAGAACAACGGGCCTCGATCATGCGCCTTCCCACGTAAAGCCGCCGTAAAACTCACCCCGTCAATCCGCGCGGGCAACTGCGGCTTGACCCCGGCTATCTCCAGAATGGTGGGGAAAAAGTCCGTGCTCGTCACCGGCGCATCACTCACGCTACCCGGCCGGGTCACCCCTGGCCAACGCACCATCATCGGCTCGCGTATTCCCCCCTCATACATCCAGCCCTTTCCACCGCGCAGGGGCAAGTTGCTCGTCGGATGCCCTTCACTCGTCGACAAGCCCCCATTGTCACTCATGAAAAATACCACCGTGTTTTGCTCCAGCCCTAAATCCTTCAGTCCATCCAGCACCTTTCCCACCGCCAAATCCATCGCCTCAACCATGCCCCCATACACCGCATGTTCCTGCACCAGCCGCACCCTGCGCGAATGTTCCTGGCCCCACTTTGCCTCCAAGCCCCGCTCCTGCTTGCGCTTTTGATACTTGGCCGTCAGATCCTTGCGCGCCATCAACGGCGTGTGCACCGAGTAGAAGGAAAGATAGGCCAGAAAGGGCTTGGTCTTGTTGGCCGCCATGAATTTCACCGTCTCACTCGCCAATCGGTCTGGCAAATGCTCTCCATCCGGACCGTCCTTCAAACGAGGATTTCCGTACGGGGAAAAATACTTTTTCCCCCCATATGGCCCCCCTCGTTGATGCCCGCCCTGATTCACGTCAAACCCCTGATCCTCCGGCCAAAACCCCTCGTTGCCCAGATGCCATTTCCCCGCGAAAAAAGTTGCGTACCCGTGCTCCTTCAATGCCTCGGCAATCGTGAATTCCTTCAGTTCCAGTTGCCGCGTGTAAACCGCAGGCAACAGCCTCGTGTTTCGCCGCCAACTCCTGCCCGCAGCCGCCCCAATGTAGTCCGTCACCCCAGTACGTGTCGGGTACCGCCCTGTCATAATACTCGCCCGTGTTGGACTGCAAACCGGGCAAGCCGCGTAGGCATTAGTAAACCGCATTCCCGTCGCCGCCAGCCGGTCACAATTCGGCGTGTCGTAAAACGTGCTCCCAAAGCACTTCAAGTCCGTCCACCCCAAGTCATCCACCAGGAAAAAAACAAAGTTCAACGGCTTGACCTTTTGATCCGCTAGCACCACACAAGGCGCCAGCGCCAACAACAGAACACGCAGGATACTCATGGCTCCCCAAAGACTGCCCGCGCCCGGCACCACATGCAAGCTTCCCAAGGACCGTTCATACTTGCCACTCACTGCCGTTCAGGGTTTCGTCGGGCGTGCCCAAGATCAGCGACAAGCCCCTCTTCACCCCCGGGCCACTGACCACCAGCCCAACGGTCAAACAGGCCATGCTACGCGATCTTGGCTCGCGGGACAGCGAATTTATCAACATTGTCGCCGGCATTCGGCAGTCGCTGCTCAAACTAGCCGACCTCACAACCGCCAATAGCTGGGAAGCCGTTCCCATGCAGGGCAGTGGCACCTTTGCCATCGAGTCCGCCCTGACCACCCTGACTCCGCCCGACGGCAAATGGCTCGTCATCATCAACGGCGCCTACGGGGAACGCATTCTCAAAATTGCCGACCGCAACGACATTTCTGCCGTCCCCCTTCGCTGTGCCGAAAACCAGCAACCCTGCCTCGACGCCGTCGATACTGCACTCCGTCAGGGCGGCTTCACACACGTCGCAACCATCCACTGCGAGACCACCTCCGGCATCCTCAACCCCGTCAACGCAATCGGTGCCATTGCCCGGCAACACGGCTGTATGCACTTGGTCGATTCCATGAGCGCCTTCGGCGGTGTTGAGTTTGAATTCACCCACATCGACTGCCTCGTCTCCAGTGCAAACAAGTGTATTCAAGGTGTCCCTGGTTTTGCCTTTACCCTCTGCCACCGTCCCCTACTTGAGCACAGCCATGCCCGAACCCTCAGTCTCGATCTTGCCGACCAATGGCATGGCCTTGAAGCCAACGGCCAATTCCGGTTCACCCCACCCACCCACACACTTCTAGCCTTCGACCAAGCCTTGAGGGAACTCGATGCCGAAGGTGGCGTCGCCGCCCGCGCCACACGTTACCAAGCCAACCACAAAACCTGTCTGGAAGGCATGCGCGCGCTGGGCTTTCGGGAATACGTGCCCGAACCCCTCCAAGGACACATCATCACGTCGTTTCTTTATCCCAGCGAGAATTTCGATTTTGAAGATTTTTATGATCGCCTCAACGAAAAGGGCTTCGTCATCTACCCCGGCAAGGTCACGCAGGCGGACTGTTTCCGGATCGGCCACATTGGCCACCTGTTCCCCAAGGATACCGAGGCGCTTTTATCCGCTGTCCGCGAAATTATCGCTGGCGAATAACACGTCCTCCCTGACCTTACTCTTCCACCTTCTGTGAATCAGCCCAAGCTTGAGCCAGCTTCTGGCCCTCGGCCACTTGGCTGGGTGTCATTTTCTTGGACAACTCCGCTTGGGCCTGCTTTGCAGAATCGTCCCCGGCACTGGCCGCCAAGGTGAACCACTTGGTGGCCTGGATGAAATCCGGATCACCGGTCTGCCCCAAGGCAAGCATCATGCCCAGAGCGGTTTGCCCTTCGGCATGGCCCTGCTCTGCGGCCTGTGAGAAAAGGTTGAACGCCTCCGCGTTGTTGGAGGGAACTCCCTGGCCTTCGGTGTACATGACGCCCAAGTTGACCTGCGCCTGCGGATGGCCGTGCTCGGCAGCCTTGCGATACCAGCGCGCCGCCAAGGCCGGATCGCGCGGCAGATTTTTGCCCTCGTAATACATCCAGCCAATGCTGAACTGCAACTGGGCAAAGGCCGTCCCAGGCTCCGATCGTGTAAAAGCACTGGCCACATCCTCAAGCGCCGCCGCCTTTTTGTCCGGCTCAGGAATTTGCGTGGCGAACGTGAGAGCTTGCACAAACGCATCCTCAGCCTGCCGTGGATCCCCCGGCTGGGCCATAGCCAAGGCGATGGCTTTCAGCGCCTCAGCCTTCTCGGCATTGTCTGCCAGTTGATCAGCAAGCTTGAGCGACTGGTTTAAAACCGCTTGGGATTGTTTCTGGATTTGGCGGGCAAGGACAAGCGACTGGGCCAAGACCTCCTTGGCTTGGGCGGAATCGCCAACCTCCTTCATTGCACCCGTAATGTCCGCCAAAACTGCAACTTTCTCCTCTGTATTCTCGATGGCTGAAACGGCCGCAAGCGCGCTCTTCAGGATGTTCTTGGCCTCGTCGGCTTGGCCGATTTTGATTAACGCTCCAACCAAATGGGTCAACGCCGGGGCACGCTCGGCATCCGTCTTGAGGGTTTCGATGATTACCTTGGCGTGGTCCAAGATCATGGCGGCACGGTCCATTTCACCCGCCTCCGCCAGTGTACCCGCCAGATTGCATAGAACGCGCACCTTGTCCTCCGGAGCTTCAACGGTCTCGATCAAAGCAAGCGCCGGATCCTTGGGAGGCTCCAACTCAACGATTGGTTCTGCACCCGGTTCCTCAACCGGCTCGGCAGGCACGGACGCATCACTCTGGACGACCTCGTCCGCTTCCTTAGGCTCCTCAACCTTGGGCTCCTCGGGTTCGGCCTTCGCCTTTTGTTGAACGGGTTCAGGTTCCGGTTTCTGTTCCGGCGTGATGTTTGGCTCAACCGGTTGCGCCTGAATTGCCGGGGCCACCCGAGTGGGCGCGGGCTTGAATATGAAACAGGCTAGAATGCCGACAAGCAGAATGCCAGCAAGTATCATCTCGGCACGTTTGTTTTGCATGACTGTTCCTTGTTGCCGCCTAATTGCGCGGCGGGTTGACTAATTTCTTCAGGTGATCCCCCTCTTCAATCGCCTCCCGAAAGGCGTTGATATCCTTCTCCATGGCATACTGGAGGGCTTGATAATATTGCTCGGAATAGAAAAAAGCGCGGGCGACATCACCGTCCACCAGTTCCACATCCTGAGGCTTAACCGTCGGCATGAGTAACAATCGACCACGGGTAAAGTTGCTGAGCTTGAGTACCTGACTCCTGGTGTTCAGCTCGATGGTCTTTTTCATCAGCACCGCATACTTCAGCCGCTCCAAGTCGTCCATATTACGCAACAATACCGTGAAGCTGGGCTTGCCGTTTGGCGACGGCTTGTTCATATCCCAAAGCAACCGGCCATAACTATCCTCATCAGGACAATCGATAAGGCGCACGGCGGGAACCGGTTCCTTTAAAATGCTCTGCGCGGCATCGCTGGCACGCTGAAGAACATACGTCACGGCGAGGGCAGTGCGTCCACCCTTTCTTGTCAGAACGTGCGATGCCTGTGCTTGGAGATATTCACTCAGGAACTGGACCTGAAAACCGGATTGAACATTCTGGTCGGCACGGAAAAAGATCAGCTTAGCTGCATCCAGCTTTTCCGCCGCCTTGCGTCGTTTCAGGACTTCGTAAATCTGGCGATGACAGAGAATTTCCTCACCAGGCACGGCCCGTCCGACAAACCGGCTGTAGGGATATTGATCCGCCAACTTGACGTTGCCCGCCACGAGAGCCCGGGTCAGCGCCTTCATGCTGTGCAACTGGTGATTTTCAGTCAGGTAACGAAGATCAAAAGTGTCCTCGGCGCGTATTCGGTAGGCATCGCGAAAAAGCTGGTTACCGGAACTGTCAAACGCGTCCTCATCCTTGGGCATGTTGCGACCCGCAGCCTGATCCTCGGGCAGCACGAAGGGGGTCAGCACGATAATGACCTCGCGCTTCACCGCCTTGTCCTGACGACTCCGGAAAAAACCGCCTAGCAGCGGGATATCTCCAAGCAATGGTATCTTGTCGACCTTCTGTTCCTTGTCGTTGGCAATCAAGCCGCCAATAATAAAAGGCGTGTTGTTGGCCACCCGCACATAGGTACGCACCTCACGTTGGGAAATGGTTGGCGAGGTTGCCAGCACATTTCCGCCATTGTCCTTCACTGTCACGTCGCCATCCGGCACCTTGGCCGTGACCGACGCATTCACCTGCATACTTACCTCGCGGTCATCCGCACTGATTCGCGGTCGGACATAAAGTTTGATGCCCGCGTTCTTGATCTCGAAATCCACAGAGGCAATGTTGCCATTGTTCAAGAACCGCGTCTTGGCAAAGGGAATCTGCTCTCCCACGTTGATGTAGGCCATGCGATTGTTGAGTGCGAGGACACTGGGCCGGGAAAGAATCTCCGCCTTGCCATCACGCACCAGTGCCTTGATCTGTGCGTTGATGCCACCAAAGACACCCTGGGTGGCGGCATTCACCACAACATCCGTCGCTGTCGAGCCCGGATATTTCAGCGTGCCAATGGTGAGCGTGCTGAACTTGTCATTGGCCACGCCGCCCGAATTGCTGCCCGAGCGTGACCATTGAACCCCAAACTCTTTCAAGGCATTGGAGGAAATCTCCAGAATCATGGCCTCAATGATGATCTGCCGCGCGGGCACGTCGATTGTTTCGCTCAACGCGGCGACCACAGAGCTGACCTGCGCAGGCTTGTTGGCGTCGTAAAACACCATCAGCTCCCCTATGGGATCCGTCTCGGTCAGCGGAAATTTTTCGCCCTCCTTCGGAATCGATTCGTGATTAGCCGTTCCTGGCAAAGCCACAATCAGAGGCAGCTTGGCAGGGTCAATGGCCTCCTCAAGTTTACCTACATTAAACCCATGTAGCGTTAGCATCTGTGATGCCCTCAAGGCATCCACATAACTAAGCGACAACCTCTTGGATACTACGCGAACCGCGTTCGTGCTGTTGCGGGCGGACAACTCCGCCAGCGCCTTGGAAAGCCATGGCTTGACCGGACTGCGCGGCGGCACCTGTGCCTGCGCAGCCACCAACCCGAATCCCAAAATGAAAATCCCCAGCGCTCTATTTCCCATTGCTCTCCTTCCCCTCGCGTGGTGCATCAAAAATGCCCGTAAAGAATGTCTGCATGACGGACCGCTTCGACGCCTTTTTCTCCTTGGGGGTGGAGTCCCGCTTCTTGCGGGCGGCTTTTTTCTGCTCTTTGATTTTCTCCTTCTGCTCGCCCGCACCTTGCTCGAGCTTGGCCTTCAGCTCGCCGTGCTTCTTCAGCAGCGGGGCGAGGTCGGCGTGGTCGATCTCGTAGACCAGCGCGTCGGTGTTGGCCATCACGGTGCTGGCGCGGCCGCTGCCGTTTAAAATGTTGCCCTCGCCAAAGTGCTGCCCGGCGCGGTAGGTCTCCACCTTGGCGTCGTCCTGGCCACGCATGGCCACGGTGCTGGTCAGGAGGCCCTCCAAGCACACGAACATCGACCGGCCCTCGGCACCCTGCCGGTAAAGCACCTCGCCCTCGCCCAGCGCGTGTTTGCGCATCTTGGGAAACACCTGCTTGAACTCCCTGGCGCTCAGGCTGCGGAACAAGTCCGTGCGCGTGAGCAGTTGATACAAGTCCTCGTCCAGCGACGCGTCGAGCGTGCGCCGTTCGCGCCGCGCGATGAACACCTCCTCCTTCGAATGCGCGGGCATAATACCAGAATGCGCCAAATGTTCAAGCACGCTTCGGTTGACGACGTGCCGTGCCTCGTTGGGCGAAATCTTGGCGGGCAAAATGAAGAACCGCACCTCGTATTCCATTCCCTCGAGCGTGGATTCCTTCATGCGCACCTCGGGCTCGGGATCCTCAAGTACGCCTTCGCCGTCGGCAGTGGCCAGCACGCCGGCGGTCATCACGCGGATGACGCGCTCGGGCGGCACGTCGAAGTCGATGGTGAAGTCCAGGTCGATGCGGAAATGCGGCTTGGGCTCCATGTAGTTGGTGACGATCGTCTCGCCCAGCCGACTGTTGGGGATGACGACCATGTTATTGCGCGTGGTGCGCAGGCGTGTAGTGCGCCAGTTCACCTCAATGATCTCGGCGATGATGTGCGTTTCCACACGGTTCTGGTGCAGCATCACCCAGTCGCCGATTTTAAAAGGCCGCTCCACGTGGATGGCCAGCCCCATGAAGAGGTCAAGGATGACCGTGCGCAGCGCCAGCCCGATGATGACACCGATGACGCCTGAGGCGGCGAGCATTCCGCGAATGTCCTGCTGGAACACCGTCGACATGATGGCCAGCCCCGCGAGGACGAACACGATGATGCCGGTGATGTCCTTGGGCAACCGCGGCACGCGCCGCTCCGAGATGCGCCCGATGAAGCCGTCCCAAAAGAACACCGCAAGGATGCGGTTTAACAGAAACGCCGCCGAGAGCCACACGCCCACCTGCACGCCGTAGGTGAAGAGGTTGCGCGTGAGGAAGTTGGCGTTGACGAGGAACTGGTCGACCAGCTCCTGCCGGTTCAAGAGCACGAGCAGGAACGCCACGAACACCGCCGCGGGCAGCCAGATGCGACCAATTGAATTCATTGCACTACACCACACCCGCACGCGACACCCGTCGCGCCGGCGCCAAACAGAAAAATAACCTCCTTAAACTACGAATTTTCTACAGAAAGCCGCCGTCACACGCAATTCAAAACACGCGCTTTTCGACAAATTTCCGGTCAAAAAACCTCCGGAAGGAAGACGCCCCAACCGCGCGGGGAATTCAGGAAACTGTGATCCACACTAGCCGGATCCGTAGCCCCGGAACGCAAAGCCAAACCGACTCCGACTCCCGGAACCGGCGGCCCCGGCTACAGATTCCAGTTACACCAGTTCCTCAATCGGTGTCCCGGCGGTGATGACATCCACCACTGGCTTGGGAACGCCATCGGTGACGCGCAGTTGGCCGATGTCAAAAAGCGCGTGCATGATGGTGCTCATGAGGTGCTTGGGATTGTATGGCCGCGTAGCCGGCTCCGCAGCTTGCCGGTCGCTCTCCCCAATAACCCGTCCCATGTTCAAGCCACCGCCAGAAACGAGCAGGCTGGTCAGATTGCCGTAGTGGTCACGGCCGCCATTCTTGTTGATGCGCGGCGTGCGGCCCATCTCGCCGGTGACCACAAGGAGAATCTTTTCGCTGAGCCCGCGCGCATGGACGTCCTCGATGAACGCGCTGACCGCGTGGTCCACCTGCCCGCCCATCGGCCAAATGCCGGCCATGCGCTTGGGGCTGTTGTTGTTGGCGTGATAATCCCAGCCGCAATCACTCACGGTCACAAAACCCGCGCCACGCTCGCAAAGCCTGCGCGCCATGAGCATTTGCAGGCCCAAGAGATTGCTGGCACGTTTCATATCGTGCCAGCGTTGCAACTCTTTCTGGTCGAAAAGCGTTCGGGTATCGTAACGGGCAATGGTCTTGGGATCCTCCTGGGTCCAGTTAAACGCATCCGCCGCGCCGCGGGTAATGGTCTCAAACGCCTGCTGTTGGTAGCGGTCGGCAGATTCCACGGAGCCGCTGGCGTCCACATCACGCCTCAACCTGTCGATGCTCTTGAGTAGACCGCGCCGGTCAGCCAAACGGTCAGCCTTCACCTGCAGGCGCATGTCGGCATTGATGTCGCCGCCACCGGCCGGGTTAAAGGCTTGGTAGCTTTTGCCCAAATCCCCTCCCTGAGTAAGCGTCGGCAGTGCCTGCGTCTCGAAATTGGCGTTGAGTTTCAGGTCCGGATCAATGGCCTCGGGCAAGATCAGCGTATTGGTCGGCAGGCCGGTGGCGGGATGGTTGGCGCCCACCACGCGCGAGTACAACGAACTCATCGATGCCTTGAGCGGGTTGCCCGCAACAGTGACCGGATCGTACTTGTGCCCGGAATTGCGCGAGGCATAGGAGCGGACGATGGAAAACTTGTCGGTCAGCTTTGCCAGCCTAGGAAAAGTGCCGCCAAAGGTCACACCCGGAATGTTTGTCTTCACCTCACCAGTAATGGACCGAAACTCGGCCGGCGCGGTCATTTTCGGGTCAAAGAACTCAATGTGCGGCGGCCCGCCGTTGAGAAACAGCAGTACGACGGAGACGTCTCGGGTTGGCAGCTTTTCCTTGGCCGCGAGCAGCGAGGGCAACGTCAAACCGCCCAACGCCCCGACACGCAGAAAATCGCGCCGGGAATACCCAGAGCAATCATGCGCCTTTCCAATGTCACTGATTGAAAACATGTTTTAAATCCTCCGCGCTGCAGTTGGATCCGGCGGATCCGCCTACAACAAATTACATCAACTGCCGAATGGGTGACGCACCGTTGATAACATCCGTCACCTCCTTCGGAATGCCGGCCATTGCGCGGACCGCGCCCGTATCCAGCACCGTCTCCATGAGGGTAGCATAAAGGTTGGGAATCGTCACGCGTTCACTGGCGGGCTCGCCGCCATCCTTGGTGGAACTGCCAATCACCTGACCCATTTTCAGGCCGCCCCCATAAAGCATCAGCGGCGCACTGCCGCCCCAATGGTCGCGGCCGGCCTTCTTGTTCACGCGCGGCGTGCGCCCCATTTCACCACAGCAAACCAGCAAAATCTTGTCGCGCAGTCCGCGTGCTTCCACATCCTCAATGAACGCACTCACCGCGTGGTCAAACGGACGCCCGACATACTCCATGCCCTCGGTCATGGTGGCATTGTTTTTGTCCGCGTGCATGTCCCAAACGAAATCGGTTGTCACCGTCACGAAGCCCGCGCCCCTCTCAGCCAAACGCCGCGCCATCAACATCAGTTTGCCAAGGTTGCGGACGTGGTTCTGGTAGCGCGGCCGATTGTTCCACACCTTGCGAATCTTCTCCACGTCCATCAATCCGGAAGTGTCGTAACGCGCCAGCACCTTGGGATCTTCCTTGGAAATATCAAACGCTTCCGACACTCCTCCAGTCAATGTCTCAAACGCTTGGCTTTGAAACTTGTCCAAGCCCGCAGTCACCTCGCCCTTCTCAAGGGTACGCCGCCACTGGTTCAGGCTGCCCAGCAATGCCCGGCGGTCGCCCAGTCGCGCGGGGTCCACGGTCAATTTCATGTCCGCGCGAAAATCCCCCTTGCCACTCGGCTGAAACGGCGCGAAGGCCGGCCCGAGCGGCCCGGTGACATCAAAGCGGCCCAGCTTCATGATGGGATCCGTCGCCTTCGAATCCACCGCCTGCGGGTGCAGCCAGATGTTGCGCGGCATGCCCGTGTCCGGATGGCTCGTGCCCGCCACGCGCGCGTAGTGCCCACCAATCTGTGCGTTCTTCGAATGTTGGCTGACAATCGGCTTGGAGTCATGCGCCCCGCTTTGGGTGGTGAATGAACGAACGATGGAAAACTTGTCGTTCAGCCTCGCCAGCTTTTCAAAGGTGGACCCAAAGGTAATGCCCGGCAACCGGGTGGGAATCTCGCCGGTCATGCTGCGGATACCTGAGGGCGCGCCCATCTTGGGATCAAAAGTTTCCGTCTGCGACGGGCCGCCGTGCATGAATAGAAATACGACACACTTGTCCTTCACCACGCCCCCGGCGGATTTCAGAACATCCTGCGCCCGCAACAACTGCGGCAGAGACAAGCCGCCCAAGGCCAAACTTCCCACGGAAAGAAAGCTCCGGCGGCTCCATTGGTTTTCCGTCAAGTGCAACATGGCTTACCTCGTCTGGGCATTATATCAGACGCACCCGAAAAGCCAAACATTTAGGAAAAATGGAGCCAGTTGCCGGACT
>DJHS01000153.1:139772-144144 GCA_002433235.1 Verrucomicrobia bacterium UBA6614
ACCGGCGACCTGCTGATTACAAATCAGCTGCTCTACCAACTGAGCTAAACTGGCCCGCTTGCCGTGTTTAGCACGACCACCAAATTGCGGCAAAAAAAAACGGCCCGACGAATGCCGAGCCGGTGATTGTTCGAGTAGAGTACTTCAGAACTTCCAGATCAGGTCCAATTGCAGCCGGTTCGTAGTGTCTGTGTTGGTGTTGATCGCGTCCGCAATGTAGTACGCCGCCACACCCTGCATCGCGCTGTTTACCTGATATTTGGCCTTGATGACGTGGCCCTTCAAATTTGTACCGGCATTGAAATCCGTGGCTGTGCCATTCACGCCGTAGGCGCCGTAGTCGGAATCGGTCCAATTATCGAACACCGAATCCGCCTCCAGCTTGCGGTATTGGTAGCTCAATTCCCAGGAGCCAGCTTCTTGGGCCTTGTTGATCTTCACGCCCAGCAGGTAGCCCGTGTCGTTGGCTGAGTCCGAGGTGTTATTGATGTAGGTGCCCCCGAGGGTGACTGGCACGGATGCGCCCTTGTAAGTCAGCGCCGCGTCAAATATGAGCGGGCTGTGGTTCGCGCCAGACGTATTTCCGGCGTTCTTGGTGGTTTCCGCAGCGGAATCACCATTGATGAAGGCATAGGTGCCAAAACCCAAGTGGCTCGTCATGGTCTCGCTCAACGTGGAATCCAGGGTCACCTGCGCCACTGCCGCGTAAGTGTCCTTGGCTCCGCCATCGCCACCGGAGGCCTCGTCAATCACCCAGCCGGCCACGCCAAAGCCGAAGGCATGATCCTCGGCAATGTCGCGTTCATAGTTGAATGCAACTCCTTCGGGCGTGTAGTCACCGTCAATGATGGCCTTGTCGAAGGAGAAGGTATTGGGCATCTTGCCCATCGTCAGGGTCATCGCATCATTCGGCGTCCAAGCCACATACGCCTGGTCGATGTTGAGCATGTCATTCTCGCCGTCATCATCAAACGACTGGTTTGTGGAAATGGCATCGTCCTGACCGCCCGAGGCAAGCCGGAAACCCACTTTCCAATCGTCATTCAACGTGGCGGTCACACCATATCGAAGGCGATAACGGAAACGAGGCCGTCCCGCATCCTCGGTCGAGGCTGTATCGTCATTGCCCGAAATACCGTCAAAACGCAGGCGAAAATCACCTTTCATGCTTAGCTTTTGCACCCACGAGGGAAGATCCGGAGCCTGCTGCCACATGGTGTAATGTTCCTCAGACTCGCGCCGGGCTTCCGCCTGCAACTCATCCGCTTCCTTTTGTGTCAGGATACCCTTCTCAACCAGTTTGCGCAGCAGCAAATTGCCGCCATCCTCCTGGGCTTGGGCGCTTGCAGTCGCCGCCACACCGGCCAACAGGCCCAGAGCGATCATTTTCGTTATATTGTTTTCCTTCATTAAAATAACTTGGCTCATCCAATAACAGTTACAGGTTAGGCTCGCGCCATTACAAACCAATGTCGTCATTGTTACAATTGGGCAACAGCCTCCCGAGGCGCTCGCATAGCGGAAATCGGCTTCTGAGGCAAGGCTGGAAATTGCCCTGGGGACTTTTCAAACTTCAATTCTCATTTGAGACTGGGAGCTAAAACCCTGTGTCGCCTTTCTTGCGCAATAGTCCCGAACGGTTTCGCGAATTTAACTCTACCTTCGGCGAATCCGCCACGTGCACCCACACGTGCACGTGCGGGGCGCCACGCCAGTGCCAGACGAAGGCGGGACCCTCGAGGCGCCAGTTGTCGTAGATGCCGTCGCGTCCGAGGTCGTCGCGCTTGTACAGCGTGAGGTGACATTGGTCGAGGCCGCCGTTGCGCTTGAGAGCAGCGACGGCTTCGTCGCGGTCATTCTTGCGGAAGGGCTCGAGGAGGAGGCGCAGGATCTTCTGCATGTGCTCTTTTTGGTCGCGGGTCATGTCGGCTACGGGTGCGCCGGTGAATTGGCCACCGGGACCGCGGAAGGCAATCTCCGCCTCGTCAGGCGCCTCCTTTTGCAGCGCCTGTTTGCGCAGCTTGCCATCAAGCATTTGGTAGAGCTTGTTGGCAGCGAGGGCTTGGTGCCAAAAAATGTTGTCGGGATGGTCGGCCTTCTCGAAGTAGCCGCTGGAGCCTTCGTCGCCGTACATGATGGGGCCAGCGAAGGCAACGTGGTCGGCGGAATCGCCATCGCAACGCAGCGTGCCGTGGCGTCCGCTCTGCACAAATTCAAACTTGCCCGTGCCCGGCTCACCGAAGATGGCGATGGCCTGCCGCTTGCCCCAGCCGCCCATGTCGTGCTTGAGCTGTAGATCGAAGCGGTCGATCCAATCGGTATTCAGCAGTCCTTCCCAAATGCCGCGGATAAGAGCCTGCTGGTCTTTCGTGAAAAATTTACTGCGGATAAGCGGCTTTGTGATGAGCCAGTTGTTGGAGATGTGCTTGCGCAGAAGGCCGTTATGATTTTTGTAATCCCACGGGAACGCGACGGCCTTGCGCTGCTTTTCATCGAGCGTGTCGTAGAGCTTTTTTACCAGCGACTCGGATTTCAGCTTGTGGTCAGCCAATACCGGAATTGGCGCGAGGGCTGCAGCGGTGGTGGCTTTAAGGAAACTGCGGCGGGTGGTTTTCATGGCGGGTTTGACGATGACGCACGTTTTCTGGCCGCGCAATCGATTTCCGAAGGTCGTGATGCGGAGATGAAAAAAGGGCACAGATTGTTCTGTGCCCTTTGTGTCTCTGTGGTGAGATTTTACTCGAAGATGCTGTCGTCGAAGAGCGGGGCATCCAAGTGGCCGGTGAGGCTCTTGAGGTACTCGTCGTTGTCGGCGCGTTGCTCGGCGAGCTTGGCGTCGTCGAGGGCCATGACCTCGTTCCAGTCGTCCTCGCTGAAGTCGAGGCCGCTCAGGTCAATATCGGCGTGGCCGGGCACGTAGCCGATGCCGGCTTTCTCGGCGTTGGCGGTACCTTTGACGCGCTCAATAATCCACTTGAGCACGCGCATGTTTTGACCAAAGCCGGGCCAGATGAACTTGCCCTCGGCGTTTTTGCGGAACCAGTTCACATGGAAAATCTCGGGCGGATTCTCGAGCTTCGCGCCGAAGTCGACCCAGTGCTTGATGTAGTCGCCCATGTGATAGCCGCAGAAGGGAATCATCGCGAACGGATCGCGGCGCAGCTGGCCTTCGCCACCGGCGGCAGCGGCGGTCATCTCGCTGCCCATGGTGGCGGCAGTGTAAACGCCGTGGTTCCAGTTGAAGCACTGGTAGATGAGTGGCACGTCGGACATNNTCGTCCTCGCTGAAGTCGAGGCCGTTCAGGTCGATGTCGGCGTAGCTGGGCACGTAGCCGATGCCGGCTTTCTCGGCGTTGGCGGTGCCTTTGACGCGCTCGATGATCCACTTGAGCACGCGCATGTTTTGGCCGAAGCCGGGCCAGATGAACTTGCCCTCGGCGTTTTTGCGGAACCAGTTCACGTGGAAAATCTCCGGCGGATTCTCGAGCTTGGCGCCGAAGTCAACCCAGTGCTTGATGTAGTCGCCCATGTGATAGCCGCAGAAGGGAATCATCGCGAACGGATCGCGGCGCAGCTGACCCTCGCCACCGGCGGCGGCGGCGGTCATTTCACTGCCCATCGTGGCGGCGGTGTACACGCCGTGATTCCAGTTGAAGCACTGGTAAATGAGCGGCACATCGGACATGCGGCGTCCGCCGAAGATGAACGCGCTGATGGGCACGCCGGCGGGGTCTTCCCACGCGGGGTCGATGGTGGGGCATTGCGCGGCGGGCGCGGTGAACCGGCTGTTCGGATGCGCGGCTTTGCCTTCGCTCTCGGGCGTCCAATCATTGCCGTGCCAATCGGTGAGGTGCGCGGGCGGCTCATCGCTGAGCTCTTCCCACCACACGTCGTTGTCGTCGGTCTGGGCGACATTGGTGAAGATGGAATTCGCGCGGCAACTTTCCAGCGCGTTCTTGTTCGTCTCCTCACTCGTGCCGGGCGCGACGCCGAAGAAGCCGGCCTCCGGATTGATGGCGTAGAGCTTGCCGTCCTCGCCGGGCTTAATCCACGCGATGTCATCGCCGATGGTGGAAATCTTCCAGCCATCCAGTTCGGCCGGCGGGATGAGCATGGCGAAGTTCGTCTTGCCACAGGCACTTGGGAAAGCCGCGGCGACGTAGCTGGTCTCGCCCTCGGGGCTGGTCACGCCGAGGATGAGCATGTGTTCGGCCAGCCAACCTTCCTCGCGAGCCATGGTGGAGGCGATGCGGAGGGCAAAGCATTTTTTGCCGAGGAGCGCATTGCCGCCGTAGCCGCTGCCGTGGCTGATGATTTCGCGCTTTTCGGGGAAGTGCGTGATGATGATGTTGTCCGGATTGCACGGCCACGG
>DJHS01000153.1:144545-144883 GCA_002433235.1 Verrucomicrobia bacterium UBA6614
AGCTGCTCCCACACCGCGTCGCCCATGCGCGTCATGATGCGCATGTTCACCGCCACGTAGGGCGAGTCGGAAATCTGCACGCCAATGTGCGAAATCGGCGAGCCCACCGGGCCCATCGAGAACGCCATCACGTACATCGTGCGGCCCTTCATGCAGCCGGCGAAAAGGCCGTTGAGCTTCTCGCGCATCTCGGCGGGCGCCGTCCAGTTGTTCGTGGGCCCGGCGTCAGCTTCGTTTTCACAGCAAATGAAGGTGCGATCCTCCACGCGCGCCACGTCCTTGGGATCCGACCGGCACAGGTAACTATCCGGGCGCAGCTCGTCGTTCAGCTTGAAAAA
>DJHS01000153.1:144954-145074 GCA_002433235.1 Verrucomicrobia bacterium UBA6614
GCCAATGTGCGAAATCGGCGAGCCCACCGGGCCCATCGAGAACGCCATCACATACATTGTGCGGCCCTTCATGCAGCCGGTGAAAAGGCCGTTAAGCTTCTCGCGCATCTCGGCAGGCGC
>DJHS01000153.1:145205-182270 GCA_002433235.1 Verrucomicrobia bacterium UBA6614
CAGCTCGTCGTTCAGCTTGAAAAACGTCCCGCCCTCGACCATCAGCGCACTCAACCGATCGCGTTCCTCGATCGATCCATCGCACCAATAAATGTCCTTCGGTTGAGTCAGGGCGGCCGTTTCCTCCACCCACTTCAGCAGTTCAGCATTTTGTGTTTTCGCTTCCATAATAAAAATAAATTGGGAAATTGGGCCGCCTTGGGTACGGGGGATCGGCAGTCTTGGCAAGCCCTAATTCGGGTAAATTCCCCGGTCAAAATCGGCTTATCGAATTCGCAAAAAAGCCAACGCATCCTGAAAATCAGCCGGCAAAGGTGCTTCAGCCGTGATGCTTTCTCCGGAAAACGGATGCCGAAATGTCAGAGATTGCGCATGCAGCAGTTGCCTCGGCACCTTGTAGCCGACGGTCTCGGCCAAACGCCGGGCCGAACGCCCTCCATAAACCGCATCCCCCGCCAGCGGACATCCCAAGTACTGGAAATGCACCCTTAGCTGGTGGGTGCGGCCCGTGTGCAGCTCTGCCTCCAAGTGCGTCGCCTCGTTCAACTCTTCCACCAGACGGTAGCTCGTGCGCGCCTCACGACCACCCTCCACCACCGCCATTTTTTTCCGGTGCACCGGGTGCCTTGCAATGGCCGCCTTGACTGTCCCTTGTCTCTTGGGTGGCGCGCCACACACGATGGCGTGATAAATCTTTGTGGTCCGGCGGCCGGCGAACTGCGCCGAAAGCGCCTGATGCGTGGCATCATTTTTTGCTACCACCATGCAGCCGCTGGTGTCCTTGTCCAGTCGATGGACAATCCCCGGCCGCACTACTCCGCCGATCCCCGAGAGCTGCCCTTCACAGTGATGCAACAGCGCGTTCACCAGCGTGCCCCGCGCATGCCCCGCGGCGGGATGCACCACCAGCCCCGGCGGCTTGTTCAAGACCAGCAATCGCTCGTCTTCCAGCAGGATGTCCAGTTCCATGGCCTCCGGCTCCGCCGTCATGGGCTCGGGCTCGGGCCAATGGATGGTGATCTCCTCGCCCGCGTGAGGGTGATGCGCCGCCTTGGCCGGCCGGCCATTGACCAGAATATCGCCCGAGGCAATCAACCGCTGTACTGTTCCGCGCGATGCTTCCGGGAATCTTTTTCGCAGAAAAGAATCCAGTCGGCCTTTCGGCTGTGCCTGTGAAACTACGATGGATTCGGTGCGCTCGTTCATTCCGCCGGTTCCGGATCCATAACCTTCGTCGGCACTTCTCTCGCTAACCGCCGCCAAAACCAAATGCCCCCCGCCACCAACACCACGCTGATAACCTGCCCTTGCGTCACTCGATCATTTAAAAACCGCGGGATATCATCTCCACGCAAAAACTCGATCCCAAACCGTAACACCGAATAAACAATCACGTAAGCCACAAACACCTGCCCGGGAAACCGACGGTTCTTGTGCAGCCACGCCAAGCCCAGATACATCACCAGCCCACCCAGCGCCTCCATTAACTGGGTGGGATACAATGGAACTCCATGCAAAGATCCCAAACCACCCTCCTTGAACACAAGGGCAATCCACGGAAACCCATGCCCACTCACCACCTCGCCTCCCGGAAACAGGCCGCCACTAACCGAGTGCCAATGGTCAAATCCACACTCGCTCCCATGACAGCAGCCCGAGGAAAAGCACCCCAGCCTCCCGAGGAAATACCCCAGCGCAATGCTCGGTGCCAGCGCGTCGAGCGTCGGCCACAGTAGCATTCCGTGGCGGCGGGTATAAAATAAAACAGCCACCGCCGATCCGATCAACGCCCCCTGAAACACCAGCCCCGATCGGCTGAACAACACACTGCCCAGCGACTGTGTTTTGGGATTCCACTCATCAATCACGTAAAGCAGCTTGGCCCCCACCAAGCCGCACACAATGATCCAGAAAAATAAGTCCGAAACCCGGTCCACCGTAAGCCCATCCCGGCGACCCCGCAGGGAGGCCGTCCACATGCCCAGCCCCATCCCGAGAGCCATGAACACGCCGTACCAGTGGATGGCAAGGCTGCCTATTTTAAACGCGACCGGATCCACGCCTCGGCCAAACTACTGGTGCCTTGGAGCCATCGCAAGCCGTTTTGGATGGCGAAACCGGCCATTTTCAGGTAAGCCCCGGCCGTGGCGGATTGGGCTCAGGAAATCATTTCGCGCGCCGAAGCGCAGCTCGTGCTCCCAGCCGGTCAGCTTCCGGCCGGCAAGCTCGGCCCTTTTAAACGGTTCCTGAAGGACGAAACCGTGCGACTCAGAAAACTCCATCGCGGTGGCGGGCTGGGTCGCGAAGTTTGCCGCGCGCGCGCCGCAGTCATCGACGAACTCCTTCGCCACCTTCTCAACGCGGTCCTGGCGGCCACGTCGTTGCCAGTCACCCGCGAGGAGCTTCCCCTCGCCCTCGTTGCCACTGGCGGTTATGGCCGCGGCGAACTCAACCCCCAAAGCGACATTGACATCATGTTCCTCCATGATGGTTCCATGATGTCCCGTGGAAAACCCACCCCTCTCCTCAGCGAACTTTCTGACGGGCTGCTTTATCCCCTCTGGGATCTGGGCCTGAAAATCGGCCACGCCGTGAGGGGAATCAACGATTGTGTGGCCGTGGCCAACGAGGATGTCCAATCCAAGACCTCCCTGTTCGAGGCCCGGCATGTAGCCGGCCTCCCGGGAATTTTCGAGCAAATGGTGACCACCGTGCGGGCAAAGTGCGTGCGCGGCCGCGAGGAGCAGTACATTGCTGCCCGCCTGGAAGACCAAGACACCCGCCGCAAAAAATTCGGCAATGCCGTCACCATGCAGGAGCCCAACATCAAAAACGGCGTCGGTGGTTTGCGCGACTATCAAAACCTCATTTGGATGATGGCCTGCAAGCACGGCTACCGAACCGTGGCCGACCTTGAGACCGAGAAGATCGTCACCCCAGCCGAGGCGGAACAACTGGAGGCCGCCTATTCTTTTCTCCTTCGTTCCCGAAATGAGCTGCACTACCAACTCGATCGCCCGATGGATGTTCTTTCCAAGGCCGTCCAGCCCAAGGTCGCCTGGCAACTGGGCTATACCAACCGCTCACCTGCCAAGCGAATCGAGGCCTTCCTAGGCGACTACTACCGCCACGCCCGCAATATCAACCTCATCACGCGAGCTGTTGAACGCCGGCTCGCCTTGACACCCGAGCCGGCGTGGCGACAGGCGTTAACCCGGCTGGTCGGAGGTGGAGCCGAACAGGAGATCGACGGCTTTAAAATCGTAAACGGCGAAATCAACTTTCTTTCCCGCCGTGTTTTTCGCGACCAGCCCCGCCGCCTCATGCGCGTTTTCCTCCTTACGCAGCGCCACGGGGTCACGCTCCATCCCGACCTTGCCCAGCTTCTCCGGCAGCAAGTGTACCTTGTTGACCGGGACTTTCGCGAGGATGCCCATGTCCATGAGACGTTCCTTGAGATTTTAAACCAACGCGGCAACGTTGGGCGCATCCTACGCCGCATGCACGAGCTGGATTTCCTCGGCAAGTTTCTCCCCGAATTCGGCCGCCTCACCTGCCTAGTCCAGCATGAGTTTTACCACCAATACACCGTCGATGAACACACCTTGGTCTGCATCGAGAAACTCGATGCCCTCTTCGAGGAACAGATTCACGAGTACCGCCAGTACCACGATCTCTTCGAGTTGTTGGAACGCCCGTTCGTCCTTTACCTCGCCCTGCTGCTCCATGACGCCGGCAAAGGCATCGAGACAGACCGCCACGAGCGTGAAGGCGCACGGGTCGCCGAACACGTTGCCGCCCGCCTCAAGCTAGACGACGCCGCCACCGAGGCCCTCCATTTCATCATCCGCCACCATCTCGCCATGGTCCAGATTGCCCAGCGCCGTGACCTTGAAGATCCCGAAGTCATCGAGCAGTTCGCTGCCTTCATCCAATCCCGCGAACAACTCGCCATGCTGACCCTTCACACTGTTGCCGACTCCCTAGGCACAAGCCGCGATCTCTGGAACGGATTCAAGGACGCCTCCCACTGGTCCCTGTTTTTAAAGGCACAAGCCCGCCTCGCCGGCGACCACACCGTCACCGACACAAATCACCGTGACGAACTTGAGCCCCAAGTCACCAAGCTTCTCGATAGCACCGATGCAGAGCCAGCCGAGATTGCCGCCCACTTCGACAACCTCCCCCCGCGCTACTTTCACGCGCACACCCCGAACGACATTGCCGCGGACATCCAACTCGTCCACAAGTTTCTTAAGCTTCAGGTTCTCCATGCCAACCGCATGCTTACCCCCGCCATTGGCTGGCAACGCCAGCCGGACCGCGGCTACGCCATCCTCAGCCTCTGCACCTGGGATCGCCCGGGCCTTTTCAGCCGCATCACCGGAGTGCTGGCCGAGTGCGGCCTTAACATTTTGGGCGCCCAGATATTCACCCGCGAAGATTCCATCGCGCTCGACCGCTTTCTAGTTGTTGACGCGCGCACCGGCCAGCTGCCCCGCAAACCCCAGCGCGAGGATTGCAACGAGAAACTCACCCAAGCCTTGGCCGCTCTCGAGGACTTTGAACTCGACCTGCAACGGCTTCCCCCCGACACGCTGGACTATCAGGCCATCGCCGGCGAACGTATCCCCACCAAAATCGAGTTCGACAACCGCGCCTCTTCCGAGTTCACCGTCATCGACTTGGAGGCCGAGGATCACGTGGGCCTTCTCTACGTCGTTTCATACACCCTCGCCGAGCTGGGCCTGGACATACGGCTGGCCAAAATCGAGACCGGCAAAGGCGCTGCAACCGACAGTTTCTACGTCACCGATGGGGAAATCACCAAGATCGTCAGGGAAACTCGCCAGCAAAAAATCGCCGCCACACTCCGTCTAGCCATTGATTCCCTTCACGCTGCCTGACCGCGAAATCCCACATCAAGCCTCCTAAAATTCCCCTTTCACTGGACGGGCGGGTGGGCTATCCTCCGCGCCCTTTCGATGGCAAAACGCACGATTAATGACGTGGATTTGCAAGGCAAACGGGTGTTTGCCCGAGTGGATTACAATGTACCCATGGAAGAATCCGCCGGGGCCATGGTGATTAACGACGATACGCGTATCCGGGCGACATTGCCGACCTTGGAGGCCCTTCGCAGCCAGGGAGCCCGCGTTGTTTTGGCGGCCCACTTGGGGCGCCCAAAGGGCGAGCGGGTGGATTCAATGAGCCTCCGACCAGTGGCAGCCAAGCTGGGAGAATTAACCGGACAACCGGTAGGCTTCGCCGGGGACTGCATCGGGGATACGGCGGCAAACGCGGTCAACAACTTGGCCGACGGGGAAATAGTGCTGTTGGAAAACGTCCGTTACCACGCGGAAGAAGAGGCAAATGACGCTGATTTCGCGAGGCAACTTTCAGAATTGGCGGACGCATACGTCAACGACGCATTCGGGGCGGCCCACCGTGCTCATGCGTCCACAGCCGGGATCGCGGAAGCAATCTCAAGCCGTGGGGGAGAATGCGTGGCGGGATTGTTGATGGAACGGGAATTAAAATTTCTGGGTGGCGAACTGGAGAATCCGACACGGCCTTTCGTAGTGATCCTGGGCGGGGCAAAAGTATCCGACAAAATCAAGGTAATCGACCGGCTGTTGGAGAAGGCGGACACCATCCTGATAGGTGGTGCCATGGCTTATACTTTCAAGCTCGCCCAAGGCAGGGACGTGGGCAACTCACTCGTGGAACCTGACAAGGTGGACACGGCCCGCGCAGCACTGGACAAGGCCGCCGCGCGCGGAGTGAAATTCCTCCTGCCAACAGACCACATCGCGGCAGAGTCTTACGAAACAGGCGAAGTCAACAGCAAGGACAAACCCATCACCAAGCTGCGCAACCACCGGGTCATTGACAGCGAAAATGTCCCCGTCGGCTTGGGAGGAGTGGACATTGGCCCCGCAACGGCGGAATCATTTGCCAATGCACTGAACGGCGCCAAGACAATTTTGTGGAACGGGCCGATGGGCATCTTTGAGGATCCGAGATTTGCGGATGGAACTCTGGCCATTGCGCGGGCCGTGGCCGCAGCCACCCGGGCGGGCGGTCAAAGCATCATCGGCGGCGGCGACAGCGTGAAGGCGATAAACAAAACCGGCCTTTCGGGCGAAGTGACCTTCATGAGCACCGGCGGCGGCGCGAGTCTGGAATTTTTGGAAGGTAGGGAACTGCCAGGCGTGGCCGCCTTGGACAATCGTTAAAGCAGCATGGAAAAGGAACGCAAACTCATCGTTGCCGGCAACTGGAAGATGAACAAGACCGCGGCTGAGGGCGCGGAATTGGCCGGACAAATCAAGCTGGACCTCGGCGACCTAACTGAGGTGGACGTGGTGGTCTGCCCGCCCTTCACGGCACTGGAGGCAGTATCGGCGGCCATCGAGGAAAGCACCGTCCGACTGGGCGCGCAGGACATGAGCGCGAACGATTATGGAGCCTACACCGGCGAGGTTTGCTCGGGGATGCTGCGGGAATTTGGCGTGCGCTACGTGATCCTGGGCCACTCGGAACGTCGCCAGTATCAGGCGGAAAGCGATGTGCTGATCAACACCAAGGCGAAGGCGGCCTTGGGGGCGGCCTTGAAACCAATTGTGTGCGTGGGAGAATTGCTGGAACAACGGGAGGCGAACAAAACCGAAGCGGTGGTGGGCAGCCAGTTGTCCGGCAGTCTGGCGGACCTGACCGCCGAGCAAATGCTCGAAACCGTGATTGCCTACGAGCCAGTCTGGGCCATCGGCACGGGCCTCACCGCCACGCCCAACCAGGCACAGGAAGTGCACGCCTTTATCCGCGGACAAATCGCGGCGCAGTTTGACGATGCGATTGCCCGACGGACACGCATCCAGTACGGTGGCAGCGTGAAGCCGGGCAATGCCCGCGACCTGTTGGGCCAGCCCGATGTGGATGGTGCCCTGGTGGGCGGCGCCTCACTGGACGCACATAACTTTGTTGAAATTATAAAAAATACTCTTAATTAAATATCATGCAACTGGCGATAGGAATCCTGACAATCATTCTGGTGCTCGATGCGCTGTTCCTCATCCTGCTCATCCTGCTGCAACTGCCGAAGAAAGAAGCGGGTCTGGGCACAGCCTTCGGTGGCGGGACAACCGACGCACTGTTCGGCGCGGGTGCGGGCAATGTGCTGACCAAGGCAACAAAATGGGGAGCCATCCTTTTCATCTGTCTATCCATCGCCTTGTCGATCATGCACAAGTCTGTCGGCGAAGAGCGGCGCAACCTCGGTGGCAAGCAACCAACAACCAACCCGGCGGACACCAACGCCCCGCCAGCACCCAAGCCGCCCCAGACGAACAACCCCGTCCAAACGGTGACCAACAACCCACCCACCACCAACTCAGCGCCAACACCGACAAATTCACCCCCAACCACCAACGCACCTCCAGCGTCGGCACCCAAAAGCAAGGGCGAACCTGCTCCAGCACCCAAGGGGAAAGCAGCGCCAACACCGCCAAAAAACTAAAGGGCTAGTTTAAGACACCCGCTCGCGGATGGACTCCACATTATCACGTGGAATGGCGTCGATGAGGTTCTTCGTGTATTCCTCGCCGGGGTTGGCGTAGATTTCCTCGGCAACGCCTTGCTCCACGATTTCGCCTGCCCGCATCACCGCCATGATGTCGGCCATGAATTTCACGACGCTGAGATCGTGGCTGATGAAAATGTAGGTGAGGTTGCGGCGGCTCTGCAGTTCCTTGAGCAGATTGAGCACCTGCGCCTGCACGGAGACGTCCATCGCGCTGACGGCTTCGTCGCACACGATGAATTCCGGCTCCAGCGACAACGCGCGCGCCACACAAATGCGCTGGCGTTGGCCGCCGGAAAACTCATGCGGGTAACGGCGGAGGAATCGTGCCTCCAGGCCGACCTCTTCCAGCAACGCCGCCGCGCGATCGCGCCGGTCGCCGGGCGTGCCGATGCTGTGCACCGCCATCGGCTCGGTGAGCGCTTGTTCAATGGTGAGACGCGGGTTGAGTGAGGAATATGGATCCTGAAAAATAATCTGCATTCGCTTGCGCAACGGCAACATGGCGGCGGCATCGAAGCCGGCAATTTCCTGTCCGGCAAACCGCACGCTGCCACCAGTGGGCGTCACGAGGTTTAGGATTGCGCGGCCGGTGGTGGTTTTTCCGCATCCGGATTCGCCTACGAGGCCCAGTGTGATGCCGCGCGGGACGTTGAAGCTGATACCGTCCACCGCCTTCACCACGCCGGTTGGGCCGGAAAAAAATGCGGCGCGTTCCGGGAAATGCACTTTCAGATCGGCCACTTCCAGCAACAGATCATTTTCATCCACCGCCGACTCTTCGATTTGCTGCAACGCCTCGATGTGCGCGGCGGCATTAGGCTTTTCGCTGAGTTGAATTTCACCAGCGACCTCAGATTCATCGAGATAATCGGAAACGGTCGGCAGCACCTTGAAGGTGGATTCCAACCGCGGACGGCAGGCCAGCAGGCCCTTGGTGTACGGGTGTTGCGGCTGATCGAAAATGGAAAGCACATCGCCCTGCTCCACGATGTGGCCGCGGTACATCACCACCACGCGATCGGCAAGCTCGGCGATCACGCCGAGATCGTGCGTAATGAAAATTACCGACACGCCGAGATCGGACTGCAGTTCCTTGAGCAACCGAAGAATCTGCGCCTGCACGGTTACGTCGAGCGCCGTGGTCGGTTCATCGGCAATGAGCACCTCGGGATTGGTAATGAGCGCCATGGCGATCATCACGCGTTGGCGCATGCCGCCGGAGAATTCATGTGGATACGAATGTACGCGCTCCGCGGCATCGCGGATGCCGACTTTCTCGAGCATGGCGATGGCCTTTCGCAACGCCTCATGGCGCTCAGCCAAACCGTGAATCAGCAGCGGTTCGATGAGCTGTTCGGAAATCCGCAGGTACGGATTGAGCGAGGTCATCGGATCCTGAAAGATCATCGCGATGCGTTTGCCGCGCAACGCGCGGTGCACCTCGGGGCTGGCGTTGAGCAGATCGGCTTGATCGAAAGAAGCGGTGCCGCCTTCGATGCGACCGGGCGGTTGTGGCACGAGGCCCATGAGCGTGTGGACGGTGACGGATTTGCCTGAGCCGGATTCGCCGACGATGCCGAGGATCTCGCTCTTCTCGACCGTGAACGAAATGTCATCCACCGCCTTCACCACGCCATTACGCGTGTGAAAGTAGGTTTTCAGGTTGTCGATTTCGAGCAGCGGCATATCAGTCCTTTGAAGATTTCGGGTCTAGTGCATCGCGGAGTCCATCACCAATGAAATTCAGGCTGAACAAGGTGGCGGAGAAAAACAGCGCGGGGAAAATGAGCAGCCACGGGTAGACGTCGATCTTCTCCGCGCCGTCCTTGATCAACAATCCCCACGAACTCATCGGCGGCTGCACACCCAAGCCGAGGAAGCTGAGAACGGCTTCCAGCAACATCACCGCCGGAACGGTAAGACTCGCGTAAATGATCACCGGCCCGAGGATGTTCGGCAGCAAATGGCCGAAGATAATGCGGAGATTTCCGTAGCCCAACGCCCGTGCGGACTCGACAAATTCGGTATCCTTCAGCGCCATGATTTGCGCGCGCACGATCCGCGCCATGGTCAGCCATTCCACGAATCCGATGGCCACGAACAGCAAAATGAAATTTCGCCCAAACATCACCATGAGCAAAATGACGAAGATGGTGAACGGCAGCGAATAGAGAATATCCACGATCCGCATTAAGAAAGCATCGGTGCGCCCGCCGATGTAGCCGGCAAAGGAACCGTAAACCACGCCGATCACGAGGCTGACCGCCGTGGCGAGGAAGCCGACTGCCAGCGAGATGCGGCCGCCTTCGAGCGTGCGCACGAAAATGTCGCGGCCAAGGTCATCAGTGCCAAACCAATGAGTGAAGCTCGGTTTTTGAAATGCGTTTTCAAGATTGTTCACCTCACCGGAATGCCCGGTAAAAATCATCGGGCCAAACACGCAAAGGTAGATAATGAAAATGAAAATCACTGAGCTGGCCAATGCCATCCGGTTTTGCGACAGGCGCCGCCATGCGTCGCTCCACAATGACACGCCCGCATCTTCCGGCACACCCTGATATTGTGCCTTGCCGAAACCGAGTACGGGCCAAACGATTTGCGGGAACAACAACAAGCCCACGCCAAAGAACTTATCTTTTCGGAAAAGCGCAGCTGTATCCATGCAGATGACAAGGGCTGTCACCAGATTGATGCCGGGCAACAGCAACAGGAAAACCCACCAGCCGGGACGCTTGATCAATTGCAGCAACGTGAGGAGATTGAGGATGGGAACAAATGCTTTGCCGCCGCTTTCACCCGCCTTTTCAAAAATCTTGTAGAGCGACACCATCCAGATGTTGGCGAGTACAAACAGCGCTGCTGCCACGGCGAAGCAGGAAGAGACCTCAATCTCGATGACTGAACTGGAGGCCAGCAGGCTCATGACTCGACGCGCGTGCGGGGGTTCAGCCAAGCCTGGACGATGTCGACCAGCAGGTTCATGACGATGATCAGTGTGGCGTAAAAGAGGACGGTGCCGAGGACCATCGTGTAGTCGCGGTTAAAGGCGGCCGTGACAAAGAATTTGCCGAGGCCGGGGATGGAGAAAATCGTTTCGATGACGAATGAGCCGCTGATCAATCCCGCAAATGCCGGGCCGAGAAAAGACACCACCGGCAACAGGCCACCGCGCAAACCGTGCTTGAGAATCACGCGGGATTCGCTGGCACCCTTGGCGCGGGCGGTTTTAATAAAATCCTGATTGAGTACCTCGAGCATGCCGCCGCGGGTGAGGCGTGCCACATACGCCGCGTAGTACAGGCCGAGTGTGAGCGACGGGAGCACCATGTCGCCCCAGGTGTACCAACCGATGGGACTGAACCAGCCCAGACCGGAGGAGAAAAACATGATCAGCAGCGGACCCATCACAAAGGTGGGCAGGCAAATGCCGATCATCGCGGTGGACATCGGCACATAATCGAGCAATGAATTTTTCTTGAGCGCGGCGATAATGCCCGCGGGCAACCCGAGGCAAAGTGCAATCGCCAGTGCGCACAAGCCCAGCTGCATGGAGACGGGGAATGATTTACTGATGAGGCCAGTGACGGATTGGTCAACGTACTTGAAGGACGGCCCGAGATCGCCGTAGATCAAGCCGGAGCGCTCACGCCGATAGATTTCCCACAGGTGATTTTGGGATTCCTTCTCATCCTGAGGCACCGTGCGGACGTGCCATTTGCCGGGTGATTCCCCGGTGGCTGTGAGCTCGCCTTGGCGCGTGACGGCAACGGTGAATTTATTGTTTTCAGGTGAGTACTCCGCCGTTTCATTTCCGTCAGCGAAAACGATTTGCTGTTTGTCCACCTCCTTGGCGATGAAGCCAAAATAGAGCAGGTACTGTTCCCAGAGCGGGCGATCGAGTCCGTAATGCTCCTCGAGCTTTTTGCGAATTTCCGCCGGGACGGTTTTCTCGTCCGTGAAAGGATCACCCGGAGCAAAGCGCACCATGAAAAAGGTAATCGTGGCTATGATAAACAATACCGGGATCGCCTGCAGCAAGCGCGTGAGGATGAAACGGAGCATGCGGCGTCAATCCTCCTCGAGGTACACGTACTTGTAGGGATGATGATCCAACACGTTGGGATACCAGCCCTTCACGCTTTTGTCCCGCAGGCTGGCGCGCACGTAAAAATATATGGGCAACATCGGCATCTCCTTGGCGAGGATGCCTTCCGCCTCGCGGAAATATTCTTTGCGCTTCTCCTTGTCGCCTTCCTTGGCGGCCATGCTGATGAGTTCATCGTAACGGGCGTTGGACCAGCCGGTGTTGTTGTGGCCGCCGTCGGTTACCCACATGTCCATGAAGGTATTGGGATCGTTGTAATCCCCTGTCCAACCCGCACGGGTAATATCAAAATCCTGTTTTTCGACCGCCTTGAGGAAAACTTTCCATTCCTGGTTATCCAAAACCACATCAATGCCCAGCTCCTGTTTCCACATCGCCTGAATGGCCTCCGCCACTTTCTTGTGGCTTTCGCTGGTGTTATAACGCAGCTCAATCTTGGGCAGCGTCGACTGGCCGGTCTCTTTGAGATACTCGGCGATCAACCGCTTGGCCTCGGGGAGATTCGACTGAAATTGCGGCCCCGCCGTGAAGCCTCCCGTGCCGGGCGGGGTGAAGTTGTACGCCGGTTTTTGCCCCGCGCGCATCACATGCTCCACCAGCGCCTCGCGGTCAATGGACAACGCCAATGCCCGTCGCACCCGCACATCATCCAGCGGTTTTCGATCCGTGTTGAACCGGTAAAAGTACACGGCCAGATACGTGTCCAGGTGCAGCAGTTCGGGGTTGTATTTCTTGTGCCAATCGATGCGATGCGGCGGCACGGTGTTGGTGTGATGAAGAAATCTCGAGCGAAATGCCCGTTCCTCGGTGTCCACGCTCTCCAGCGGATAAAACCGAATCTCGCTGAGCTTCACCCGATCGCGATCCCAATACGTTTTGCTCTTCTTCACCACCATCCGCGCGTTGATCCGCCATTCCTCCAGCGTGAAGGCGCCATTACCCACATGATTGCCCGGCAACGCCCAGCCCGTGCCGCGCGTGGTGCGGGCGCCGAATTTTTCAATCGTCGGCGGATGCACCGGCCAAAATGTGTAGTGATTGAGCAGCTCGAGGAAATAGGGCGTGGGATTTTCCAGCGTCAACTCCAGCGTGCGATCATCAATCGCCCGGGCCCCGACCTTGCAGCGGTCCCAGTCATCCCAATCCAGTGTTTTCAACTTCGCATGATTTTCGCACAAAGTGCACTTGGCGATTACCCCTTCTTTCTCCGGCTTCAAATCAGCCATCACTTTCGTCCGTTCAGCATCATCCAGTGCCTCCCATTCCTCCGGATGCGCGATTACTTTCGGCGGACCGTCCTTGGTGAACAGCCACAAGCCGCCGGGGCATTTTCTGCCGGTGTTGTAGAGCTTGCCGTTCTTGAGCGCCTGCACCATGTAACCGTATTGCGCGCCCAGTTCCTGATTGAGAATACGCCGATAGCTGTAAACAAAATCACTGGCCTTGACGGGATCGCCATTAGACCACATGGCATCTTCGCGCAGAGTGAAAGTGTAGGTGAGGCCGTTCTCAGAAGTTTTCCATGCCTTGGCCACGCCCTCGATCGGCTCAAGCGTTTTAGGATCCTCTGTCATCAAGCCTTCCACCAGCGAAGACATGATGTGATGCGCACTCACGCTGGTGGCCAAATGTGGATCCAGCGACTGCGGCTCGGCGCCATTGCCGAGGTGCAGTACTTGCTGATCACGCGCACCGGCCTCCACATTGTTTGGTGGACGCGAACACCCGCCCAGAAACAGAAGGATCAACAGACAGCAAAGTTGCCTCATGCGCGGGCAGATTGGCCGATGGCGGGCGGACCGAAAAGGAAAAACAGTGTCAATTGCCAGCCCCGGGCGTAACTCCCGATTCTCCGCCATTTTGGCCGGATGGATTGATCATGTTGACGGCACCTCCACCGCCGGGCAGTTGTCCGGGTCGCAGACCGAGATGACCGCGCAAGATTGCAGCCTTCAATTTCATCTCGGCGACATGATCCTGCAGCTGCTTGTTGGCTCCGGAAACACGCGCTGCTTCCTTATCTAGAAATTCCATCAACCCCCTCAACGCATCAGCATGAATACTTTCGAAGGGACGCAGCTTCACGCGGTCCTCCTCCGTGTCGAGCCGCCGCGTCTGGTACGCCTTGTGCTGAAATTCCGCCTGCCGAATCAACCCTATCGCATCATCTTCACGACCTTGGGCCAACGTGAAATACGCACGACGAATCAAACCCACCAGAATTTGCATCGTATTGCTGCGCCCACCGCTTTCCATTTCTTCCTGCAATCGGCTGACGACATAGGCCTCCAAGTCGAGCGTCTTGGTGTTGATGTCGAAGCCCTTGTAAAACTTGACCTTCTCCGGGTAACGGTCGGCCATGAGGCGAAAATAGTGCATGGCTTTTTGCATCTGATTGTTCAGGTACAAACGTGAGACCAAACCCCGGTAAAAATTGTGATGCGCGTTCTCGAAGGTCTGCAAGGTGGCATCGGATACCATGCTCGGCAGTTTTACGTATTGGCCAAGGTCACTACCCAGCTCCTCAACCCTTCGCTTCGTCTCCGCGCTCTTTTGCTCCTGCTCCGCCATCTTGGCCTTGGTCCATTCAATCTGCCTGATGTACATCTGCTCCACGATCTCCGCCGCCTCCAGACGCGGCGCAAGGTCCCAGTTCTGCCCATCCCGATAACGCTGTTTCCAATCGGGCACATTGCGATCCACCAACAACAGGCCGCGGTCACAACTAATCTTCATGGACTGAAACATTTCGCGGCGCAGCTTGCGGACCATGTCCAAACGAGGAAGATTGTGCTGGCACTTCTGCACTCCAATCCAGGCCCAATACATGGCGTGCGTCTCGGGGAGGCGCCACTCCATTCCAATGTATTTCTCCCTCATCTCGCCATCGGGATCCATCACTGGGGCGGTGCCAAACTCCCTGTCGAACTGGCGCATGCGGCGCGGATCCATCTTGAACTCCCTGACCAGCCGCCGCGCGCGCTCACGGGTGTTTTGAGATTTCTCAGAGTCATCCTGAGGCGGATTGATGAGTGAATCGAAATCCACGGGCACCGGATGCCCATTCTCGTCCATGCATTCCTCAATGCTGGGCCAGAGCAATTCCGACATCCAGTTGATCCAGATGGTCTTGTACTTGCGCTGGGCCACGTCCATGTCCTGCCCCATCTTGTGCTGGAACGTCCAAGCCAACTCCCAGTAAAGCTCCGGCTCATGAGGGTTGTACTGGATCGCCTCATCACGCAGAAGCTTGATGCCCGCGTAAACCCACTTCCAGCGCTCGTCGGTGTCCTTCTCCTTGACCGAGATATTGTAGGCCAGGTTCCAGGCGCGGTCGGTCCAAACACGCGGCGTGTGCGGCTGAAGACGGGTGATCCACTCCGAAAGTTGCATCATTTCGTAATATTTGCCGTCCAGTTGCATCTGGTTGATGCGCATCCAGAGGACGGTCGAAAGGACACCGCGGAACCCGCCCAAGGTCTCGGTGGCAAAGCGCATGAGGGGCGGCGCATTCTGGATGGGCTCCAGATAGGCAACATTCAACTGGCCACGCCCACGGTTGACCACTCCTTGTGACCACGCCACGGCACCCAGCAATGGCAGCAGCAAAAGCAGATAAACCGCCTTGCGTGAACTATTGGGAGAAGATGCCATGTTGGTGTCCAGATCGATTCATGCAGTCTATCACTCCTTGCCGTGCAGCGCCAGTTCGCGCTGGGAAAACACGCCCATGCCAAACGCGGCAAAGATGCCGCCGCCCAGCCCCCACACCACCAAGTAAGCTCGGCCCAGCATGCCCCACGTAATACTGCGCCCCTCGCTCAATGAGGTGATGGGTGAATAATCCTGCAACGGGCTAATGATGGAGGTCAGGGCCTTGAAGGCCACCAGCGCAAACCAATCCAAGAAATGAGTATTGCGCTGGCCAATGGTGTAGGTCTGCCGGAGCCCACCATCGGCCAAAACCTGTTCCATCACTCCCGTGCAAAGCGAAATAACCAGCAGACCAATGCAGGCAAAAGCCGCCATTGGAAAATCCATGAAGCTGGCCATCGCCAGCCCCATCAGGCCCAGGATGCCAAGCCAGCAGAACACCACCGACATGGACCTCAAAAAATTCACCTCGAAACTGCTCTCGTGATAAAGCAGTTCCAATTGCCCCTTCCAGTAGGGAATGGACAGGGAAAACTTGATGCGCTTGTCGGGTTGATCCAAATCCACCACCTGACCGTGATTGACAATTATCAGTTTAAAGATGTCACGTTCATCCACGCTGTCTGACTTCAACTCCTCGGGCAACCGGCCCCGGTCCGGATCATTCTTCCTGTCAATTCCGAAATAAGTCGGGTACACGAAAAACTCGTGAAAAGTCCGAATGGTCAGGTAATCCCGTGCCCCCGCGATGCCATTGCCAAAAATGAGCAACGCGTCATACAGGGTATCAGAGATGGTGATCTGCATGGTTTCCCTGAGTGATTCATCCGCCTCATTCACAAACCCCTCCAGTTTGAATCGCAGCGTAATGGCTTCGTCTGCTGGCATGCTGTGGGCCCCTGGCAGATGGAAGAAGAATACCTGCCGACTTTCGAGATTTTCCGTGCTGAAGTTTACCGCCTCCCAGTGTACCTTGGCCATGCTGAACCAGTGATCCCACCATTCGTCGCCATTGAGTGGCAGGTCGTCCTTGCCTGCTGAAGGCTGAAAATCTCCCGAGAAAATCAAGTCAACGCGGCTATTCAAATTCTGCGTCAGCTTGTTCTTGAAATCGGGCACCTGCTCGAACTTCAGCGGCTCGGAATCCGAATTATAATAACCCTCGGGCCAAAACTGCCGTTCCAACCGCATACTCACATCCTCATGCAGCAGCCTCGCGGCATAAGCCTGCATTTCCTCTTCCAGTTTTGAGGTTTCCGGTTTGACGGATGCCCGGCCCGCCAATGTCCGATGCTTTACTTTCTCCAGTTCAAACTTGGCCAACATGCCCCGCAACTCGTCCATGATCCAGTCCGGCGCACTCACTCCTTCACTCGTCGACTTGGCGTTTTCATAGGCCACCTTGAACGCTTCGAATTGCTCTGGCTTGGGCATCTTCTGCAACTCCTGCAACCGATCCTCCTCGCTGCCACCAATAGTTCCCGCATCCTTTTCCATCTTCACGGTCCACCCGTGCGCCAGACTGGCCGCCCATGGCCGAAAAAACCATCGAGGCATCCGATAACCCGGAAAATGTAAACTCGCCTCACGTTCCACTTTGTCCGCAGGCATCAACGCCAATGCCCGTTCATGGTTGCTTTCAAAGGTCTGCACGCGAAAGTAAACCATACCGTAAATCGAGATACCTACCAGGAACAGTAACGCCGCGTTGAGCGACATAATGCCCAGCCATTTACCCAGCCAAATCTGCCAACGGGGAATGGGCTTGGTGGCCACCATCTGCATCTGGCACTCGGCCACGTCGCGTGAAAGGGTACCGCAAGCCAGCCAAACCGTAGTGGCACCCAGCAGAACAAACACCATCGCCAGCGTGTAGGTCAGCAGCACGCTCACCAGCCCTTCCGCCGTGCCGTCCCCCTTCAAGACCAAAGGAAGTGCCGCCACCACCAGCACGAGCATGAAGGCCACTGCCCAGAAAAATTTGTACCGAAACGCCGCCTGCCAGGTAAGTCGGGCAATGGCATAAACCGGCTTGAACGGCCCCGGCACAGTATCGATCGTCAGCGGTTCCAACTTGGGTTCAAGCTCGCCGCTCTTAACGCGCGCCGCGGCCGCGATATCCGTTGGCGCATCCACATCGCCCCGATATACCCAGCCGTTTTCCTTGAGCGTGCGTCCCAACAAGCGGGCGGCATTAAAACCCGTGTGACCGTGAATGAGCAGAATGGGAACAAGATACCATTTACTCCAATAGACAATACCCGCTGCGGCAATTGCCTCCACAATCAACAGGCCCACACTCAGGAGAATCAAGCCATTCAGGAAGGCCCAAATCGGCCCCAGCAACAGGGCCGCGGCATCCAAGTGCCGCGCGGGCAACGCGCGAAACTCCCCTTGGGGATGCTCATATACGGACCAGCGTGATTTTGCCTCGGCCATGGCGCGCTATTTTGAATCGTCGTCGTTTCCGCCCAGAAGCCCGGAGAGTTTCTCGTTGGCCTTGGAGAGATCTTCCTTCTTCTTCTCTTCCGGCTTCGGCTCGGCGGGCTTGGACTCGGACTCGGGCTGGTCGTCGGACAACGCGGCCAGCTTGGCCTCGTCCACCTTGGGCGCTTCCGGCTTCGGCTTCAGTTCCGGCGCAGCCTCGGGCTCGGCAACCGGGGAGGATAAGCGTTCCAGTCGGCGATCCACCGCGCTTTTCACCGGGCCATCACTCCGCAAAAATTCCGCCACTTGACTGCCCGAGGTGGCTCCCGAGGTGGCCTCGCTCTCCCGCGCCTTGTTGACCACGTTGATGAAATAGTTCTCCAGATTCTGGGTGGGGTTTTCCACTTCCAGCTTATCCTCGGCCACATCCTCGCGAATGCGATCTAGCACCTTGTCCATGGATTCCTTGGGCAACAGGGGCATGGTGATGCGCACGGAGTCGCGTTCGGCGAGTAGGTCCTTCAGCTCTCCCAGTGCTTGGACCTGACCGCCGTAGTAAATCACCGCGCGGTCACAGACATCCTCCACATCAGACAACAAGTGGCTGGAAAGGATCACCGTCTTGCCCCGTTCGGCCAAGTTCAGGATCAAGTCCTTCATCTCGCGGCAACCGATGGGATCCATGCCACTGGTTGGCTCATCCAGAATCACCAGATCCGGGTCATTGATCAGCGCTTGCGCCAAGCCGATGCGCCGCTGCATGCCCTTGGAAAATTCGCCCACTGTCCGCAGATGCACCGCTTTAAGGCCCACCATGTCCAGCAGTTGCTCCGCGCGCTTGCGCCGTTCCGGCCCACCAATGGCGAAAAGGTTACCAAAGAAATCCAAGGTCTCCTCAGAATCAAGGTACTTGTACAGGTAACTTTCCTCAGGTAGATAACCAATCCGTGCTTTCGTGCGCACATCGCGCGGTGACCGGCCGAAAACCTGAATCTGGCCCTTGCTGGGGTGCAGCAGACCAAGGAGCATCTTGATGGTGGTGGATTTACCCGAGCCATTTGGCCCGAGAAGACCAAACACCTCGCCCCGGCGAATGTCGAAGCTCACATCGTTGACCGCCTTGGCCTTCGGGCGACCCCAGAAGTCCTTGAACACCTTGGTCAGGCCCTGAACCTTGACCACCACCTCATTACCCCCGCCAGATCCGGCTTGGGCATCCGTTGTTTGCTCGCGTGTTTCAGTTGCCATCATGGCTGGTTGCCCGCGCGCGGCGGGGTCAATCGTTCCTCACAAAATCCAGCAGCTCCCAGGGCTCAGGCCTCGGCCGGAGCCGGCTCAGCCACCGCCGCGTCGTCACTGTCCCCGGCATCCCCTTCCGACGGTGTCTCGAATGGCTCCAAATCCTCTCCCTGACGCACCAGACGGGCGCTGTTAAACACAACCAGCAACGAACCGATCACGTGCAACATTGCCGCCATCACCGCCGTAATGAATCCCTGCCAAGCCAGCACAAAGCCGCCAATGACAAACAGGATGCCGAACAGGAAATTCTGGTTGATCACCGCACGCGTCATCCGCGACAAGCGCACGAGAAATGGCAAACGGCGCAAGTCGTTGTTCATCAGCGCGATGGTCGCCGACTTGATGGCCACCTCACTGCCCGCCGCGCCCATGGCAATACCGATATCACCTGCCGCCAGCGCCGGCGCATCATTCACGCCATCGCCCACCACCGCCACCTTGTAACCCTTGCCACGCGTGGTTTTCACATAATCCACCTTGTCCGCCGGCAGGCATTCGGCCGAGACATCATCGCAGCCAATCTCCGCGGACACTCGCTCGGCCACCGGTGTACGGTCACCCGACACCAGCGAAACCCGCCGCACACCCTCCTCCTTCAAGCCGGCCACCGCCGCTCCGGCTTCTTCACGGGTCTGGTCGGATAACCCCAGCCAGCCGACATAACGGCCATCCCGCGCCACAAACACGAGGCTGTAGCCCTGCGTCTCATCCAAGTCCACCGACCCCTCAAAATCCCCCTCCACCGAATTCTCCTGCATCCACGCTTGGCGCCCCACCAGCACTGTGTCGCCATTGATCCGCGCCGAGACGCCCTTGCCCGCCGTTTCCGAGAAATCCTCCGGCTCCGCCAAGTCCAATCCCACTTCCTCGGCCAGCACGGCCATCGCCTTTGCGGTGGGGTGGTTGCTGTAGCGCTCCGCACTGGCCGCGGCCAACAACAGCTCCGCATCCGTACCATCCACCGCCTTCATGCGGCTCACCGCCAGTTTGCCGGTGGTCACGGTGCCGGTCTTGTCGAACACAAACGCGTTGATGCGCGCCGCCAATTCAATGTCGCTCACCTGCTTGATAAGCACGCCCAGACGCGCAGCCGCCGAGAGCGAGGCGACGATGGCCGTGGGTGTCGCGAGAATGAACGCCACCGGACAGGCCACGATATAAATGGCAATGACGCGGTTGATGTCGTGCGTCAACGCCCAGACCAAAGCGCCCATCACCAAGACCAGCGGGGTATAGAAGCCCATGTACTGGTCCACGATTTTCATGATGGGCAGCTTGGTTTTCTGCGCATCGATGATCAATTCACGCACACGGCCAAACGTCGTCTCCTGCCCCGCCTTGGTAACACGCACTTCCAGCACACCGGTGATGTTGGTCGTGGCCTCGTACACCTCATCGCCTGCGGCCTTGTCGCGCGGCAGCGATTCACCGGTGATGTTCGCCTCGTTGATGGAGGCCGAGCCCTTCACGATCTCACCATCGGCCGGGATATTGTCGCCCGGACGGATGCGGATCACGTCGCCCACCTGCAGGTTGGCCGCAGCCACTTCCTCCTCCGAATCGGAGCCCTCCACGATGCGCCGAGCCTTGGTGGGGGTCAGCTTGATGAGGCTCTCGATTGAGGCCTTGGCGCCGGCGGCGGTCTGGTTCTCAATCATCTCCGCCAACAACATGAAGAACGCCACCAGTCCCGCCTCGTGATAGTGCCCGATAGCGAACGAGGCGCAAACCGCAATGGCCACCAGCTCGTTGGTAGTCAGGCTACCGGAGGTCAGGTTTTTGAAAGTGCGAATAATGATGGGCAACGCGAGAATAACGGCCCCCAGCATTGCGGACAGATCCCCCACGGAAGACCGACTACCCTCGCCGCTGTCAATGAACCAGTCGGCCAGAAAACCATTGATGACAAACACCAGCCCCGCCACGATGAGTGGGAACCGCAGGCTGCCCTGAAGAGACGCGGCCTCGGCTTGGGGTTCAATCTGGGATTCGGTTTCCGCCATGGTCTCCTGTAAGTTACTTCTTCTTGCCACCACCACTCAGGTCCATTGCCTCCGGAGGTGGAGGAGGCAGCCGACGCACCATCAGCTTGACGCGCGGCCGGGAACCTCCCGGGCCGGCGGGCAGGCGGGTGACTTCCACGCTGGGGTCCGACAGGATCTTGGTCACCTGATCCTGCAACCGCTTGCGCAATTCCAAGCGCAGCGTTTCAGGATTGCCCTCGTGAGCTTTCCACAAACTCTCCAGATCCCTAAGTTCGTTGCCGAGTTGGGTGGCCAACTGTTCGGAATCCACGTCGGCGCTCCTGGCAATACTGCGCGCCTCATCCTTCGCCACCGTGATTTGCCTGTCCTTTTCCTTCTCGGCATTCCGAATCTGGTCCTCCGCGCTTTTCCGGCTCTGCTGGAGGTTGTTTGCCAGAGTCGTTACTTGACCGCGCGGCAGTCGTGGGTTGCCATTGTCATCGGCTGTCAGGGTCACCGTTTTTACGGTCAAACCGAGATCGTACCGCCTCACCAACTGCCGCACGCGACTGTTCAGTGCCTCCTGAAAAAGCCGCTTTGCGGTCGCGGGCTGGCCGGATTCCGACGTGACCGGCACGTCTTGGGGCAAGCGCTCAAGGATGTTTCGTGCCTCGAACTGTGAAGCCGTGACTGTCAGGGCATTGTCCAGAAGGGAACGCAGAACGGCGTTCACATCCGCGAACTCGAAATTGTAACGGATGGGATCCTCAACCTCATAGGTCATCTGGACCTTGACGTGGAGAATGTTCCAGTCCCGCGTCAGCACATACCCATCGCGGCCGGCATTGAACTGGACATTGTCGTCGCTGCTGGCCGAGCTGCCATGCCAGCCCACAGTGGATTCCACCGAGCTTTCCCCGCCGGACACCACCACCTTTTCATCCACCGGATAGGGCCAGGCAAAGTGCAGTTTGCCTTCCTTTAAAACATCATCCGTCCGGGTCTGCAGCGGTTTACCAAAGCGCAACACCACCGCCCGCTGGCCAGGTTCCACCCGGAAAAAGTTGGAAGCCAAGAAATAGCCCAGCAGGATGATGATCACCACATAGAGGATCACAAAGCCGCTGCGCAACGCCTGCGTCAACGCCTGCGTGCTGACGTCCGTGCCAGTCTCTCCGGTTTCCAAGCCGGGATTGGGCTGGGGTTCCTCGCTCATGGTCAGGGCTGGGTCTCCGCACCATCGCGGTCATCCGAGAATATGTTAAACAACGGATGATTGTCAGAGATGATCAACTGGATCGGCTTCGCCCGAAGCGCCTCCAAGGCCTTGATTTTCTTCAGTGTAATGGCCACTTCAGCTTTCAACCGATTGGTCTCCGCATTGACAAACTGGGCCTGCACTTTTTCCATCGCCTCGCTTTTCTGCTTGGTGGCGTTGTTTTCAGCATCATTCACGATTGTCTTAGCCTGATTTTGCGCGATGGTGAGGATTCTTCCCTCCTCACTCTCCGTCGCCGTGGTCACCGCATCAATTTGCTTTTGCTTGAACTGGGCCATGCTGTCCACAACCCCGTTGGCAATGGTCTCGGTCAACCCCACCCGCTTGATGCCGAGGAATTTAATTTCCAGCCCGGCCTCATCCAGCAGGGATTGGCCCTCTTCCTCCGCATCACTAGGTACGCCCTGAACCGCCGCCAGAAGCTTTTTCTCCAGGGTATCGTACAGGGACTGGCCGTTATCCAGTAAATCCTCCAGCTTGGTGGTGCCCACCGCCTCGGAACGGGCGTTGACCACACGACCCCGCACGTGCTCGCTGGCCATCAACATCATGTCATCCGCCGATCCCGCGCTGCTGAATTTTTTGCGGAACTGCTCCGCATCTTTCACAAACCATCCCGCATAAACCGACACCAAAACGGTCTCGCCCCCGGCCGCCAGCTCCTGGTCAAACCCCGTTTCCACCACATGCACCCGGCCATCCAGCTTGTAAACCTCCTGTAACGGCCAAGGCAGTTTGAAGTGCAAGCCCGCGTCCTGATTTCCGTCCTTGATCTCCGGATCTCCAAAAATGGACTGAACCAGCACGATCTCCGTGGACCGAACCTGATACGTGAACATCAGTGACAAAAACACCAGCAACAGCAAGGTGCCGATCACGAACACGACTGTTTTCTTTGCATTCATGGTTGTTAAAATTCTTGCTTGGTATCCACTGGCACACGTCCCCCTAGGAGCCCGCCGGCCCCTTGCTTGGGATCCACCTCGTAGGTCTCGGCGTCCACGCCGATGAGCACAATCTTGTTCTCCACCGATCCCAAATATTTCGATTGGGCTTCCACCCACTGGAACTCGCGAAACACCCTCGGCGAAACCTCCAGCATCCGCGCAAATTCCTGCTCCCGTTGATTGTCCACCTGAGCCTTGCTTAGAATTTCCACTGATTCAATGCCTCCCTGCGCCACGGTTTTCTCGGCGTCAATCTCGGCCACGCGCACACGGCTGGAAGCTTCCAGACGCGCCAATGCCTCCCGGCTGCGCTTGTTTAGCTTCTCCACAAAGTAGCCTTCAAAACTCTCCGCGGGAATTAGGCCCTTTTCGGTGGTTTGCCCCCCGGAGGATTCATCCGTCGAAATCACGTTGGGCGCCACGGGCGGTGGCTGCAGTGAGCTTAAACCCACGCTGAGGATTTTTAATCCCAATCCGGCTTCATCCGCCTGTTTCTGCGCGCCCGCACGAATGTCCCGGGCCAGTTTTCCCTTACCCTGAGTCAGGATGGTCCACGAATTGTTCTCTAGGAACTGCCGCGTCAATTCCCGGGTCACCAGTTTTTCTAGCACGATCTCCGGGTTGACGGTCCGGGAGGCATAATCGCCAACATTGCTCACCCGATACTGCACAAACACTCCCCCCGCCAACACCGCCTCGCCGATGTTCTCCTCGCCCTTGGTCACGAAATAGCTCTTATAGAGGTCATCCTTGATCGTATCGCGGCTGAAGCCCTGCACATCCGGCTCCATCCACGTCCGGCTACCCGGCATGATCAAGCCCGCCTGCTTAGGGGAAACCAGCGCCCCGTTCTTGTCATCATACCAATAAACACTCAGGCCCTGCAGGCGCTCCTCGGAAAGCTCCGGGCCAATGTACAATAGCCGGACCTCATCCTCGTAATGGCGCTTCAGTTGATCAAACGGCCAAGGCAACTTGAACCGAATGCCCGGCTGCAACACCGTCGCCTGCTTCTCTCCGTTGCGTTCCAAGTGCCCCACTTGTCCCTGCGGAATAATCACCACCGAGGTCGACAGCCAAAGTACAAACACCTGCAGCATGACCAGCATCCCCAAGCGTTCCCGCAGGAACCTGTAGCCCCACGTCTCCGAGACCCTGAAGCCAAACTGATAATCCAGCGCGTGCGCCGCCGTGGTAAAAAAGCCCTCCGGCTTGCTGATCAACCCCACCAGCCGGCTGTGGTAAAGCTGCCGAACCTCCTGTCCCTTCATCCGCGGCCGATAAATTTCCAGAATCAGGCGCAGCAGTGTTTCCAGTGCGAGAATAGCCATGAAGGCGCACAGTCCCACCGCCAGATATTGGTGCGCCAGCGGATAGCCCTGCAGTGCCGCCGCACTCACTCCCGCCAACAGGAAAAATAGGTAGGCGTTCAGCAGGAGAAAATCTGAACCCGGCTGGAGAATGTTCGCGTTCACCTCGCGCGCCAGCACCGTCGCATAACGACCGCGCAGGAACAGGAACAGGCCAAACACCGACGCAATGGCCACCACCACTCCCGCGCCCTCCAGCGCCTGCGTCTTGGAAAAATCGTAGAACCGCGCGTTCTCAGCAGCCAGCCACCACGCACCGCCGCCTTCCAGCAGCAGCAGCAGCACCGTGAAGCCCGGCACCAGCCAGCGGTCAAACTGTTCCCGCGTTCGGCGCGCCGCAAAGGCGTCGCTCTCGAACATGGAACTGTCCGCGGATCCCTTGTTCAGCTCCTCATGCTCCAGTTGTTCCTGCTGCTCCCGGTCCAGCAGGTGAAGGTGAAATGAACTCACCAGCGCCACCAAAAAGCCAATCACCAGCAGCGCGAGGACAAAACATGTCACCGGCGCCGGCAACATGCCCGTCCGGCTGGCCATCAGGGCAAGAATCCCGAAGACGAGCGCCATCAGCGCCGTCACCGTATTCCACCAACCGGCTCCCTTGATTTTATTGTCCATTACAGGCCGGGCGGCCACGCCGCCCTTGGGCTAGCTCAACTCGCGATCCTCAAACAAATAAAACGCAGCCATCAGGGCCAGCCCCAGATACGAAAGCACGTATAAAAAAGACCGGCCCACGTAGCCCCAAGGAATGGTTTTCCCGGGGCCCAGGGCGTCTGCGAGCCAGAAAAGCTGCCAGTTTGGGATGAAAACGTAAAGCATTTTCGCCCACCACGCACCTGGCTCCACCATCTCGCCGGCCCCGCTAGAGCCGCCGCCTTGGGCCGCCTTGATTGACAATGTCCCTTCTCCCTCCGGATAAACCCAGAACGATAAATTGCCAGGGAAGATGTCCGTCAAGCGATGGTTCGCCGCGATCTCTCGCGCCAATTCCTCCGGCGTCACGCTACCCGCCTTGACATTCCTGAACCGTTCCCCGTCCGCCGCTTGTCCGTCCTCCTGGATATCCATGAAAATTCCCTCCTCCATTTCCACACCCCGCATCCGCAACGCGCGAATGAACGACTGCGCATCCGTGTGCCGCCCCAATTCCTCGCGCAACAGCCACGCAATGTAGTGCGGTGCCAATTCGTCCCGAAGTGTTCCAAAGAAAATCTCGTGAGGTTCCTTGTTCGTGGCATTAAAGCCTGTTATTTCCACCGTGCCCGTGTCCGCCAAGCGTGTGCCGCCGAGCACCAACCCTCCGTTTTCCAGCCGGCTTTGCTTGGCCTCACCATCCCCGACGATGATGCGCACCGAAACCGAATCCATCGGTAGCGACCGAACGCCCCTCGGCTCGAGCCGGAAGGCGGCAAACTCCCCCTTGTCTTTCTGCGCCGATTGCCACCGTAAGCTGTCCCCTGATGCCAGAAACGCCCCCCCCAAAGCCGGACGGCCAAAAAAGTAATCGCTCATCAACCCCAGCACGAACAAGCCCAGACAAACCGCCAGCGTCGGCATCATCCCCAGCCGCGTGGAACACAGTAAAGCCACCGCCGCCAGTACCCACAACATGAACAGGATCAAAAACGACGCCTGCAGTAGTCCCCAGTCCACACCCTCCGCAAAAGCAGCCTTGGCGTAAACTCCCTCCGCCTTGATGATGAACTTCGATTCGTCCACCTCCACCTTGCCACCGGTCTTGTCCGCCAAAGCCTCTGCCCGCGCCAATTCATCCCGATAGTCGAACACGTTGTACCCCGCATTCGGCGAAAAGATCCAGATGTCCGAGAAATGCGCGTGCCGCTGCGCCTGCGGGTTCCACCACTCCGCCGTGGTCTCCTTGTCCATGCAGGAAATCACCAGAAACGCCGCCGTCATGAATCCCAGTGTCAGGAACACCGCCCACGGCACGAACTGTTTGTTCAGGAAATAATTCAGGAACCCCGCCACCAAGTATCCCAACCCAATGAACACCACGAACAGCAGCGTCCCAAAACTGTCCGGCCGCCCGTAGGCATCAAATGCCCCCCGGCTCGCCAGCAGGATCGCCACCAAGTTCGCATAGGTCACCACTCCCAGTGCCCCGGCCAACCCAAGGTATTTCCCCACGATAAACTGCACCCGGCTCACCGGCTTGGACAACACCGCCAGTGCCGTTCCTGTCCGAATCTCTTCCGCCACGCTCGTCGACGCGCAAATCACCGCCGCGAACAGTCCCGAAAGCAACATCACCGAGAGTGCCCCGTTCTCCACCAGCTTAAGGTCATACTCCTCGTTCGGCCGATCGCTGAATCCGAAACCGAAATAAGGCACCGACGCCAAACCAAGGCAGATCAACGCCGACAAGGTGAACAGCACCAGAAACACCGGCTGCCGTACCAGCTCCATAAAGGCATTACGCGCTATGGTCGGGATTTGACGCATCACATTTCCACGGAATGGGCGGCGCATCATACGGCGAAAACGCTTCAATGCAATCCGAAACCGGCGCTCCACACGCTGAATACTCGACAAATCATCCCATTTTCGTTACATTTTCCACAGCCATCGGCCTTTCGCCACCGGCTTGAGGAGGGATGAACCCAAAACCGTTGGAGGCCATTCAGGTGGTCGCGCAACGCGATGGCGCGGCTATCGCCAGCGTCACCCTTGCGCCCGGCGATTATCTCATCGGCCGTGACCCCGCCTGTCCCATCCACGTGGACAGCCCCGAGATCTCCCGCAAACACGCCCGGCTCATCCTCGCCAACGGCCAAATTGAGATCGAACACGCCGGTGGACGTTACGGCACCTTTATCAATAACCAGCAAATCATCGGCCGCCAGTCCCTCAAGCCTGGCCAATCCCTCCACGTTGGCCGCACCCAACTCCAAATCACCGCCCTCGACGCCCCCAGCCCCAATCCGCCTGCTCCGCCGCCCATCCCTCCGCCCGCCGCCGCACTGACCCCCAGCGAACGCTACGAAGTCGGCGAACTCCTTGCCCAAGGTGGCATGAGCCAAGTCGCCGAGGCCCGCGACCGCCACCTCCAGCGTCCCGTCGCCATCAAGGTCCTGACCCCGGAGATGGCCTGCAATCCCGGCCTCTCGCGCCGGTTTGTCCAGGAAGCCCTTGTCCTTGGCCGCTTGGGCCACCCCAACATCGTCCCTATCCACGACCTCGGCATCGATCCCCAAGGCCGGAATTTTTACACCATGAAATACGTCCGCGGCATCACTCTCCGCGACGTTCTTGACGGCCTCCGCAAAGGCCGCACCCTGCTTGTAGAGCAATACCCCTTCACCGTTCTGCTCAACATTTTCCAAAAGGTTTGTGACGCCGTCGGGTACGCCCATTCCCAGCGCATCATCCATCGCGACCTCAAGCCCGCCAACATCATGCTCGGCGACCACGGCGAGGTGCTGGTCATGGACTGGGGACTCGCCAAGATTCTCGATGAACCCGAGACCGCCCCCGGCGAAGACACCCTCCCGCCCAAGCCCAAGACCCCGCACGACAACGAAAATCCCGGCACCCGTTTCGGCACCGTCATGGGCACCCCCAACTACATGGCTCCCGAGCAGGCCGATGGTCGCCTCGATGCCATCGACACCCGCACCGACATCTTTGCCTTGGGCGCCATCCTCTACCAAATCCTCTCCCTGCGCCCACCCGTCACCGGGACCACCGAAGAGGAAGTGCTGAACAAGATTCGCCGCGGCGACATCCCACCCCCCGGCCAGGCCCACGACAAAAACGAAAAAACCGCCCCACCACTCCTTGTCCACTGCCCCGACCGGCGCGTCCCCCCTGCCCTCGCGGCCGTCGCCATGCAGGCCCTTTCCCGCAAACCCTCCAAGCGCTATCAGGAAGTTGCCGATCTCCAGAAAGATATTGCCGCCTATCAAGCCGGTTACGCCACCCGGGCCGAGCGCGCCGGCACACTCCGCCAACTCCGTCTCACCATCCGCCGCCACGGCGCTGCCTTCACCGCCGGCGCCGTCATCATCCTCCTCGTCCTTGGCTTCGGCATCCATTCCTTTTTAAAGGAACGCCAGCTCAGCGCCACCCTCGCCCGCCTGCGTGGCGCAGCGCCGGTCTACTATCAATCCGCCCAATCCCTCGTTGACCAAGGCAGGTTCAAGGAAGCCTTGGAACGCATCAACCTCGCCGTCGAGCTCCAGCCCAACTCCACCGAGTATCACCGCCTCAAGGGCAACATCCACCAGTCCCTGCTGCAGTTCAACGCCGCCCGCAACGCCTACCAGCAGGCCAGCGGCAACCCCAAGGCCGACCAAAGCCGCCAGCTCAACGAACACATCAACGCCAAGATCACCGCCTCTCCCGCCGCCACCATTCCCCAACTCGAGGCCCTCGCCAAGCACATGGCCCGACAAGGCCGCCAAGCCGAGGCCCGCGCCATGACCCAACGCGTCAAACGCCAAAAGGAAGCCGCATGGCAGCGTGCCCAAGCCACCCTCAACCAACTCCAACTCGCCAACCGCCTCCAACGCACCCCGGAAGGCTACCTCAAGATCAACCTCTCCAACACCCCCACCCGCGAACTAGCCCCCCTCGCCAACCTGCCCATCACCTCCCTCAACCTCTGGCAAACCAAGGTCACCCAACTCCGCCCCCTCGCCGGCATGCCTCTCAACGAACTTTACCTCGCCTTCACCTCCGTGGATGACCTCTCCCCGCTCAAAGGCGCCCCTCTCCAGTCCCTCACCGTCGCCTATGCCCCCGTCGCCAACCTCGCCCCCCTCAAGGGCATGCCCCTCGTCCACCTGTACCTCAGCAAAACCAAGGCCGCCAATCTCGCCCCACTCGCCGACCTCCCCCTCAGAAGCCTCCATCTCGACCGCACCCTCGTCGCCAACCTCACCCCCATCAAGGACATGCCCCTGCGCCACCTGCGCCTCGATGGTTGCGAAAACCTCACCGACCTGTCCCCCCTCGCCCACTGCAAGACCCTTGAGGTTCTCACCCTGCCCCCTCGCCACGGCGACATCTCCTTTCTAAAGAAACTCCCCAACCTCCGCCGCCTCTCCTACCATTACGACCTCGATGAAAAGAAAATCCAAACCACCGCCCACTTCTGGGCCACCTACAAAAAGCCACCAGTAGGCCCCTGAAAACTCAAATACCGGCCCCACGACAGGGCCGGTATTTCTTGAAAAATTTAACGCGCAAAATCGACTACTAGACGAGGCACTCGGCGATTTGGACGGCGTTGAGGGCGGCACCTTTGAGGAGTTGGTCGCCAACGACCCAAAAGCTGAGGCCATTCTTCATGGCGCAATCGACACGGATGCGGCCGACGGCGCAGTTGTCCCGGCCGGCGATGTCCAGTGCCAACGGATACACGTTCTTGTCCAGGTCATCCAACAAGTCGAGGCCGGGGGCCTTTTTCAGAACACGGCGCGCGGCGGCGGTGGTGACGGGCTTGGCAAACTCGGCGCTCACGGCGATCGAGTGAGAACGGTACACGGGAATACGCACGCACGTGCTGCTGGCCCGGAACCGCGGATGCCCCATGATCTTGCGGCCCTCGTTTTCCAGCTTCATTTCCTCGCGCGTGTAGCCATTGTCGAGAAAGGCGTCCACGTGCGGCAGCGCATTGAACGCGATCTGGTGCGGGTAAACTGACTTGCGCACCTTGCGGCCGCGCGCGATGGCCTTCACCTGGTCCTCCAGTTCCACGATACCCTGCGCGCCACTGCCGGAGACGGCCTGGTAGGTGGAGGCAAAAATGCGCTTCACGCCAAAGGCGCGGTGCAGAGGCGCCAGCGCCATCAAGGTGATGGCCGTGGTGCAATTGGGGTTGGCGATGATGCCCCGGTGCTTTTTCGCGGCAACGGCGTTGATCTCGGGCACGACTAGCGGCACGTGCTTGTCCATGCGAAAGGCACTGGAATTGTCCACCACCACGCAACCAGCAGCAGCCGCGACGGGGGCAAACTGGCGGCTGATGCCGCCGCCCGCGCTGAAGAGGGCGATGTCGATGCCACCAAAGGAATTCTCCGTCAACTCGCGCACGGTGACGGACTTGTTTTTAAAGCGCACCCGGCGACCCGCCGAGCGAGCAGAGGCCAGCGGCAACAGTTGACCCACGGGAAAACGGCGGTACTCCAGCACGCGCAGCATCTCCTGACCCACCGCCCCGGTCACACCGACGACGGCCACGTTGTATTTCTTCCTGCTCATTGGGGCGGCGGATCATACCCGCATCGGGCCGCGTGTCAAACGGGGAAAAAGGGTTGGCGGCGGGGCGTGGCGCGTGGTTTGCTCGACGGATGGAGGCGCTGGACATCCGGCCCGCGACCCGGGACGACCTGCCGGCCATCGTGGAGATCTACAACGAGGCCGTGCGCAACACCACGGGAACCTACGACGCCGAGCCGCACACCTTGGAACAGCGCATGGCTTGGCTGGAGCATTACGAGGCAAAGGGCTTCCCGGTACTGGTTGAAAATAGCGGACGGGCGTGGGGTTCGCTGAGTCCGTTCGTGGAGCGGCCGGGCTTTAAACACACAGCGGTTTGCTCGGTGTATGTCGCGGAAATGGCGCGCGGACAGGGGCTGGGCACGGGCCTACTGAAGGCACTCCTTGGCGAGGGCATCCGTCGTGGATTGCACACGGTGCTGGCGGCAGTGGATGGCGCAAACGAAGCCAGCCTGCGCCTGCACGAAAAACTGGGCTTCACCCGCGTAGGATGTTTCCTGGAGATTGCCCACAAGGACGGCCGTTGGTACGACGTGGTCTACCTCCAACGCATGCTGTAGAAAACCTTACTACTGACCTCCGCCTGCCTCGCGGTTACGACGAAGCTGCTCTATCCGAGAGCGCAAATCATTCGCCTGCCGCTCCGCATCTCCTCTTTGACGCGGCGGCCCGGCCGAAAAATCGCGGCGAGCATCTTTGGACTTTTCAGGGTCTGCCAAGGTATCAAGTCGTTCGGAAGTACGATCGAACATCACTGTAATCTCAGGTGTGTTAAAATTAACTCGAAGGCTGGCTAAGAGTTGTTTTCGGCTGGATATTTCTTGCGATGTCAAATCTTCGCTCTTACGACCCAGCCGGCTCATGTATGACCCAATTGTCTGAATAGGATTTCGCTGTCCGAACCCTCTACGCGGCGGCGATTCTTCGCCATTAGCCTGAGCAGCCTCAGCCTTGGCCTGCTCCTCGGCCATCTGCGTCGCCAATTCCTTAAACCGCATTTGTACAATCGCGTTGGCGGCACTATTTTTACCCATATAGTCCATGGCTCGGCGGCGCATCTCATTCTTGGCTCCATCGTCCACATCTGAGTTAGCATAAAGATTCTGATAAACCGTCATGATATTTTCCTTCATCACACGGCGCAGATAATTGTTAGCCGATCCATCCATCTTTCCCTCTCCGTCAATCAGGAGGCTCTGCGCCTCCTGGACAAAACTCTCGTCCCCGTACTTTTCCAGAAGGCCCCACACCTGCCCCAAGCCGCGCGCATCCACGCGGTAGCCAAACGCCTCGCGCTGATCCACCTGCTCCTTAAGCACGTGCTTGGCCACGGCTAACACCTCATCCTTGTGCTTGTCGCCTCCCGACAAACGTTCCAAGCAGCCGGCCAAATGCACAATTTCGACCGCACGCACCGAGACCTGCAACTGGGCCAGCAGGATATTCTCCGCGCGTTTTCCGCCGATGCGTTCCACCACGTCGAATAGGCTCATCCGCATGGTAGGCGCCTCATTGAACGTCATGCCCATCCGGCGCGCGCCCTGCGCCATTCGCTCCTCAATTGAACCTCCACCACGCCCTCCACGGCCTTCAAATAATTGCCGGAAAATTTCCCCACCACGACCACCCCCAAACGGACCGCGACCGCCCGGAGCTGGCTGTGCCTGTGACATCATCGTCACCGCGAAAACACTCACAAATATCCAGTGTACTTTTTTCATTTTTATTTTTCTTGAGCTTTAAATCCTAAATCTCTCACAGACTCAACGACCGCCGCGACCACGCCCCCAATCCGAGCCCACCGCGCGACGGTAGGAATCACCTCCAATTTCAGCCAACATGCGATCTAGGGAACGGTTCCCCTTCATGGATTCAAACTGCTGTGTGCCGAGCAAAGTCTGCACATTTCCCTCCACCGCTGAGCGAAGCCTATCCGAAGCCGTCTCGACCTTTGGTTGATCCTCTGGCTGAGCCCGTTCCCGTTCCTCGCGCCTACGCTGTTCGTATTCTTCACGGGATTGCCGGAAAAAACCTCCCATCTTTTCGCGAACCTCACTCTCTTCCAATCCGGTTAACGTTGCGCGAAACTCTTCCATGCGCTTCCTAAAATCCGCCCGACGCTTTTCGTCCTGCTGGCGACGCTCCTGCCGTTCCGCATCACGACGCGCACGATCCGCTGCCAATTCCGGCTCCATCTGCTGTAGCAACGAGGCAATGTTCTCCTCAATGCTCACATACTGATCATCCGTAATTCCATAACGATCCAGCATATCACGCCGACGATCCGCCGCTATGTCCGGTTCCGCGTCTTTATTGGATCTGAAAAATTCCTCGATAGCGTCCAGAGCCGGCACTCCCGCGTCAACGAGAGATTCTGTCAGGTAAATCCTTCGGCGCTGGTTCAATTCATTGTTTGAAGCGTACATGTTGCCCAGTTCACCGATTATGGCATCTGGGCTGTTAACCACTTTCACCTGTTGAATCGTGGCTTTGGCTAGAGCCGCATCCCTTTGATCCTTCATCGCACTAGTCTTTCGCCTTTCATCCTCAATGGCTTTCATTAGCCGCTCGTTTTCACTGGCCAACTTGGAAATTCGATCCTCCCTTTTCTGCTGATTCTTTCGCGCTTCAGCCTGCGCTTTCGAGTCGGCGTCTTTTTCCGCCTCATCATTATTCGAAGAAGACACCACAGCAGTCGCCGCACCGCCAACCACAGCGCCGGCCAACAATAAAACAATCACTTTTGCATCCATAATTAGTAAGATTCCGGTTTGTAGACGACAATCACACGCCAAAGGTTACGCGATTGGGGTGTGCGCGCAAGCCCCTAAATTCCAACATTGCCGATCAATTAATTGATACGCTTCAACACTTTCCGCGGCGCAACGAGTTTTTCAATCTGAGGCAGATCAAAAAATTCCAAAAGTCCGTAACACATCATCTCAGGCAGATGATTTGCGCCGCGATTGTCGCGAATCACGGATTTCAGGGTCGCCATCGGCACATCCATTTCCAACGCGTCAATGGACTGCGTCTGAACCGCTGCAATACGCGCCGCCACACTGAGGCGCGGACCGACGGAACGCAGGGTGATGTCGCCCCCAAACTGCCTACGCGCCCAGTCGGCGATGGCTGCCAACTGGCCCGTCTGCACGCCCAACGCCCTTTCGCCCACCGCATGCATCAGGATCACATGGAGAAAGTCACGCGACCGAATTTTGTTTTCCCCGAAGAAAAACGGATCCACCGCCACCACCCGTTGGCCCGCGCGCAACAGGGCCGTGGCTTCCGCCGCCAGCGTCTTCCGGCCCGCGTCGGCCACCAGTACCGTGGTGCCTTTGGCTCCCGCCGGCGTGAGCACCGCCCCCGGCACCGTCCAATCCGTGCCCAGCGCAAACTGGAACTGCTCCATGCCCGCCTCGCCGCCGATCTTCCTGGCCGCCACCGTGTAATCCTTTGTCTTCACCAACTCCAGCAGCTTCGCGCGGCCATCCCCCTTGAACGGCCGCGGCAGCCCCGCCATCGCCGCCAAGGCCATGGTGTTAAAGGAATGGTTGTCCTTCGGCAACGGCACGAGCAGTTCTTCATAGGTCTTGACTTCCTTCTCACTGCGGATCTCCTGCCAGTCAAAAGGCTGGCCCGGGTAAAATACATCCCCAATGAACCGGTACAATTGCTGCCGGTTATCCTCGCCGAAGTTGTGATCGCCCGGCTTGTGGTTGATGTGTGTACGCAAAAAATCGCGGCGACCGAGCAATGTAAAGATCGGCGCGGCCGCATCAATCAACGGCGGCAACGCATGACCCGCCGTGAAGCAACAGCGATCGTAGGCGTTGTTGGTCAACAACGCGGCGCGATCGGCCATCATCGCCGTCAGGTGTGCGTAGTCTGCGTAAAGGGCCAGGTCATTGGGCGTCTGCTCGGAGTCTCCCAAGTCCTTGCCGTGGCGCGCACGAGTTTTAAAGCTGGAGTATCCTGCCACTGGATTGCACAACGTCACCCGGTCATCCAGCGAGCTGATGAAAATCGTCTGCCAGCCGCCACCCGAGAGACCAGCCACAGCCACCCGCTTGCGATCGGCATTCGGGTGCGCCAGCAGCACATCCAGCGCCTTGCTCATGTTCAGATAAAACGGCGCGATGCCCGGCAGGCCACAGAGATCCAGCTGGTTCATTTGGTAATGCCCCATGCGATTGGCGAACTGGCCCATGCCGATCCACTCCACGTTCAGCGCCAGCATCCCGCGCTTGGCCAAGTTGATGCACCGGAGTTGCTTGTAGTCCACCGCCTTGCCCGTGCGCGCGTGGCCATTCACATTCAGTACCACCGGCACCTTGCCCTTGAGTTTCAAGGGTTCATAGAGCAACGCCGGAATCCACCAGCCTGGCACCGCCTCAAAACGCAGCTTCCGGATGCGATACCCCGGCAATCCTTCAAGGGTATCCAACCACTCCACCGCCAATGGTGTATCCCGCCATTTGGCGCCGCCATCGCGAAACACGACCTTGTCCAGCACCTCCTTGCGGATGTTCGCCGCCTTGGCCTTCCACTCCGTGGCCGTGCGCACGCGCGGCATGTCCGGCACACGTGTTTCGTTGAAAACGCGTACCTCCTCCAGCGACAAGTCCGGGCCAATCACCGTCGTCGCCAAGGCCTTGGCCACCGTCGCCTCGTCCGGTGCCCCCAGCAACGCAGACGGGGCACCCGCCTGAGCCAGCAGAAATGCCGCGCGACTGCTCGGTGCCCGGCATTTTTCACAATAAGGCTTGGCCGGCTTGCGCGGGGGCGGAGGTTCCGGATACACCGGTGGTGCCGCGACCAACGTCGTCAGTCCAACCATAAAGACAGTGATGCCTGCGTGAATTTTCGCGTTCATGGAGTACTCTGGGGAGCTTAATGGCCGTGAGATCGGGGGCAATCCAAAAAGCTCGCGAGTATCCATGGCGCGAAATTGTTTTGCGTTTTAGCTGAAAAGACTGTTTGAATGCCCTTTCCCCGCTGCTTGATTGGGCCAGCGGTTTCGCCATGAGCGACGAGACGGTATATTATTTCGACAACAACGCCACCACGCGCGTCGCGCCGGAGGTGGTGGAGGCGTTGCTACCGTTCTATACCGAGCAATGGGGCAACCCCTCCAGCGCCTACAGTTTTGGCAACCGCATCGGCGAAGCAGTAGCCAAGGCGCGAGATCAGGTGGCCAACCTTCTGGGATGCGATGAGCGCGAGGTGGTTTTCACCAGTTGCGGCACGGAAAGCAACAACGCGGCGTGGAACAGTGCCCTGCTGAGCCAGCCGGGCAAGCGCCACATCGTGACCACCGCCGTGGAGCACTCGGCCAACATCAAGTTTGGGCAGACTCTGGAAAAGCGTGGCGTGGAGGTCACCTGGTTGCCGGTGGATTCATTGGGCGAACTAGATGTGCATCAACTGCATGAATCCATTCGCGAGGACACCGCGTTGGTCTCGGTGATGTACGCCAATAACGAAACCGGCGTGATCTTCCCGCTGGAGGAAATTGCCGCCATCTGTCGCAGCAGGGATGTGCTTTTCCACACCGACGCCGTGCAGACCCCCGGCAAGCTGCCCCTGGATGTGCGGGCATTGGGCGTGGATTACCTTTCGCTCTCCGCCCACAAGCTGCATGCCCCCAAGGGCATTGGCGTGCTTTACACCCGCAAGGGCGCGCCATGGCAACCCTACGTAATGGGCGGTGGCCAGGAACAAGGCCGGCGAGGCGGCACGGAGAATGTGGCGGGCATCGTCGCCATGGGTTGCGCGGCGGAGATGGCCGCGGCCAGCCTGGAACAGGATGTGCCCCGCATCCGCGCCCTGCGCGACCGGATGGAGGAAGGCATTTTAAGTTCTATTGAAAGCGTCACCCGCAACGGCGGTCGTGAACCCCGACTGGCCAATACCAGCAACCTCTCCTTTGCCGACTGCGAGGCGGAGGCCATCCTGCTGCTCTTGGACCGCTCCGGCCTTTGCGCCAGCAGCGGCTCGGCCTGCACCACCGGCTCATTGGCCCCTTCGCACGTATTGACCGCCATGGGCCGCACGCCCGCGCAGGCGCTGGGCTCCATCCGACTGAGCCTCAGCAAATACACCACCGAGGCGGAGGTGGATCACCTGCTGGAAACCTTGCCGGGCATCATCAACAAACTCCGTGCTGTATCCCCAAAAGAAGTGGAA
>DJHS01000042.1:0-19464 GCA_002433235.1 Verrucomicrobia bacterium UBA6614
CGCAAGAACAAGTACGCGCCGCAGTTTGAGTTTGTCGTGCAGGCCAACCTGCCGCCGTCCATCCGGCTGGTGTTCCCGCGTGGCGACCAGAAGGTCTCGCCGCTGGAGGAGGTGCTGTTCGAGGCGGAGATGGAGGATGACTTCGGCCTGCTGCGATACGGCCTAAGCTACAACATCGGCGGCGGCGCGATGCAGGAGATCGAGCTGGGCCAGGATGCGCCCGCCAATATCGAGCAGGCCATCGCGACCGAGCTGGCGCTGGAGGAGATGGGCGTCGAGGTCGACCAGCTCATCAACTACTACTTCTGGGCCGAGGATCTTGGTGACGACGGCCAGCCGCGCCGGACGTTTGGCGACATGTTCTTTGCCGAGGTGCGGCCGTTTGAGGAGATTTTCCGCGAGGGCCAGTCGATGCCCCAGAACAGCCAGCAGCAACAGCAGCAGGGCAAAAAGGGGAACCAGCAGACTGAGGAACTCATCAAGCTGCAGAAACAGATCATCAACGCCACCTGGCGGCTCATCCGGCGCGAGACCGGCGTGGAGGCAACGGCCAGATTCGCGGCCGATGCGCTGACCCTTTTTGAGTCGCAACAAAAGGCCTTCAGCCAGGCCAAGGTGCTGCTGGACAAGAGCAGCGACGAAAAGACACACGGCTACGTCAAGGCCGTGGTCGAGCACATGCAGCGCGCCATCGGCGAACTGGAAAAGGCCACCGGTGAAGGCGTGACCGCTCCCCTGCCCTCCGCGCTGGCAGCGGAACAAGCGGCCTACCAATCGCTTTTAAAGCTGCAGGCCCACGAGCACCGCGTCGCCCGCGGCAATCCCAAGCAAAGCGGCGGCCAGCAAAGCCAGCGGCAGGGCAACAACCGCCAGCAACAACAGCTCAACCAACTGGAACTCAAGCAGCAGGAGAACAAGTACGCCACCGAGAAGCAGGCGCAGCGCTTGCAAGATCCCAAGCAGCGCGAAAATTTGCAGGCCCTGAACCGTTTAAAGGAACTCGCCGAGCGCCAGAAGGACCTGACCGACAAGCTCAAGGAACTGCAGCAGGCCCTGCGCGAGGCCAAGACTGAACAGGAAAAGAAGGACATCCGCCGGCGGCTCAAGCAATTGCGCGACGAGCAGAAGCAGAACATTGAAGACGCCGACAAGCTCGCCCAGCGCATGGATCAGCGCCAGAACCGCGCCGAGATGAAGGACTCCCGCCAGCAGCTTCAGCAGACCCGCCAGCAAATGAACCAGGCCGCCGAGCAGCTCAAGCAGGGCGAGGTGAGCCAGGCCCTGGCGAACAGCACCAAGGCGCAGAAGGATTTGCAGGAGATGCGGGATGACTTCCGCAAAAAGACCTCGCACCAGTTCGCCGAGCAGATGAAACAGATGCGCCGCGAGGCCCGAGACTTGGCCAAGGACGAGAAAAAGCTTGGCGAGAAGATCGAGGATTTAAACGAACGCCCGCGCCGCACGTTGACCGATTCGCCCGAGCGCAAGCAGCTGGCCGACGCCGCCAAGGCGCAGGGCGAAAAGCTGGAGCGGTTGCTGGATGACGTCAAGAAGACCGTCCAGCAGTCCGAGCTAACCGAGCCAACCCTTTCGCGCAAGCTCTACGACACCTTCCGCGACGCCAAGCAGCAACAGACCGGCCGCGCGCTGAACACCGCCGCCGAGCTGTTAAAGGAGGGCTTCACCCCGCAGGCCGGCGAGCTGGAGAAGAAGGCCCGGCGCGACATCGACAATTTAAAGAAGGGCATCGAGAAGGCCGCCGAGCCCGTGCTCGGCAACGACACCGAGGCCCTCAAGCACGCCGAGCGCACCCTCGACGAGTTGTCCGAGGCCATCAAGAAGGAGATGGGCCAGCAGACCGGCAACGAGCCCAAGCCCGGTGAACCGCAAAAGGGCAAACCGCAAGCCGGCAAGGGCCAGCCCCCGAAATCCAAACCCCAGCAACAGGCGGGCAAAAGCCAACCGCAAAAAGGCAAACCACAGCAGCAGGCCGGAAAAGGAAAACCCTCCGACCCCCAAAAGGGACAGCCACAAAAACAAGCCGGAAAGGGGCAACCCCAAAAAGGACAGCCTCAAAAGCAGGCGAGCAAAGGCCAGCCGCAAAAGGGCCAGCCTCAGGCCGGCAAACAACCGGGGAGTTTCCTGGAGCAGATGACCCAGCAAAAGCAGCCACAGCGGCCAGGGCCCATCACCGGCGGCGGGGACAACTGGACGGACCAGTTGCGCGACGTGGAGGAAATGGTCGAGGTGCCCGGCGTGGCCGAGCGGGTGTCGAAGGCGCGCGACCAAATCCGCTCGCTGAACAAGGAGTTTAAACGCCACAGCAAGAAGCCGCAGTGGGATCTCGTGCAGTCGGGCGTGCTGAACCCCATCGAGGAGGCGCGTGCGCGCATCCTGGAGGAGCTGGCCCGTCGCGATGATCAGCCGTCACTGGCGCCCATCGACCGCGACCCCGCGCCCAGCCGATTTATCGACGCCGTGAAACGCTACACCGAGCAGCTCGGCCGCGGCGACTGAAGACTGGCGGGCGCGCCCAAACGCAGCATCCATGTTCACCAATGTCAGCCTGACCGGCGCGGAATGGCTTTGGCCGGCCGTCGGCCTGTTCGCGGTCACCGCGGTGCTGCTGGTGTGGAGCTACCGCGTGCGGGTGCCGCAGCCGGGCCTGCGCGCAGCGTGCATCGGCCTCAAGCTGCTGGGCGTGGCGCTGCTGCTGCTCTGTCTTTTAAACCCGGCCACCTCGAAGCCCAAGCCCGGCGCCAACTTCCTTGCCGTGGTGGCCGACAACAGCCGCGGCCTGAATGTCAGCGAACGCGACGCAGCCCAGTCCCGCGCCCAATCCCTGCGCAAACTGCTGGGTCAGGCCGATGACGGCTGGCAGAAATCCACCGGCGAGTTTTTCCAGTTGCGCCGCTATGCCTTCGACGCGCACCTGCGGCAGGTCGGCGACTTCGACGAGCTGCGATTTGACGGCAACGCCTCGGCCGTCCATGGCGCGCTGAGGCAATTGGCCGGCCGTTTCAACCGGCAACCGCTGGCGGGCGTGCTGCTGTTCACCGACGGCATCGCGACGGATGCTGAGGCTGCCTCGCTGGCCAAGCTGGGCGCGCCGGTGTATCCCGTCCTCATCGGCCGCGACGAGGTGGTGCGCGACCTGGCCATCGAGAAGTTCGCGGTGAACCAGACGCCCTTCGAGGACGCGCCGGTGACCATCGAGGCGCAGGTGCGCTGCGTGGGCTTTGCCGGACAGGAAATTACCGCCCGCCTGCGCCCGCTAAAGGACGAAGACAACAGCACGTCGCCCGCGTTGCGCGAGTCCACCCTGCGCGCGCTTGAGGCGCGGGAGACGTTGAAGTTTCGTTTCCAGTTCAACCCGCACGCGCGCGGGCCGTTGTTTTACGAAATCCACGTCGGCCCAAAAACGGAGAACGGCGAACCCGAGGCGACCATGGAAAACAACCGCCGGCTGGTGGCGCTGAATCGCGGCGGCGGGCCGTACCGCGTGCTGTATGTCTGCGGGCGGCCGAACTGGGAGTTCAAGTTCCTGCGGCGCGCGCAGGAGGAGGACCGGCAACTGGAGCTGGTGGGCCTCATGCGCATCGCCAAACGCGAGCCGCGGTTTGTCTTTAAAGGCCGCCGGGGCGAGCAGACCAACCCGCTGGAGCGCGGCGCCGACCAGAAGACCACCGAGTACGACAAGCCCGTCTTCCGCCGCGTGTGGCCGCCCAACTGGATGGGCGAGGACGGCCTGTTGCAGGCGGACTTCGCGCACTTTGGCAGCGGACTGAAACAGGGCTTCCCCATCACCGCCGAGGACCTGTTCGCCTATCACGCCGTGGTGCTGGACGACGTGGAGGCGGAGTTTTTCAAGCCGGGCCAGATGCAGTTGTTGGAGCAGTTCGTGAAGGAACGCGGCGGCGGCCTGCTGATGCTCGGCGGGCAGGAAAGCTTTGGCCCCGGCCAATACACGCGAACCACGCTGGGCAAGATGCTGCCGGTATACCTCGACGGCGAAACCGGCGCGCTGACGCAGGCCAAGCTCGACCTCACCACCGAGGGCCAGCTGGAGCCGTGGGTGCGTGTGCGCGACAACCTCGACGACGAGGGCAAGCGGCTGGCGGAGATGCCCGCGTTCAAGGTTTTAAACAAGGTGCGCCGCCTCAAGCCGCTGGCCGCCAAGCTGGCCGTGGCCCGCGACAACGCCGGCATCGAGCACCCCGCTCTGGTCACGCAGAGATTTGGCAAGGGCCGCGTGGCGGTGATGACCATCGGCGACGTGTGGCGCTGGGGCCTGCGTTCGCCCGAGCATCGCACCGACATGGAAAAGTCATGGCGGCAAATGCTCCAGTGGCTGGTCGCCGACGCGCTGGACCGCATTGAGCTGGCGCTGGAAACCGGCGGCACCGACCTGCGCGTGGCCGTGCGCGACAAGCAGTTCGCGCCCGAGGACAACGCCCGCGTCACCCTCCGCGCCGTGCCCGTCGGCCACACCACCCATCCACGCCCGCTCAGCGTGGAGCCGCCCGGTGAATCCACCACCACCGGCGACACTGAGCAATACCACGCCGCCTTCCCCGCCCCCGCGCCCGGCGCCTGGCGCATCGAGGCCGGCATCACGGAAAAGGGCAAAACCCAAACCCGCCAACTCGCCATGGTGCACGACCCCGTTGCCGAGGAATTCCACAGCTTCACCCCCAACCGCCCGCTGCTCGAGTCCATCGCCAAGAAGACCGGCGGCAAGGTCATCGAACCGGAAAACCTCGAGGCGTTTTTAAAGACCCTCCCGCAAATCACGCAACTGAACACCGTTAACATCCACACCCCCGTCTGGCACCGCCCCACCCTGTTCCTGCTGGTGCTGGCCTGCTTCGTGGCCGAGTGGTTCCTCCGCCGCTGGAAAGGACTGCCATGAAGATTCAGGTTAAAAAATGTTCACCCGACACGATTCGGACTCGCAAGCCCGTCCCTCCCAAGGAGAGGCGAGCAACCGTGCTGCCGGCATCTTGCCGGCAGTTGGACCGCCTCTTTCTGCCGGCAAGATGCCGGCAGCACGATGGAGGGGCTATCTACAAAAAATTTGCCGCCATCATTATCACATTCCTATTCGCAACTAGCACCCACGCCGCTCCCACGCTGATCCTCATCAACGGCGCGCCGGGCACCGAGGAATACGGGCGCCTCTTTAAAAAATGGGCCGGCCAATGGGAGGCGACGGCAAAGCAAGGCAAGGCGGAACTGCACCAGGTTTCGGGCAAGGACAAGCTCAAGTCGCTGCTGTCAGCCCAGCCCAAGAATTCGCCAGAGCCCCTTTGGCTGGTGATGATCGGGCACGGGACGTTTGACGGGAAGACGGCCAAGTTCAACCTGCGCGGCCCCGACCTCAGCGCCGCCGAGCTGGCCGAATGGCTGAAGGACCACGAGCGCCCGCTGGCCATCATCAACTGCGCCAGCTCCAGCGCCCCGTTCATCAACGCCCTCAGCGGCCCCAATCGCGTCATCCTCACCGCCACCCGCAGCGGCGCGGAACAGAACTTCGCCCGCCTCGGCGGCCACCTCGCCACCGCCATAACCGACCCTAAGGCCGACCTCGACAAGGACGAGCAAGTCTCCCTCCTTGAGGCCTTCCTCACCGCCGCCCATCGCACCGCCGAGTTTTACAAGACCGAGAGCCGCCTCGCCACCGAGCACGCCCTCATCGACGACAACGGCGACACCCGAGGCACCCCCGCCGACTGGTTCCGCGGCATCCGCGTCACGAAAGAGACCGAAGACGGCACCCTCCCCGATGGCCTCCGCGCCCACCAGCTCCATTTAATCCCGAACGAAGCCGAACAAAAACTCTCACCAGCCATCCGAGCCAAACGCAATACCCTCGAGCTGCAACTCGCCAAACTCCGCACCCAAAAGAAACTCCTCGACAAAGAAGAATACTACCAAAAACTCGAGCCACTCCTCCTGCAACTCGCCAAACTCTACGAACTCAAACCGAGCACTCAGACCCAACAACCATAAACTGCGCGATGTAAATTTACCTACTCGTCTGGTTGTGGATCGCGAATAATTAACTACCACTCCTTATATTTGGAAAACCTACGGATCAGGTGTTTTTAAAGCGGACCCATCCGGACTAATACCTTTATCACCTGTTTGTTCATCCCTTTTTATTAGTTCTTTCCCTATCGTTTTATACACATCCGGGCCCGATGTCTCCGGCGCAAAGTCCTCCATCGTCGGCCCGTGGTCCGGCCTCGGCGCCCCGTCATCTAATTCGCCCTCTGAGTCGCTTTGCCGGCAGCTTCTTGCCATCAAAGCGCTCAGCGCAAGTAAGGTGCAAATACCCAAAATTGGGACGCAATACTTCCAAAAGAATCTCACCTGCCAGTTTGTTCCGCACTTTGGGCAGGAGAGTGAATAAATGCCGACCTGCGCACCTCACGACGAACACTCTTTTAACCCGGATTGGCCGGGCATCAGCGGAGAGAGTAAACCCGAATTGCCCAGTTTAAAGCCAAACTTCATGCTGTCAAATTTTAGAAGTGCCATCAACAACATGAGGTGGCTAATCCGTTATCTAAACACTTGATCTGCGCTCACTCCCATCCATCGTTATTCGTGTGAATAACTACAGCATTCAAGCAAGTGTTAGGAGCCATTTTAGAATGAGAACGGTAAACACGCCTAATTCGAGATTTTGATCGCGTCCCAACTCTCAAATACACCTTTGTCGATTCCTATGATTCGGACCTCTTGCGGTGCCTTGTTAGCTAACCCCATTGAAAGAAAAAGAATGGCACTGAGCAGCGCGCCGATAAGAAGGCTTTTGGTGTCGATGGTTTTCATACTGCCCTCAGCCTAACATCCTATCCCTCGCTGGCAATAATCTGTAAGCCTTGGGCGGTCATTGCCTCACCATTCCAACCACCAAAGCATTCAAGAGCCAACGAAAGTAGATCGGTGAATGGCGCCACAACCAGCCCCAAAAATAGGCTGAGAAAAGAATTGGTGGGCCCGGCAGGATTCGAACCTGCGGCCAAGGGATTATGAGTCCCCTGCTCTAACCGCTGAGCTACGGGCCCGAGCGAACACCTTGGCGGAATTGTGCGGAATTGGAAATATTATTCAGGATCAACCGGCGATTTCGGCCTCCATCGCCTCGGGGGTTTTCTCAAGGCTGGCGCGGCGGGCACGAAGCTTGGCAATTGGGCCGTCGTGGGGGCTGAGGATCCAGGCGATGATGAACAGGACGGCACCGGCAACGACCATGGCAGCGGCGATGTTGCAATCCATCCAGATGGCCATGTGAAGGCCGAGCACGGAACTGAGCAGGGCGAAGGCGATGGTGATCCAGAGAATAACGGGCAGACGCTGGGACAGGAGGTGGCCAGTGGCGCCGGGGAGAATCAGCATGGCGATGACGAGGATGGCGCCCACCGCATCGAAGGCGCTAACGACGACGATGGACAAAATGGACATTAGCGCGATGTGCAGCGCGGTGGCGTTGATGCCGAGAGACAGGGCCAGAGCGGGGTCAAAGGAGCTGACGAGAAGTTCCTTGTAAAAGATTAACAGCAAAGCGGCCACGAGCATGGCAACCAGCGCCATTTGGCATATTTCCGCGGGCGGCAGGCTGAGGTTGTTGCCGCTGAGAATGGCTTCGTCGATGAGACCTGCTGAACGAAGGGAGTCGGCGATGGTATCAGGCAACTGAACGTTGGAAAAGTGGCGACCGACGTGCATGAAATCGCCGTACAACACGCAATCGGCATCCAGATGGGCGTCACTGATTTGGGTGTGTATGAGCACGACACCCAAGGCGAAGAGACTGGTGAAGGCAATGCCAATGGCGGCGTCCTGCTTGACACGGGAGGTCTTGTGAATGAGTTCAATGAGGCCCACGGTGACCAGGCCGGCCACGAGCGCCCCGAGCATCATGGCAGGCCCGCCAAGGGTGTGTGTGATCATGAACACAACGACGATCCCGAGCAATGCGCTGTGGCTGATGGCGTCGCCGATAAGGGACATTCGCCGCAGAATAAGAAAGTTGCCCACCAGCCCACAGGCGGCAATGACGAGAAAACCCATTAGCGCCCGCCAACCCCAGCCATCCTGCCCGAAGGGGCTGTATTTCCACACGTCGATGACGTGCTGCTGAAAATCGAATGGTGGGATCAACTCGTTCACAATCGTTTTCCAAAGCCAAGGATTTCCGTTGGCCCACCCTCCGGTGCCAAGCCGCTCTGGAGATCCCGCAGGCTGGGGATGGGCCTGCCGTGGGGGTCAGTGCGGGCGTGGTCGAGGGTGCGCTCGAGTTCGCGCACGACTTCCTCGCCGAGAACATGCTCTATTTCCTCGGCATCATCGTGGACATGGTCTGGGGCGATGTGAGCCTCATTGGTCAGATAAAGTTCCCAGAGACGGTGATTGCGGACGATCTCACAGGCACGCTGCCAGCCCTCGGGAGTTAGATGGACCTGATTCCCCTCCTCGTGGAGTGTTGCCAAATCATTCTGCGCCAACTCGGCCGTGAGACGGCGGGCGTCCTCCTCGGTTTCGCGCCGGCGCTCCGCCAGTTCGCGGAGGGAAACACCTTCGCCCTCGAAACCCCGCTGCTCGAGCACATGATAAACCGCCTTAAGGGTATTCTCACGCTGCACGCGGGCAACCCGTGAACGCCGTCGGAACCATCGCATGACCACGCCGTGACGAGGGCTAAACAGGAAAGCCATGGCAAAGATGAATGTTGCCCCGAGCACCATAAACGGACCCGTGGGGGTATCAAAGAAGTAAGAGAATAACGCACCGGCCAACCCGGAAAGAATACCGAATCCGGCTGACAGCCAAAGCATCCGGTCCATACGGTCGGTCAACATGTAGGCGGCGGCAGCGGGCGTGATAAGCATGGCGGACACCAGAACCACACCCACAGCCTGAAGGGCAACCACCACCGCGAAGGCGAGCAGGAGCATGAGCGAATAGTGGATCACTTGAACAGGAAACCCGGACACGCGCGCATAGGTGTTGTCGAAGCTGGTCAGGAGCAGTTCCTTGTAGAACAAGGTGACCGCGGCAAGAGCCAGGACCGTCACAAACCCCATGAGGGAAAGGTCTCCGGGCGTAAGCAGGGCTGCCTGGCCAAACATGAAATCATAAAGCCCGGACACCTCCGCGCTGCCCAGATTTTTGATGCGGGTGTAAAGAACGATGCCCGCCGCGTAAAAAACTGCCAAGACAAGCCCAAGGGCAGCATCTTCCTTCAAGCGGGTGGCACGCTGAATGAAGGCCACCACCGCCCCGCCCAGCAGGCCAATCACGGTGGCGCCCAGAAAGATAATCAGCGGGTTCTTGTTGAGAGCATCCACCTGAAACTCCACCTCATAGCCTCCCCTCAGGATCGTACTGAGGGAATCCAGCGGAGACCGCAGGACGTCTTCAATGGTTAAGACTCCCGCCGCTCCAACCGCGACAAATCCAGTGGCCAAAAATCCGAGCATCACTCCCGGCAGAACAGCATGGGAGAGTGCGTCTCCAAAAAGCGCCATGCGGCGCACCACAATGAAGGCACCCAGCAGACCACAACAGACACCCAGCAAGCCCGCACCCAACAAGCCCCGGCGGGTACCATGGGTGCCTGCATCGGAAAAATCGAACACCCGGCCAAATTTTCGAAGCCAGCCCTCCTCCTTGATTAGGACCATCTCCAACTTGGGCCGGCGAACTTCCAATTCACGTCCGCTTGACTGATAACGAATCCGCACCTTGGGTCGACCGCCATCACCCCTCGACAAGTAGACCACCTCCGCCTCGCGCCCCTTAACCAACACCCGGCTGCCCACCTGCAACTGTTCCAGCGGGTCGGTGATAGGTTCCGTAATTAAGACCTCTGAAATACGGTCTGCCCGGGCACTGGCAGCTCCCAGCAGGACCCCCATCGCGGCCAGCATGGACAGAAAGCGAATCATTTCATTCCGCCTTTTGACGAACCTCCTCGGCCACCTCGCTGAGGATGGTCAAGCGACCACCATAGGTGTTTTGCAGCAGATCCACCTTGAACACGGATTCCGTGGACCCAAAAGCCACCACGCGCATGTTCAGGAGCAGCAGCATGTCGAAGTAGTTGCGGGCCGTCGGCAGGTCGTGATGCACCACCAGCAGGGTTTTGCCCTTGGCCTGTAATTCCTGCAACAAGGCAACAATGGCGGTCTCCGTCGCGGCATCGACCCCGGCAAAAGGTTCATCCATGAAATAGAGATCGCTCTCCTGCGCCAGAGCACGGGCGAGAAAGACACGCTGCTGCTGCCCGCCGGAAAGATTGGAAATTTGCCGATTGGCATAAGGCAACATCTTGACCTTTTCCAAACATTCCCGGGCAATATCCCGATCCTCCTTCTTCGGCCGCCGCATGAGTCCAAGATGGCCATAGCGGCCCATGAGAACGACATCCATTACACTCACGGGAAAATCCCAGTCCACTGATTCCCGCTGGGGCACATAGCCGACACGCTGGAGATTTTCCTGAACCGGCCGGCCAAAGACCTTCACCCACCCACTGCTCTGGGGCAGCAGTCCCATGGCCGCCTTGATGAGGGTGGACTTGCCCGCGCCGTTGGGGCCAACGATACCCACCAGCTTCCCCTTGGGCACCTCCAAGTCAATACCCCACAGCACCGGCCTCTTGTGGTAGGCCACCGTGAGGTCATGGATTTCAAGCGGCGCGGGCGAACTCGGCTGATCGGTTTTGTCTCTCATTAAAAGGTGAATCCGACACGCAGGCCAATCGCCAGCACATCGTTCACACTATTATCACCACTCGGTCGATTGATCCACTGAATATCGGGTTGGATATACACCGACGGGCTCACCTGGATTCGGTGGGTCAATTCCAACAGGGATTCGTGGGACTTGGTTGTGGTGATATCGCCACTATGTTTGGCATGAAGAAAACCCAGGGTCGTGATGTCCTCATCGCGGCCAGGAATCAGCCCCGTGTAGCTCAAGCCCGCATCCAACATGGTATGAATCCGGCTACGATCCCGCTTGGCCACACCGTAGCGGAAGAATCCCCCGAGACCTTGATCGCCATCCTCGCGATATAGCAGCTTGTCCAAGGAGAAAAATATGCCACTGTTTCCATCGACAGTGCCGGCGGCATTTTTGTCAAAGGTTCCGGAATGATGCCAAACCCCCAACCGGTACCACGCCGGCAAATCCGTGCCATCAGAGACATTGAAGCCATTGTAGCCAATCTGATACAGACTCGTCCAACCCTGCCCATTCCCCAGCTCAAAATGAGTGCCGTGCTGGTTGATGGTGGGATCACCTCCCGAATCATCAAAAATGTCACCGTCGTAGACGCCCGCCTGCACATAAGCCGCCTCCGAGAGGTCGTAGCGCAGGTGTATACCAAGCCCAGCCGCCGTGAAAGCCGGGCCGCCATTCAGCGTATTGGCGCTCCATGAGGCGGTCTGGCCAAAGGCATCATTGATCAGGGTCTCCCGGTACATCGAGGGAACAAAATCCCCGTCGGCCAAAAGGCTGCCCAACTTGACATGCAAGTCGCCGTATTCTTTCTCAAGATACAATTCATGCAACCGAAGGCCGTCAAAGGCATCAATATTGCTGATGGCCAACTCGTTGCCGGCGTGCTTGCCGGGGCTGGCACCGTGGGTCCACATAGTGCTGATACGAAAACTAAAGCCTCGCCAACCGATAATTTTTTCCAAGTCGGCATCCAGCGCGCCATAACCAAGCCCATTGTAGTCGGCACCCCGGCTTGTGCCGCCTGACACTACGCCAAACGATTCAGCGGTATACTCAAGCGTCAGATCCACGCCCTTTTCCGCCCATTCGGTTCGCAGACCGCCCCAATCTCCTGTCAGTGTGTCTCGTTCCCATATGGATGGCGCGGGCGCCACCGGCTGCGCAAAGGCAACAGCCGCTACCGTAACTGAAATCGCCGTAACAAAATTTCTCACTTCAATGCCTCCACCACGGTGTTGATGTTGTGTTTGATCATGCCCTGATAGGTGCCCACGTCATACTGGGCTCCTTCCGGACCTTCCATCTCGCCCGGCTTGCCCATCGCGTCGGAAAACAACTCACCGCCATTTTCCACGCCTGCATCCTTCCGGATCTGGTCAATGCCCTTTGAGGAAACACTCGTCTCGCTAAATATCGCCTTGATATTCTTGCTTTTAATCAGGTCCACCAATCGCGTCACGTTAGCCGCGCTGGCCTCATCCTCGGTGGAAATTCCCAGCAATGCCACCACCTCAAAATTATATGCGCCGGCAAAATAATTAAACGCATCGTGACTCGTCACCAACACACGGCTGCCCTCCGGCACCTCGGCCACGCGGCTCTTAGCCCACTCGTGAATCCCCAAGATTTCCTCCTTGAGCGCCTTGCCGTTGGTCTCGTATTTGGCTTTGTTCGCCGCATCAGCAGCGCCCAAACCCTCGACCACCAAGTCCACGCACAACACCCACAACGTCGGGTCAAACCACACGTGGGGATCGTAGTGCCCTTCAAACTCCTCCGGCTCCAGAAGTTTTTTTCGGTCAATCTTCTCAGTGATGGCATAGACAAGCTTGGTCTTGTCGCGGGCCATCTCCACCAATCGATCGTCCATCTTCCCCTCCAGCATCAGGCCGTTGTAGAAAATTAGGTCCGCGGCCCTCATTTTGGTTACGGCACCTGCTGTGGGATCGTACTGGTGTGGATCCACGCCCGACTCCATGAGGCCCTCCACCTCCACCAAGTCACCTCCCACCTGCTTCACCAAGTCAGTGATCATCGTTGTGGTGGTCACCACCTTCAATTTGCCCGTACGCACCTCGCCGTCACTGGGCTGGCCACTACCACCGCCCTGTGAACAAGCTGTCCATAACACCGCCAATCCCAGAAAAGCGGCCCCAACCCAATTTATCTTTTTCATGATTTCTATCCGTACAAACGAGACGTTTGCCAATTTCGCGGCGAAGAGTATCCATTTAAAAGTTTGCCGCAAGAAAAAAAGTTCGCCTTACCAAAGTTTTTTCTCGAACGGGTTTGGCCGGTGAATATGTTACACTGATTTCAATGAATTTAGCCGACGTTCAGGTTATTGGCAGCAATTTGGCGCTGAAGTGGAGCGGTGGGCGTGAGCAATTTATCGAGCTGGAAGTCCTGCGCCGAGCTTGCCCCTGCGCCTCATGTGCCGGCGAGACGGATGTGCTGGGCAATGTCCACAAGGGCCCTGAGAAAAAGCTGGACGACACCAGTTTTCAAGTCCGCCAAATTCAGCCCATCGGAGGTTATGCCTTGCAGATATTTTGGGCGGATGGACACGGAACGGGGCTTTTCTCCCATGAATATCTCGGGAAACTCGATGAAGCCTAACACAGGCGATTCGCTTAACTCTCAGCCTCCTCTTTTTTGGAGTCTGAATCTTCCTCGGCGGATTTAGCCTCCGCTGCATCAACTGCGGCTTCCACTCCGTCATCTCCAGAAGGCGCAGACCCGGCCTCTTCCGAGCCCTCGTCATTGGGATTATCCTCCACCTCAACCGACTCTTCCTGAGCCCGCTCCTTCTCTTCCTTGGTCCGCGGTCGCTTGGCCGTCTCAACTATATTGTTGGAAAACTCGATGACGTGTCCCTGATGAATCAGCCAGTGCAGGTCCGCCAGCAACTGGGCTTGCTCCGGGGTTTGCTCGGCATCCTCCTCGGTGGGAGCCGGCGTGGGCGCCAAGGCTTCGAGAATTTTTCTGCGCGTACATTCCGGAGTGGCCTCGATGAATTCAACCAGCCTGCGAATGCTCTCCGACACCGCCGAGGTTTCCAGATCCAGATAATTTGGGCGCGCCACCGAGACATGCGTCACCGTCTTGTCACGCTTAAAAAACTGCAACCCCAAAGCGCCAAATTGCTTACTCAACTGCGTGGCGGTATCCAACGGATACCTGCGCTGCCTCTGCCACGTGGCCCGCAGCAGGTTTGCCATGGCCTGCGGGTGGCGCAATTCACGCGCCACCGGCCCGGCCAGGCTTATGCCATCCACTTCCTCACACACCTCCGACACCATGTTTTCCAGAAAATAGCTTTCCGCATCGGCGCGGGCGGCAAAGGTCAAAGGCTCTTCTTCATTCCTGCTTAAAAACTCAGTCTTCCAACTCGCCTGTTCAACCCATTTCTGCACGGTCTCTTCATCATGACAAATCCGAATCCTGGACTTGTATTCATCAAACGCCATTCGCGAATAACGCTCCGCATGTATCCGCGCCACCTGTCCCTGATACGCATGGTGGTTGGGTGGCCCCAGCAAGGCACCGCTGATCCCGCATTGGGCCACGGAGGTATAGTTGCCCTTGGGTGGCTCGGCCTCGGTTCGGCGCGTCTCAAAGAACTTGTCAAAGTGCGCCTTTAACGCATGACGCACCGCATCCTCTTCGCGCAGCCATGGGGTCTGATCAATCTTGCAAATAAACAAGCGCTGAACGGGGTCGCCGCCCGGCTTCCGTTTCACTTTCAGGTCAAACGAGTAGCGTTCCGGTCGATCCAGAATCAGGTGAGCAATTTGAAACAAGGGATACGCACGACCGGTCAGCTTAATCTCACGCGCGATCGACTCCACACCCTTGGGCGAAGGCACAATCACCGACTTCAACTCGATCAGCGGCTCCTCCTTGCGAGGCTCCTGCCGCGGACGAACTCGATCACGATTGTCCCGGCGCGGGCCCTTGCCCTTCGGCCTGCCTGGCTTGTCCCGAACATCGCGGTGCTGCGGCGGACGCGGACGGTCATTCCGTCTCTGGTTGTCCCTTTGCCTGTTATCCCTCCCTCGCGGGCCGCCTCGGCCGCCGCGTCCACGCCGTTCCGGCTCGCCATCGAAAGAGGCATACTTGTTGGACTTTGCATCCTCCTGCGCCCACGCGGGGAGAAACTGCAACTCTTGGCCCAAATCAAGCGCGTTGTCCGGTTCGTCGCTCATGAATACGGTTGGGACGCCCATCCTGCGCAACAGACCACGCAAACGCAAGCACCGCTTGAGTCATCAAGACCCTCAACAGCTTTTCAACAACCTCCCCTTGGCAACCCCGCGGACCACCGGTACAGTCCAATCGGTGAGCGCGGAATTCGTTCATTTACATTTGCACACGGAGTTCTCCCTCCTCGATGGCGCATGCCGCCTGGATCGGCTGATGAAACACGCAGGGGATCTGGGCTTCGATGCCTTGGCCATTACCGACCACGGAGTGATGCATGGCGCCATCGATTTTTACCAGAAAGCGCAAAGGGCGAACATCAAGCCCATCATTGGCTGCGAGGCCTACATTGCGCCAGGAAGTCGGTTTGACAAAAAAACAAACAGCCGCACCGGCAAGGATGGCTACAACCACCTGCTCTTGTTGGCGGAAAATGAGACGGGCTACCACAATCTGATCAAGCTGACCACCGCCGCCCACTTGGAGGGCTTTTATTACAAGCCACGCATCGACAAGGAACTGTTGGAAGCGCACAAGGAGGGGCTGGTGGCATTCAGCGGCTGCCTAGCCAGCGAAATCCCGCAGGCCATCATCCGCAACGAGGACAAAAAAGCGCGCGAGGCGCTGGATTGGTTCAAGCAGATCCTTGGCCCGGATCATTTTTACTTGGAACTGCAAAACCACGGCATTCCCGAGCAGGCGAAGGTGAATGCCCAGCTCATCAAGTGGGCTCAGGAATTCGGCCTAAAACTGGTGGCCACAAACGACGTCCACTACGTCGAGCGCGCCCATTCACATGCGCATGATGCGCTGATCTGCATCGGCACACAAACCACCCTGAACGATTCCCGCCGCATGAGCTATGTGCCGGAACAGTTCTACCTGCGCAGTGCGGAAGAAATGGCGGCGCTGTTCAAGGATACACCCGAGGCCGTACGAAACACCCTGACCGTGGCCGAACAGTGCAACGTGAAGATCGAGCTTGGCCAACTTCATTACCCCGTGTTTGAACCTCCTGAGCTGTTCACGCGTGAGGGCTACCTACGGCATCTTGTTGCCGAGGCGATGCATACCCGCTACGGCGTACGCTGCGAGGCCAAGGGCGAGGAATTTGTCTGCCACTCCATCGAGAACGCTGGCAGGCTCCCAACCTACGAGGCCAGTGATAACTCCAACCCGGCCGATGTAAATGATCCCGCCGTCGCGACCGCCCTAAAGCCCCTCATCGACCGCATACAAGTCGAGCTCGGCGTTATCGAGAAGATGGGGTTTGTGAGCTACTTTCTAATTGTCGGCGACTTTGTTCGCCATGGCCGCTCCAAGGGAATCTCCTGCGTCGCGCGCGGCTCGGCAGCTGGCTCACTGGTGACTTATCTACTGGAGATTTCCAACGTCGACCCTATCCGCTACGGGTTACTGTTCGAGCGCTTCCTCAACCCGGAACGCGTCAACCCGCCCGACATCGACATCGATTTCGCCGATGACCGCCGCCAGGATGTCATCGATTATTGCCGGGAAAAATACGGGCGCGATTGCGTGGCGCAGATCATCACCTTTGGGACCATGGGTTCCAAATCCGTCATCCGCGACGTCGGCCGGGTGATGGGCCTGAGCTATGGCGAATGTGACCGGCTGGCGAAAATGGTACCCGACGAGCTGAAGATCACACTGGAACGCTCGCTGGAACAGTCAGCCGAACTGAAGCAGGCGTACGATAACGAGGAGGTGACGCGCGAACTGATCGACACTGCCTTTGTGCTGGAAGACCTCACACGCAATTCCTCCATCCACGCTGCCGCCGTGGTTATCGGCGCCGAGCCGCTGGTCAATGTACTCCCGCTCAAGTCCGACCCAGACGGCACCATTATTACCCAGTACCCCATGAATCCCGTGGGCGACTTGGGCCTGTTGAAGATGGATTTCCTCGGCCTCAAGACGCTAACCGTCATTCGCAACACTTGCGAAATGGTCAGACAAACCAAGGGCCTTGAAATAAACGTCGATGCGCTGCCGCTCGACGACCAGAAAACCTATGACCTCCTCAATGCAGGCCGCACTGTCGGCGTGTTTCAGTTGGAATCCGGCGGCATGCGCGACCTTTGCCGGAAGTTTCAACTGGCCTCCGTGGAGCACATCACCGCGTTGGTCGCCCTCTATCGCCCCGGCCCCATGGATCTCATTCCGGACTTCATCAAACGACGGCACGGCGAGGTGGAAATCAAGTACGAGCATCCCCTGCTCCAGCAAATCTCCGAGGAAACCTACGGCATCCTCATCTACCAGGAGCAGGTCATGCAGGCAACGCAGCTTCTCGCCGGCTATTCCCTGGGCAACGCCGACCTGCTTCGACGCGCCATGGGCAAGAAAAAGGTTGAGGAGATGGCCAAGCAACGCGAGGCCTTCGTCAACGGCTGCGCCGAAACCAACAAGATTCCCGCTGCACAGGCCAACCGCATCTTTGACCTTCTGGAGAAGTTCGCCGGATACGGCTTCAACAAATCCCACGCCGCCGCCTACGCCGTAGTGGCCTATCAAACCGCCTACCTAAAAGCGCACCATCCCGTCGAATTCCTGGCCGCCATGTGTACCAACGACATGGGCGACACCAGCAAGCTTGCCATCCTCATCAACGAGGCGCGTGCCGTGGGGGTGGAGGTGCTGCCGCCGGACATCAACGAAAGCCGTGTCAACTTTGCCCCCGCCCGTGATGGCGAAGTCATCCGCTACGGCCTCGCCGCCATCAAGGGCGTCGGCGAGGCCGCTGTCGAGGCCATGCTCGCCGCGCGCGATCAGGGAAAATCCTTCAAGTCGCTCGCCGAGCTCTGTGAACGCGTCGATCTCCGCGCGGTCAACCGCAAGGTGCTCGAGGCTCTCATCAAGGCCGGTGCCTGCGATGGCTTCGGCCACACCCGCGCCAGCCTTTGCGCACAGATTGAACGCACCCTCGCCCGCGCCTCCGGCATTGCCGCTGACCGCGCGCGCGGGCAGGAAACCCTCTTCGGCATGCTCGATGCCGGCAAGAACGAGGAGGATGACATCCCCGCCGCGCTGCGCAACGTCACCGAGTGGCCCAGCAGCGAGAAGCTCGCCCATGAAAAGGAACTGCTCGGGTTCTATATCAGCGGTCACCCCTTGGACCCTCTCACTGGCATCCTCGACAGCTACACCCTGCACAAGACCAATGAGCTCAAGGAACTGGAGGCGCGCACCGTTACGCGCATCGGCGGCCTTGTCGCCGAGGTCAAACGCGGCATCTCCCGCAAGACCGACAAGCCCTATGCCAGCGCCACCCTCGAAGATATGCAGGGCACCTGCACCATCCTGCTCATCAACGATAATTACGAGAAATTCAACGACCTACTTCAAGTCAACCAGCCACTGATGGTCATCGGGGAAGTCAATAACGGCGAAGATGTACCCAAGATTTTCCCTCAGGAAATTTTGCCACTGGAGGACGCCCCGCGCAAATTCACCAAGCAAGTCCACTTGCGACTGCGTGTGGAGAAAATTTCTGACAACTCTCTTGAGTCCGTCCGCGCCCTCACTCAGGCCCACCCCGGAAAGATCCCCCTGCTCCTTTGCCTGCGCCAGCCCAGCGGCGCTTCCGTCTTTGTGGAGGCCAACGAACGCTTCAACGTCACCCCCTCCACTTCACTGCAGGCCGAAGCCAACAACATGTTCGGCGACGACACCTACTACGCCAAAGTCGACACCGACCTCCCCGAACCCCAACGCCGCCGCTACGCCCGTAACGGCAATGGTAACGGCCAATAATAAAAAAGGCGGCCCGCGCAGGACCGCCTTTTGTGACGAAATCACCTCTTGAGTCAAACGTCCTTCTCAGGCTCCTTCTCCTCCTCTCCAGCGTCGGAGGCATCACCATCGCCCACCTCAGAACTTCCTCCATCAGCCCCCAACACCATGGGCTTGTAGCCACCCTTCGCGTTGAAGTGGAATATTAATCCTACGTAAAACACGAGCATGATTACCGGAAATACGGTCATATCCGCCAGTGCCTTTTGGCCACTGGAATCCTTCTCCTTCTTGATCGCCTCCTTGATCTCTTTTTTCTCCTCGTCGGTCTTGTCTTTGATCAATTCGTCGACCTTGCCATCGGAGAACGCGTTGTACTTGATGATCTCGTAAATGGCCTTTTCGTCTTGCGCTTGGAATTGCCCATCCTTCACCAAGGCAGGTGCTTTCTCCACAATGGCGGTGTTGGCCTGCACGGACTCAATTGCCTTGGCCTCCTTCAAAGCGCCGATGTAAGGGAAGCCAAGTGTGCCGACTGCCAGCATGCCAATGCCAGCAATGGCATTGAGCGCCAGTGCACCGCCGCGGGGGCACTGCTCAGACACCACGCCAAGCATCGTCGGCCAGAAAAACGTCTTGCCTAAGCCATAGATAGTTGCCGCCACAAAGATCGCCATGCCGGCCGTAATCGAAAGTGTATACAAGCCTATGATCGCCAACACTGAGCTGACCGCCAGCAGTTTCAGCGGC
>DJHS01000100.1:0-7856 GCA_002433235.1 Verrucomicrobia bacterium UBA6614
TTGGCGCCAACAAAACGGCCGCGAAAAAATCGAGCGCGGTGTGAAGTTCTACGGCAAGGCGGACGTGGATTAGTCTTCTTTTATTTCGTCGTCCATTAGCTTGAAAGCCGGTGCGGTGGAAAAACTCACCAAGCCGCACGAAACCACCAAGTAATCTGTCCGTGACATGGTGTGAAAACGCCGAATCATGATCCAAACTGAAACCACCAAGTGCAGCCCTACCCCAGCGAGGCAAATCCGAAACACCATTCCACCATCAAGGAGTAAAGACGTCAGGAGCAGCAAAACGAAATACGCTCCGAACGCATTCATCACTGCCTCAAACGCAAGGCGCCTGCGTTGGCTGCGATTTGCCATGTAGAGACGATACGCTTAATTCCCTCCAGCCGCAACTAAAGCAACAATGCGCCCACCGGCACGGCGTCTTCGCCGAGTTCGGCGAGTTTGATTTGGGGGCCGGTGCCGTAAATATCCATTAGAAAATCGGGCAGTTGTTGCTCGATGCTTTTGCGGAGGGGAACGCCAATCAGGGAGAGACCGCCGCCGAGGGTGATGACTTGGGGATGGAACAGGTGCGTGACGTGCGACAGGGCAAAGGCGAGTTCGTGGGAGGTGGTTTGGAGAATCTCCTGAGCCAATGGATCACCTTGGGCAAGGGCTTCGGTGAGATGCTTGGCTTCGCCGCCCGGAGTGTCGCCGCACAGGGTGGCTAGCAGGCTTTCGGGATGTGAGCCGAGGGCAGCGCGAATTGCCCGATCCACGGCCCAGCCGGAACAGCGGTCTTCGACGGTTGTGCCGTCGGGATCAAGCCGCAAATGACCGACCTCGACCTCACCGGGTGTGTCGCCGTGATAGATTTTGTTATCGATCACCAAGCCACCACCGACGCCGCTTCCCATGTTCATGTAAAAGGCGGGATTGAAGCCGCGCCCGGCACCTCGAAGGGCTTCGCCGAAGGCCGCGGTGTTGGCGTCGTTTTCGATGATGATCGGCAAGCCGGTGATTTCGTGCAGCCAATCGCGCAGGGGGAAACCGCTCCAGCCCTCGATCTGATGGGAGACGGCGACCGTGCCCGCGGCGATATCCACCGGACCGCCAAAGCCGACGCCGATGTGTTCGGGGTGATGCTCGGAAAGGATCGGTGGCAATTCTTCAGCAATGCGATCTCGAATGACCGGTCCGCCGCCATCGGGATCCACACTGAACCGGCAGCGATCAATGATGCGGCCCCCGGCATCGCCCACCACGATCTGCTGCTTCGTGCCGCCAATCTCGATGCCGATTCGGGTGCTCATCGTTACAGATCCCGATACACGTCGCGTCGATGGCGAATGTGGGTAATGTCGATCATCTCCGCCTCGTCATCGATAGAATACACGATTCGATAATCGCCCACTCGAACGCGCCATAGATTTTTGCGGCCGCGTAATTTCGTGGCGCCGCGAGGCCGGGGATTGCTTGCGAGTTTCTCGATTCGCGACAGCATTCGATCGGCAAGTTCAACCGGCAAATCCTCCAGCTCCTTGCGAGCGGGCCGCGCAAAGCTGATTTCAAATTCACCCATTGGCCTTGCGGCGGGCGTGGCGGCGTTTAACGGAAGCGAGGCTTTCACGCGGCTCCTTGGCGCGGTCCTCGGCCACGAGGCTGTCGTAGAAATCTTCCCATGCGCGGCCATGCCGGCGCAGGTCGATTACGGCGGCGGTTTTTTTGCCGCCCTCATCGATCATGTAAGAGATTCCCGTCATGCAAAAAGTCTAGCCCAGGCGAGTCGCTAAATCAACTCCAACGCTTTCTCCGCCTCCTCGCTCCATTCGGCTTGGCGGTCGGCCATGTTCACATCGATGAGGTTCTCGTTGTAGGAAGGGATCATGGCTTTCATGCGCGCATGGCCTTCGTCGGTTTTGAGGAAGTCGCTGAAGCAGTCCTGCACAATCTCCAAAATAATGTTGGTGGAAACGGATGCGCCGGGCGAGGCACCTAGGAGTGCGGCGAGGGTTTTGTCTTCGTCGGACAACACCTCGGTGCCGAAGTGTACGATGCCGGCATCGCCGTCTTCCTTTTTGATCGCCTGCACGCGGATGCCGGCGTCGATCAGCTCCCAATCCTCGGTACGGGCGTCGGGATAAAAATTGCGCAGCTCTTTCATGCGCGTGTTCATGCTTTGCAAACCCTGTTGAACGAGGTAGCCGACCAGCGGGATATTGTGCAGTCCCACCTTGATGAGCGAGGCTATGTTGTCCATGCGAATGGAGCCGGGTAGATCCCAGAAGCTACCGCCGCCGTGCAAAAACTTCGTGGTCCACGCGGCGTACGGGCCGAAGAGCAGGGATTTCTTGCCATCGATGATGCGCGTGTCCAAATGCGGCACGGCCATGGTCGGCGCGGCGCCGGGCGACATGCCGTACACCTTGGCGACGTGTTGCTCGACCACCTCCGGTTTGTCGCACCGGAGCCATTGGCCGCCGATGGGGAAGCCACCGAAGCCTTTGCTCTCGGCGATGCCGGATTTTTGCAGCAACGGCAGACTGCCGCCGCCCGCGCCGATAAACACGAACTTCGCTGCATTGGAAAACTTGCGGCTGGTTTGCAGATCCTTCACCTCCACATCCCAGCCGGCCTTTGTGCGCGTAAGATCGGTCACGCGATGTTCGGTGGCATAACCGCAGCCGTCCTGTTTGCCGAGCCATTGCACAAGCAGGTCGGACAGCGTGCCAAAGTTGACGTCCGTGCCGCGATCCATCTTGGTGGCGGCGATGGGCGTATCATCGCGGCCGGCCAATAGCAGCGGTGCCCATTCGCGCATGGTGTCGTGATCCTCGGTGTACTCCATGCTGCTGAAAAAATGATGCGCACTCATGCCTTTGTGGCGTGAGCGGAGGAAGTCCACCTGTTCCTGCCCGTACACAAAGGCGATGTGCGGCACGGCATTCACGAATTGTTTCGGGTCCGCAATCATCCCGCTGCGCACCGCGTAGCCCCAAAAATATTTGGACTGCTCGAATTGATCAAAAATCTCGATCGCCTTGGCCACATCCACTTCGCCGTCGTCGCCGCGGTTGGGCGTGTAGCTTAGTTCACAAATGCCCGCGTGGCCGGTGCCGGCATTGTTCCAGCCGTTGGAGCTCTCCTGCGCCAGCTCGGCGGTCACCTCATAGAGCTGAATCTTCAGGTTCGGCTGCAGGTTTTTGAGTACTGCACCGAGCGTGGCGCTCATGATGCCGCTGCCGATCAGGATGACATCCGGATCCTCAATATGTTGGCCACTACTCATGAAAGGGCCGACAACATGGGAAAAAAACGCGGGCAAGCCAAGCAAACGGTGCATTGAAATGCCCGGGCGGCCCGCTACAATGGCCGCCGATGTTCGCCCGTTTCACATGGATGCTGCCGGCCGTGTTATTGCTGACCGGCTGTGCCTCCGTGTCCACGGCCGTCCAGTACGCCATCATCCGGCCGTTCATTAATGACCCGAAACCCCTGCATTTGGCCGCGCAGTTCGGTGATACCGCCGCCGTTCGGCAGTTGCTGACTGAAGGTGCCAAGGTGGACGCCACCGCCTACGGCCCCGCCTGGACGCCGCTGCACATGGCCACGCGTGAGGGACATCTAGACTCCGTGAAACTCCTGGTGGCCCATGGCGCGGATGTTAACCGGGCCGATCGCGCCGGCGATACACCTTTGAAGCTGGCCGAAGCACACCCGTCTGTTGCAGATTTTCTCCGCCAACACGGGGCCTTACCCCAAACCAATCCATAACATGATCATGAACCGATTGTTGATAGCCCTCCTGCTCAGTTCCATGCCGGCGTTGGCCGCGGAATTTGCGGCGGCGGACCTGGAATTCTTTGAGAAAAAAATTCGGCCCGTGCTGGCGGAGCATTGTTTCAAGTGCCACAGCGCGGACGCCAAAAAGCTGAAGGGCGGCCTGTTGCTCGACCACCGCGCCGGCGTGCTGAAAGGCGGCGATTCCGGGCCGTCCATCGTCAGCGGCAAACCGGAGGAGAGCCTGCTCATCGAGGCGATCGGTTACGACAACGTGGATCTCGAGATGCCGCCGCGCGGGCGGCTGAGCGACCAGCAGATCGCCGACCTCACCGAGTGGGTGAAACGCGGCGCGCCGTGGCCCAAGGAGGCCGCCAAAGGTCCCGGTAATAAGGATCATTTCAACCTCGCCGAACGCAAGGCCGATCACTGGGCGTGGCAACCGGTGAAAGCAACGCAACCGCCCAAGGTGAAACAGGCTGACTGGCCCGCTTCGCCAATTGACCAATTTATCCTCGCCAAGCTGGAAGCCGCCGGTCTCAAGCCCGCCGGTCCCGCCGACAAGCGCGCACTGATCCGCCGCGCGTACTTTGACCTGATCGGCCTGCCGCCCACACCGGAACAGGTACAGGTCTTCGTGGCCGACAATTCGCCCAAGGCCTTTGAGAAGGTGGTGGACGAACTGCTCGCCTCGCAGCACTTCGGTGAACGCTGGGGCCGCCATTGGCTGGACCTGATGCGTTACGCGGAGACGTTCGGGCATGAATTCGATTTCATGAATCAGGAAGTGTGGCGCTATCGCGATTACGTCATCCGCGCCTTCAACGGCGATGTGCCGTATGACCGGTTCGTGAAGGAACACATCGCCGGCGATTTGCTCCAGCCGCGCTACGCCAAGGACGGCGGCTGGAACGAGAGTCGCCTCGCCACCGCGTGGTGGTGGCTCGGCCAGCATTGCCATTCGCCGGTGGACGTGCGCGCTTATCAGGCCGAGGTGATCGACAACCAAATCGACGTCATCGGCAAAGCCTTTCAGGGCATGACCATCGCCTGCGCCCGCTGTCACGATCACAAATTTGACGCCATCAGCACGGCCGATTACTACGCCCTCTACGGCCTGATCGAGAGCGGCAGTTTCTCGCACGGATCAGTGGATGGCCCGGAAGTGTTCGCCAAAACTCGATCGGAATTGGAAGGGAAGAAAGAGCAGATTCGTGCCGCGGTAGCCCGACAGTGGCGGCGTGAGATTTCAAAAGTTGACCAGTACTTGCTCGTTGCACACGAAGCATTGGCCACCAAAATGCCAATGGCAGACTTGGCCAAGCGGCAGGGCTTGGATGCTGCTCTGCTGGACAAATGGGCTAAGTCGCTTCAGGCGGCTGGGGATGCGAAGCATCCGCTCCATGCATTTCAAAACCATGGACGATGGCAGACTGTGGTGAATCCAGACCCCGACGCGAAGGGAGCGCTGGTGCCTGAAGGATACCAGTTGGTTTCCGACGTGCGCCGTACCGAAGGCAAGGATTGGTTTGCCGATGGGGCATCGTTTGCCAACGCGTTTACTCGGCCCGGGGAATTTGTCGTGGAAAGCAATGGCCCTCGACCGCTCGAGGCGGGTTGGCTGCATAGTGGCAAGACGGCGCGGAAGTTGCAGGGCACATTGCGCTCACCGACCTTCAAGATTACCGCCAACAACATCCACTTGTATGCCATGGGCAAGGATGTGCGTGTGAACGTGGTGATCGACAATTTCAAGATCATCCGAAATCCCATCTACGGAGGTGCGACAAAGACCATCAACAATGAGAAGCCGCATTGGTTCAGCTTTGGGCTGGCCATGTGGAAGGGACATCATGCGTATGTTGAGTTCTGTGACTTGTCCAACAGCGACCCCGCGGGGCGCGGCTCAGGGCCGGACGGCTGGGCAGCGGTGCAACAGTTGTGGCAGTCCAACGGCGGGCCGCCACGTACCGGCGCTGAATCAATTCAGCCCTCGCACGCATTGACTGGAACGAAAGCCGCAACGCTCAAGCTTGCAGCGTTGCGTTATGAAGATCTACTCGACTCTATTATTCGTGCATGGTCGACGGGGAAGGAAATAACCCGCGCTCAAGCGAAGCTTATGGCTGGTCTGATCGAGTCCGGGTTGCTCCCCTTGGCCGCTGAACATAAACCCCTCATTGATGCATATGTTAAAACTGCCAATTCCATGGCGCGCCCCACGGTGGTGCCAGTTATGCTGGAGGGAACCGCGCGCAACGAGCAGGTTTTTATTCGCGGCAGCCACAAAAATCTTGGTGGCACAATGTCACGCCGATATCTCACTGCCTTGGTGGGAGAGAAACCGCCAGCCACCACTGGTACGGGCAGGCGTGCCTTGGCTCATCATATCGCCGATGCCTCAAATCCACTCACAGCTCGCGTTTATGCAAACCGCATTTGGCATCACCTGCTCGGGCGCGGCATCGTGCCCAGCACGGACAACTTCGGTGTGCTCGGCGAGGCTCCCACACACCCTGCCCTGCTTGATTGGCTCGCCAATTACCTTGTGCAAAAGGGCTGGTCCACTAAGGAAGTGATCCGCGCCATCATGCTTTCGCAAACCTATCGCATGAGCAGCCGCCCGGTGGATGCTGCTGCCGAAGAAAAGGATCCGGCCAACAATTTGCTTCATCGCATGCGTGTGCGGCGCTTACAGGGCGAAGCAATACGCGATTCGATCCTTTCGGTGAGCGGCCGACTGGACAAAAAAATGTTCGGGCCGCCAGTGGCCGTACATCTGACGTCGTTCATGGAAGGCCGCGGCCGTCCGCGGTCCGGTCCGCTGGACGGCGCGGGCCGCCGAACGGTGTATCAGGAAGTCCGTCGCAATTTTCTTTCGCCAATGATGTTGGCCTTCGACATGCCGCAGCCCTTGTCCACTTTTGGCCGGCGTACTTCGTCAAATGTTCCTGCACAGGCACTCATCATGATGAACGATCCTTTCGTGGTGGAACAGAGTCGGCTTTGGGGTCGGCGCATGATTGCGTTGAAGCCGGATGATTCGGCGCGGATAGTGGCTGCGTATGAGTTGGCGTTCAGTCGTGAGCCAACCGAACTCGAACAAAAAACCGCCATCGCATTTCTACAGGCTCAAGCCAAGGCACACGGTGAAGCCCAACCGGGTGAGAAGGCATGGGCGGACTTTTGCCATGCATTGATGAATGTGAAGGAATTCGTGTTCGTGAATTAACGATTGCCGCATTTTTATTAAGGCACATGGCGGCAATTGAGGCGGCAAAACTGACCCGGACATTTCACGTCGGCGACGAGCCCGTGCATGCGCTGGACGGCGTGGACCTGTCGCTGGCCAAGGGCGAGCTGGGGGCGGTTGTGGGGCCGAGCGGATCGGGAAAAAGCACGCTGCTGGCGCTGCTGGGCGGGCTGGACACGCCGACCGCGGGCAGCATCACGGTGGACAGCCGCGAGCTGGCGGGCCTGTCGCCGGATGAACTGGCGGCCTATCGCTGCGCCTCGGTTGGGTTCATTTTTCAGGACTTTTTTTTGCTCAGCCACCTCACCGCGCTGGAGAATGTGGAGACGCCACTCAAGCTGGCAGGTGTACCGGCCGGTGAACGCAAGACGCGCGCTGCGGAGCTGATCGAATTGGTGGGCCTCGCCGCGCGTGGCGACCATTTGCCCCGCCAACTTTCCGGCGGCGAACGCCAGCGCGTGGCCATCGCCCGCGCCTTGGCCAACCGGCCCAAACTATTGCTGGCCGACGAACCGACCGGCAATCTGGACACGAAGACCGGCCACGCCATCACCGAAATGCTCGTGGAGCTCAACGCCGCGCATGGCATCACCATGCTGGTGGTGACCCACAACCCTGAGGTGGCCGAGCGCGCAAACCAGCAACTGCGGATGGTGGACGGCCGATTCGAGGAGGAGGCGGCATGACAGTGCGCGACCTGACCAGCGAGGTGATGCGCAACCTGGGCCGCCGCAAGCTGCGCACGGGCCTGACGATGGCCGGCGTAGTCATCGGCGCGCTGGCAGTAGTGCTCATCGTCTCCTTGGGCAACGGGTTGTCGTCGTTTATCGACAACCACGTG
>DJHS01000068.1:0-1864 GCA_002433235.1 Verrucomicrobia bacterium UBA6614
GATTTGGAACCGAATTTCGTCGCCGATTGCATCGACTGGCGCAATCTTGGCGACGCCCTGACGCGCGAAGAAGCCATGGCCCTTCTTCAGGCGCGCCGGGCCAATGTTGCGCAACGCGAAATCGCCCTGACCAAGCGCGGCCCCAAGGCCTACTGCACGGCCGGTTGGCTGGGGCTGAGTAATGAGGAGATTCTCGCGACCGTCCGCAAACTACAGGCGGAAGGATTCAATGCCTTCAAACTGAAGGTCGGCCAGAATTCCGAGCAGGATGTGCGGCGGATACGATTCATGCGCGATGCGATCGGGCCGGATTGCCAGTTGATGGTGGATGCCAACCAGTTCTGGGGTGTGGACGAGGCCAAGCAACACGTTGAGCACTACCGGCCGTTCAACCTGAAATGGGTGGAGGAACCCATTGCCCGCGACGATGTGCTGGGTTACGTGGATCTGGCCGAGACATTCGCCGATGCTCCCTTTGATTTTGCCTGTGGCGAACAAGCGGCGTCGCCGGTGATCTTCAAGCAACTGCTCAAGAGCAGCGCCATTGGTTACTGCCAGATTGATGCCGTTCGCGTCGCCGGTGTGAACGACGTAATGGCGATTATTTTGCTGGCCGCCAAGTACGGCGTACCCGTCTGCCCGCACGGCGGTGGCATCGCCTTGTGCAACATGATTCAGCACTACGGCATGTGGGATCAGATCGCCGTGTCTGGGCATTCAGACACACAGCTTGTGGAGTACATTGATTTTCTTCAGGACGCCGTTAAGCATCCCGTTAAGATCCGCAATGGCGGCTATGTGGCGCCCGTGGCGCCGGGTTGGGGCTTGGAGTTCCGACCGGAATTCATTGCCCAACACCGTTTTCCCGATGGCGACGTCTGGATTGACCGGCCGGCAGACAAAAAAGGCGTCCACTTCGAGGCGCGTTAACGTCCACATCTAAAGCTCGCGCCCGAAGGTCATTTAGCTGATTCTGTTCCCGCTTTATGAAGCGCGGTTCATTCATTTTGCTGGTCATGTTGTTCCTGACGGGATGGCAGCCGGCTTGGGCTGAGAGCCCCGACGAGGCGGCCCTGCTCGCGGACGCGCAGAAGGTCTTTAAAGAAAAAGTCGGTCCGTTCATCAGAAAATACTGCGCGGGTTGCCACGGCAGCCGGGCCAAGGCCGGAATCAATTTGCAGTCGGCACTCAAAAATCCCAGTGGCGAGTCCGGCATACTGCATTTCAAAAAAGCGGCGGCCAATGTGAAGGTGCACGACATGCCGCCAGAGGATTCCTCGAAGAAACCATCCGACGCCGAGCGCCGGCAGTTCGTCGAGTGGATCGGCAAGCTCAAGTACCTCGCGCCGCGTGATCCGGGGCCGTTCGTCATCCGCCGACTCACCAAAACCGAATACGCCAACACCCTGCGCGACCTGTACGGCGTCGACCCCTCCATCGCCGACAGCCTTCCCGACGAAGTGGTAGGCGAAGGATTTCTCAACTCAATTTCCTCTTTGCAATCGGAGCTGTTCCTCGGCATCGCCAACAAGGTGGTCGCGCAGATCATCGCACCGGCAGGCAATGCGCCTACTGCCATTCAGAAGCGGCTCTTCGGCGAAACTCCCCCCAAAGACGCCGATCTCCGCAAGACAGCCCGAGACATTGCACGTTCGCTGGCCCGGGATGCCTATCGACGGCCGGCAACCGATGCGGAGCTGGATGTGCTCGTTGACGTCTACGACCTTGGCCGAAAAAACCAACTCAACCACACGGCAGCACTGGGCCTGATGCTCAAGGCAGTGCTGGTCTCGCCGCAATTCCTCTTCATCACGCCCGCCGGTGAACCGGAATCAAAAGAGGCGATCGTGCCGCTGGACGACTA
>DJHS01000068.1:2251-4068 GCA_002433235.1 Verrucomicrobia bacterium UBA6614
CTGGCCGCATTGGCGAACAAAGGCGAGCTGCGCAAACCCGAGGTTCTGCGGGCGCAGGTGGGGCGGCTGTTGAAGGACGCGCGGTCGCGGGCGTTGTTCGATGGTTTCGGCGCGCAGTGGTTGGGGATAAACAAATTGGACGGACAGGTGTTCGATCCAAAACTATTCCCCCAGATGACGCCAACGCTGCGGACGGCGATGACCGAGGAGGCCCGTTTATTTTTCGAAAGCATCGTGCGTGAGAACCAAAACGTGGTGCAGTTCGTGAATAGCGATTACACGTTTCTGAATGAACCGCTCGCCAAGGTGTACGGGCTCGGGCAATCCGTGCGCGGGCTGAAGATGCGGCGGGTCAAGCTGACCAACCCCAACCGCGGCGGCATCCTCGGCATGCCGGCCACGCTGGCGACCACCTCATTTCCCAACCGCACCAGCCCGGTGAATCGGGGCGTGTGGGTGCTGGAACAGATTCTCGGTGAACACGTTCCCCCGCCGCCGGCCGACATTCCTGAACTAGAGGAACAGGATCACAAAGAGGTGAAGGGGCTCACCTTGCGCCAGCGCACGGAGCTGCACCAATCGGAAGCCACCTGCCGCAATTGCCACAAGGTCCTCGACCCCATCGGTTTTGGCTTGGAGAATTTTGACGCCATCGGACGTTGGCGCGAGAAGAACGACGAAGGCCTCACCATCGATTCGGCAGGCAAGCTGCCTGATGGAAAAGCGTTTTCCACTCCGGCGGAATTGAAGCGCCTTTTGGCCAAGCGGGAAGCCGATCTCGCCCGCAACTTCACCGAGCGGCTCATGGCCTACGCACTGGGTCGGCAGTTGAGAGGCTACGATGATGTTGTCATCGACCAAATAATGGTTAAGATTGCCAAGGACAATTACCGAGTCCGCGCGATTATTACCGAGGTCATCACCAGCTACCTGTTTACACACCGGAGAATCAAAGGATGAAAATGAAGAACCCGTCTCACGTTGACCGACGCACCTTCCTCAAGGGCGCGGGTGTTACGCTCGCCCTTCCGTTTATGGATTCGCTGGCCTCGGCCGCCGGCACTAAAGCCGCCAAGCCGCCGGTGCGACTCGCGTTCATGTACATGCCGCACGGTGTCATCATGGATCAGTTCTGGCCGAAGAGTCAGGAGGCCTTCCTCAACGCCCAGCCGCCCATCATCCAATCGTTGAAACCCATCATGGACCAGTGCCTAATGATGAAAGGCATCTCCGGCGTGCCGATTGCGCCTTTTAACGGAGCGCCGCACGCGCTGGAGCTTTCCACCTGGCTCACCGGACGGTTGCCCGATGCCGATTCGCGCGGCCGCATCAACATCGCCATTTCTGCCGATCAGATCATGGCCAACTACGTTGGAGCCCACACCCTGCTGCCTTCGCTCGAGTTGGCGACCATGCCGCAGACATGGAAAGAAAATCAGGAAGGCCTGCACGAGGGTTACTACAATCACTGCAGCTACCGCTCCCCCACGCAACCCGTACCGGCCGAGATTGATCCACGCAATGTCCTGAACCGCCTCTTCGGCAAACGCGGAAAGGAAGGCAAGGTCACCCAAACCAATCCGCTTGACCGCCAGATGCTCGATCGCGTGCTCGGCGGCGCCCGCGACCTGCGCCGCACCTTGGCCAAGGTCGATCAGCAAAAACTCGACGAATATCTAGACAGCGTTCGCTCAGTGGAACGCCGCATCGCCGCCATCGAATCCCGTCAACAAGATGCTGCCTTGGAGAAGAACGGCGTCACTCCCACCAAACGCCACGCTACTGACTCCGCGCCCATCGAGGTGAAGATTCCTGAA
>DJHS01000068.1:4106-4232 GCA_002433235.1 Verrucomicrobia bacterium UBA6614
CCTGAACCGCCTCTTCGGCAAACGCGGAAAGGAAGGCAAGGTCACCCAGGCCAATCCGCTCGACCGCCAAATGCTCGACCGCGTGCTTGGTGGCGCCCGCGACCTGCGCCGCACCTTGGCCAAGGT
>DJHS01000068.1:4541-6093 GCA_002433235.1 Verrucomicrobia bacterium UBA6614
GCGCCGCACCTTGGCCAAGGTCGACCAGCAAAAGCTCGACGAATATCTCGACAGCGTACGCTCGGTGGAACGCCGCATCGCTGCGATCGAAAGCCGCCAACAGGATGCTGCCTTGGAGAAGAACGGCGTCAACCCCTCCAAACGCCACGCCACAGACTCAGCCCCCATTGAGGTAAAAATTCCCGAGGGCGACAAGCGCAGCGAATACATGCAGGTGATGTGCGACCTGACCGTGCTCGCTTTCCAGACTGACACCACGCGGGTCAGCACCTACGTCGGCTCCCGGCCCAACGGCGCGTCTTATCCCGAGCTTGGTTTCTCCAACCAACACCATTCGCAGACTCACTACGGCAAGGATCAGGAAAAGATCCGTAAGGTGGCGGCAATCAACGAATTCAACGTCGCACAGTTCGCCTACATGGTGAAGAAGATGCACGCCCTCAGGGAAGGCGACGGCACCCTGCTCGACAACTGCATCATGATGTGGGGCTCAGGATTGGAAGACGGCAACAAGCACCAACGAGAAAACCTCCCATTCATTCTTGCCGGTAAAGGCGGTGGGACCCTCAAGACCGGCCGTTTCCTGCCCAATATTCAGGGCAACCAGGGAGATCTCCTCACCACCTTACTCTCGTGTGTCGGCGTACCTCTGGACCGTCCAATCGGTATTGCGACCAAGCAGATTAACGAGATAAAGGCCTGAAAATCTTCCCCTAAACCCCTGCAGCTCTTGCCTCCTCGTATTCCTACGATGAATCGTAGCTCACAGGGTCGCTTCGCGGTCCGGAAAGAAAAGCGGGTGAGTAAGGAAAATACCAAGAACTAGGCTTGCCTTAGAGACTCACTGATATAGCGCATTAAGCCGATCAGACGTTCCTGTTCAATCCCTTCCAATCCGTCTGATTCCATGAGTTCCTGAAACAGCACGCTCGCCTGAGTTTTCATGTAGTGTTGATCGGCTGGGTTGAGCTGGAGCAGCTGATTATGAAGGTCATTGAAACAATTCTCCCAGTCCATGGTTGGCATCAGTTTAATCAAACGGTCTGCTGAGCCGGGTCCGAACTTTTCATCCACCCATGTCTGTTCTATGGGTGAAAATTCCTCATCCAAAGCTACTAGGTACAGGATGCACAGCTCAAGGGCACTGATCAGTTCTGGGCTGAGGTGATTGAGCTCTCCATCAATTTTTGAGGGCTCTGCCAAAGGGGTGACTATTTGCCGTGGAGTCGGCAGGGGAGGGACACCACCGCGGCTTTCCAGTGGCAGGACCTTGGATGATTGGCCACCTAATGCAGTGAAAACAGAATAACCTTCCTTCAAAAAGTCTCCAATTTGCTCCGGCTTGAGAGGTTCGTTCAACTCGCGGATATAGATTAAAAACGTGTGATCGGCTTCAAGTCCGGCCTCCTTCCTCTGGGCAAAGAAATCAAGCTTCTCCCTGTCGAAAAAATTTCGTATCGCAGGTTCATCATCACAGTTCAGGACGAACGATTTGGAAAACTCAGGGTGTTGATTAAAACCAATTTCTTTCATAATGGTATTGGTACTAATG
>DJHS01000055.1:0-121 GCA_002433235.1 Verrucomicrobia bacterium UBA6614
CATCCGGAATGCTCGACCAAAAAAACACCGCCAATCGGCCGGCCAATTCGTATTGGCTGATGCGCGCCGGGGCCTCCGCCACATCCCGCTGGGCCAGGTACAAAAACTCCGGATGCGCCAG
>DJHS01000055.1:431-4930 GCA_002433235.1 Verrucomicrobia bacterium UBA6614
TACAAAAACTCCGGATGCGCCAGCACCGTGGCCAGCACTTCCACCATTGCTTCCTCCAAGGATTCGAACTGCGGACGGTACTCGCCGTATAATTTCATGAACCGATCCACTTCCGGCTTGGTCACCGCCCGCCGCCACGCCCGCGTCATGAACCGCTCCAGCACCTCGCGTGCGTACGCCGCGTCGTCCGCCCGATTTTTGCTCTCGAAGAAAATCGCCGTGTGCGATTTCGGCGGCCACTGCTCGTAGAATGGCGCGGTGATTTCCACGTGATCAAACTGCACGTGCAGCCCGTTTACCAGCGTCACATTCCGAATGTGCAAAAACTCATCGCGGCGCGGGAATGTGGTTTCGAGTTTGCGAAACGGATTGCGCTGAATGTCGCCCAGTTGAATGTCGAAATGAATGAACTCCGGCTTGCCGGCCGGCGCCTTCACGGGCACATCCCGCTCACTGATGATGTTGGAGAAATTCGCGTTGTTGCTCGTGTGGGCACTGAATCCCAGCCGCAGGGTCGCGTCTCCCGGCAGCTCCTCGGTGGAACGCGCCGCCCGAATGCTGACGCGCATCGTGCCCTCGTCGGGCAGGAAACGATCCAGCCCAACCTTCCATTCGTTGTTGCGCGGCAGCTCCATGTAGACCTTGGAGGAGGGCTGCACTTGCCCGGCCGCCGCGGCGTCCAGCGGACGGTACATCCCGCCGGAAAAGGGAACGCCCACGCCGGTTTCCCGGTTCAGCAAATGTGAGCGCCGGCGGTGATGCGCGTATTTCTCATCGTCCCGACGAAAGATCTTCGCCTTTTGGGACTTTGAAGTTTGCTCGAACAATTTATCCAGCGGCAACACATACTTCACCGGCCGGGGCTGCTCGCCCACCACGATGGCTCGCCGCAGCGCCTTGAGCCCAATGGCCCGGTAGGTTTGGAATTGCATGGAAGACATCTGCAGCAGTTCGGAGCTGTTTTTGAAGCCGTCCTCCGAAGCCGTCTCGGGCGGCAGCCGATCGACCAGCGAATGATCCAGCCCCAGCAAATCGCGCAGTGCATAATCATACTCGTAGCGCGTCAGGCGCCGGAACGAGGACCGCCCCTTGGCCGCCCGCGCCACGCGGGAGGCCTGTTGAATCTCACCGGATAACCAATCGATCACCGCCGCGCGTTCGGTGTCCTTCAAGGGCATCTCGGCATCCTCCGGCGGCATCTCCCCGTTGCTGATCACGTCGAACACCTCCAGCCACCAGTTGACGTCCTCCCCCTTGAGCAAATCCGGATCCAGCGTATCCACCCGGAACTTCCCCTTCTGCTTCTCGGGCCCGTGACAACTCACACACGCCCGCTTCAGCATCGGCTCCACCGCCTTGCGAAACTGTTCCAAGTCCGCCTTCGGCTCATCCGCCAACAACTGTGCCGGGTTCAAAAAGAAAACCGCCAGAAAAACGATCACGCCAAGTTTCCCCAAAAAGGAACCTGCGTAGTCTTGGGATGTATTCACCGCCACCATTCTCTGTGAATGATCCGACAGAATTTCCGGCAGGGCGATTCGAATCTATTCGAAACTATTCCAATTCCTTCAGCCGAATGTGGCGGTACTCCATTTGGCCGCGGTCGCCTTCGAGGCCGATGGGGCCGGTGGCGGGCACCTTGAAGTTGGCATTGAGCACTTCGCCGTTGCAGGTGCAATGGGCATTACCGTCTTTCACGACCACGACGATCTCGTTCCAGTCCTGTGGCTTGTATTTTTTCAGGTCCTTCCACGGGCCGGCGAGAATGTAATCGCGGCACTGGAGTTGGGGCCGGCGAATGAACACGCCGCTGTCGGCATTGGGCGTGGCGCGGAATTCGAGTTTCAAAATAAAGTTCTTCGGAAACTCGCGCGTGGTCCACAGCTGCTGAATGCGCCGGCCCTCCGGCGGCGTGGTCACAACCAAGCGACCGTTGATGGCGCGGTACCGGTCGTCATGGCTGGCCGTTTTGCCGTCGAAGGTGGCGGTCTTTTCCTGCGTGCGCTGATTGCGGAATCCCCAGCCGGTGAGGTCTTTGCCGTTGAAGAGGGGCACAAATCCGGCCTCACGTTCGAACGCCGGAATGAGGGTCTCCATGAACCCGTGCGTAGCCAGCAACGGCGTCAACGCGGCGGCCCATTTGTCGTAGCCGAGTTGATTCGGATGCAGCAGGTCGGGAAACTCCGCTTTCTTCGCATCACCCTTGGCATCAGCGTAAAGTCGCCAGGTGTCGAGCACGGTGATCTGCGGATCGCCTTTCACGGCGGCGAAGTAGAGTTGGTTGATCTTTTGGATCTGATCCGCCGGCCGCTTCTTGCTCGCCGAGCTGGGGAAGGTGTTGCAGAGAATGATCGGCATCTTTGGGTTATGTTTTTTTAATGCGGCCACGATGAGCTTGAGATTGCCGGCAATCACTTCCGGCGCGGCGCCTTCCTCGAGGTCGTTGGTGCCGATGAGCAGCACGACGCCCTTGGGGTTGAGCGCCAGCACATCCTCCTTCAGGCGGATGAGCACGCCGCGAGTAGTATCACCACTGATGCCACGATTGGCCACCTTCACGCCCTTGAAGTGGCCGCGGAAATTGTCTCCCCATCCCTGCGTGATCGAATCGCCCAAAAACACCAGTGAACCCATATCCTGCCGCACTCGCGTCGCCCAGCCGGTCCGTTTCTTTTCCCAAAGATTTTGAAACCACTGATAGCGCCGGATCGGCCCTTCGCCAGGAAGCCCCTTATCCGTTGCCGGTATGGCAAATTTAGAGGCCCCGAACAGATCGAGGGAGAAGATAAATGACAACAACAGGGCAACTCGCTGGGTATTCATGTGACCGGCAAAGAGTCAACCAAGCCGGCACGATCCGCAAGCCGTTTACTTTCGCTGGTAAACACGCACCCAATCCACGTGCATGTGTTGGGGGAACTGCGCAAAATCGTAGAGTTCGTTTTTGCCTTTCTTGTCCGGCCCGGGATCGTTCGGCCCCCAGACCCCAAAATAATTCCCGCCAACGGCCAAATTCAGGATGAGATAAAATGGATAGTCCCGGTACATTTTTTTGCCGCCGAACTTGGCCGGATTGGTGAGGTCCAGCCCCGGCCCCCATTCCTTGCCATCCAGCATGAAGATAATCCGGTCCTTCGTCCATTTACAGCCGTAGACGTGGTAGCCGGACACGTAGGATTTTTCGCCCGGCTTCGGCTGCAATGATGTGTCGAGTTTTTGATCTGCGATCCACTGCTTCGGATTGATCGCCCCGTCGTACCGCCGGTAATGGGAATACCAACCGATGTTGCCCACCGTCCAGTTCCGCGGGCTTTTGTGGAAGATGGCGCCGGCATGATACAATCGGGTGGCGCGGCCGGACATTTCCATGATGTCGATTTCGCCGCTGTAAGGCCAAGTGCTCCGGGCCCATTCACGCTTCCCTTTGGCAGCAGCCTGATCCCAATAGCCCGAATAGGGGGCGGTTTTGGCTTCAGGCATCAACCAGAATGCCGGCCAAACCGGAACGGCTGTTCGTTGGCCGCGGGCATCCGTCGGGTTTTTGATGCGTGCCTCAAAAACCCCATAGGTGAAGGCGCGGAGTTTTTCCGTGGTCAGTTTGGCAGATTTGAAATCCTGATGGCCGATTTGGCGCTGAACCCTGCCGTACGGTTTGTCGCGCAGCGGATATTTTGCATCGGGCGCATAACGGGCAACGAGGGTCAACCGGCCGTCCTTGACATAAAACGTTTCCCCCTCCGCATCGAGATAAGCCTGCACCTCGCCGTTGCCATGACCGTACTGGCCAATCTTGCGGTCATCCACCGCCACCCATTTTTTGCGATCCAGTTTGGTGCCGCTAAACTCCTCCTGCCACACCAACTTGTACAACGGATCCGCGGCATGGGCATCTCCCAGGGATGGGCTCTTGCCTTCCGCACCCTGAAGCCATCCCGGTAAAAAGAACAAACAACCGGCCAACAAAACCAAGTATCTCAGAAAACTGTTATCCATCGTCCGGTTAATGACACTTGAAGGAAGAAGAATTTATTTCTGCAAAAAAATCTCGCTCGTGGCCACGAGGTGGACGAGGTCGCGGAGGCGGTTGCCGTTTTTGGCGAGAGCGGTGGTGATGCGGTTGACTTCGCCGCGGTCGAGGGGCTCGAGGCGGCGGCCGGTGGCGTAGGTGAGCATTTTCTCGGTGAGGCAGCGGGCGAAATCCGGCTCGCGTTTCAGGAGCATTTGCTTGAAGGCGACGATGTCGGCGAGTTGATCGCCGTTGGGCAGTTCGGTGGCCGGATCAATCTGCGGCCGACCGTCGGTACGATAATGGGTGCGCCAGCGGCCGACGGGATCAAAGTTTTCGAAGGCAAATCCCATCGGATCAATCTTGCGATGGCAACTGGCGCAGGCCTCGTGTTTGCGGTGCAGCTCGAGTTGTTCGCGGATGGTCTTGGCGCCGCGCAGATCGGGCGAGAGCGGCTCGACATCGGGCGGCGGCGGCGAGGGCGGTGAGCCCA
>DJHS01000055.1:5314-19852 GCA_002433235.1 Verrucomicrobia bacterium UBA6614
GCGGTGGCGGTCATCACGGCGGGCATGGTGAGGATGCCGCCTCGGCGCGGGTCATTGGTCGGCACGCGGATCATGCCTTCGCCGGGCACATCGTCGCGGTTGTACATCCAGCGGGCAATGTGGGCATTGAGGTACGTGTGATCGGAATGGATGAAGGTGGTGATGCGTTCGTTGCGCACAAGCACGTCAGCGAAAAACGCGGCTGCCTGCTTCGAGAGCATCGGCTCCATTCTGCGGTCGTGATAAAACCGGAATGGACCACCTTTCTCCGGCGGCATTTTGCCAAGCTTGTCGAGCCTCAGCCAGGTGGTGGTGAAATTCTGCACGAAGGCCTCGGCCTTGGGATCCTTCAACATGCGCTCCACCTGCGCGAGCATCACGGCCGGTTCGCGCAGTTTGTTTTCGGCGGCAAGGCGGAAGAGCGTTTCATCCGGCATCGACGACCACAGGAAATAACTGAGGCGAGAAGCCAGCGCATAGGCGTCGAGGTCGCCGGCGTTTTCGCGCAGGTACAAAAAGCGCGGCGAACACAGCAGCGCCGCGTAGCCCGCCTGCAACGCACGAATGGCGCGGGCCTCGTCGGGGTTGCCCACGATTTGCTGCGGTGCGGTTTGGATGACGGACAACGGCGTGCTCGCGATGCCCGGCCCGCTCCAAGCCAAGCGCAAACTGTTCGGCCGGCCGTAGGCAAAATACTCCAACCGAATGGCGTGCGTGCCCTTGGCCAAGCGCACCTTGCCGCGCTTGGTGGAGGCGCCGTGCAAGCCGTCGTGCTCGATGACTTTTTGATTGGCGACCAGCAGCCGCGAGCCGTCGTCTGACGCCAGCTCAAATGCGTACTCGCCCGCCACCGGCGCCTCAAGTCGGCCCTCGAACACCATGCCGTAATAGTCCGGCTTGCGCGCGGGGCGAATGTCGATCAACCCGCCGGCCAACGCACCCTCGGCCGCCGGCTTCAACTCGTCAAACTTCGGCAGCTTGGTCCATTTGCCGTGATACACGCGGTACTTCAATTCCTTGATCGCGCCCAAAGGTTTGGCTTTCGGATCCTCCATCAACCCGTGCACGAGCTTCACGTACGGCGCCACTTCCGCGTCGGTCACCGGCCGGCGCCAGGCGCGCGTGGCGAAATTTTTCAGCAGCTCTTCGACATCCGCCTCTTCCACCGATCCATTGCCGTACAACGCCACGTGACTGCGCGGCGGCCATTGGTCGATCAGAGGCTCGAGCTTCAGGCGATGCACGCGCACGTTGGGCCCGGCGTAGCCCGCCTTGAGCAGCACGCGCGCCATCTCCACCGGCCACGCGTCGTACACTTCCTTCGGCACCGCCTTGCGATCCGGGCGCGGTTTGAATTGCGCCGGATAATATTTCTCCACCAATCGCTCCGCGCGGAAATTGCGATCGTACGGGCCGTTCTCCCAGCCGATCCACGGCATCCAAGTGTCATCGATCCACAGCTCGGCACTAAACGTCCGCCGCTTGCCGTCGCCGGGCAAATCCCACACCTGCACCGTGCGCGAGGTGGGCCCGCCGATACCGCCATTGCGCGCGTCGGCCACATGCAGGCCAATCTTAAACGGCTGCGATTGATCCGTCTTGGCCAGTTCATCCCATGGATGTTTCTGGTTATGCCCGGAAACCTCCACTGTCACGCGGTACCGTCCCGAGACCCGCACGCCGCCGCCCAGCTCGCGCGGCACCAGCCGACCGTCGCCGCCCTCGTAATAGCGTTGCGTGAGCAGGTCGACCTCCTTGTGAAACTCCTCGCGGGCCACGGTCTCGATGGTGCGCTGGCCCAGCTTGCGGCCCTGCACGAAGGGCGCGGCAAATTCGCGCGGCTCCACCGAAGGCTTCGGGCCGGGATGTGTGGCGGCACCGATGGTTTCCTCGGCGGCACCGAGCATGAGCTTGAGCAGGAAATCGGACATCACCAATCGGTCGCCGATGTTGGCAAAGCCCTCGTCCAGTTCGTCCTCGGGAAAGAAACGTACGGGATCGTTGCCCTGCCGCTCCACGCGGCCGTTGCCGTTGTTGTCCACGAGCCCGCTCACTGCGCCGGGCCGATACGCCGCGCCCTGCAGGTGCAACAGATCGCGCAGGGTGCTGCGCAGCTCGAGGCGGTTCAGGCGGCGGATGACCGTTTGGCCGCCGGTGCTTTTACGCTGCGCGTAGGCCAGCTCCAGCCGCGCGCTGAGGGCGTCGATAAACTGGGCGGTGTCCGCGCGCTCGGGTTGCGCAGCTTTCTTGGGCGGCATTTCGCCGAGGTTCAATTGATCCAGCGCATCCTGCCAAATCTCCAGCGTACGCCGATCGGTGAGGTCCGTGCCCAGTGTGTCGAACCGAATTTCGTTCTTCTGCTTGTCCGGCCCGTGACACTCAATGCAGTGCGTGCGCAGAAACGGTTTCAGCGCATTGAGCGCCTTGTCCGCACGCGCTTGACCAAGCGGCCAGACGACGGCAAGCAGCAGGAGAAACGCGATGCCGCGCGGGCGGTTCATGATTTCCGCTCGAGGCCAGTCAACGTACCGGTGCTGGTGCCGAAGCGGTCGGCTTCCACACCGAAGTTTTGCAGCATGGACAGCAGCAGGTTCGCCGCCGGCACGCGCTGTGCATCTTCTTCCGGATAAATCTTCGATTCGCCGTGCTTGAAGCCGCCGCCGGCGAGCAGCAGCGGAAGGTTTTTCGTGGAGTGCGTGCCCGTGGCCATGCCGCAGCCGAAGAACACCATCGTGTGATCGAGCAGATTACCGCCGTTGATGGGATCCTCCTGCGCCTTGAGCAGGTCAAGCAGGTGCGCCATCTGCGCGGTCATGTTGGCCTCGATCTTCATCAGCGCACTGGTGTGGCTGTCGCGGTTGCCGTGATGCGAAAAACCGTGGTAGCCGCCGTTCAGCCCAAAGTCACCATTTACGAAACCGGACGACAACGTAATCGCACGCGTGGAGTCGGTCTGGATCGCGAGCGCAATCAGCTCCATCATCGCCTTGAGATCAGCCGCGGTGCCTTTGCCCTGCGGCGGCTCGGGATGATCGGTCTTCGGCTTGGGCCGGTCGACCCACGGCTCCTGTTGCACAATCTTTTTCTCCAGCGACCGCACCGAGTCGAGGTACTCCTCAAACTTGTGCTGATCCTGTTTGCCGAGCTGACCCTTCACGCTCTTGGCCTGCTCCAGCACCACATCGAGAATGCTGCCGTGCAGCTTAAACTGCTGCCGTTGCTTGGCCTTGGCCGCGGCCGGTTCCTCAAGGAACAATGCCCGGTAGGTTTGCCGCAAATCAATCGCCGGCACCTGCACGCCCGTGCGCGTGAAGCTGGTGAGGTTGGCCTCGTTCACCCGCACCGTCAGCGACGGAAACCGCGTCGCCGCGCCCACGTGCTCAGCCATCTTTTGGTCGAGGCTGATATTGCCCTCCGGGAATCCCGCCGCCAAGTGCGGCCGCACGCCACTGAGAAGCACCGGCACCCCCTGATGCCCGCCCGTGTTGCCATGGTCGAGATTCGAGAAAACGGTGAACTCCTTCCGATGCCGCTCGAGCGGTTTGAGCGTCGGCGTCAATGCGTAGTCCGTGCCCGCCGTGCTCGGGAAAAATCCCTTCTTATAAATGCCGTAGTTGTTCGAGAGACATACGAACCGCTTCACCGGCCCTTTGGCCTTGGCGGCCTTTTGCGCCGCGCGCACTTCCGGCAACGATTCGAGCAACGGCAACGCCATCGCCACGCCCGCACCTTTCAGGAATTGCCGCCGGTTTGGACTGAAATTCTCCATGCCGCGAGTGTCATAGAACTCCCCACCGAAAGCAAGCCCATCCACACTAGCGTTTGCCGCCCAAAAACGCCTCGCGCTTGTCGGCCCATTCCACAGTGCGATCGAAGATGATGCCGTATTGCGAGTAACCGTGGTAAGGGACGGATTGTTTTTTCCACGCGGCCACGGCGGCATCGTAGGTTTGGCGCATCTCGGCGAGGGCGGCCTTGGCGTTGGTGTCGTTGACGATGTTGTGCAGCTCCAGCCGATCTTTGGTGAGATGGTATAATTCTTCGGCTGCCTCAAGTTCACCCTCGGCGTAAGGCCAGTAGATGTATTTCCAATCCTTGGTCACCACCGCGTAACTGTGCACGGCCTTCGGACCCCACACGTTGATGAGCGGCAACGCGGTGTGCGTCTCGGCCTTGGGGTTGGCGTACAGTTTCAGCAGGCTGCGACCGTCCATGTTCGCCGGCACGGGCAGGCCGGCCAGTTCCAAAATGGTGGGCGCAAAGTCCACGTTGCCAGTCAGTGAACTGCAGCGAAGGCGCTTGCCGCTGTTGGCGTGGCGTGGGTCGAACATCAGCAACGGCACGCGAGAGGCTTCCTCGTATGGCAACACCTTTGAGCCATACCCGTGCGAGCCGCACAGAAAGCCGTTGTCCGACGTGTAAATGATCACCGTGTTATCCGCCACGCCGTGCTGGTTGAGCGCATCGCGGATCATGCCCACGGCTACGTCGATGGCGTAAATCTGCTGGTGATACTTGGCCATCACGCCGTCGTAATCCTTGTCGTAATTCCAGCCGCCAAACCGCTCGTACTGCCGGCCCATCGTGCTTTGCTTGGAAAAATGTTTGCCGGCGGCCCGACCGTAATTGGCCGGTTTGGGGAATTTTTTGCCGGCGTAAACATGATCGAACTTCGGGTCCGGCTGCACCGGCCGATGCGGCGCCTTGAAGCTGATCGACAAACAAAACGGTTTGCCGGCCTTCGCATCCTTCGCACTGTCGCGAATGAAATCCTGCGCGAACGCTCCGTACGACAGCGTCGCGTGCGGCCACTTTTTCGCGTACGCCTTCATCGAGGCATTCTTGGCCGTCACAAAACTCGTCTGACCCGGCCCACCGCCCCAGCGATCAAAGTCGGATTCCGGCAGCCACTTCCCCTTTCCGCCTGGCGCCTTGCTCACCTCAAACCCGAATTTCCCCGCGAACGCCGTGCGATATCCCGCCTGCCGCAGCAGCACCGGATAACTCTTGCGCCAATGCGCCTCCACCATCGTGCCGTGTTCAAAATTACAGCCGGTCTTGTACTCGAACATCCCCGTCATCACATTCGCCCGGCTGGCCATGCAAATCGCCGTGGTATCGTAATGCGCATCGAAGATCATGCCGTCCGCGCCCAGTCGATCGAGATGCGGCGTCTGGACGCCTGGCGCGCCGTAGCATCCCATCGTGCGCACCGCCTGATCATCGGACATCAGGAAAATAATATTCGGTCGCTTTTCCTCGGCCACAACGAGGAACGCGGCAATCAGCCCGACGAAAAATGAAATCCGAAAACGCATGCCTCTATGTGCGCCCGCGCGGGCGGTCGCGTCAATCTTTCACCGACAGCACCCACTCCAGCCGCTTGAAAACTGGCCGTGATCCCTGCCAGGGATCGGCTGCCAATTCCACCGGCTTCGCACCGCGAATCGTGGCCTTGGCTACGAGGCCAAGTTCACCCAGTTCCGCCCAGCTTTTTAACGGCACGCCGTCGGTCACGTTTTTGAAATCGCTCAAGCCTACTGTCACCGTCTCCGCCTTGATGCCTTTCAACTTCACCTCAGCCACGTACGTGCGTTTCTTGCCGCGGTAATGCCGCCACGTGTTTTCGTGCAACACAATGCCGAGCACATTTGGTTGCTCGCTCTGGATGGTCAGCGCCAGCTTCGCGCCTTTCGGACCGCGCCATTTGGGGTCGGTCACCTTGCGCGTCCAATGCTGCCACAGCGAACGATGGTTGCCGTTGATCGTGTACCAATCGCGGAAGCCAAACTTAAAATCATCGATCACCCGCTCCGGCCCGCCCGAACGTTGCACGCGCGTTTTCTGCAGCTCCTCCGGTTTCAGCTCGTGAAACTGTGAACTGATGCAAACCTCTTGCGCCTCGCCATGCGGCAGGGCGACCGTCTCGGGCAATTTATAAAACACATTCGCGAAGGCGAACAGCGGCCGGCTCAAATCCTCCAGCTCCAACCCCGCCTGCCAATGACCGCCGAGGTTGAGCGCGCCGGCACTGCGCCAAAAACGCGAGCGCGGATCCGGATCGACCGAGTAATAAATCTCCACGCGTTTCACCGGCAGTTCGCGCGACGGCGTCACATACAGCCCCGCGGTTTTGCCCAGGCCAAACTCGCTCTTCGGCGTGGCCGGCAGTTTCACACCCCCTTTCAAATACTGATCCAGCCACAGGATGCGCGCCACCTGTTGCGCGGGGTTGAAGCGATGATTGAAATGCGGCGCGAACACAAACCGCTGCGGCACGCCCTTCGGCACGCGCGCGCCGGTCGCGTAGGTGGCATCCATCTGCCCGTGAAAATCGTTGCTCGCCCCCAAGTGCAGCAGTGGCACCTTAATGCGCGGCGCGTAAAACTGATAGCCCATCGTGCGCCGGAACAACTCGCGATCGCCCGTCACCCGCCGGATCTGCGGCGGCACGTGGTAATACGGATCCAGCCGAAAGCCCGTGCCGCCCACCGAGGGTGACGCCACCTTCACACGCGCATCCGTGCCCGCCACGTACATCGTGAGATTCCCGCCCATCGAGTGCCCGCGAATACCCAGCCGTTGGCCGTCCACCTCCGGTTGCTGCTCCAGAAACGTCAGCCCGCGTCGGCAGCCAAGCGTCAGCAAAAACCAGTTACAATTCCGCGGCGACTCCTGCGCATCCAAAAACTTTTCGCCCGGCTCCACATTAAAATACCCGCGCACATTATTCTGCGTCGGATCCACCGCGCCCCAGTCCGTGTTCGCCTCGCCCGCCTTCGCGCCCTCCATCGGTCGCCCGCCCCAGTTTACCGACAACGCCGCATACCCCCGCCGTGCGTGGTACTTCACCAAACGCAAATTCGCCCGCTGCCCACCCCCATGCATGTGCAACACGCCCGGTAAATTTTTCTCACCCTTCGGGAACGCATAAAACGCCGCCATCCAAGCCGCCTTACCCTTGAACGACCCAATAAAATACCGCACATAGCGCACCATCACCCCGTCCTCTTCCCACTCGCGCACCACCTCCGTCCGCAACGGCTCCTGCCGCGGATCATACCCCGCCCAAAGCTCCGCCACGTTTTGCGGCACTTTCTTGAGCGGCGGCAACGAGTCCGCCGCGCGAACTGTCGCCACTAAAATGAAAATCAGAAAAAGAAAACCGCGCATCGCGAAAGGCTAATCCCCGATCCGCTCAATGACAATGAATTCCAGCCCACGAGTTCGCTCCCTCTGGCTCCTTGTCAATTGGGCTGGATTAACGTAGCCTCAACAGATGGGGCAATTCTTGCTTGTTTTGATAGCAGCGCTGGCACTGGCGGGGTGCGGAAAGAAAACCACTCCGGCGGAACCGGAATCCAACGCCGCGCCCAAGGTGGCCGAGGACCAACTGAAGCCGCCCGAGGACGAATCCAAGAAGCCGGAGCCACCCAAAGTTGAAACCAAGACGGCATCGAAGATTCCCGCCAACGCCTTTGTCAACTCTCTGGGGATGCCTTTCTTGCCGGTTCCGGAGACGAAAGTGTCGTTTTGCATCTGGGAAACACGGGTGAAGGATTACGCTGCCTACGCGGATGCGAATACAGAAATCAATGATCATTGGAAGGAACCCGCTCAGTTTAAATCAAGAGGTTTTAAACAGCCAGATTCTCATCCGGTGGTAATGATAAGTTGGGAGGATGCAAATGCGTTTTGTGAATGGCTGACGAAAAAAGAGTTAGAGAACGGACTAATCAAGGCAGGCCAAAAGTACCGGTTGCCAACAGATGCAGAATGGAGCATAGTAGTGGGCTTGGCCCAAGAGACGGGAGACACTCCTGAATCAAAGTCCAAGGGCAACTGGGGGATATACCCGTGGGGTAAAACGTGGTCACCACCGAAAGGGGCGGGGAATTATGGTAAGGATCTAAAGGTGGACGCGTTCAACTACACTTCACCAGTTGGGAGCTTCGAGGCAAATGAGTTTGGACTGCACGACATGGGTGGAAATGTACATGAATGGTGCGAGGACAAAAGAAACCCAAACGAACTACCCCGTGTGCTGCGTGGCGGAGCTTGGCCCGATTCCATAACAATTATCCTGCGTTCGTCCTTCCGAAGCGGCAACACCCCCGGTGCGCGCGTCGCTGATACTGGCTTTCGATGTGTGTTGGAGAGTAAGTGAGATTGGTGTTGCCACCCAAACCCATCCTCAACTCAGTTCAGTTCTTCGGGCTTCTTTCGAATTCACCGGACACATACCGGTGCAGCACGCTGGAAATCAGTGTTTGATACGGCATACCAAAACGGTTGGCACGGCGCTGCAAGGCGTCCAGGTCGCGCGCGGAAATGCGGATGTTGATGCGCTTGTCCTTATTCAAGGTGTTGCGCGCGGCCTCCTGCAGTTTGCGCTGCTCGCGGGCATTGGGCGCGCGGCCATCTAGCACGCCATCCTTTTCCAACTGCAACAACTCCTTCTCGTAGTCATCCAATTTCATCATCTTCACCTTTCAACAGGCGGCGCGTGGCGATTCGGCTGGGAATGATCGTTTTCAAAAACGTCTTTCCCGCCTCCTCCACGCACGGCACCAAGTAAACATAGTCGTCGATCCGGACGAACAGAATTTTTTGGCCCGGATATTTCTTCTGGTTCGGATGCTCGGCAACCTCCAGCACGTCGCCCCGGTCGATGTGGAAAACTACTTCCTGAAAACCCACTCCACGTTCCTGACGCAGTTTGGCATCCTTTTCATCCGACCAATCGAACACCCTAACAGTCTACTGCACGTGTGCCGAATGTCAACAGGATTGTGTGCTTTTTGTCATCACAATCGTTTCGGATTGAATGGCGTGGTGGGCACTTTGCCGCTGGCCTTTTTCTCGAGCAGTTTGCGCAAGCGCTGCATTACGGCTTTGGCTTCGGGGTCGGGCTTGAGGGCGAGGTTGTTGAATTCCATCGGGTCGGCGGCGTGGTCGTAGAGTTCCACGCCGGATTTGCCCTCGGCCCAGTCGCTGTATCGCCAGCGGTCGGTGCGGATGCTGCGACCCATCACGGGCTTTGGTAAACGATTGTCGGCGGGGCGAAGGACTTGGGTAATAGCCGTACCGTGCCATTCGGCGAGAGGATTTTGCAGGAGCGGCTTGAGGCTGCGGCCCTGCAGCGGAATGGGGCCATTCGGATTTTTCAACCCGGCGAGGTCGGTGAGCGTGGGGTAAATGTCCACGAACTCCACGATGCGCGTGCTGGCGGTGCCGTTGCCTTTCATGCCGGGGGCGCGGATGATGAGCGGCGAGCGGGCGGATTGCTCGAAGAGCGTGCGCTTTTGCCAGATGCCGTTGTGCTCACCAAGGTGATAGCCGTGGTCGCTCCAGAGAACAACGATGGTGTTGTCGGCCAGTTCGAGTTCATCCAGCGCAGCCGTCAGCCGGCCGACCTGCGCGTCGACAAACGAGATGGTCGCGTAGTAGGCCTGCAACGCCTTTCGCAGCGTAAGCTCATCCAGATTGTAATGCGGCAGTGGGCAATTGTGCGCAAAGGCGGCAGTGGGGATGTCATCGCGATCGCCCTTGGGCGCGTACGGCAGGCGCATGTCCTTGAGCGGGTACATCGCGAAATATTTTTTCGGCGCAACATACGGCGTGTGCGGGCGAAAGAAACCAACGCCGAGGAAGAACGGCTTGTCGCGTTTTTGCGCCATCAACTTGATCGCCTCGGTGGTGATCATGCCGTCGGTTTGCTCCTCGTCCGTACCCTCGGCGGCGAGCCAACTGAGCGCGGCGCTAATCTTGCGGTGCGGCTCGGCATTGAAGATCAGCGCCTCGTCGGTCTTGTCTCGGCCCTTGGGATTCACGGTCTTTTGCCAACTGGGCGGATCATCAAAACCATCGGTGCCGATGCTGGCGGGCACGTTGTAATGATAAATCTTCCCGACCCGCCCGGCCCACCAGCCATTGCGCATAAACGTCTGCGAGAGTGTCACCGCCTTGGGCACCTCATCGCGAAAATGCCGGTCGAGATCGTAAACCTTGATGGTGTCCGGCCGCAGCCCGGTCATCACGCTAGCGCGCGTGGGATTGCAGAGTGGCAGTTGATTGTACGCGCGATCAAACCGCACGCCACTCGCCGCCAGCCGGTCAATGTGCGGCGTCTTGGCGATGAGATTGCCGTAACACCGCAACGCCGGCGCGAGGTCATCGATGGCAATGAACAACACATTGGGCTTGGCGGCCCATGTGGTGCCGGCGAGCAGCAGCAGTGCAAAGGCGTATCGCATATTTTGATTTAACCACAGAGACACCGAGGACACAGAATTTTAATTCCTGTGACTCCGAGGTGTATTCAACTCTTCACTTCGAGGCGCTGCGACGGGCAATGTATTGGCGGATGAGAGGGATTTTGGCTTTGGCGGCGAGCTTCAGGGCGTGGGCTTTGTCGGCCGGAACCAAGGGTTCGATGCCGTACCAGTACATAAGTGGGAGGTTGTGATCGTCCTTGTCTGTCTCATGAACGACCAACGCCTCGGCAAGTGACCAGCGTTTGTCCAGCGGGATGCGTTGCAGCGCGCTGGCGAGGTAAAGGCGCACGAATGTGGAGCTGTCGGTGGCGGCCATTTTCACCAGTTGATCCAGAATGGGCTGGCTTGGATTCTTGTTTTCCAGAGCGCATTGGATGGCCCAGCCGCGCAGGGTTTCGTCCTTGTCGGCCATGAGCTTGAGCAGTGTGGATGGGTTCAGACCAAACATGGAATGATGCGCCAACATGGTGCGCAGCCGGAAGGTGGGGTTGTTCTTGGGGTCAAGGTATACCTTAGCCAAGAGAGATGGGGTTACGGCCTCGGTGGTGGAAACGCCCTCATTGGGACCCTGATTGCGAGCGGCATACGCACGCTCTTGAAGGATGCGCCGAGCATGATCGGCATACCAATCGTTAACGTGGTTCAGGTTTTTTATCAATTCGCTGTCATTAAGCTTGGCGAGATTGAGGTTCATTACGGTTTTGCAGTTCTCATGGGTGACGCGGTAAATGCGGCCGGTGCCTTTCTGGTGCACGATGCGGCCGCAGATGTCCGCATCATTCCAGTCGATGATCCAAACACCGCCCTCGGGGCCGGTGTCCATGTTAAATCCCAGGAAATGATTGTCATGCGCCACCATGAAATCGCCTCCATGCGTGCCTTTGAAACCCGAGCCCCGCCGCTCCAGCTTGTCAACGTACAGCAGGTGGTGGTGGATGTTCCCCATGAAGGCGTGCCCATGATATTCCTCAGGGAACGCGCCACCGGTATAGATTTGGCAGCCGCCGTGGGCAAAGCCGCCCTTGCGCTGGCGGTTATTTTTCGCGGAGAAGGCACCGTTCGCATAAAAATAAGCCAGACCGCCTTCATGTTTTCGGCCGCCATAATTCTGGTGCACATGGTCGGCGATGGTCTTGATGTCGTTGTAGACATGCGGGTTAAAGTGCCGGCCGCCTTGGCGGTGATAACGGCCTCCCTGGATCATGTGCCAAAGGTGCGGAATGACACAGGCGGTAATGAAGGCTTGGCCGCGGTTGTCGAAGTCCAGCCCCCACGGGTTGCTCGTCCCCCAGGCAAAGACCTCAAACTTTTCCTTAGTGGGATGATAACGCCACACGCCGGCGTTGATGCGCTGCCGCTCGTTGTCCGGCGCGCCGGGTTTGCCAACGTTGCTGTGGGTAAACACGCCGTGGCAGCCATACAGCCAGCCATCGGGACCCCAGGTAAAACTGTTTAACGTCTCGTGACGGTCCTGACGACCCCAGCCATCCAGCACAACCTTGGGCTCGCCATCGGGAACATCGTCGCCGTTCTTGTCAGGATAAAACAACAGGTTGGGCGGAGACCCGACCCATACGCCACCAAAGCCCACCTGCAGACCCGTCGGAAAAAACAGCTTGTCGACGAACACCTTCTTCTTGTCGAACTTGCCGTCACCATCGGTGTCCTCGAGAATGATGATACGCCCCTGCGGCCCTTCATTGAAGGTGTCGCTGCGTCGCGTCGCGTAGTTCAGGTTTTCGCAAACCCACACGCGGCCACGGTCATCAAAGCAGAAAGCAAACGGCTGCACGACATCCGGTTCGGCGGCAAACTGGGTGACCTTGAACCCCTTCGGCAGGGTCATCCGGGCAACAGCCTCAGCAGGTGTGTAGGAGGGTTTTTTCTGGGCCAAGACCGTGAACGAGACGGCCAACGAGAGAGCGATCCAGTGAATGGCTTTCATGCGTGGACGAATCCTCGGGGAACAATCCCCAATGATCAAGTAAGATTCAATTTGCAGTGGACGGTTGATTCAGTCGAGGGCAGTTTTTCGGCATGAACGAAAACGATGAAAAACGACTGGTGAAAATCGAATCCGCCCTGGCGCACATGGAGCAACTGACGGAAACCCTGAATAAGACGATTATCGAACAGGACAAAACCCTACGGCGCCTTTCACAGCAAGTGGAAACCCTCACCGAACGCGCCTCTGCCGAAGACATGAAAGCCGCCAAGGAAAATGTGTCCAAGCCGCCGCACTATCAGTGAGATTCTGACCCTTGATTGCGAGCTTTCCGCGGAGGCCAAAAAACGGTAGTCTTCCCGCCTTGAATCGTTCTCGCGTCAGCAAATGTTTGGCCGCGTGTATTGCCACGCTAACCGTTGCCCGTGCCGACTCCGTGGTGACCCTTGACGGACGAACCTTCGAGGGACAAATCGAGCTTCAATCCGGTGCGCTGAAAATTGGCGCCGCAACGGTTCCTTTTAAAAATATCCGCAGTGCAAAATTTTCAAAAGAAACCAAGGAACCAGCCGAGGCCAAAGACGAGTTGACCCGACTGACGAAAGACCTGTGGGTCACCCAAAAGGCAGGCGTCCTGAGTTGGGACGGTTCGTACATCGCCCGGCCGGCGGTGGCCATGAACGACACCAAAGTCAGCCTTGAAGGGGAAACCAAGGATGTTTTCCTGAGCACCATCAATACAGCGGCCATATTCTTCGGCCGCATTTCCCTCGCCGACGCCTTTGTGCTGCGCAAACAACAACAGCCGGGCGTCCTGCTGACCAATGGCGAATTTCTGCCAGGCAAGGTCAAATCCCTGAATGAGGGTGTTGTGCAGTTGGAATCCATTTTGCTCGGCCGCAAATTAATTTCAGCGGGAACAGAGGCAGCGGCCATTTGGCTACGCAAGCCCAAGCCTGTCGAATCGCGCTTCACCTTGCGCACGGCGGATGGCTCTCTGCTACTGGTCAAAGAGCCCGGCTTTGTAAACGGCATGTTGCACCTGAACGGAGTACCGTTTCGTGATTATCGCATCGCGCAAGAGGATCTCCTGGAAATCAGCAACGGCAACGCTGCCGATGTGCTCACCCTCGCTTGGACCAAGGTGGATAACGCGCCCCTCCATCAAAAACCGTTGCTGTTAACGACCGTGTCAAACGTCGGGCGAACGCTGGAGTTACGCCGACGAATGCAGGCCATGACTCCCACGTTACAGATGGCCAAGAAACGCCTCTCCCAAGCTGAAACCGCAAAAAATTCCAGCCAAGCCGAGCGCCAACAAAAACAACAGCAATGGCGAAAACTGCAGGACACTTGGCGGGCCAAGAACCAGAAATTCTGGAAGACCAACTCCGACAACCAGCGCATGGTCAACCAAGCCCGCGTCAAGCTGGCTGCCGTCACCCGCGCCGAACGCACGTTAACCAATGCCCAACGCACATTGGACAAATATGCCCGCAAGCTCGAAACGTTTGATAAGGATGCCGCCAAATTCGATGCCAAGCCCGCCAAGGATTTTCGCAGGAAGCGTGATGGTTACCTGCGACCCGTCGAACGGGCAAAACGCGCCGTTCAACAGGCCCGGCAAAAGCTCGACACCGCGCGCCGCAACAACGAGAAGTACAAGTCTCAGGCTGAGCCCTTGCCCGCACGCATGCAAATTGCCCGGCAGGATCTCGATCAAGCAAAACGCGAAGCTGACCAGGCGATGCAGGTTTACCGAAAATCGCTGGAGACATGCCGCGCCGCCAATGCTGCCTACAACGAAGCAAACCAGAACCTACGAGCGATACAACAGGAATACTCACAGGCGGAAAACGAGTTGCAGGAAATCGAAGCTATCCGGCCAACCATTCCCGAACAGCCTTAATTTCCTCAATTCAATTCCCCCTTGCCCAGCTCAGCGTTTGACGCGAGGCTTACGTCCATGAAATTTTGCTCCGCAATTTTCCTCTTGGCGAACTGGTCCATTGCAATCGCTGCGCCACACAAATTTCAACTCACTGACTGGCCGGGTTGGCGGGGGTTGAAGGGGGATGGGCATGCGGTGGCGGCGAAAGGGTTGCCGATGAAATGGTCGACGGAGGAGAATGTAGCTTGGAAGGTGAAGCTGCCGGGACGCGGGCATAGTACGCCGACGATTGTGGGGGATCGGATTTATCTGGCGACAGCCGAGGCGGAGAAACAGGTGCAGTCGGTGCTTTGCCTGAACAAAGCCACGGGCAAGGTGATTTGGCGGACGCCGGTGCATTCGGGTAAGTTGTTGAAGGGCGGCAA
>DJHS01000010.1:0-884 GCA_002433235.1 Verrucomicrobia bacterium UBA6614
ACCAGCCACCTATCGCTTGGCTTCACCGCTGTATCACTTCGGCAAAGCGGATCCACCTGTATGGCTAATCACCGGCGAAAACGATGATAAGAGCACCCACGCCAATGCTTTCCGCCAACGCATGAAACAACTCGGCCTCCCGTCCGGTCTCACCGTCATTCCCGGCGCCCCGCACGGGTTCATCGGCAAACAGGCATGGTTCGATCAAATGATTGATCGCGCCGATTCGTTCTTTACCAAAAACTTGAAGAAATGAAATCAACCTCTCTCATTTTAGTCGCAATCCTCTTTTGGGTGCCCGTCGAAAAGGCATTCGCCCAAACCAATGACGACCACAAAACCCTCCGCGTCTTTATCTTCGCCGGCCAGTCGAACATGGTGGGCTCGGATTCCAAAGTGCAGGACATTAAACGATTCCCGCCTTATGCCGGACTGGAAGAAACTCAGGAAAATGTGAAGTTCGTTTACTGCCTCGGGCGCGAAAACAAGAAACGATCAGATGGCTGGGAGGCACTGGCGCCGGTCAACAACATCGTTGGGCCCGAACTCAGCTTTGCCCGCAAGGTATCCCGCCACATCAAAGCCCCGATTGCCATCATCAAGGTGGCTGCGGGCGGCACGCACTTGGGCGGGGACTGGAATCCAGATGAACCGATTGGATTCAAGATGTACCCGCTCGCGCTGGAAACCATCCGGCAGGCTTTGGCTGATCTGGACAAACGGAAGATCAAATACCGCCTCGAAGGTTTCATGTGGCATCAGGGTGAGAACGATATGTTCAACAAGGATTACATGCCCAACTATGGCAAGAACCTGAAAAACTTTTTGGCCAAGTGGCGCCGCGATCTCAAAACGCCAAACCTGAAATTCTACATTGGCGAACT
>DJHS01000010.1:1276-1559 GCA_002433235.1 Verrucomicrobia bacterium UBA6614
CTCGGCCAACGCGAGGTGACCAACTCCGATCCGCGTGCCGAGTACGTACCCACCTCGCATGTAGGCGCCGAGATCGGACGGCCGGTGGGGCTGCATTATCACTACGGCACCCTCGGCCAACTGCAGCACGGTGAAAATTATGCGACCGCCTATCTGCGCACGATCGGATTGAAGCCCGGCCCTCCGCGCCTGCTTGTCAAATGGCCGTACAAAAAGGGCAGCCTGGTAAAACTTTTCATCATGGCCGGCCACAGAAACATGGAAGGCGAACGCGCATTTGTGC
>DJHS01000010.1:1941-13881 GCA_002433235.1 Verrucomicrobia bacterium UBA6614
ATCGCATTCAAGTACAACCTAGGCGGCAGCTACAGGGTGTCCAACGGATGGGAGCCTCTTGGTCTCACCGGCTACTACGATACCTTTGGCCCCGAGCTGAGTTTTGCGCGCGCGATCGCCGCCAAGGAATCGGGCAACATTGCCATTGCCAAGTTTACCCACAGCGGTTCACAGATCATTGATTGGACGCCCGAAGGCAGCATGGCCAAAAGCCGGCATCTGTATCCGAAGTTTATTCAATTCGTGAAGGAGTCAGTACGGGAAATCACAGCCAAAGGGCACGCCGTGGAAGTGACCGGCGTTTTTTATCACGTCGGAGAAAACGACATGTCCTTTCATCCCTACCGCCGCGACGCCGCCAAGCGCATGCAGGCGATCGTCAACCAAAGCCGCAAGGATTTGGCGATGCCCAAGCTGAAATGGTACGTCAGCCAGCAACCGCCCACCGATGTAGAACGTCTCAACAAACTCGACGTCGTCGCCGATTTCGCCAAAGTCGCCGCTGCCGACCCCAACTTCATCCACCTGAAAACCTTCAACCTGCCACCACAGGAAAAGATGCTCGTGATCACCACCGAAGGAATCGTGCGATTGGGCGAGGCGATCGCGAAGGGGTACCTCGAAAACCAATAAAAAACCCGCGCCGTTACCGACGCGGGTGAATCAGTTTCACCGAAGTTACTTCTTCGGAATCTCGTTCAGCGTGTAGTACGCATTCGGGTGCAGGAGTGGGAGGCCGTCCTTGGAACGGATACCGCCGGACACCAGATGATGCACGTGGCCCTTCACGAGGCCATCGACCTTGAGACGAACGCTCTTGTTATCCGCGGCCACAGTGGCGGCCGTCACCTTGGGAGTCACGTGATCGACTTCCGGGCTGCCATAATTGGACTGCAGAATGTAAGTCCACGCCTTCATCGAATAGCTGGCCACATCACCCGCGGTCTTGGGATCAACCTCGTGAGTGAAGGTCAGCTCAAAGCCGTCGGGTTTCACGCGCATTTCGTGCACCTCGAAGGGCACCTTGCCGGTCCAGTTCACACGATCTAGCGCAAACCGTTTGCCGCCACGGGCACCCCAACCGCGATCACTGCCGCCCACGAAGAGCGCGCCGCTGGGATCATAGTAGGAGGGAATGTTGCCCGAACCGAATCCGGTCATGAACAGGATTGCCGCGCCCTGATAAACACCGTTGACCTTCTCAAGCACCACGCGGCTGACGTTTGAGTGGCTTTGGTCACTCACCAGCAGCTGATTCTTGAACGGGCCGAATTTTTCGTTGTTGGCAAAGGCAAATCCGCTGGTGGAGTTACCCAGCTTGGAGTGCGGCAACACACAGGCGGGCGGCACGTACTCTTTCACGCGCTTGCGTTCAGCGGGGATGCGGCTTTTGGAGTTTGGCACCACGGGCGGGTTGGGGCCCATGTGCTTTTTCACGAGCGGCAGATCCCACCACTTAAAGCTGGCCGGGTGACTCTGGAACGAGCCGGGTGCCAGATGCTTCAGGGAACTGGAGCCGTTCCACGGTCCTTGGTTGTCCGAGTAAAACACATCGCCGAGGTGGTTCAGCCCGATGCCGCCTGGGCTGCGGATGCCGCTCGCCGTCGGGATCATTTCACCCTTTTTATTCACGCGCACGCACCAACCGCGGTACGGGGTGTTGCTGTTGAAGGATCCGGTCAGGCAGAGGACCACCCACATATTGCCATCCGGATCGAACTGCGATCCAAAGGCGTATTCGTGATAATCGCCATTGATCCCCCAGCCATCGCTGACAGTTTCAAAGATATCGGCGCGGCCATCGCCATCCTCGTCCTGAATTCGCGTCACTTCGCAGCGCTGGGTGGCATAAAGCCATCCATCATTCCAATGGATGCCGATGGGTTCATGCAAGCCACGGGCGTAAAGCTTCAGCTTCATGTCATCGGCCTTGCCGAGCGGATTGCTGACGGTGTAGATGTCGCCGCGACGCGTGCTGACAGCAAGCTTGCCGTTGGGCAGCATCGCCAGCCCGCTGGCCTCCAACACCACGCCCTCGGGTAGTGGCACACGGGTGATCTTGTAATAATCTTCCTGCTTCGGAACCTCTGCCTGCAAGGACAAGCCAACGATCATCAATCCGGTAATCAACGTAAGTTTCTTCATTTCAAATCTCCCTGGTTGTTTAGTTGAGGTCCCACTCGTACTTGGCGTTGATGACGGCTTTACCCTTCAGATCAATGGGAACGATCAGTTCCTTGCCACCATCTCCATCACGCAGGATGGGCTCACCGGGTGCCGTGATGGTCAGCTTGAGGCCGGTGCCAATCTTCCAGCTTCTGCCCTCCTTGGTAATTGTGCCATCGGTGGCGGCCAGATAGTAATACTTGCCGCTGCCCGTGAGCGTCAGTTGCCGAATGAACGATGGCAACGGAGCCGCCTGCGGAACGATGTAATCTTCAATCCTCGTCTGGCCCGCGGAATACAGGAATGTGGGCCGTTGGTTCCCATCTAGCTTGTAGCCGCGAAAACGCAAACCCTTGGCCCGATCATCCGCATTGTTGTTCAAGTCCAGCACCGGCCAAGGCGCTTTGGCATCGGGCAGTTGTGCGACGGCCTGAGCGCGCTTGAGTTTGATGAGGTAATGTCCAGCAGGCGGCTGGAAACCCTGCCCACGTCCGTTCCAATGCTTGGCACCGTCCATAAACGCACCGTGCCAAAGCATGACGTAGTTCATGGCGTTGGCATCAAAGCAGACATTGACCAGTTCAGGATAGCCCACGCCAATACCGCGCGGCGAGGCACCGGCGATGAAGTTGCGGTACATCACTGCCTCGTTGTTCAGCGGGATGATGGGGTTGCCGGTGGCGGGTCCGCCTCCGCCGCCTTGCGGAGCCGTGTTGCGCGCGAGCTGCAGGTTCTTGATGCCCGGCCCAGCCATGTCCAGCGACAAATGCTCGCCACCACCTTTCTCAAAAAACTCCAGCCGAACCGGCACCATCCCGACATCCAGCGCAATGGTTCCGCTTTTGGATACCACACCATGCACGCCGTCGTTGTCCACGACCACCTTGCCGTTCACGATCAGCTTCGAGCCATCATCAGAAGCCAACTTGAACGTATAGCTGCCCTTCTTTTTGATATCCAGCTCGCCTTGAATCACCAGACCAAAGTTGTCGCGGCGCTCGGAAAAAGTTGTGTCCGCAATGCCACTCTTGGCCTTGCCGGATTTTGCAGGCTTGAGCTTATCGAAATCCGGCAGCTTGTCCCACGAGCCATGGTATACCTTGTACTCAAAATTCTGGATGGCGCCCTTGGCCACAATGCCACCGGAGGGCGGCGCCGTGCCATCACTCAGGCTTTTCACGTAGGCGATGAGTGCCTTCATCTCCTCATCATTCACTGCGGGGGGCGGCGGCATCGGCGCAGCAGCACTCTTGACCACCTTGGCGATGGGATTCCGCACGGACTCGATGAAGTACGATTCGTCAAACTTCGCCGTGGCATCTTTGCCCCCAAAGCCAAGCGTCACTGTGCGCTCTGTCCCCCAAAAATTCCCGTTGAACTGTGGAGCCTTCATCGCGATGCCCGCCGAGGCCGGCGGCCCTCCGGGCACCTGATGACAGGTCGCGCAAATCTTGGCCTGGAAAATATCCCGCCCCTTGGCGATCAACTCCGGACTGTCCGCCGCCCGGGCTCCACCGGCCAGCACCAGCATCACCAGCGCCACCGGCCATCTCTTTTGATTCATTAGAATACTCTTCATGAAAGTGAGGTTTGAAAGCGCGAAGTCTGGCCATCGCACGCGCCACTGGCAAGCCCCTTTCATCCAAAAAAATCCGTCCACAATAATCACAGCCGAGGCGGCACCGGTATGCCCCGCGGCTGGCCACGGTTGCCCCACCACCAAGCCAGCCAAAATACACACAAGGGTCCAAACGCCAGCGCCCACGTCACTGGCGCCAAAAACCATAACACCGGCCACATGGTTGCGCTAACAGTTTCAGTGGCGGCTGTCTTAAAGGCCGATGCTGCCTTGTCGATCACTTTTCGTGCCGTGCGCCGGCTTTCCTCGTTTCCACCGCCTGGACTCACTTCACGCAGCACGGCTTCCGCCTCCACATCACCCAAGGGATTCTGCACATGCTGATCCCACAAGAACTGTGCCACACGCTTCAGCACCAGTCGCTGAGTCCCCGAAATCTCTTGGCGATCCAGCCACATGTCCAGTTGTCTCCCCCAATTCTTTTCCAGTTCCGCCACCTTACCACGCAGTCCCGATGAGGCCTTAACCAAGGCCGTCACGTCTTTTACCAACAATGCATCCGCCTTTCCTCCCCCCAGCCGTGCCTCCGCGCGAAAAAACATGAGAGCCGCATAGGAGTGACCCAGCGTCTTGTGAAAAAAATCCCCGTCGCGCACCCAGCGTTTGGCCCCCGTTCCAGCACCCCAAACCATTCCCATCGAGCATCCTCCCATGCCCAGCACCCCGGCCAACAGAACAGCCCACGGCCACTTTACCCTGCGACTCCAGTTCCATCGCCCCTCCAACCATTTCTCACCCCGCATCAGGCGCCACAGGTAAAAACCGCCCACCGATCCCGCCAACAACCCCAGCAACGCCATCCCCGCGCTCCACCCCATCACCTGTCCCGCCAAGCCCAGCAACTCATCCGTCACATCTGACAACATCCCACCTAATCGGCTCCACGCCGAGGACGGTTCCGCAGCCCCCAATTGGCTGGCCAAGATCAAGATCAGAATCAACCACCGCACGCCGATATTTTACCCTTCGGGTGCCTCGAGGCAAACGGACAAATTTCGCATAAAAAAGACACACTCTCCCCTTGCCACCCGCGCAGATCATGATAGAATTGTCAGATTAGCAGAATTGAGCCCCATTCAACGGCCGGTTAAGGATTCAATTTGAAACGATATTTGATGATTGACCGTCTGTGGAAATTGCCGGATGTTGCCCGGCCGATTTTGCAGAAACAGCAAACGACAAGCCTATCATGGAAGAACAAAAAAAATGGACCAAGAAAACCCTCCGCAAGGAGGACTGGGACTTTTCCGCCCTCGCGAAACTTCCCAAGACAGCAATCAACCGTGTGTTCCTCTGGGAACTGGATCGGGAACTGGGAAGCGGCCAAGGCCCCTTCACCTCGAAAGCCGAGAACCGGGCTTATCTCGCCGCCGCGCGAAAATCAGACCCGGCGATTGAAGAATCCGGCAAGGCCACCAAGGGCGACAAGCTCTCCACCATTCACTCCTTCCGGGTGAACTGGGCCGCCACCAAGCCGGACCTGATCAGGGAATTCACCGCATGGGTGGACAAGAACTCCACACCTTTCACTGTCTTCCCCAGTAAGACACGCGGCCGTCCGCGCAACCAATTCACGCTATTGGAGAAGATTTCCATTCACCGTTTTCAGCAGGCAGGCTACTCCGGCGGACCGAAATTTTTCCGTGAGGAAGCCACCGACAACTACCGCAAAAACCTCCAGCGAATCAACTGGACCCTCGTAAAGCGGGAATTGACCGGCGTCATTGCAGCGCGCAAGGCCGAGCTAAAGGCCATCGAGCGCCGTAGCGGCAAGAAGTGGGCCAAGGTGCTCTACTAGCCCAAACGAACACCCTTTGGACAACCGCCCCCACCAAGGGCGGTTTTTTTGTGAACTCTACTGCACGGACTTTAATGAGCCATCTGGAAAATATATCCGCTGCCCCACTCGTTTCCCTCCCTGATAAATCTTCTCCCAGTGCAACTGTCCGTTGGCATAATACGCCAACAATGTCCCCGTCCCATTTTCCAACTGGCTGGCCCGCGATCCATCCGGCTTGAATGTCGTGCCATTCACCAACATCCCGCGGTCGAACTGAAGATCTGTCCGCGTCAAGCCGTCATCAAACCACGATTGCGCCCGCCCATGGTACACTCCATTCACATACGTCCACTCCACCTTTTTAAGGCCACTGAGATACCACACCGTAAACAATCCCTCCAGACGGCCATTGACAATCCTGCCCTTGCGCCGTTCCCCATCAATCGTGTGGTCGAACTCCCCGTTGTAAAACTCCCCCGTCCCCGGCTGGTAATATAAGCCATCTTGCCCCATCACCCACGGCTCACGGAAACCGCCACCACAGCCACCTGCCATCATCAGGCCCAGAAAGAGCAGGGAAATCGTTCTCATGTGACTCTCAATTCACCTGCGGAACAAACTCGTTCAACATTTTGCGAGCCTCATTCAATTTCGCACTGTCCATCTTGGGTGCCAGCGCGCGAATGGACGAAATGGCCTCCGATTGCCCATCCAAGGCCGCCAATCCCCACCAGAAATAAGCCTTTGCCTGATCCTTCTCCACACCTCTGCCCGCATGATACATCGCCCCCAAGTTCGCCTGCGCCGGTGCATGCCCCTGATTTGCCGCCCGCCTGTACCACTCCAACGCTTCCTTCAAATCCCCCTTCACTCCACGCCCCGTAGCCAGTGAATAGGCCAGATTGTTCTGCGCTCCCGCGTGGCCCTGCTCCGCCGCCTTGCGATACCATTCAACAGCTTTCTCAGGCTCCTTTTCTTCCAGCTCCATGCCCAAATTGAACTGACCCGCGGCATGTCCGCCATTCGCCGCCAACAGCAGGAATTTTCCCGCCCCCTCCTCGTCCTTCGGCACCCCATCGCCCGCGCGCAGTTTCACACCCACATTGTTGGCCGCCGCCATGATACCTTGAGCCGCGGCTTTTTTATATAACTCAACAGCTCTTTTATCGTCTCGATTCAGGTCCCGCCCGTCATCCAGCCGAACCGCGAGGAAGTACTGCGCTTCCGCATGCCCGCCTTCCGCCGCCTTGCCGATCCATTCCACCCCCTTGTCCATATCCTTGCCCACGGACGTTCCCTCCAGCAAATGGACACCCAGATAAAATTGTGACGCCGCGTCACCTTCCGTCGCCTTGGTTTCCACATCCTTGAAAGCAGGCATTTTTGTCGGCACACCCGCCGCAATCTGCTGTAAAATCTCCTTCTGCTGGCCTAGCGCCACCATCCGAATTTGGCGGTTGGCATAACGTGATTTCAAACGCGACAACTGACCCTGCCAATGCGCAGCCTTGGCCAAATCCCTCTCCGTTCCCACGCCGGCCTGAAAACGCCGCGAAATTTCCTGCATGGCCTCCACCTGACAACCCAACGCCGACTCCAGAAACCAGTGCGTCGCCTTGGTATCATCCGGCTGCACATCCTGACCATTTGTGTAGCGGCGCGCCAAGGCCAGTTGAGCCGTGGCGTGCTCGTTTTCCGCGGCTTTTTGAAGCAGTTCCATTCCGCGCTTGGCATCCCGCGCAATGTTGTCCCCGGCACGGCCATTAAAATACACGCCCGATAGAAAATTTTGCGCGCCTGAATGGCCTAGGTCACACGCATCCGTGATCAACTTGATTCCCCGTGCTGCATTTTTGGGAGCCGCCGCTCCACCTTGGCCATACAGGTAAATGAGCCCGAGCGAATACTTGGCGGAAGCGTAGTTTTGCGCCGCCGCCTTGTCGTACCACTTGACGCATTCCGCCATATCCGATGGCAACCCATAGCCGTAACGCGACATGTAACCCAGCGCGTACTGCGCGCGCGGCAGATTGCGATTTGCCAATTCGCGCATTTCGCCAAGCACATCCTGAAAGTATTCATCCGCCTTGGCCACATCTCTCGTCAGACCACGCCCCTCGCGATAATGCTGGCCCAAATAATATCGTGACCAGAGGTGATTATTTTTGGCGGCCCGTAGATACCATTTCACCGCCTCGGACGGATCAATCAGCACACCGCGCCCGTTCACATACTGGATGCCAATGTTGAACTGGGCCGAGGCATGCTCCTTGGATGCCGCTTTTTTATACCATTCGATTGCCTTGGCGTGATCCGGCTTAGTACCCCAGCCGGAGGAAAACATCAGCCCCACCAGGTTTTGCGCCGCCGCATCGTTATTCTCCGTACCGATTACGATCAACTTCTTCAGTGCCCTCGCAAAATGGGCATCCGCCTTGGCGGCATCCGGCTCCACGCCGTTCCCGTGCTTGGTGTGATAGCCGAGGATGTAAATTGCCCTCGCAAACCCTTGGTCCGCGGATTTTTTGAACCACGCAATGCCCTCCGGCTTGTCCTGCTCAACGCCAACGCCGTCAAAAACCAAGTCACCATACATCAACTGTCCACGAGGATCGCCATCCTCGGCGAGTTTCTTGAGTCCGGGCGCAGCCGCCTTGGCCAATTCATCCGCCTTGGCCACATCACGCTTCACGCCCACCCCACCGCGAAACTGGCCCGACAGGGCGTACCCCGCCTTGGCATGCCCCTGCGCTACCGCTTTTTCGAACCACTTCGACGCGGCTTGATGATCAATGGTGGTGTTGCGCCCAAACTCGAAGGCATCCCCCAGTTTCCACTGGGCCTCAGCGTCGCCCGCCTCGGCCTTTTTATGCAACTCAACCAGCTCCGGCGGCAAGGGCGCGGCGAATACCGGCGACGTGACGACCAGAATTAGGGAAGCAAACACCGCTCTCATGCGGCGCATTGTAAATGCGGAACCGCCATTTGTCCGCAAAAAACAAAAAAGCCGTCGAACGACCCGCCAGTCGTCAACGGCTTTAAGGGCTCAAGTGCCGGTCGCCTGCCTCTCCCGTGCGAAGAGCTTCCCTTCCCTTCGCGCGACAGGCGTAGGTTGGGCAGCCGAGCCGAAACCGCCAACCGTCCCGATTCGTTGGTTGCGTTCACCCGGTTAATCGGCGGAATCCGCCCTGACTTTAGAATTTTGTTGAAGAAGTTTTTAACCCATCACTCTATCCGCACCGCCACCCCGGCAGGTTGCGGCCGTGTGGCTCCCTTCACGGTCATCGGCCCCGTTACTTTCACGCGCACGGGCACTCCGTCATGTTCCAGTTCCCCTTCCAGCACCATCAAGCCCGACATTTCCCCCGCCACATCCAAATGACTTTTCAACGAGCGATGGATGGTCCCTTCAAGTCCCAGTTGCAACTCCAGCATGTTTCCATCCGGGTCAGCCAACTCTCCTGCCGCATCGATCTTCACGTCAATCACCGCACAGCGTTCCCCTCCGAACACCCCCAAACCACGCAGCGTAAGCCGCGCCTTGCCCTCTGACCGAATCAAGTCATGCCCCATCCACCGCTTCATTTGCGCCGCGCCTACCTCCCAACTGTCCCCTACACGCAACCGCCGCGCAGGATACAGCGCCGGCGCATAATCCGTTCCCAACTCATTCAACGCCGCAGCTTGATCCGCATCCGGAGCGCCATCCTCCAGTCGAAATGCCCACGCATCATCCCGCCGACGCCCCAGCACCGTGCAGCCATCCAGTGGTCCCCGTTCGCGATCCACCTCCTCCGTTTCACCGAACACCCGCCTCACGTCCAGTGAGTCCCGCAAATAACGCACGCGCACCCTTGCCAAGTCTCCCGCCGCCAGCACCTCGTCCTCCGTCACCTGCCTTCCATCCATCGCCACCGCCCCCTGCACAACTTGGTCACCAACCGTGATCAGAATATTTCCCTCCGCCAGTTTAAACTGCAACTCCGACCGCACTATCCGCCCCGCCTCCATGGCCGGCCCCCGCAGATCCCAACCCGACACCCGCGGCACCGATGCACAGCCAGCCATCAACGCAGCACCCAATAGGCACCCGACACTCCTTCCAATCCAGCGAACCATAAAACCCTCCTTGTGCCCGGCGAATCGCCAAGCGATCCGCCACCTTTTCCCGCACACGCTCCAAAGTAAAGCCCGCTTTCTTCACACTACTTTAAAAACCGTCATCCGGGCGGAAAAGGTTGACTTGCGCCCTCGCTTTTGGAGTTCTTGTCCGCCACAAAATGGAATCTGTCGTCGATCTGCGCATTGAATCCTTCCAGCCGCTCCCCACGCCGGGCGAGTTGTTGGCCGAATGTCCGCGCACCGATGTCCAAGCCAGTGTCGTCCAGCAAGGCCGGGAAGCCATTCACGAAATCATTCACGGGCAAGACCCCCGCCTGCTCACCGTCGTCGGCCCCTGCTCCATTCATGACCATGACGCCGGTCGGGAATACGCCCAGCAGCTTTCTGCCCTCGCCGAAGAATTGAACGACCGGCTCCTTCTCGTCATGCGCGTGTACTTCGAAAAACCGCGTACCACCACCGGCTGGAAGGGGCTGATCATGGATCCCGAACTCAACGGCGCATACAACATCCCCGAGGGACTCCGGCAAGCCCGCCGCTTCCTGAGTGAGGTTCTGGATCTTGGACTCCCAACGGCCACCGAACTCCTCGACCCCATCACCCCGCAGTTCATTGCCGACAGCCTTTGCTGGGCCGCCATCGGCGCCCGGACCGTCGAGAGCCAAACCCACCGGCAAATGGCCTCCGGCCTCTCCATGCCCGTCGGGTTCAAAAACTCCACCAGCGGTGAATTCCAAACTGCCGTTAATGCCATCGTCGCCGCAAGCCAGCGACAAACTTTCCTGGGCGTCACCTCGGCAGGCCAAGCCGCCGCCGTCACCACCAGTGGCAATCCCGACACCCAACTCATCCTGCGCGGTGGCGCCAATGGCCCAAATTTCGACGCCAAGAAAATTGCCAAAGCCACCGCAATGCTTGAAACCAGCAAGCTCCCCGTCTCCATTATGGTCGACTGCAGCCATGGCAACAGCGGCAAGGATCCCAACCGCCAACCCACCGTTCTTCAAAATGTTCTCGAACAAATCCAAGCCGGAGACCGCGCCATTCACGCCGTCATGATCGAGAGCAACTTGAAGACCGGCAACCAGCCCTTCCCCGCCCCGCTGGAAAGTCTCGAATATGGTGTCAGCATCACCGACGCCTGTCTCGACTGGGAAACCACCGAGCAAACCCTCCGCCAAGCCCACGAGGCCATGGCCGTCCGTTTCTAACCCACCCTCTCGTATTTTTCCCGAAGATTGTCAGCAGCCCACATGTCCGCTACAACGCGTCCATGCAGACACGCAAGCTGGGCAACAGCGATCTTGAGCTTTCCCCCATCGGGCTCGGTGCCTGGGCCATTGGCGGGGATGACTGGGGCATGGGCTGGGGACCGCAGGAGGACGCGGACTCCATCGCCGCCATTCACGAGGCGCTCGATTGCGGTATCAACTGGATCGACACCGCTCACGCTTACGGCTTCGGCAAATCCGAGGAGGTGGTCGGGCGCGCGGTGAAGGAGTGGTCCGGCGGCGAGGTGATCATCGCCACCAAGTGCGGCGTGCTGCCCAACGAGGTGCGGTTCCCCTATCGCGATGCCAATCGCGAAAAGATTTTCGAGGAAGTCGAAGGCTCGCTCCAGCGCCTGCAGGTGGACTGCATTGACCTGTACCAAATCCACTGGCCCGAGCCGGACGAAAAAGTCGAAGAAGCCTGGGGCACCCTGCTCGACCTGCAGCAGCAGGGCAAAATTCGCTGGCCCGCTGTTTGTAATTACAGTGCGGGTCACCTTGCCCGCGCCTCCGCGCTCGGTCCGGTGACTTCGCATCAGCCGCGCTACAGCCTGCTCAATCGCCAGATTGAAACCAACGGCGAACTCGATTGGTGCCGTGAAAACAACTGCGGCATCGTCTGCTACAGCCCCATGGAAAGCGGCTTGCTCACGAACAAAACCACCGCCGAGTGGATCGATGCCCTGCCCGAAACCGATTGGCGCCGCCACAAACCCGACCACCCAGTCGCCGCCAACATCCACCCTCCGCGCCGCGAGCCGTTCCTAAAATTTCTCGCCACCCTCGACGCCATCGCCAAGGATGCCGGTCACACCATCGGCCAGCTTGCTGTTGCGTGGACGCTGCGCCGCCCGGAAGTCACCAGCGCCATCGTCGGCGCCCGCCGCCCCGGTCAAATCACCGAGACCGCCCAAGCCGGCGACTGGACCTTGACCGACGAGGAACTCACCGCCATCGAGACC
>DJHS01000015.1:0-3873 GCA_002433235.1 Verrucomicrobia bacterium UBA6614
TTTCAAAGGAGCCGGAGTCCGTGCTGAAAATGTATGGGCCTGAAGTGACCAAGACCGGCTCGTACGCGCGCAACTGCCTGCTCGCCCGACGGATGATCGAGCGCGACGTGCGCTTTGTGCAGCTCTTCCACCGCGGCTGGGATCATCACTCGCGTTTGCCCGACAATATGCGCGGTCAATGCCGCGACGTCGACCAGCCGACCGCGGCGCTGTTGAGCGACCTGAAATCGCGCGGGCTGCTCGACGACACGCTCGTCGTGTTCGTGGGCGAATTCGGCCGCACCGTCTTCGGCCAGGGCGGCATCAGCCGCACCGTGTACGGGCGCGACCATCATCCCCGCTGCTTCTCCGGCTGGCTCGCCGGCGGCGGCATCCAGGGCGGCCAACACTACGGCAAGACCGACGACTTCAGCTACAACGTCGTCGAGAACCCCGTACACGTCCGCGACCTACACGCCACCATGCTCCACCTCCTCGGCATCGACCACGAAAAGCTGTCGGTGAAATTCCAAGGCCTCGACCAACGCCTCACCGGCGTGGAACCCGCCCGCGTGGTTAAGGCGATAATGAGTTAATTGTTTCAGTATTTTTAATTTAAGAATTTATTTTTGCCAGATGAGACATATCAAATTGTTTGCCATTATATTCGCATTTGCCGGATGTACTTCAACCGTTTCAATCGAAGAACAAAAGGCATGGATTCATAGAGATATGGCCGGAAAATTTGGAATGACTGTCGAGTCAATAGAGGAGCAATTCGGGGTTTCTTGGAAAACAAACTCAGACCCACAGCAACCAGGACGAGTGCTTCAGGATGATGGAAGCTCTTATGGGTTTTTCTATCTGCATGGGATTGGCGTACAGTTGTACTTCGATAAAAAAGGTAAACTCTACCGTTACAAGTGGGACAACTACATTGATCAGATTAATAACTGAAGTTTAGTCAAATCTTTGAAAAATCCTGTTGCCCATTCTCTCTAAACCGCGTTCGTGGTTTGGTCCCATGATGGATCATTAGCCCACAAAAAACTGTCGAGTTTCTTTTCAATAGGTATGCTGCCTGCATGCGCTCTATTTCGTTTTTATGTCTGGCTTGTGTAGCGTTGGCGACATCAGCGTCTGCTGAATATATCAAGCATGAGAATATACTGTATCGTGCTGGGAAACTGACTGAGTACATGCGAGAGCGCTGTCGTTTGGATGTTTATCATCCAAAAAATGAGAAGGATTTTGCAACTGTAGTATGGTTTCACGGTGGCGGTCTCAAAGGCGGCGACAGATCAGTGCCTAAGGCATTACAGTTAAAAGGTATCGCCGTGGTGGCAGTGAATTACCGACTTCATCCGAAAGTAAAGGCTCCCGCATACATCGAGGATGCTGCAGCAGCTGTGGCTTGGACTTTTAAGAACATTGGTAAATATGGCGGCTCATCCAAGCGCATCTATGTAAGTGGTCATTCTGCAGGTGGTTACCTCACAAGCATGGTAGGGCTAGACAAACGCTGGCTGGCCACCCATGGCATTGATGCTAATGCGATCGCTGGCCTTATCCCCTACAGCGGACACACGATTACTCATTTCACGATTCGCGCCGAACGAGGTATTGATGGCAAGCAACCAGTCCTCGATGCCCTTGCCCCGCTCTTCCATGTGCGCAAAGACGCGCCGCCTCTGTTACTGATTACTGGCGATCGTGAATTGGAAATGCTCGGGCGCTACGAGGAAAATGCCTACCTCTGGCGCATGATGAGAGTAAACGGCCACCCCAGCACACACTTGATGGAGCTTGATGGTTATAACCACGGTCAAATGGCCGAGCCCGCCCATCCACTTCTGTTGCGGTTTATTCAGCGCATCGAAAAAACCATCGAATAACGGGCCCTTTTCCGGCTGGTAAAAGTCTGAATTTTCCGTACGCTCTCTACTTCAAAGGATGGAGATGCTCACTGTCTTTGACGAAAACAAATCGATGGGCCCGATGAGCCGGCGGCGATTGCTGGAGATCGGCGGTCTCGGGCTGGGCGGTTTGTCGTTGCCGTCATTGCTCAGCACAAAGGTGCTGGCCAGTGGGCAGCCCAATCCGCTGACCGGCAAGTCGGTCATTTTTCTTTTTCAACAGGGCGGCCCGAGCCAGTTTGAGACGTTTGATCCGAAGCCCGATGCGCCTTCGGGGATTCGCACTGTTGGCGAAACGATTTCCACCTCGGTGCCGGGCACGCACTTTGGTGGCACCATGCGGCAGCTCGCGAAGCTGGCGCATAAGATTAATGTGGTGCGGTCTTTTGCCACCCAGAACGGCGGGCACAACATCCAGCCGATCGTCAGCAAATTTTCCAAGGAAGCGGCAATCAGCACGCACTTTGCCCGCGTGGCCGGCGCGACGCGAACAGACAGTGGCATGCCGACCACGGCGGTGTTATTTCCCGCTTCGGTGAGCAAGGACGTGCCCGGGCCTTCGGCGCGCGGAAATCTTTCGGCGACCGGCAATTACGGCTCGGGCTTTGCGCCGTTCATTCCCGGCAAGGGCGGCAAGCTGCAGGAGGACATGAAACTCAACCTGCCGCGCGACCGCTTTCTCAATGACCGCAAATCGCTTTTGGCCGAGCTGGACAAACTGAATCGCCGAGCCGACGCCTCTGGCAACATCACCGCGGCGGATGACATTCAGCAGCAGGCCTACGATGTGCTGCTGGGCGGCGGTGTCTCCAAGGCGCTTGATCTTTCCAATGAAGACCCGCGTACGCTCGAGATGTACGACACCGCCAAGTACCACGGCGGCACGCGCTGGAATAAAGTGAACCGCGGCCGCGGCGGCCTGTATAACGCGCAGGCCAGCACGATCGGCAAACTGCTCCTGCAGGCGCGGCGCCTTTGCGAGGCGGGTTGCGGGTATGTGACCATCCACGCCAGTTACGCCGGCGTTTGGGACATGCACGCGGACGGCAATAACCTGAACATGGTCGACGGCATGGAAGCGGTGGGCCAGAGTTTTGATCACGCCGTGGCGGCTTTCATCCGCGACTGCGAGGCGCGCGGGTTGTCCGACAAAATTCTCCTCGTGTGCTGCGGCGAGATGGGCCGCACACCGCGCATCAACAAACGCGGCGGACGCGATCACTGGGCGCGGCTGGCACCATTGATGCTTTACGGCGGCGGCATGGGCGGCGGCAAGGTGATCGGCCAATCCGACAAGCAGGGTGGCGAGCCCAACAGCACGCCGTACAATCCGGGCCATCTCATCAGCACCATTCTGCGCACCATGATCGATCCGGGCGAACTCCGCTTGCTTCCGGGCATCCCGCAGGAGATCACGCAACTGCTCGATCACGAGCCGATCGCGGGCTTGGCCTAACCGCGCCATGCGAATCACGGCCGGTCTTTTGTTAGCCCTCGCGCTATCCAGCCAAGCGGCTGAACCGTTTGAGGGATTCCTTCAAAAGCACTGCATCGCTTGTCATGGGCCGAAGAAATCCAAGGGCGATCTGCGGCTGGATCAGCTGTCGCGGGATTTTAAATCGGGCGTTGATGGACAGGTTTGGGCGGAGGTGGTGGAGAAAATCAACGCCGGCGAAATGCCGCCGGAGGATGAACCGCAGCCGACGGCCGATGAGATCGGCAAGGTGATTGCCCAACTCGATGAGCGCATCCGCGAAGGCCGCGCGGCCCGCATGGCCAAGCGTCCGCCGGTGGCGCATTACCGGTTGAGCCGCAAGGAATATCAAAACACCGTCTACGATCTGCTCGGTGTGCGCTACGATCCGGCCAAGCCGGGCGAGTTGAATTCGGACACGTTGTGGCATGGCTACGAGCGGATTGGCTCGGAGTTGTCGCTCTCGCCTTCGCACGTGGAGCGTTATTACAAGGCGGCGGAAAC
>DJHS01000046.1:0-19777 GCA_002433235.1 Verrucomicrobia bacterium UBA6614
ACGGTGTGCTCGTGGCGTTTGGGGGAAGGCGTGTTCATTGGGTGGTGATGCGGTCAAAGATGTTCTGTAGGCTGCGATCCTGGCTGCGCAGCTCGTGGAGGGTCAATTGGTGTTCCTCCAGCAACGAGGGCAGCCGGTCGTGAAACGCCTCCGGTTCACGCAGGCGCAGGGATAAGCCGCCGGGCTGCTCTTCATCCAGTTGAAAGCCGTTCAGCAGTCCGTCGGCAAAAAGCACACGGGCCATGCGTGCGGGATCGTCGCAGCGCAAGTAATAGCGTTCCTGACCGCCTTGAAGCTGGGAGCGCAATTCGGCCTGACTGCCGCTGGCCAGGACGCGGCCCCAGTTTAAAATGAGGATGTTGGGGCAAAGCGCCTCGAGCTCGGGCAGGATGTGGCTGGAGATGAGAATGCTGGCGCCATCACGGGCTAGTTCCTTCAATATCTCCTGCATGTCTTGACGACCCATGGGGTCGAGGCCATTCATCGGCTCATCGAGCACCAGCAAGCGGGGATCATGCAGCAGAGCTTGCGCCAGCTTGACCCGCTGACGCATGCCCTTGGAGTACTCACCGATGCGCTTGTCCCAATGGGCCTCGCCCAGCTTGACACGGCGCAACAGAGAAACGCAGCGGTCCGACACCTCATCACGCGGCAGACCGGAGATGAGGCCCAGCGATTCCAGCCAAGGCAGCGGCGACAAGTCATCCGGCATGGCGTCATCCTCAGGGCAATAGCCGATCTGCCGCAGCAACACCGGGTTATTCCAGGGCCGTTCGCCAAAGACCTCCAGCACCCCGGAGCTTGGCTGGATTTGGCCGGTGATGATCTTGATCAACGTACTTTTGCCCGCGCCATTGGGCCCCACCAAACCGGTGAGGCCATTGGGGATGATGAAGCTGATGTTGTTCAGCCCCATCACAATGCCGTACCAACGGCTCAACTCTGTTGCTTGGACAACCATTTGCAAATCATCGCGGCCTGAACCGTTGAGCTATTACTCCGACGGACAATGCCATTAAAAAACCCAGACCGAACAAGGCCAATCCAAAACTCCTTTGACGATGGGTTAAGATTTTCTCCTCTTCCTCACGTAAGATTTTCCCGCGAATTTCGCCTTCCTTTTGATCCCATTCCATTGCTCGTTCCATACGGATCTCTTCATCCCGGTTCGGGTTTCCCTCTTTTTCAATCAATTCCTCTGTTTCATCATTAAACGTCCTCTCATAATTGTCTATCTCCCGCCAAAAACGTCCCCGAGCACGGCGGTGTGCTTCGCGAAGGTCACGGTTCTGCATCCGAGTAAACATGCGCATGGGGCGGACAAGCGGTGACTCAATTCCATCTTCATGACGAAAAGCATCAAGCCGCGTGAATGTCTCTCGCGGATTAAAAACCTTGGTATGCACCTGGCTGAGATTGTAACGAAAACTAAGATGGCGCAGCCACTGGGTTTGCGTCGCCTCCGCGGGCCCTTCCATGCCCCAGCCCAACAGCCAAAGGGCCAGCCAGGCAAAAGTCACCACCTTCCCATTGGCTGAAAGCGAAGAGACGCCCAGTGCCAACACGGCCAGAAAGCCCAGACCGGCAAGGCCAAAGACCAGCGAATCCGTCAAGGCCTCCCGCGTATGCCAAAAGAAGGTCCAGTTTGGCGCCAACAAGTTGCCCCCCAGCCACGCGAATACCAACGGCCCCACCCAGGTGAGAAACAGCAAGCCCACCACTGCCCCGAATTTGCCTAGGAGATAATCCCACCGGCTGACCGCCTTGGAGGCATAAACCACAATCGCATTGCTGGACAAATCCGCCGCAATGATGCGCGGCACGGCCACCGTCAACACCAGCATGGTGGGATAGAAAAGCATCAGCGCATAGAAACCGAAAACCAGGTTCCAAGGAACACTGATGGCTAGGGCGGGCTTTTCCTGAATCAGCAGTTCCAGGGAAACGATCACCATCTTCAATTGCGCATCCTCCGCGCCCATCCAATCGGCCAGCGCGCTGGTGCTGTCCACCAGTTGGCTGTAGAAGAAAAGGAGAATGATCATCCCCAGCGCCGCCAGCCAGCAGCCCGCCACCAGCCGCTGCAGCCATTTTAGCTTCAGACAGCCCTCCAGAGCGCCGCGGGCAATGACATAACGCCGACGCCAAATGCCTTCATGGGCGCCATCCCAGTGCTGGTATTGTTGTTCAATTTGCGTCATGGCTGCCGGCCAAGGCTTGGACAAAGATTTCCTCCAAGGCGTTGGGACTGGGGATGATTTCCAAGGGTCGAATGCCATGGGCATGCAGGAGGTGCAACACGGGCGCGATGTCATCGCCGGGCAATTCCACGCGAACATGCCCGTTGCTCAAAACCTCGGCGGGCATGCCTTCGCCCGTGAGCAGGGTTTGCAACTCGCTTTGGCCCGCCGCCAGCACCACTTCGGCAATACCGATCTTGCGTTGTTTTAAATTCTTGAGAGTGTCATGAACCATCACTTGGCCACGGGCAATAATGATGATCTGGTCACAAATCCGGTCCACGTCGTGCAATAGGTGTGACGAAAGCACCACGGTCATGCCGTGCTCCCGCCAAAGGTTCTGGACGAGCTGTAGGATTTGCTCCCGGCCGGCAGGGTCCAGCCCATTGGTAGGCTCGTCGAGAAAGACCAATTCCGGATCGTGCACAATGGCCTGTGCCAGTTTAACGCGCTGTTTCATGCCGGTGGAATAGGTGTCCACCTCGCGATAACGCTCCTGACCCATGCCAACAAAATCGAGCATCTCATGCGCCCGCTGTCGCGCGGCCTGAAAGGGCAGCCCGTTGAGTTGCGCGCAGTAGGTCACGTATTCACAGCCGACCATGCCGGGGATGTGACAATCCTGCTCCGGGGCATAACCCACGCGCTTGCGGGTTTCGCGGCCCTCGCGGGTGACATCGCGCCCAAGCAATTCCGCCTGTCCGCGCGTGTGAGGGACGAGTTGCAGGAGGCACTTGATGAGCGTGGTCTTGCCCGCGCCGTTGGGTCCCAGCAGGCCCACAGCGCCGGGAGGTACCGCCAGAGACACATCGCTCAAGGCCAATTGCGGCCCGTATTGTTTGGTGAGGGACTGGGTCTGGATGACCGGCGTGGACATTTGGGCGGGATGTTGCGCGGCCATCGGCCCTGCGTCAACCAACATGAATGGCGCGAACCACGATTGAAAATCCCAGGGGACCGCGTCACAATGCCCGAGGCCCATGGACGACATTTATTTCATCAAGGATGGCGACGGCAAACAGGCCGGGCCATTTACCGCCCGCCAGTTGCAGGGAGTGCCGGGGTTTTGTGGAGACACCTTCACGCGAAATGCGGCGGACACGGACTGGATGACCGCCCGGGAGATCAGCGCGCTGGCCGAAGCCGTGAAGCTTGCTGGCGTCACCCAGGCGATTCCCCCGCGCCCGGAGGAACCCACCAAGGAGACTTGCCAAAAAATTCCCACAGACAATAAATCCGTCCCCGAGACTCAGGACTTGAATTTGCCCCCACGCCAGAGGCGGCAGCATTTCCTGAACATCGACCCGCAAAGCGCGCCCGGTGCCAAGCCCAAGGTCGCGCCCCCGCCCAAGGCAGGCAACAGGATCGACTGGTCGCTGCCCAAGCCGGATATCGAACAAATGTCCTGGCTGTTTTACGCCTGCGGCATTGCGTGGCTGGCACTGAATCTGTTCGGCTACTTTGGCTGGATGAGCGAAGATCGGCTGCGGCAGTCGCTCATCGCACTGGGCGGAGGCGGCGGGTTTGCCTTGGGTGCGGTCGTAATAGTGCTGCTGACCCAAATTCGGAATCAAGCTCGGCTCATTGCTGCAAGACAAGCTGTAACACAGCCGGCTGACGGGGTTCGCCGTTGACGGGGTGTTGGTTTGGTGTTTCGCTTCCGCTTTCACATGAAGAAGCTGGTTTTTCTTTTTCTGTTCCCGGCGGTGGCCGTGCTTGGCCAGAAGGTGCCGGTGAAGGAGCATTTCCTTTCCAACGGGCTCAAGGTGCTGCTGGTGGAGCGGCATGACGCGCCGAGCATTTCCGGCGGCTGGGTGGCGCGGGTGGGCAGCGCAAATGAGCGGCCGGGGATCACGGGCATCGCGCACCTGTTTGAGCACATGATGTTCAAGGGGACGCCGACGATCGGGACGAAGGATTTTAAGAAGGACCAGGAGATCATGGCGGCACAGGAGCGGGTGCGCGAGGCAATGCGGGGGGAGGAGCGCAAGATGCGGGCAATGTGGCGGCGCGGGGAGATCACGGACCTGCAGGACCCGGACCAGAAGACGAAGAAGTGGAAGGAGCTGAACGCCGAGTTCAAGAAGCTGATGGAGGAGCACCGGAAGGTTATTATTAAAAACGACTTCGATCGCATCTACACGGCGAACGGCGGCAGCCAGATGAACGCGTACACGAGCTACGACCACACAGCGTATTTCATCACGGTGCCGGCGAACAAGCTGGAGCTGTTCATGTGGATGGAGAGCGAGCGGCTGCTGCGGCCGGTGTTCCGGGAGTTTTACGCGGAGCGCGACGTGGTGTTTGAGGAGCGCCGGATGCGCACGGAGTCGACGCCGCTGGGGAAGTTCTTCGAGAGTTTCAACTCGCTGTTCTGGGAGTCGCACCCGTACTCGTGGCCGATCATCGGTTGGCCGTCGGACATCCCGGCGATTTCCAAGGCGCAGGCGGATGAGTTTTACGCGACGTTTTATGCGCCGCAGAACCTGTCGCTGGTGCTGGTGGGGGACTTTGAAAGCAAGGGGGCGCTGAAGCTGGCGGAGAAATATTTCGGGCGCCTGAAGAAGGGCGCGCGGGAGGCGCCGGACGTGGTGACGCTGGAGATGCCGCAGAAGGCGGAGAAGCGTTTTTACGCGGAGGCGGAGACGAACCCGAACGTGGACATCTACTTCCACACGCCGGCATTCGGGCACAAGGACACGTATCCGCTGCGCGTGCTGGCGCAGGTGCTGCACACGCGCACGGGCCGGCTGCACAAGGAGCTGGTGCTGGGCGGCAAGCTGGCGACGGACACGTGGGCGTGGACGCGCGGGCGGAAGTACGCGGGCGAGTTTAACATCGGCGCGGAGCTGGCCGAGGGCAAGTCGCTGGAGGAGACGGAGGCGGCGCTGCTGGCGCAACTGGAGAAATTAAAAACGGAGCCGGTGCCGGCGAAGGAGCTGCAGAAGGTGAAGAACAACTTCGCGGCGGCGGAGTACCGGCGGCTGTCGTCGAACCACCCGATCCTGATGGCGATCATGCGCGCGGAGGGCACGGGCGGCTGGCGGGAGATCAACGCGGCGGGTCCGCGGCTGCAGGCGGTGACGCCGGCGGAGATCCAGCGCGTGGCGAAGAAGTATTTCACGAAGATCAATCGCGCGGTGGCGATTTACACGCGCAAGCCGGGCACGGGCGGCGGCGACCCGCTGCTGGCGGGGCTGACCGCGGAACAGAAGGCGACGGCGCGCAAGATCATCGGCTCCATTAATGCGGAGAAGGACGCGGCAAAGCTGAAAATGCAGTTGATGGGGCTGGAGGCGCGGCTGGCGCAGGCGGGGGCCAAGGCGCCGCCGTTGATGAAAGTGGTGGTGAACGCGCTGAAGAAACGGATCTCGGAACTAGAGAAAAAATGAATGTGCTGCCGGCATCTTGCCGGCAGGGGTTGCCAACGATTTTCTGCCGGCAAGATGCCGGCAGCACGAGGGAGAACATTTTATGAAACGGGTTTTAACGATTGGCTTGGCGGCGGCGTTTGTGCTGCCGGTGGTGGCGGCGGAGATTCCGGATCGGCCGGAGAAGCTGAAGTTTCCGCCATTGAAGTACGAGCCGCCGGTGGGCGCGGATTACCGCGTGAAGCTGAAGGGCGGGCCGGTGGCGTATATCGTGCCGAGCACGGAGCTGCCGTTGGTAACGATTTCCATCAGCGTGCGCACGGGCAAGTACGTGGTGCCGCGCGGCAAGGAAGGACTGGCCGCGGCGGCCGGCGGGCTGCTGGCCAGCGCGGGCACGAAGGGGCGCACGGCGGAGGCGCTGCAGGAGCGGCTGGCGTTCCTGGCGGCGCGGCTGGGCTCGAGCGTGGGCGAGAACTCGGGCAGCGTGAGCCTGAACCTGCTCTCGAAGGACCTCGACGAGGGCATGGCGATTTTGCGCGAGGTGCTGACGGAACCGCGCTTTCAGCAGGACCGGCTGGATCTGTTTAAAACGCAGCAGCTCTCGGGCATGAAGCAGCGCAACGACGACTCGCGCGGGCTGGAGGGCCGCAACCTGCTGCGGCTGGGTTACGGCGAGCACTTCTTCCGCAACTGGCTGCCCACCAAGGCGAGCATCGAGTCGCTGACGCAGAATGATTTAAAGTCATTTCATCGCGACTGGTTTCATCCCGCCAACTTCGTGGTGGCCGTCAGCGGCGATTTCGAGCGCGCGGACATGACGGCGCGGCTGGAGAAGCTCTTTGCCAAGTGGCCCTTTAAAGGCAAGGCGGCGCGGGCCATCCCCACCAACAAGACCTTCGCCAAGGCCGGCATTTATTTCGTGAACAAGGACGTGAACCAGGGCCGCGTCACCATCCTGCTCAATGGCATCACGCGCGACAACCCGGACTACTACGCCATCCAGGTGATGAACGACATCCTCGGCGGCGGCGGATTCACCAGCCGCATCACCAACCGCGTGCGCTCCGACGAGGGCCTGGCGTACAGCGCGTACAGCGTCTTTCCCGGCGGCACCTATTTCCCGCGCACCTTCGTGGCCGGCTTCCAGAGCAAGAGCCGCACCGTACTCTACGCCACCTCGATCGTGCTGGAGGAACTGCGCAAGATCGCCGCCGAGGGCGTGACCGACAAGGAGATGGCGACGGCCAAGAACAGCTTCATCCAGACCTTCCCGCAGGCGTTCGCGACCAAGGGGCAGGTGGCGGGCACCTTCGCCGGCGAGGAATTCACCGGTCGCGCCAAGACCGACCCGGCCTACTTTAAAAACTACCGCGCCAAGGTCGCCGCCGTGACCAAGGCCGACGTCCAGCGCGTGGCCAAGAAGTACCTCGACCCCGCCAAGGTCGTCATCCTCATCACCGGCAACAAGCAGGAAATCCTCAAGGGCCACCCCGATCATCCGATTAAACTGGAGACCCTCTCGAAGGGCCCGTTGACCGACCTGCCGCTGCGCGACCCGTTCACGCTGGAGCCGATTAAATAACGGCTGCGGGTTGGACAACGCGGGTTGCATTCCGCTAGAATTGGGCGACCTTATTGTTAAGGCTTGTCATGGATATTGTCATCAAATGCCCGGCGTGCTCGATGGACCTGACGGTGGACGCCTCGGCGGCCGGCGCGCAGATCAAGTGCCCGCAGTGCAACACGCTTTTAATCGTCCCCAAGATCACGGCCGACGTCTCGCAGTCGCGCGGCTCGAAGCCCTCAGCCTTTGACAAGGATACGGGCATGGACGACGGAGCCATGGCCAAGCTGATGTCCGACGCCCACAAGCGGATGACTCAGGAGGTGGGCAAGGCGATTGTCGGCCAGCAGGAAGCCATCGAACAGATTTGCATCGCCATCTTTGCCCGCAGCCATGCACTGCTAGAGGGTGTGCCAGGGCTGGCGAAGACCTACATGATCAAGAGCCTCTCGGAGGCACTCGACCTTTCCTTTAAACGCGTGCAGTTCACGCCGGATCTGATGCCGGCGGACATCACGGGCACAGAGGTGATTCAGGATGACCCCGAGGGCCGGCGCAGTCTGGTGTTCATGCGGGGACCGATTTTCGCGCAGATGGTGCTGGCGGATGAAATCAACCGTAGCCCCCCCAAGACGCAGGCGGCGTTGCTCGAGGCCATGCAGGAACACTCCGTAACCGTCGGTGGAAAGACCTACCCGCTGGACGAGCCGTTCTTCGTGTTGGCCACACAGAACCCTGTCGAGCAGGAGGGAACCTACCCGTTGCCCGAGGCGCAGCGGGATCGGTTCATGTTCAAGATCAACGTGGACTACCCACGCAAAGGCGAGGAGCGGGAGATCATCGCGCGCACAACGGGCGCCTTCACCGCCGAGGTGAAGCCGGTGATTACCGGCCGCGAAATCATTCGGTGCCAACAACTGGTCCGCAAGGTTCCCGTGCCGGATCATGTGACCAACTACGTGCTCGACCTCGTGCGCCATGCGCGGCCCGATGACGCGGAGGCGCTGGATTTGGCCAAGGAATACATCTCGTGGGGACCCGGCCCTCGCGCGTGCCAGCAGTTGATTCTTGGCGGCAAGGTGCGTGCGGTGTTGCGCGGGCGTTTCCACGTGACCATCGATGACATTACGGCACTGGCGCACCCCGTGCTGCGGCACCGCATCCTGCGGACATTTCATGCGGAAGCGGAAAACATTTCCGTCGACCAGATCATCACCAAGCTGATCGAACAGGTGCCACGTGCCCAGGCCGACGAATCAATCCCGGTGGGCAAAGCCTGACGCCACTGGGCAAACATTCATGGCGCACATCACGGACTACCTGAAGCCGGGCGAACTGACCTCCATCAAGTACCTTCAAGTGCTGGCCAAGCAGGTGGTGGAGGGTTTCATCACCGGCATCCACCGCTCACCGCAGAAAGGCGTGAGCATCGAGTTCGCCCAGCACCGCGAGTATGTGCAGGGAGATGAAATCCGCCGGGTAGACTGGAAGGTCTACGCCAAGTCCGACCGTTATTACGTGCGCGAATACGAGGAGGAAACCAACTTGCGCGCCACGCTGCTGCTGGATTCCAGCGGCTCGATGGGCTACGGCGGCGAGGGCCGGATCAACAAGCACACTTATGCCGTCCGCCTCGCAGCCGCACTGGCCTACCTGCTGTTGCAACAGCGTGACAGCGTGGGGATGATTTCCTTCGACACCAAGCTGCGCCAGTACATCCCACCACGCTCCAATGACGGCCATCTGCGCCGCATGCTTGAGGCGATGGTCGCCTCCGCTCCCGGGAACGAGACCAGCCTTGGCCAAGTGTTCCATTCCCTCGCACCCCGCATGGGACGACGCGGACTGGTGATGATTCTCTCCGATGGCTTTGGCGACACGCCGGAACTGTTGAAGGCCCTCGCCCATTTCCGCTCAGCGATGCACGAGGTGATTTTCTTCCACATCCTCGACCCCGACGAGGTGGAGTTTCCTTTCCGGGATTGGACACGATTCCAGTCACTGGAAAACGGCTCACAATTCCGCAAGGTCGATCCGCTGAGCTACCGTGCGGCTTACCTTGAGAACTTCCGCCGATTCGAGGAGGAACTGCGGCTGGGCTGTCGCAAGAACCGCGTGGAACTGGTGCCCATGCGCACCGATGAACCCTTTGACAAGGCACTGGCCGGGTATATGAACCGGCGCAACCGGGTGGCCGCATGACCTTTCTGAACGGCATCCTGCTCTGGGGCACCGCAGCGGTCTCAATCCCTGTGCTAATCCACCTGTTCAACAAGAACCGCTACCGCACCCTGCAGTGGGGCGCGATGCACCTGCTCGACACGACCAACAAGGTGCAGAAACGCCGCCTCCGGCTGGAGAACTGGTTTCTCATGCTGCTACGGATGATGATCCCGCTGCTGCTTGCGGCCTGCCTAGCACAGCCCCAAATCCTCGGGACCAAATCTGCGTGGGACTGGGTCATCGTCGCCGTTTTCGCCGGGCTGGCACTGGCCACCATCATGGCCCTAGCCCGCAGCCGGGCACCGATGGTGGCATGGCTTTTTTGCGTTGTCATCTTCGCGCTGCCTGGCTGGGTGATTTGGCAATTGGCCACATTCGACGGCAAAGGACGCTTCCAATGGGGTGACCGCGAATTGTCGGTTGCCTTGGTAATGGACGACAGCTATTCGCTGGAATATGAGGATGCCAGCGGCAAGCCCTTCGACAAGGGACGTAAGCTGGCGCTGCAACTGGTTGGGGAACTGCGCAAAGGATCGGATGTACAAGTCATCCGTATGCCAGGCGGCCCGGTGTATTCCAAACCTCGAACGATCCTCGACAACGTGGCGGATGACTTGAAGGAAATGAAAGCGGGCTACGGCATGGCAGACCCGCCAGAAGCATTCCGGTCAGTCGCAAATCTGATGGCGCCGGGCAAGATGGCGCACGGCCAACGCGAGGTAGTGGTGGTGACGGATTTCCAAAAGGTCAGTTGGGGCAGCAACAGAATAGCCGCATTAAAGGAAAACCTGAAAGACATGCGCATGGGCCAGAACCCACCGCGCGTAACCCTGCTCCGCGCTGGCAAGGGGGAGAAAGATAACCTAGCCGTGATGTCGCTGGAATACCCTAGGCTCCCCCTCGCGCCCAAGCAGGAATTGCAGGTGCGGGCGGTATTGCAAAATTTCAGCAGAAAGGACCGGCAGGATTTACCGGTGACATTCCGTGTGGACGGCCAGCCTACCGGCCCTCGCGGATCCGTGGCGGAGTTGGGTAAGGGACAAAAAGACGTGGCAGTGACCGGTCAGGGTGAGCCCTTCAAGCACAGCTTTGAAAAGCCGGGCACACATGTGGTGGAAGTGGTGGCCGATCAAGACAAGCTGCGCGCTGACAATTCGTACCTCGCCAGCGTCAAGGTGTGGGACAACGTGCCCGTGCTGGTGGTAGATGGCGAACCCAGCAAGGAATCCTTGGCGGGCAGGATCGACTTCAAAGGCGAATCGGATTTCCTGCGGATCGCGCTTCAGCCATTCCGGGAGGTGAAATACCCGGGCATGACAGACCTGTTTGATGTGCGTGTCGTGGCCGCGGAGGATTTTGATGCGGACGCCGCCAAGGACGCCCATGTGGTGGTGATGGCCAACGTACCGCGGCTGACAGAAGGCAAGGGCGGCCAACTCGAAGCCCTCACTGACTATGTCAAGCAAGGCGGAGGCGTATTGTGGTTCATGGGCGACCAAGTGGACGTGGATTGGTATAATCAACACCTCGCACCGATGGGCCTCATTCCGGCGCCGCTGAAGGAGGTCAGAAACCGCGAGGGCGAACCTACACCTTACGCCACGGTGGACAGCAGCCGACCATTTGAACACGCCGCACTGGAGATGTTCACCGGCCGTTCGACCATCACCTCGGAAATTCACCAGTGGATGACGCTGGTGGAGCAACCCGATGACCCGCCCTACAGCGAAATGGCACGGCTCTCGACCGGCGACCTGTATCTGGTGGAACGCAAGGTGGATGACGGCCGCGTGCTGTTGTGCACCACCACTTGCGATGAGGAATGGCTGCAGGGCATCCTACGCGAATATTACGTGCCGTTGATGCAGCAATTGGTGGTCTACCTCGCCTCATCGGTGGCGCCGGAACGCAACCTCTCCAGCGGCCAGCCGGTGGTGGCGCATTTCCCGCCGGAAGAGGTGGGACAGGAGGCGGTTCTGGCCTATTACCGCCCCGAGGAGGTAGATGCCCTGACAGTCAAGCTGCAGGGGCGCGCAGGGGAAAAACATCACCTGAAGATTGCCGCCAATGGCGCGCGTGGCACAGTGCGTTTTGAAGACACCCAACGACCGGGGCTTTACGTGCTGCGACGGCCGGATAACACTGTGGAACATTATGTCGTGAACACCGACCGTGCGGAAAGCGACCTCACACCCTTGGAGGAATCCGAGATTGAAAAACTGGCCGAGGATTTGGACGTACAGGTGGTTGACTCGCTGGAGGACTACAAGGGAGCCGAGAATGACCGCGCCAGCGTGCTGGACATTTGGAAATGGCTGCTATGGTCCGTGTTGATTTTGTGCCTTGGCGAGCTTATACTGCAACAATGGATGACTCGGGAGAAAGCCTGATGCTGGCCGCGGCCCAGCCGAGCAACCCCGGCCAACCGGAGCTGCATTTCGCGGGCGACTTGACCCTGCCCGTGGCGCTGGGCTTGGGCGCGGTCTTCGCCGGACTCTCGTGGTGGCTATACCGGCGCGACCTGCGCGGGCGGGCGGGCTGGATGCTCTGGGTATTGCCACTGCTCCGCGTACTCGCTGTTCTCTTGTTGATGGGCACCATGACCGGCCCCGTGCTGGTCACCCGTACGCCCGTGGGCACCACTACGCGCGTGATGGTTTTCACTGATGCCTCCGCGAGCATGACCGTGGCCGACGAGCAAATGGACACCGACCGCAAGCTGCGGATCATGGAGCAACTCGGCTGGCTGGAAGCCGACCCTGACCGCAATGCAACGGATCCCGCCGTCGTTGCCGCACTGAAGCGATTCGACACCACCCCACGCTGGCAACGCCTCCAACAGGCCCTGCTCAGTGGCGATGAAAGCGTGTTCGAGCAACTCGCGGACGAGCATGACACGGACCTCGCCGCCCTGCAGGAAAACGACCGTAGACTGGTGTGGCATCCCGAAGTCCTCAACGCCGAAGGTGAAAAGGTGCGTGTGCCCGCATCCCTGGGCGTGGAGCAAACCATCACCAACAATTTCATTACCGACTTGGTCACGGGTGTTGACAAACACGTCATCGCGGATGCCGAGGAAGCGGCCGGTATCAACCTCGGCCTGCCATCATCCACCCAAAAATTCGTGATCTTGTTTTCCGATGGCCAACACAACGCCGAGCCGCGCGCGCGTGACTTTGCCCGCCGCCTCGGCAACCGCGGCGTGGAGATGCACATCGTCGGCATGGGCACCACCCGCATGCCGCGCGACCTGGCTATCCTGAAGGTCGCCGCGCCGGGCAAGGTGTTCCCCAACACCATCGTCTCCGGCGAGGTGGTCATCAGTGATGGCATGCCCCCGGGCAAGCCATTCCGCATGATTATCGAGCACAACGGCCGAACACTAGTGGAGCAGGACCTCGTAACCACGGAGGCAGGCCGCCGCAACATTCCCTTTCGGTTCCCTATCGAGTCCATTGTAGAGGAACAGAAGCAACTGCAAAACAACGACCTACAGTACTCCAATCTGCCGTTGGAATTCAATGTCCGCCTGACACCTGTGGAAGGCGAGATTGACGAGGAGAACAACCAATCCGTGCTGCGCGTAAACGTGGTCACGGAAGAATTCAAGATGTTGATGGTCGACGGACGCCCACGCTGGGAACAGCGCTACCTCTACGCTCTGTTTGACCGTGATGAGCGCTGGAAAGTCCGCTCCGTGGTGGCCGATTCCAGCGGCCGGCAAGGCCTCGGTCCGCGCGGCAATGGCCCCGGACAATTTCCCGCCACGCGCGAGGCCTTGTTCGCCCACCAACTCATCATCATCGGTGATGTTGCGCCACAGATGTTTCATCCCGAGGAACTCCAGTGGATTCGCGACTTTGTCCAGTTCAATGGCGGCGGCGTCATCTTTATCGACGGCCACATGGAACGGCTCGTTAACTTCCGCGAGTCGCCCATCGGCCCATTGTTCCCCGTGCGCTGGACAGGCGCATCGGATTTTCGCAGCTTGGACCTGAAGCTCCGGCCATTAAGCGAGCAACCTGCAGTCCAGTTGATGTCCGACCCCGCCGCCAATGTGGACGTGTGGAATGGCCTCATGGGGCCACGCCGCGTTTCGCTGGTTAACAAGTTGGAGGGCGCGGAGATTATCCTGGAAGTAGTGGAAGGCAACCGGCGCGCCCCCGCGATGGTTTTTCGTCGTTATGGCGCAGGCCGCGTTTTATATTCCTGCATCGATGAAACTTGGCGCTGGCGCTACGAGGTGGCCGACCGCCATCACGAGCGCTTCTGGAAGCAAGCCGCCAAGTGGATTATGGAGGAACCCTTTGCCGTCTCCGACCGCTTCGTCAAGCTAGACTCTGGGGAACCCAGCTACGAGGTCAAAGAACAGGTTCGAATCCGCATGCGTCTGCGCGATCCCGCCGCCATGGAACGCCTCCGGCAGGCGGATTTAAAGCCCGCCGTCATGATTATGCGCAACGGCGAACCCTTGATGCGCCTACCCTTGGAGCCGGATTTCAATTCCGCCATGTACCGCGGTATCACGCCATCGTTGGATGGCGGTGAATATGAGGTGGTCCCAATTGTACCGGGCGTCCCTCAGGATCTGTTGAAGGCGCGAACCAAATTCACCGTCGCCTCCATCCCAACAGGCGAGATGGGCGTCCTCCATTGCAATGACAAATTGTTGCGGCTGATGGCCGCGGATTCCGGCGGGAAATATTATGCCGAGGAAGACCTCGCCCAGTTGGTCGAAAACCTTCGGCCGCACAGCACCAGCGGCGAGATCATCGACGAACGCAAACTTTGGCAAAGCTTCTGGGTGTTTTTGCCCCTGATCGTCCTGCTCACCCTCGAGTGGACACTGCGCAAGGCCGCCGGGCTGCTATAAAACCAAGTGATGGAAACTCACATCGATCCCGCTATTCGCCGCCAACTCGCGGCCTTTCGCGGTCGATGGAGGCTGCTGCTTTTGGGGCGCGGCCTCGCCCTCACACTGGTCGCGGCGCTGTCCGCCATTCTCCTGATGATCGCCACCGACCTCGCCTTGGCGCTCGATGAAAACGCACGCGCATGGACCGCCAGTTCGGTTTATGGGTTCGTGCTTCTCACCTTTGCCATTACCTGCCTGTGGCGCCCCCTGCGCGTGCCCGATGAACGCGGCCTCGCCACCCTCATGGAAAAAGCCGATCCCAATCTCCGCGACAATCTGCTGGCCGCCGTGGAGTTGAGCAATGTCGCCGAGGGGCAGGGATACGATTCCACGGTCTTCCGTGAACTGTTGCAGGAGAATGTCGCCCAGCGGATGAGCCAGGTTCGCGTGCCCACACTTCTGCCTTTCAACCTCATTGGCCGCTGGTTGACGGCGGCCTTTGTGCTGGCACTCATTATTGGAATCATCGGGGCCATTCCCGCCAGCCGAGCGCGCCTGTTGAGGGTGGCCGCCCCGTGGTGGGTCAACATTGGCAGTGCCGCCAGCCGCAATATTACGCTGATCGACCCCGCCGACCATGCCAACATGCGTGCCCCATTGGGCGAACGGCTGCCAGTGCTCATCGAGGTACGCAACATTGTTCTCCACGAAAACCCCTACCTGGAGACCGATGATGGCGAGGGCAACATCCGCCAGGTCATCATGAACAATGATCCCGACAGCAATGGCACCTCACGCTTTGTTTCCAGCGTCAAGATGGAATCCCGCGAAATGAGGTTCCGCTTCCATGCCGACCGCCATACCACCCACTGGTTCAGCGCCACAGCCCAAGAACCACCGCAGATTCTGGCCTTCACAAAAAAATACATCTTCCCCTCTTATGCCGGCTTGCCTCCAAAGGTCATTGAAAATGAAGCCGGGCAAGTCGAAGTGCTTCAGGGTTCTGATGTTGATCTTACCATCGAGTTGAACCAGCCCGTGGAATCCGCCAAGCTGGAGGTACAGTTCCCTCACATAACCAACCTCGTGGAACTACTGCCCCCCGATCCCACCAAACCTGCCATCCGCGCCGCCACTTTTAATGCCGTCACTAACGGGCTTTATCTCATCAAGCTTGTCGCTCAGGGCGGACGACCCAATCGCGAGGATGACCAGTATCCCATCGAAGCGATTCCCGACGCTCTTCCTGAAATCACCATCACTGCGCCCGAGAGCGATATCAGCCGACAACCCGAGGACATCCTTGTCCTCGAGGCCGACGCCAGTGACGACGTAAACCTGAAAACAATCCACCAACTCATTCGCGTTGAAGGATCTGATCGCAACGCTTCCTGGGCCACCAACGTTGTTCAGCTTCCCAACCTCCCAGAAGCCAACGCCAGCATTCGCCTGCCCCTTGACCTGTTAAAACTGGATGCTCGCCCTGGCGATCGCGTGCTCACCCGGCTTGCGGCCGTGGACGTCAAGGGACAGACAAACCATACCGGCACACTGGCCATTGCCGTTCAATCGGCCGTGTTCGACACCGCCCGCATCGATGCACTCCAGCCCAAGCGCGATGCACTCAAGGCCGCCACCGCCCTGCGCGAGGCAGTCACCGCAGTCCGCGCCATCATCCCCGGTAATCTCGAGCAAAAGGCTCGCGACGGTGCCCTCGGCGACTTGCGCAAGGCCAGCGATGACTTCAATGACGTCCAACCCAAGCTCTCCTCCAGCCTCGCCGCGGCCGACCAGGCACTCCTTCGCGCCATCGCCAAGAGCCGTGCCGGCCGCGATGCCGCCGAGTTGGCCCTGCTCGGCGCGACCGTCGCCCGCATGCGGCTGGACTGGTATGAGGCGCTCAAGCTTCATCTCCCCGCCCTTCCTGCTGATCCCGCCAAACACCGCCCCGTCCGCGCCGAGCTCGTCTCCGCCGCCATCACTCAACTCGACCAATCCGCCAGCCTTCTGGAAGACGCCGCCCGCTGTCAACTCGCCGCCGACGAAGCCGCCGTGCTGCTTGACCATACCGACTATCTCACCCACGCCCAGCGCCTCATGAACCGCGTTGCCCGCGCAGATGAAGGCAAGGATCCCGATGTCTGGAAACGCCTGGCTCGGCGTCAAAACGCCGCCCTGCAGGAAGTGCTTGCCGTCAGCCAACTCCTCACCAATGCCGCCCCCCGATTTCCGAAGAATGTCACGGCGAAATTTCGCACGGCGCACGCTGATTTGAAGGCAGCCAGCGAAACCCTTCAGTCCCTCGCACAGGCCATCCCACCCACACAGGCCCTGCTTGCCCCATCCGAGGCCATGCAGGATCAAGTAGCCCAAGTCGCCGAGATGGTACGCCCTGCCGCACGAAACCAATTTGATGAAGCCGCCAAGGCCCGCCGTGAACTGGAATCCGTCGTGGGTCCACCAACCGTGCCCGTCGCCGATTTGCATGACTCCCTCACCGAACTGGTCAATACCGACAACCCTTTAAACCGCGCCAGAGTTCGCCACCAGTGGAACACCGCCATCAAGCTGTTGCGCAAACGCACGGCGCTGGAAGGAACACGGCCGGACTCGGATCATTTGTTCCTAAAAGACCTGGCCGATGCCGCCAATGGACTCGAAAATCTGGATGAAATCGATGATCCTCCCGGCGACCAGCTAAAGGTAGTCGGCCCGTTGGGTAAAGCGTTGGAATCACTGGTTCTTTCGCATGAACTTACCGAGTTGGAACTCAGCCTCAAGGCGCTGGCCCAACATGAGCGCTGGGAAAGGCGCGCCACGGACATCAACACACTCCGTGCACGCGACTGGGATTGGCAGCGCGAGTTGTTCCGGCGTCTGCCTCCCGCCATGCGCGAGGCCGGGCTGGGCGACTTGGCGGTGGACTTGATTGACAACGCCCGCGGCAGCGAGGCTTCCCGCGATGTCACCTTGGAGATGAATGAGCGAAAATCAAAAGGCGGTATTTTTGGGGTTGAAGAAAACCAAAAGTGAACGATATTGAACTAGGCATGAACATGATCGGATCTCCCAGGCAACTCCGGTTCACCGCCGTCTTGTGTGCAGCGGTGTTTTTAACTTTTTCAGCCACGGCCGCGGACCGCGCCCCCAAGGCTGTTGACGACAAGCTCAACAAGTTGAATGAGGATGTGCGAAAAGCCCGCGAATCCTCACGGAGCGACTTCGAGAACGCCCGGCGCGCCCTGCAGGTCGCCGCGCCCAAGCTGCCCGGCCAATTGCGGAAACTCGCGGACAAATTCCGCCAATTGCAGGGACAAACCTCCAGCAAGGCCATGCAGGTGGGTGAACGCAACCAACCGCAGGCGGACGCGGTGAAACAGTTGGCCAATGAACAGACGCAACTGGACAGCCGGCTGGAGCGGATCGAGAAGGCACTACAGCGCGACGCCAATGCGCAAAACATGACCACCAAGGACGGCCGTGAAAGGGCGCGAGATGCGGATGCCGGACGGGAAATGATCCGCAAGCCCGCCGAAGCCGCCCACGAGGCGCTCGAGAAAGGCATCGAAGCCAAGAATGCCCCCGCGCAAAAGCAATCCTTGGAGAAAGCCGCTGAGCAGCAGGGCAAAATTGCCGAGGCACTCGACTTGTTGGCCCAGCATTTTGACAATCTGGAAGCCGGCGATCCCGAGGCCATCGCCGAGACCCGTGAAAAGCTGCGGCAAGCCGAGGAGAACCTGGGCATCAAGAAGGACATGCATGAACAGTTTGGCCAGCTCGAGAAATTGATGGAGCTGGCTGCCAAGAAGCCTGAGGACGCCTTAAAAGACCTTGAAAATGCGCTCAAAAACGACGCCAACATGAGGGAGGAACTGGAGAACATCGCCAACCAGACCGCCGACGAAGCCAAGCAAGACATCGAAAAAGCCGCGCGGGAACAAAAAGACTTGGCCGGCCGATTCGACCCCATCGGCAATCTCACCGATGTCGCGCGCGAAATTGCCAAGAACGAAATCCCACCCATCCAGGAAAACGCTGAGAAGGGCAAGGCCGAGGCCCAAGAAGAACTCAACCAAGCCAGGGAAAATCTGGAAAAGGCCGCGGCCCAGGCGGAAAAAGCCGCGGCCCAAGAAGACGAACCCACCCCTGAACAAAAGAAGTCCATTGAAAACGCCGTTAGCGATCTCGAGAAAGCCGCGAACAATCTCGAAAAGGCCGCCGCCATGGCCAAGGACGCCGCCGCCAAGAACAACAATCCCGACGAAAAGGCCGCCGCAGAACAAGCCCAACAGCAAGCCGAGAAAGCGGTTGAAAAAGCCCGCAAAGCCGCCGAGGCCGCCAAGGACGCTGAGGACAACAAACCCGGGGCCAACGAGTTTCAAACGAAGGCGGAAAAAATCGCCGAGCAGGCCCGTGAGATGGCGGACAAGAAAGTGCCTGAGATTCGAAAGGAAGCCCAAGACGGCAATGCAGAGGCTGACAAGGAGTTAAACGAGGCCAAAAAAGCCTTGGAGAAGGCTACTGAAAATGCTCAGGCAGCAGCCGAGGAAGCTGCCCAAGCAGCCGACTCAAAGGCGCAGGAAAATGCCGCCGAAAAAATGAATGAAGCTGCCAAGGAATTAGACAAGGCCGCGGAACAATTGAATAAGGCCGCGGACAAGGCTGCCGAGGCACAGAAGAAGGAAGGCGCTGCGGATGGCGAAAAACAATCCGCCGCCAAGGCCGAAAAGGAAGCCCGCGAGGCCGCCCAAAAAGCCCAAGACCTCGCGGAGAAGAGCGGAAAACCTGCGCAGCCTGACAATGCAGAGCAAGAAAAGGATGCGGGAGAGAAGGCTGGCGACATCGCCAAGAAAGCCGAGGAACTGGCAAACCAAGTTCCCGAGATCGAGAAAAAGAATGAAGCAGCCGAAGCTGGTGCCAAGGACGATTTGCAGGAGGCCAAAGAGGCTTTGGAGAAGGCGGCAAAAAAAGCAACCGAAGCACAGAAAGCCGGGGGAGAAAAAGAAACCCAAGAGAAACTGGACGAAGCTGCCAAGGATTTGGAACTGGCAGCACAGGAGTTGGAACGAGCCGCCGAGAAAGCCGAGCAAGCCGCAGCTCAGGCCGAAAAGCCGGAGCAAAAACAGGCCGCCGAGGAAACCCAAAAGGAAGCCGAGCAGGCTGCTCAAGCCGCCAAGGGGCTTTGCCAACAATGCCAGGGTGGCGGTAAGAAAGGCAGCCCAGCCGAAAAACAGAATGACTTGGCCAACAAGGTTGAACAAGCCGGGGCCAAGGCAGCTCGGGCGGGACGCCATCAAAAGAGACTGGGTGAGCAAAACGGGGAGAAGGTCGAGAAGGTCGGCGAGGAGACCCGGAAGGTGGGCGAAAAGATGGCCCAAGCCAAGGAAGGTGACAAACCCGCTGACGCTCGCAAGGCCGCCCAGGAAGCAGGCAACGAACTCGAAGACAAAAACAAAGAACTCGACGAGTTACTGGAGAAGCCAGAGGAAAATGGTGAAGGCGGCAAGCCCGGTGAAGGCGGCAA
>DJHS01000021.1:0-13974 GCA_002433235.1 Verrucomicrobia bacterium UBA6614
GGGCCACGGCGTCGACCCCATCGAGGGCTCACTGCAAACCAAAGCCCTCATCCAAAAAGCCCTCAAGGCTGCGGCGAAATGATTCGTTCCATCCTGATTTGGCTGGCGTTCGCCGGTGGCCTGTTGGCCGCTGACAAGCCGAACATCATTTTCATTTTCGCCGATGATCTCGGCTATGGCGATCTTGGCTGCTATGGGCATCCCTACGCACAAACGCCCGTGCTGGATCAACTCGCGAAGGATGGTACCCGCTTTACCCAGGCCTATGTCACCGGCGTCACTTGTTGTCCGAGCCGCACGGGCGCGATGACGGGTCGGCATCCGGCGCGGTTTGCCAAATACATGGCCAGTCACGGATTTGGCGATGCCGTGACCATCACCGAGCTGCTCAAACGGAATGGCTATCGCACGGGACATTTTGGCAAATGGCATATCGGCCCGGAAACCGAGCCGGGCACCTATGGTATTGATGTGATCAACGATCATGGCAAAGAGGTCCGGAACACCAAATCCAACCGCGGTCGCGATGCGCATCTCGTGGATGGTGCCATTGCTTTCCTGAAGGCAAATGCCGGAAAGGGAAAGCCCCTTTACTTGAATGTTTGGGGGCACATTACCCATTTCCCGGTGAAGCCGTTGCCGAAATTTGCCCCCCGATTTGCCAACGTGAAAGTGGATGCTTCCGATTTTGGGCCCGAAATGAAAACCAAATTTGCCCAGTGCCGTGAACTGGGCGGCGACATCAATGTCGGCATGCGGCATTATTTGGCTGATGTGTACAGCATGGATTTGGGCATCGGGCGACTGCTGAAAACGGTGGATGATCTCGGTATGCGCGAAAGTACAATCGTGGTTTTCTCCAGCGATCACGGCCCCGCGCCCGTGGTGTTGACCAACGAGAGGAACAAGAGTCCCGATCGCATTGAGTTTGCCCGTAACATGCTCGGTTCGCCCGGGCCGTTCCGGGGCGGTAAACACACGCAATGGGAGGGCGGCGTGCGCACACCGTTCATTATCCGCTGGCCCGGCCAAGTGCCCGCCGGGCGCGTCAACTCCACCTCCGTGATTTCGTTCATGGATTGGCTGCCAACGCTCTGCAAAATTACCGGCACAAAAAACACTGCCACCAAGTTGGACGGGGAGGATGTGTCGGACATCTGGCTGGGAGCCAAGCGCACGCGCAAGACACCGTTGTTTTGGCGCAACAGCTCTCCCGGCGGCATGGTCAGCCTCCGCGCCGGCGACTGGAAGTTTCATGCCAACCGCAAGCAGGCCGGTGGATTGCAGCTGTACGACCTGGCCAAGGATCCGGCGGAATCGCGAAATCTTGTGGATGAACAACCGAAGCTGGCGCATTTGTTGCAACGGCAAGCCGCCGCATGGGCTGCCACATTGCCTACGGAATACGACAAGATTGAGAAGCCGAAAAAGAAGGGCCGCCCCAAGCGCCCTCGTCGCGAACATGCCAAGCCATGACCGATGCGGAGTTGCTGGCGGCATACAAGCAGTGCGCACTTTCAGAAGCGCAACTCGACCATCGCACACATGTAAAGCTGGGCTTTTTACTGTTGCAAGCACACAGCTTTGATGAAGCCTTGGCCAGCCTGGGGGAAACACTTCCGGTCATCAACGCACGTTTGGGTAAACCTGAAGGGCCTTTGGAAGGCTACAACGAAACCACCACGCACGCCTTTCTTCAGCTCATTCGTGTCACGATGGATGCGTACACAGAATTGATGCCTGCGGCCAATGCGGACGCCTTTTGTGAAGCGCATCCGCAACTGATGAGCAAACACGCACTACGACTGTTCTACTCGCCTGAACGTCGGCAACATCCGGATGCCAAGATTCGGTTCGTGGAGCCGGATCTGGCGCCGTTGCCGGTTTCTAATTCAGTACCGCCAGCGCCTCATTAAACACCGTGCACGGCCGCATGGCGGCGGCAGCTTTTTCCTCGTTCGGTTGGTAGTAGCCGCCGATGTCCACCGGTTGACCTTGGACGGCATTGAGTTCCTCGACGATGACGGTTTCGTTTTCAGCGAGGGTGGTGGCGCAGGGGGCGAATTGGGCGGCGAGGTCGGGATCGTCAGTCGGTGTGGCGAGAGCTTGGGCCCAGTAGAGGGCGAGGTAGAAATGGCTGCCGCGGTTGTCGAGTTCGCCGGCCTTGCGGGAGGGAGATTTGTTTTCGTCCAGGAACCGGCCGATGGCGTCGTTCATCGTTTTGGAAAGGACGAGCGCCTTTGCGTTGTCGGTCTTGGTGCCGAGGTCTTCGAGGGAGACGGCGATGGCGAGGAATTCACCGAGCGAATCCCACCGCAGATGGTTCTCGGCGTTGAACTGCTGCACGTGTTTGGGCGCGGAGCCGCCCGCGCCGGTCTCGAACAGGCCGCCGCCGGCAAGCAGCGGCACGATGGAAAGCATCTTGGCGCTGGTGCCGAGTTCGAGGATGGGGAACAGGTCGGTGAGGTAATCGCGCAACACGTTTCCGGTGACGGACACCGAATCCAGCCCGTCTTTGCAGCGTTGGCAGGTGACCTTGGTGGCCTCGACTGGCGACAGGATTTCGATGTCGAGCCCTTCCGTGTCGTGTGCGGGCAGGTACTCGTTCACCTTGGCGATGAGGTTGCGATCGTGCGCACGGTTTTCGTCCAGCCAGAAAATCGCCTTGGCGCCGGTGGCGCGCGCGCGGGTGACGGCGAGCTTCACCCAGTCGCGAATGGCCACGTCCTTCGTCTGGCACATGCGCCAGATGTCGCCGGCTTCCACCGCGTGACTGAGCAGCGTGTTGCCGTCGGCATCCACCACGCGCACGGCGCCGGCGCGCGGGATCTCAAATGTCTTGTCGTGCGAGCCGTATTCCTGCGCCTTCTTGGCCATGAGACCGACGTTGGACACATTACCCATCGTGGTGACATCGAACGCGCCGTTGGCCTTGCAGAAATCGATGGTCTCGCGATACACGCCGGCGTAGCTGCGATCGGGGATCACCGCCTTGGTGTCGCAAGGCTGGCCGTCCGGCCCCCACATGCGGCCGGAGGTGCGGATCATCGCGGGCATCGAGGCATCGATGATGATATCGCTCGGCACGTGCAGATTGGTGATGCCGCGATCGGAATCGACCATCGCCAGCGCCGGCCGCTCGGTGTACAGCGCATCGATGTCCGCCTTGATGGCGGCCTGTTGATCGGCGGGCAGTTCATCGAGCTTGGCGTACAGATCGCCGATGCCGTTGTTCGGCTCGAAGCCAATCGACTCCAGCGCCGCTGCGTGCTTCTCCAGCACGGGCGCGTAAAACACGCTCACGCAATGGCCGAAGATGATCGGATCGCTCACCTTCATCATCGTGGCCTTCATGTGCAGCGAAAAGAGAACGCCCTGTTCGCGGGCCTCGGCCACCTCGCGCGCCATAAACTCACGCAACGCCTTGGCGCTCATCACGCCGGCATCGATCACCTCGCCTTCGAGCAACGCCAAGCCATCCTTGAGCACCGTCGTCTCGCCGTCGCCCTCCAGTTCAATGCGCACCGCGCCGGCCGCGGCCATCACGTGCGATTGTTCGCTGCCGTAAAAATCGCCGCCGTCCATGTGCGCCACGTGGCTCTTGGAATCGGCCGACCACGCGCCCATCGAGTGCGGGTTCTTTTGTGCGTAAGCCTTCACCGGCGCGGCCACGCGCCGATCGGAATTGCCCTCACGCAAAACCGGATTCACCGCGCTGCCCAACACCTTCGCGTATCGCGCGCGGATATCTTTCTCTTCATCATTCTGCGGTTCCTCCGGAAAGTCCGGTACCGCGAACCCATTAGCCTGAAGCTCCTCAATCGCCGCCACGAGTTGCGGGATGGAGGCGCTGATGTTGGGCAGCTTGATGATATTCGCCTCCGGCGTCTTGGCCAGCTCGCCTAGTTCAGTGAGCGCGTCCGGAATCCGCTGTTCCTCGGTCAGGCTCTCGGGGAAATTGGCGAGTATGCGCCCGGCCAGCGAGATATCCTTCAGCTCGAACTCAATGCCGGAACTCTTCGTGAACGCGCGCAGGATCGGCAGCAGCGACTGCGTCGCCAGCGCTGGTGCCTCATCGGTTTTCGTGTAAATGATCGTGGCGTTTGACATGGGATTCCCTCGGGAGGGACGAGGTGTCTACCAGTTTCCGCCCCGGCTGTAAACTCCGGGCGTTTTGAAGGAAGGCGATCGCGTGTGCGGCAGGGAAGCGGTTGATTTATTTCTCGGGACTTTTCGTCAAGACACAACGGAATCCGTGCGTGTAATGACGGAAATTTTCTTCGCGACTGTCACGGCAAGATGACAGCCGCTCGCCCTTGTGGAAGAACTCAAATGATGCGCCTCGGGCAACACGATTGTCTGCATCGGGCGCGTACTTGTCCTGACACCATTCGATCACATTTCCGCCCAAATCGTGGATGCCATACTCGTTGGCGGGGAAGGTGCCCACTGGCGCGGTGAATTCAAATTTGTCCCGCTTCCCAGAATAATTGCCCGCGCCATTTGGTGCCGGCCAAAAATTCCCCCACGGATAAACATCTTTAACAACGGAGTCCTTTTCCTCTGGTGTATTTCCCAACTCGTTTTTCAAGCCAACTGCCATGCTCCATTCAGCGTCGGTTGGAAGGCGATATACTTGCCCATGTTTGATCTTGCCAGCGCTGATTTCATTGTTTGTTAACCACTCACAAAACGCCTTTGCATCGTTCCAACTAACACCCACGACCGGACGCATGGGGGTCTGCTTGAATTCGGGGAATAGAGGTTCCGGCCGTTTCCACTTTCCGTTGACGCCTTCATTCTCAGATGCAAATTCCTCATAGTCTTTCACTCGAGTTTCCCATATGGAAAATTGAACTTCAGTTCCCGGGACGGACACAAATTTCATGCCCAGAGAATTTTCAAAATAAACGGGCGGCGTTTTCGGAGTCTTTGGCCACGGCATTTCAGTTTCAGCCATTCCTTCGTCTGACTCATTCGGCGGCATTGGAATTGGATTCGGATCTTTCTTTCCACATCCGAGCGAAGCAATTATTGAAATGGCCAAATAAGTTCGTTTCACGCCACGACCCTATTCCGCAAACGATCTGGCATCAAGCGCATTGGAATAAAAGTGGTTGAAATATAACGCATAACGTTATGCGATGTGAATATGTTGCCGGCCGGAACGCACATTACACCGGGTGAGATTTTGCTCGAGGAGTACCTCAAGCCGAAGGGGATTTCGCAAAATGCCATGGCGCGGGCCATTGGGGTGGCGCCTCGGGCGGTGAATGAGATCGTGCTGGGGCGGCGATCGATCACGCCGAGGATGTCGATCCGGTTCGGGGCATTTTTTGGGCAGTCGGATCAGTTTTGGCATGGGCTTCAGGTGGATTATGATTTCCGTGTGATAGCCTTGGAGCGAGACAAGCTCGTGGCGCGGGTAAATCCGGTTTAACTGACATCGTTCGCGGGCTATCTCTTTTCCACAGCATTGACCAACGCCTCGGTCTGCGGGAAAACTTCCCGGATGAAACGCTTTCTTCTTTTGCTGGCGGCGCTGTGGTCGTTGGATGCGATTGCTGCGAACAGGCCGAACATCGTGCTCATCATGGCCGATGATTTGGGCTTTGCGGATCTCGGCTGTTACGGGGCGGAGATTCGCACGCCGCATCTAGATGCGCTGGCGGCGAAGGGGCTGCGGTTTTCGCAATTCTACAACACAGCCAAGTGCCACTCGTCGCGCGTGAGTTTGCTGACGGGGCTGTATTGCGACCAGGCGGGCAGCGGGAGCCTCAGTCGCGGGGCGACGATTGCGGAGGTGCTGGGCAAGGCGGGCTATTCCACATCGATGGTCGGCAAATGGCACTTGAGCAAGCAGCCGACGGATTTCGGGTTCCAACGCTCCTGGGGCCATCTCTCCGGTGCGTGCAATTTTTTCACGGGCGATAATACGTTTCGGTTCAACGGCGAACCGTACAAGGTGCCGGCGGAGTTGAACGGGCGCCGGTTTTACACCACGCACGCGATGGGCGATTTTGCGCTTCAGTTTCTTGATGAGGTGACGGCGAAGGATGATCCGTTCCTGCTCTACGTCGCCTTCAACGCGCCGCATTATCCGCTGCAAGCGCCGGAGGCGGACGTGAAGAAATGGGACGGCGCTTACGACGGCGGCTGGGATGCGCTGCGCCGCACGCGTTACGCCAAGCAGCTCAAGCTCGGCATCATTCCGAAGAAAACCAAGCTCAGCCCGCGCCCGGCGCACATCCCCGCGTGGAAAAGTCTGAGCGCGGCCGAGCGCCAATGGGAGGCCGACCGCATGGAGGTGTTTGCGGCGATGGTGGAGGTGATGGATGCCGAGATCGGCCGCATCGTCGCCAAACTCAAGGCGAAGGGCCAATGGGAGAACACGCTGTTTCTGTTTTGCGCTGATAACGGCGCGTGCCCGTTTGAGCGTACTCGCGGGCGTAGCCTAAAGCCGTGGGATGCCGACTCTTACTGGACCTACGATGCCAGCTGGGCGCACGCAGGCAATACGCCGTTTCGTCTCTATAAACAGAACCAGCACGAGGGCGGCATCAGCTCGCCGATGATTGCTCATTGGCCAGCGGGCCTGAAGGCTGAGCCCGGCAGCATCACGCATCAACCGGGGCACCTCATTGATTTCATGGCGACATTCATTGACGTGGCTGGCGCGAAATATCCCCGGCGCGTGGGCGAACGCAAAGTCGATCCGTTGATGGGCAAAAGCTTGTTGCCGATCCTTCAGGGCAAGGAGCGCGAGGGACACGAGACACTGTACTTTCACTTCGGCACCGACCGCGCCTTGCGGCAGGGCCCATGGAAGCTGGTGTCTGCGAAGCTCGGCAGATGGGAGTTGTACAATATCGATGAAGATCGGACGGAACTGAACGACCTCGCCGCCAAGCATCCCGCGCGCGTGAAGGCCATGGCCGCAAAGTGGTTCGACATCGCCAAGAACACCGAGCGCCTCAAAGGGCGCCACTTGAGCCCGGTAAAGGACACGCTCAAAGAACTGAACTTTCGCAAGGACACATCCGGCCAGTTGAAGAAATGAACAACATATTTCTAAGCCTGATAGCCGGTCTATTGCTGGGCTGTGGCCCAAGTATTGATATTCATAATGCTTCTCAACTCGGGAAAGTCAAAATCGTTAAACAGCATCTGAATGCTGGAAAGGATGTAAATGCTCGTGACGGATGGAAGAGAACTCCTCTGCATTATGCTGCTGAAGAAGGTCACCGGCCAGTTGTTGAATTACTGATTAAGAATGGCGCGAACGTGAATTTAAAAGATGACGCGACGGATGCAAGAGGGGAGACCCCTTTGCATCTTGCTGCGGCAAAAGGTCACGTGCCAGTTGTCGAACTACTGATTAAGAATGGTGCGAATGTGAATGCGAAGGATGCAGATGGAGGTACGCCATTGCATTCGGCAGCAGGGAATGGCTATGCACACCTCGCGTGGGATGCCGACGTAAGGGGATGGAAGAGAATTGTGGAGCTTCTACTCGTTAAAGGAGCAGATGTAAATGCCCTTAGGACTGTGCGCGCATACAGAACACCACTAGACGTGGCGATCGCCTATCAACCTTTAACTCAAACTTTGTCTCCGGGAGAAATTGGAATCGTAGAACTCCTTGAAAAAAAGGGAGCGAAGGCAAGCTACCAATTAGAATCTGAAGAAGAATGAACAAACTTTTTTTAACCATTCTGGTCGCGTTCTTGATGGGCTTGGGGGCGTTCGCGAAGGAGCAGCCGAACTTCCTGATCATCATGGCTGATGATTGCACGTACAACGATTTGCCGTTGTACGGTGGTCAAAACGCCAAAACCCCGAACATCAATCGGTTGGCAGCCAGCGGATTGACCTTCAACCGCGCATACCTCGGTGAGGCGATGTGTCAGCCGAGCCGGGCGGAGTTGTTTACCGCGATGTACGCGCTACGCAATGGCTGTGCGTGGAACCACTCGGCCAGTCGACCGGGTTTAACGAGCATGCCGCATCATCTCGGGGCACTGGGCTATCGCGTGGGGCTTGCGGGTAAGGGCCATGTGAAGCCGCAGTCAGTGTTTCCGTTTCAATCCGTGGAAGGGTTTGATCCAAACTGTGTCCGTAATCCCACGCGCGCGCATGACGTGGCGGGCATCACGCAGTTCATGAGCGAAGGCAAAGGGCCGTTTTGTCTGGTGGTGGCGTTGGTGGAGCCGCATGTGCCGTGGGTGATGGGCGATGCCTCGCAGTATCCGCCCAAGCAACTCAAGCTACCGGCAAACATCGCTGACACTCCGCGTACGCGGATTGATTTTTCCAAGTACCTCGCGGAGATCACTTATATGGACGGGCAGGTGGGCGAGATTCTCACCGCGTTGGAAAAGACCGGCAAAGCGCGGGACACGCTGGTGTTATTTACCTCCGAGCAAGGTTCGCAATTTCCCGGCTGCAAATGGACAAACTGGAACACCGGCCTGCACACCGCGCTGGTGGCGCGTTGGCCGGGGCACACGCCGGCCGGCAAACGGACCGATGCGCTGGTGCAATACGCGGATATTTTGCCGACCTTGCTTTCGGCTGCCGGCGGCAGTCCGGTCCGGCACCAATACGATGGCACCAGTTTTCTGGAGGTGCTAAAGGGCCAGGCGCAAACGCATCGTAAGTTTGTCTACGGCATTCACAATAATCTCCCCGAAGGTCCCGCGTACCCCATTCGCAGCGTGAGCGATGGCACGTACCGCTACATTCGCAATCTGCGTCCCGACGAGTTGTACATTGAAAAACATCTGATGGGCGGGAAGGGTGATGCGGTCTTGAAGAATCCCTACTGGCCCACGTGGCTGCGCGAGGCATGGACGAATCCGAAAACCTATCAACTGGTAAAACGCTACATGCGCCGGCCGGCCGAGGAGTTGTATCACACAGAGAAGGATCCCTACGAACTAACCAACCTCGCCCTCACGCGGGCGCATGCGGGGCGGCTCAGCATCCTGAGCGCGGAACTGGATCGTTGGATGGCTGGGCAGGGTGACCCCGGGCGAGCGGTGGATACGCCCGAAGCCCTGAAGGCCGCCCGCGAAGGGAAACATTTGCACGGACCCCAAAACAACAATACCGACCGATAACATGATCGACGCCCATCAACATTTTTGGCAACTGGACAAGCCGTTCGATTACGACTGGCTGAAGGCACCGCAGCACGAGGCCATTAATCGGGGTTTTCTGCCGGCCGATCTGCGTCCGCACCTCGATGCCACGGACATGGCTGAGAGCATCTTTGTGCAGACTCAGCACAACGTGGAGGAAAACCGTTGGGTGCTAGGCATGGCCGAGGAGCACGACTGGCTGGTGGGCGTGGTTGGCTGGGTGGATCTCGCCAGCGAGGCATGCGAGGAGCAGCTCCTGGAGTTCAAGGAGCACCCGAAGTTTGTCGGCATCCGCCACATCACTCAGGATGAGCCGGATGATGATTTCATTGTGCGCCCGGAAATCCTGCGCGGCCTCAAGGTGCTGGAGAAACACGGCGTGCCGTTTGATCTGTTGTTTTACGTGAAGCACCTGAAGCATGCCGATCAACTCGGACGCGAGTTGCCGGAGCTGCCAATGGTGATCGATCACCTTGCCAAGCCGCGCATTAAAGATCAATCGATCGATGACTGGCTGCCGCAACTCAAAGCCGCCGCACGGCACGAAAATATTTACTGCAAACTCTCGGGCATGATCACCGAGGCCGATTGGGCGAACTGGAAGCCGGCCGATCTCAAGCCGTATGTCGAAGCCGCGTTGGAGGTGTTCGGACCGGAGCGGTGTATGTATGGCAGTGACTGGCCGGTGTGCGAACTGGCCGGGAGCTACGAGCAGGTACATGGCGCGTTGACCGAGGTGCTGGGACCGTTAAGTACCGACGAGGCTCACGCGATCTTCGAAGGTACAGCACGGAAGTTTTACGGCATCACAAAATGATTGATCGTCTGGAATCGTTGAAGCTGATCCCGGTAGTGGCTCTGGAGCGCGCGGAGGATGCGGAGCCGTTGGCTGGCGCCTTGTGCGCGGGCGGTTTGCCGTGCGCGGAAATCACCCTGCGCACCGATGCGGCGCTGGACGCCATTCGGGTGTTGGCCGATCGCGAAGATTTTCTGCTCGGCGCCGGCACGGTGCATAGCGCTGAACAAGCTGAGGCTGCGGTGGAGGCGGGCGCAAAGTTCGTGGTCACACCGGGATTCAATCCACGCACAGTGGCGTGGTGTCAGGATCACGAGGTGCCGGTATTCCCCGGTATTGCCACGCCAACGGATATGGAACTCGCGCTGGAGCATGGCTTTGAAATTGTTAAATTTTTCCCGGCCGAGACCTTGGGCGGCGTGAAGACCTTAAAGGCCTTCAGCGGGCCGTATGGGGGGGTGCGATTCATTCCGACCGGCGGCATTCATGCCGGCAACTTGGCTGATTATTTGGCATTGCCGAGCGTGTTGGCCTGCGGCGGCAGTTGGATGGTGCAAGCGGGTGATTGGGAAGCAACGACAAAGCTGACGGCTGAGGCAGTGGAGTTGATTAATGGATAATTCTCACGCAGAGGCGCGGAGACGCGGAGGGAAACCAGAATTGGGGCAAGGTGGAACTTGCCCCTCCCATTACGCGCGGGAGGGACGAGTTCCACCTCGTCCCATTTTTTCTCTGCGCCTCCGCGGCTCCGCGTGATATATAAAATGAAAACCCTGACCACACTCCTCTTCACCGCCTTCACAATTCTGGCTGAAAAGCCGAACATCATTCTCGTGTACGTCGATGACATGGGCTACGGCGATGCGTCCTGCCTGAATCCGCAATCGAAATTCAAGACGCCGCACTTGGATCGGTTGGCGCGTGAGGGAATGACCTTCACCGACGGGCATTGCTCGGACACGGTGTGCACGCCGTCGCGGTACGGGCTGCTCACGGGACGGTACGCGTGGCGCACGACGCTCAAGCGCGGGGTGATGGGCGCAGAGGGCAAATGCCTGATCGCCGATGGGCGCATGACGTTGGCGTCATTTTTGCGCGGGCAGGGGTATGCGACGGCGATGGTGGGCAAATGGCATTTGGGGATGGATTTCCCCGGCACGTGGGGCCAGCGCGATTGGACGCAGCCGGTGAAGGGCATGCCGTTGGACAAGGGCTTCGATTATTTCTGGGGTATCCCCGCCTCGATGAACTACGGCGTTCTGGCGTGGTTTGAAGGGAGATTCGCGAAGGTGCCGCCAACTCAATTCACGGCCAAGAAACCGAACGCGATTGCGATCAGCGATTATCGCATCAAGCCGCCCTACGCGAAAGTGCCGCCGAAAAACCCCACCAAGAACGACCTTGAAGTAGCGCCGGACTTTGTCGACATCGAATGCCTCGACCGGTTTACCACGCAATCGCTCAAGTGGCTCGATGGCCGGGCGGAAGCGGCGCGGGCAGGCAAACCGTTCTTCCTCTACCTGCCGTACACCTCGCCGCATAAGCCGGTGATACCGCCGAAAAATTTCCGCGGGCAGGGCAAGGCAGGGGCGTATGGCGAGTTCATGATCGAGACCGATCATCATCTCGGCCGGATTTTAAAATGGCTCGATGACGAAAAGCTCGCCAAGAACACGATGGTGATTTTCACCAGCGACAATGGCCCGGAAACCACCTGGCGTGAACGCATCAAGCGCTTTGGCCATCACAGCAACGGCATTTATCGCGAGGGCAAACGCTCAATTTACGAGGGCGGTCATCGCGTGCCCTTCATCATCCGCTGGCCGGCCGTGGTCAAGGCGGGCTCGAAATGGAATCAGCCCGTTTGCCAAACCGACCTGCTGGCGACCTTCGCGCACATGACCGGACAACGGCTGCCGGCCAATGCGGGCGAGGACAGCCTCAGTTTTTATGCCGTGCTCAAGGGCGCCCGCGAGGACAGCGTGGCACCGCGCGTGGCCATGGTGCATCACGGGATGCAGGGCCGGTTTGCCTTGCGTGAGCGCAATTGGAAACTGGTGATGGAAACCGCCGGACGCGGCAAGCGTGAGCTGTATGATTTGTCCAAAGATCCCGGTGAAACAAACAACGTGATTGCCAAGCACCCCGACATCGCCGCACGCCTAGTGGCAAAGCTGACCTCCATCGTCCGCAACGGCCGTAGCTCGCCGGGTCCGGTGCAGAAAAATGACACGCCGCCGTGGAAAGAATTGATCTGGATGCGGAATTGATCTCACGCGGAGGGGTTATTTTTTGAACAAGTCCGAATGCGTGCCGGTGCGTTCCAAGGTGAGTTGGGCCTCGTCTATTTTGTAAATGAGCAGCCAGTCTGATTCGATGTGGCATTCGCGACGGCCGGTGTAATTTCCGATTAGTTTGTGGTCGCGGTGGAGGGCGTCGAGCGATTCGCCGGCAAGCAGCGTACGGGCGATGGTCTTGAATTTCTCGGGGTCTTTGCCCCGCCGAAGACACCGCTTGAGGTCCTTTTCAAATTGCCGTGTGTAAACCGGCGTGAACATCACACCCCCAGTTGCTTAAACATATCTTCGGCATCATCACACACCACGACGTCGCGCCCGGCATCGGTCGCATCGAAGGTGCGCTTGGTGGTGGCGGTGGGGATCGCTACTTCAAAAGGCAGTCCGCCACGCAGCTCAACCTGCTTGTAAAACATCGTGATCGCTTGGGTGGCATTCAAACCCAAGTCCTGAAAAATGGTTTCAGCCGTGTCTTTCAACTCCGGCTCCACTCGGGCCCGCACCATCGCGCTTTTGCTCATGCGGCAAATGTACCACAAATGGGATACACCGCAAGCAGGAATGTGCCATTTGAATTTGTTCGACTCAGATGAGGTCGAACTCTACAATTATTACCGACATGAACGAAAACATGCTCAATCGCCGAAATGTTCTCAAGGGCCTCGCCGCTGCTGCGGTGGCAGGCCCGATGCTGCCCAATGTGGCGCAGGCTGCAAAGAAGGGGGCGCCCAAGCGGGTGATTTTCTTTATGCAGAATCAAGGGTTTGATCCGCTGACGGCAATTCCGGCTGGCATGAAGAGCAGCGGTTCGTTGGCTAAGGCGAAGCTGCCGGAACCGATTCAGGCGCTGGAGCCTTACAAGGAGCGGCTGCATATCATCAACGGTTTGCATGGGGTTCACACCAGCCCGTCGCACAGTGCGTTCTTTGGCGCGTTGGGCGGTTACCGTGGCAGCGACGGCGTGCCACCGAGTGGGCCGACGATTGATTACACGCTGAGCAAGGTGTTGCCGCAGACGTTGCTGCCGCATCTTTGCATCGGCATGGATTCGCTGGAGAACATGAAGGCCAAACCAACTGTGGCGAATCTCTCGGCCAGTGGCGCGGGCCAACCGATCTTCATGCACTCGAATCCGAATCACCTGTACCAAATGCTCTTTGGCGGCATTTCGGCGGGGGCGATTCGCAAGCGGCACGAGGCGCAATCGAGCATGTTCGATCGCATTGAGCAATTGGCAGCGGCCAAGGGTGGGGCGTTGCCGGGCGCGGACAAGCAGCGCTACGGCCAGTACGTGCGCGGCTTTGGCGACATCAACGGCCTGCGCGAACGGCTCGGCAAGGTGTCCAGTCATCTGCGGCGGTTTGCACCGGAGGTGGATGAGGGCTATGCCAATCCGGAATTTGAAACCGACTGGCATGATCGCCTGTTGGATCTCGGCATCTCGGCGCTCAAATCCGGCATCACCAGCGTGCTCACCATCGGCTCAGGACGCGGCGAGATTTTCGGCTCGTGGAAGGGCGTCGGCGTGGAGCAGCAGGGCCATAACCTCGGCCACATGAAGCAGCCGAACAACCCGATCTGGATTAAGATTCGCCAATACAACAGTCGCATGCTCGTGAAGCTCATGCAGGAACTCGAGAGTGTTCCCGAGGGCAGCGGCACGATGATGGACAACACGTTGATCGTGTACACCAGCAACAATGCCGATTATCAGCACACCTCCGGCAAGACTTGGCCG
>DJHS01000012.1:0-9852 GCA_002433235.1 Verrucomicrobia bacterium UBA6614
CAAGGTCAGGGCCAAGGTCAGGGCAAGGATGGTCAGACCAATCCGGACTCCAAGGGCAACGGTGATGAAGGTCGGCGCAGTGGGCAGGACGGAAACGATCCCCTGAACAAATTCATTTCTGGGAAGAGTGGATTCCTCAGCCTGCCGGATCGCGAACGTCGCAAAGTGATGCAATCCATTGCGGAGCGTTATCCGGAAGAGTATGGCCCGCTGGTCCGCCAGTTTCTCATCAACATCTCTGAGCGAAAGAAATAGCTGTGAGAGTGAGTTTAGCCGGATATAGATTGGCCGCCATCAGCTTGGTTGTTGCGTTAAACGTAACAACATGGGCTGCCGAACCGAGCGCAGGGAAAACAACCCCGCCGGGAGCGGACAAGGTTAAGGTGGACGCACAAACGGAGCGGGTGATCGAAGGGTCACTCAAGTGGCTCGCACAGCAACAACGGATCGACCCCAAGGACAAGGATGTCGGTTACTGGGGCACAAGTCGGGAGGAATCACGTTATCCAATTGCGATGACTGGCTATACACTCATGGCGTTCATGGCGGCCGGTAATCTTCCCGGTGAGGGGAAATATGGCAAGGTGGTCACCTTGGGTATGAACTATCTGCTCAAGACCATCAACGAGGACACGGGAATCTTCGGGGCGAATGCCCAAGGTCAGTACATGTACGGGCACGGCGTGGCAACAATTGCCTTGGCCGAGTTGTATGGTCAGACAAAAGACCCGAATATCCGGAAAAAACTTCAGTCCGTTGTGAACCGAATTGTAGCTAGTCAGAACAGCCAAGGGGGATGGCGTTATCGGCCGGTTAAGAGGGATGCTGATATTTCCGTTACGGTGCTGCAGTGTGTCGCCCTGAGAGCCGCCAAAAACTCTGGAATTGATGTTCCCCAAAAGTCGTTGGACAATGCCGTTAAATATGTCAAGGCGTGCTTCAATCCGGCTTCTGGTGGGTTCAGTTATCAGCCCGGCAGTTCACCTGGATTTGCTAGGACTGCGGCTGCGATTTATTCGCTTCAGGTTTGCGGGCTGTACGATGATGACTGGGTGAAGAGTGGCTCACGTTACTTGTTGAATCACTACAACGAAAATCAGGAATGGTATGTTTACGGCAATTTTTATGCCGCGCCCGCGCAGTACATGCAGGGAGGTGCCGTCTGGTCGAAGTGGTATGGCACCATTAAGAAGGACATTCTCAAGAAATCGAGGCGACAGGGAGACATGTATCGCTGGGATAATGTGGGCCGTGGTGGGGTGGGGCCGATTTTTAGCACCTCGGTTTTCACCATGATTCTGGCGATGCCTTACCACTATATTCCACTTTATCAACGGTAGGGCGTTCCAACCGCTGCATTTACTTCTTGGTGGAATTCCAGATCAGCTTGGGGCCCGCGCGTTGCGCCCCGTCGCCACATTGGCCAAACTGATTACTTCCCCAAGCCCAAAGGCTGCCGTCATCTTTAAGCGCAAGCGTGTGCTGGTGCCCAACGCTGACAAATTTCCAATCGAAACCATCGCCGACTTGAACAGGGGCATTTGCGCTTTTCGTGGTGCCATTGCCAAGCTGACCTTGGTCATTGGCTCCCTGCATCCATAAAGTGTCGTCGTCACGGATCAGGCCAATGTGGGTGCTTTGGGCTGATATGCTTTTCCAGTTGAATCCCCACTTTTCCGATTTTGTGGGAACCCTAGCATCGACTGAACCATTCCGGGTAATAAACCTTGTTCCGGAACCAAATGCCCAAAGAGAGCCGTCGCGCTTAAGTAGCCAGGTGTTTTCAGTTCCCGTCCGCGCTTGAATCCAGTCTATGTCACTCCCAATTCGCTTCGGTAACAAAAGCCGGGCACTGATGCTGCCGTCACCGCATTGTCCCGCCTGGTTGCCTCCCCAAGTCCAGAGGCTGCCATCGGTCTTTAAAGCGGCACAATGGCCTCCGCCTGATTCAAATTTCCACCAGTCATTGTCGATGCCAAGTTGCGCCGGTGTGTCTGGTTTTGGGGTTGATGCTTGTCCAAATTGACCCTCTAGATTGATTCCCCAAATCCACAGGGTATTTTTGTCGGCCAACGCCATGCAATTATTGTGACCTGCCCGCGCTGTTTTCCATTTTTGGCCGGGCTTGATGGTGACGGGATAGTTTCGATTAACTCTGGTGCCATCACCCAGTTGACCGAATTGATTGTGCCCCCAGGCAACGAGTGTCCCCTTGTCATTCAATGCGACTGAATGATTAGCGCCGCAACTGGCTTCGATCCAGTTTCCTGTTGTTCTCGGCTGAACGGGGCTTGGTTGATTGGCTAAGGTGGCATCGCCAAGTTGACCAAAATTATTCCGTCCCCATGTCCACAATGTGCCATCCTCGCGAATACCTAGGGAATGATGCCAGCCCGCGGAGACTGTTTGCCATCGGGCATTCCCAATACGAGTGGGGTGAAGCAGCTTGTTGGCTGTCCCATCGCCGAGTTGGCCCGAATTGTTAGCTCCCCATGCCCAGAGGCTTCCATCCGTCCGCCATCCTAGGCTGTGCTTCGCGCCTATTTCCACTCGGCGCCAGTTGTGCATTTTTCCGATTTGAATGGGCCGGATGGTCATTGGCAGGGTGGGGTCGCCCCTTTGCCCATCATCATTCCTGCCCCAAGCCCAGAGAGAGCCATTGTTGCTTAAAGCCAGCGAATGTTCAGCGCCGGCAAGTGCTTGGATCCAGATGCCGGGAATATTTACGGGCCGATTTTGAGAACCCTTGAAACCTACACCGAGCTGTCCGTGGTAATTGTCACCCCACGCCCACAACAGGCCATTTCTCTGCCAAGCCAGCGAATGGGTTGGCCCGGCTGAAATTCCGATCCAGCCGCCGCCCGGCAGCCGGGTGGGGGTTACCACTGCGCCGAAATGCCCCAGCCCCAACTGGCCGGAGAAATTGTTGCCCCAAGTCCACAGGCTGCCGTCTTTCTTGATGGCCAGCGAATGTTGGTCTCCGCAGGCGATTATTCTCCAATCACGACTCGAGCCAACCCGGATAGGATACAAATGGCGGGCAACGACACCACCAGCGCCACCTCCTGGCAAAGTTCCCCAGGTCCATAGGCTGCCATCTCGTTTCAATCCCAGTGAGTGGTTCAAGCCACCAGCCGCAGCCACCCAGTTCGTGGCGGTGCCAACACGCGTTGGTCTGGAAGTGGTGCTGGTGCCTCCGTTTCCAAGCTGGCCGGCTAGATTCAATCCCCAGCCCCACAGACTGCCGTCCTTACGGATTCCCAAGCTGTGCATGTCCCCCGCAGAAACCGTTCTCCAGTCGTGATCAAAACCGATTTTCTTGAAACGGTCACAGTTTTTGAGAGTCCCATCGCCCAGTTGTCCGTGCTTATTGCCGCCGGTGCCCCACAGGCTGCCGTCTGATTTGATTAATAGGCTATGAAAACGGCCAGCCGCCGCCATTGCCTGACCTGGCTTTTGTTTGGGGGAAGGATTGGTGGTTTCGGGGATTTTCTTCGCCAGCTTGGGGATGGTTGTTTTGGCCGGAGGTATGTTTGGCGGAGATTCCGGAGGTGTGCGCGGAGTTGGTCGCGTCTGCGTGGGCAGTGAAGGAGGGGGAAGGGGTGCTACAGGTTCAGGTTGCCCTTCACCACAGCCGAGGAACAGCAGACTGGCAATCATGCCGCATAAAATGGATTGGCCCTTCATGGTTCCCCCCAATGTCCCTCGCTTTTTGCTTGCTCACGGCCAGCGTTGGAATCATCATCCCGCCGATTTGCTTCCCGGCACCGTTTTTAATGTACGGCCTTGGGGCTGAAAAAACAAGCGCGGAAGCCTTCATGCCTCGGTAGCTCAATGGTAGAGCAGTTGGCTCTTAACCAATTGGTTGGGGGTTCGAGTCCCTCCCGGGGTACCATTTTCCTTTTTCATTTCGCCTTCCTGGTAAAATATTCGCCGTCGGCGGCGGCCTGCCCACCCAGGGTGGAGATGGAATGACTGCAGAACAATACATCATCATTGCGTTGATCATTGCCACCTTTGGCATGTTTGCGTGGAATCGGTGGCGGTATGACGTGGTGGCAGCTACGGCACTCTTTGCCTTGGCGATTGCCGATGTGATCCTAGAGAAGGCGACGGGAAAACCTTCCAATCTCTTGGAGGAGCCATCAAAAGCATTGGATGGTTTCGGTCATCCGGCAGTGATGACCGTTGCGGCCGTGCTTATCATCAGCCGGGCGTTGCGCAACTCCGGCGTGGTGGATTTGATTGCACGGCAGGTCTCAAGGTTTGCCGGTAATCAAACTCTCCATATTTTCAGCCTTTGTGTGGTGGCGGCGGTTTTGTCCGCCTTCATGAACAATGTGGGTGCCTTGGCACTCATGCTGCCCGTGGCGCTTAAATCGGCTGCGGAGCAAAACCGTTCGCCCGGTCTGTTGCTGATGCCTCTGGCATTTGCCAGCATTTTGGGCGGCATGGTCACGATGATCGGAACTCCGCCGAACATTATTATTTCCAGCCTGCGCGCGGAACTCGTGGAAGGTGCACAGCCGTTCCGCTTGTTTGAATTCGCCCCGGTGGGTGGCTTGGTGGCCTTAGGGGGGGTGGCCTTTGTGGTATTGGTCGGTTGGCGTTTAATTCCGAAGGGTGGCCTGAAAAAACCCGGCACGGATGCGCTTTTTGCGATCAACGAATATATCACAGAAGTGCGAATCCCAAACGAGTGTAAGTTTGTTGGCAAAACCATCGAGGAGGTTGAGGGCGAGGTTGGGGAGCGGATGACCATTTTCGGTTTCATACGCAAGGATGGCAAGGTGGTCTCCCCCAATCCGACCAGCTTGGTTCAGGCTGATAACACCTACTTGGTTAAGGCAGACCCGGTTGAGTTGCGTGCCGTGCTGGATGAATATGATTTGCGTCTTCCCAAGGATATGCGGCGGCGCATCGATGAGTTGCAGGCTGAAGACACGACTTTCATGGAGGTGGTAGTGCCGGCAAATTCGCCATTGGAAGGCCGGGACCGGGCGTATTTGAGGCGACGCACATCCAACTCCATCGTCCTCATGGCTATTGCGCGCCAAGGCAAGCCCATCCGAAAACGCTTGGGCAAGGCTCGATTTAGGGTGGGTGATGTCCTTTTGCTCCAAGGCAGCGCAACCAACTTGGAGGAATTTATTACACGATTGAATTTAATGGTCCTGCAAAGCCGCGAAGTGCAGGTCGGGACGTTTTCTCGTATTGGAGCTTCGTTGCTTATCTTTGGTGGTGCGATAACCATGGGAATGATGGGTTTGCTGCCCACTGTCCTGGCATTTTGGGGGGCGGTTGTCATTTATTTGTTCAGTGGAATCCTGCCATTGCGCGATTTATACAGGGAAATCGACTGGCCCATAATTGTTCTCTTGGGGGCCATGATACCGGTCAGCAAAGCGTTGCAAGATACAGAATGCACCGACTTGATAGCGGTTGCAGTGGCTGATTTGTCAGGCGGGATTCCCGAGTGGGTATTGGTGGCTGTTGTCATGGCGTTAACCATGTGCCTGTCGGATGTCATCAACAATGCCGCTACGGCGCTCATTATGGCCCCCATTGGGGTGGGTATTGCCTTAAACTCGGGAGTTAATCCGGACCCATTCCTGATGGCGGTGGCGGTGGGGGCTTCCTGTGCTTTTCTGACCCCCATCGGGCATCAATGCAACGCCCTGATTCTGGGGCCAGGCGGATACAAGTTTGGTGATTATTGGAGAATGGGGCTACCGCTTGAAATCATCATCGTGGGTATGGGAACTCCCTTGATTCTTCATTTTTGGCCGCTGTAAGGGGCGAAAACCTTGATTGCTGAACTTGGTTTGTGTTTATCTAGCTCGACCCAATGCAGATTTTCATCAATCGCGATGGCCAGCAGTTTGGGCCTTTCACTCTGGATCAAGTCAATCAGGGATTGGCCACCGGGCAATTGTTACCCACGGATTTTGCTTTTTTTGAGGGACTGGCGCAGTGGACGCCTCTAAACCAGATTCAAGGTGTTATTATACCGGGCGCGCTTGCGCCGATGGCCGTACCGGTTGAGGAACAGCCGGCTGCGGCTCAACCTGAAGCTCAGCCGGACGAGGAACCCGTGGCAGATGGGGAAACAGTAGCAGCTGAGGCAGAATCTTTGGCTGAGGGAACCGCCAAGAAGAAAAAAATTTTGATGATTGCTGGGATCGCCATTGGAGTGACTGCCTTGGCCTTTGTTCTACTGTATGTATGGCCGGGGTTTTTAAAAGGGGATGGGGGCGATGGAGCCGGTGCTGCATTAACGCCTTCAAGTTATCCCAGCAGCAATACCCCTCCACCGCCGCCTGATGACGGTGGTTCAACCGACGTATCATTGCCTGATATAAGTGGAATGGAGTCGGTTAGCTATTTCGGAGATATCAAGCCTATTCTTGAGGCTAAGTGCGTTTCTTGTCACGGGAAGGAAACCACCAAGGCCAAATTGGATCTCAGCGATGAGCAGGGTCTGGCAGCGGGCGCGGATGGTGAGCCGGTCTATGTCGCGGGCAAGCCTGAGGAGAGTGAATTTGTATTGCGCATCATGGATGTGGACGACCCCATGCCTCCGGATGATGAGGAGCCGTTAACGGACGACGAGAAGAAAAAGATCGTTGCATGGATAAGTCAGGGCGCTCCGACTGACAAGTGAGGTCAGCGGGACTCGATTTGCTCATGTAGGGCCAAAAGATCCTTGTCCCGCAGGGCCATATCCTTGACGGAATCTCCCCCAATCTCAAAGGCCTGTGTGTAGTAGTCCATGGCGGTGTCTTGGCTCCCCAGTTGGCATTGATAACAGGCTAGGTTGTAGGGGATGACCCAGATGTCCTGAAATACTGCCATGGCTGGCAGGAGTTGCTCAAAAGCTTCTTGTGTGCGGTTCAGTTCATGCAGGGCGTAGGAGCGATGAACCCATCCTGAGGACCGGCCGGGTGCGCTGTGGGTGAGCGTGTCGGCAACCTGCACGCATTTTTCCCAGTTGCCTCGTATGGACTCAACGGTCCACCGCATTTCAAGCGCATCAGGATGACTCTGGAATTCGGCCGCGATGGAGTCCAGTTCCTTGGCAGCTTCAGTGGTGTTGCCTAGTTCGAGCCAACCTTGGGCGGCCGTAATTCTGTGCGAATCTGGTGCCTCAATGGGTTTCATGGGGAAAACTGCAAAATAGTTATCATATTATAGTCGACGGTCGCACGGAGTCGGGCCAAAATCGAGACGCCCATGAAGGCTACTCACGGACAGTACGACTCGTTCGGTTGCACGAAGGGACCATCAGTGGCGCGAGAATCTCATGCCTGTTCGATGGGCATCAAGCAAACCTTGTACCCAAATTCATGAAGGACACACACGAGCCAAATTTTCGCGAAAACGTCGACTTAATGTTCGACCGCGCGGCTGCAACCCTTGATCTGCCCCTCGGCTTGGCTGAGCAGATTCGAACCTGCAACGCGGTTTACCAAGTGAAGTTTGGAGTAGAAATTCGAGAGGGTTATCAGGTTTTTACGGGATGGCGCGCGGTGCACAGTGAGCATCGTTTGCCGGTGAAGGGAGGAATTCGGTATGCCAGTTTTGCCAATCAGGATGAGGTGGAGGCGCTCGCAGCGCTGATGACCTACAAGTGCTCGATTGTTGATGTGCCTTTCGGTGGTTCAAAAGGTGCTCTGTGCATTCGCCCAAAAGATTACACGGAGGATGAGTTGGAACACATTACCCGCCGATTCACCGAGGAACTTGCCAAGCGGGGTTTCATAAACCCGGGATTGAATGTGCCTGCACCGGATATGGGGACGGGTGAACGTGAGATGGCCTGGATGGTCGACCAGTATCAGCAGTTATATCCCAACGACATTAATGGGTTTGGCTGTGTCACGGGTAAGCCGGTGAACATGGGGGGTATTCATGGGCGTACTGAGGCGACTGGCCGGGGGGTGCAATATGGTCTTCGGGAATTTTTCAGGCATGGTGAGGATGTTAAACGTGCCGGACTGGAGGGTGGCTTGGAAGGCAAAAGGATCGTGGTCCAAGGGCTAGGCAACGTCGGCTATCATGCGGCAAAGTTCCTTGCCGAAGAGGATGGGGTGAAGATTACAGCCATCTTGGAGCGCGATGGGGCAATTGTGAACGAGGAGGGATTTGACATTGAGGTTGTGCATCAACACAAGCGGCAAACAGGAGGCGTCAAGGGGGCGCCGGGGGCACAGGCATTCGAGGAGAACGGGGCGGCAATGTTGGAGATGGATTGTGACGTGCTGCTTCCCGCAGCCATGGAGGGCCAGATTACCAGAAAGAATGCCGAGCGTATTCAGGCTCGTGTCATTGCTGAGGCTGCCAATGGGCCTGTGACATACTCGGCGGATCAGGTTTTAAGGCAAAAAGGGGTTGCCGTAATTCCCGATGCATATCTCAATGCAGGAGGAGTGACCGTCTCTTATTTCGAGTGGATTAAAAACCTGTCTCATATTCGTTTTGGTCGAATGGAACGACGCTATGAGGAGGCAAAGGGTAATGCTTTGATCGATGCCATCGAGGAGGCAACAGGGAAGACAATTTCCGATTCCATCAAGAAGCGCTTGGTGCAGGGGGCGGATGAATTGGATCTGGTCCGCTCAGGACTCGATGACACGATGCGTTCAGCTTACAATCAAATCCGTGATGTGTACTTGGCGCGCGAAGAGGTGGAGGATTTGCGCACGGCTTCATTTGTGGTTGCCATTGAGAAAATCGCAGCATGCTATCAAAGCATGGAACTTTAATCTTAATTTATACCTTCAGATCTCTTCAAGGAGAACGTGGGCTGGCCACCGGCTGCATTTGCCTCAAACCTCCTGCGGGCAGACAAGACACATTTCTCAATGTGATCAAATATCTCGGCCACTTCTTCGGGCTGGTAGGCATAATTTGTCTTGTTTGACAGGTTGCCGATCAGGATGAGTTGTTTGGCAAGCTTGTTGACCCGTTTCTCTGCAAGGCGGAGAAATTTTTGTCTGTTTTTACTCGGCTTCATTGCTTGTTGGGTAATCTTTCGGTTCTGGCAGAAGATGTGCCTTGGCGGAGTTAACGCAATTATCAATGTACTCGAAAATCCGTTGGATATCTTCCTGACGGCAATCACAGTTCTGTCTAACTGAAAGTTCTATTATCTTTTCCAGATTTCTAGAAATTCTGTCAGCTTTTTTTACTGCTCGGCGCACGAATCGGGTGCGCTCTTGGGTAGATTGGCCGGAAACTATATCAAATGTGTTCATATGCACAAACACACAGTACATACATAATATGTACTTGTCAAAAGTATATATAAATTATTTACTGGAAGCGCCAGAGATGTCCGGTGGTGCGGATGAACAGCGCGCCGTCCGCCACAGCAGGTGAAGCGAGCGATCGTTCGCCCAGGCTTTTCTTGGAGAGCACTTTGAATTCCTTTCCGGCGTCCACGACGTAGACCGTGCCGGCCTCGTTGACCACATAAAGCTTGCCGTTGGCAAGGATGGGCGAGGCGGAGCAGCCGCCGCCAAGGCGCTCGCTCCAGTGCACTTCGCCGCTCTTGGCATCCACGCAACTGGCAATTCCGCCGTCGGAAACCATGAACAGTTCGTTGCCGGTGAGCACCATGCTGGGTGTGTGTGGCGCGCCTTTGGGGAGGACCCACTTCACGTGCGTTTCGGTTACATCGCCCTTGCCGCCAAGTTGCACAGCCATGGCGTTGGCGCGGTCGAATCCAGTGCTGAAGAACACCATGCCGTGGCCGACGACGGGTCGCGGAACAACCGAGTAGCCGTCGTAATTTACACGCCAGATTTCTTTTCCATTGGCCGGATCATAGGCGCCGATCATGTCACTGCC
>DJHS01000096.1:0-23039 GCA_002433235.1 Verrucomicrobia bacterium UBA6614
AACGCCTACAACGCCAAGGGTGAATGGACCAACGGCCCGTTGCACGGCTACGTGTACCTCATGCGCAACAAGGGCACGACTGCCAAGCCCGAGTATGCCGCGCCGGCCAAAGTGCAGGCGGGCGGCAAGCCAGTGGATGTGTACGGCCGGCCCTCGCCCAACTTCGCGGACTTCGATGGCGACGGCGATCTCGATCTGCTCTGTGGCGAGTTTGTCGACAGCTTTACCTATTTTGAAAACACCGGCACGCGCAAGGCGCCCAAGTATGCCGCCGGCCGCAAGCTCAGGCATGGCGGCAAGGTGTTGACAATGGAGCTGGAAATGATCCTGCCCAGTGCGGTGGATTGGGATGGCGACGGCGACATCGATCTGATCGTCGGCGATGAAGACGGCCGTGTGGCGCTCGTGGAACACACGGGCAAGGTGCGCGATGGGCTACCGCAGTTTTTGCCGCCGGTATATTTTCAGCAGGAGGCAGATGAGGTGAAGTTTGGCGCGTTGTCCACGCCGGTCGGTTTCGATTGGGACGGCGACGGCGATGAGGACATCATCTGTGGCAACACCGCCGGCCACATTGGTTTCATCGAAAACCTCAGCGGCCCGAAAGTCGAACGCCCCAAATGGGCCGCGCCGCAATTACTAAAGGCTGGCGGCAAAACCCTCCGCATCATGGCCGGGCCGAATGGATCGATTCAGGGACCGTGCGAACGCAAGTGGGGTTACACCACACAGACCGTGGCCGACTGGGATCACGATGGGCTGCCCGATCTCGTCGTCAATTCCATCCTCGGCAAGGTCGTTTGGTATCGCAACACCGGCACACGCAAAGCGCCCAAGCTTGCCGCCGCGCAACCTGTGGAAGTCGAATGGCCGCGCGGCCAACCTGCGCTTAAATGGGGCTGGATGCGTCCCGAAGGCAAAGGACTGCTCACCCAATGGCGCACCACGCCGGTGGTGGTGGACTGGAACAAAGACGGCCTCAACGACCTGATCATGCTCGATCACGAGGGCTACCTCACTCACTTGCCGCGTGCCCGTCGCGATGGCCGCTTGGTGCTCGACGCGCCTCAACGCATTTTCGAAACCCAAAAGCCCGGCTATGTTCGATTAAACACCCGCACAGCCGGCGGCAGCGGTCGGCGCAAACTGTGCGTGGTCGACTGGGACGGCGACGGTCGTCTCGACGTTCTGGCCAACAGCCCCAATGCCGAGCTGTGGAAAAACGTTGGCTCCCGCGAAGGCATGACCCGACTTGTGCTTCAAGGCACCCTATTCAAACGCAATATTTCCAGCCATACCACGAGCCCGACGATGGTCGATTGGAACGGCGATGGCGTGCCGGATTTGCTCGTCGGCGCGGAGGATGGGTTTCTCTATTACGGGCGCAACAAGCGAAGTGAGAAATGAACGGAGATTGCCACGATATTCAGGTTGTTTTTTTGAATTGATCCTGAATATCACGCCTATCCTTGTTTGATGTCTCCCTTGTTCAAGGTTTCGCCGCAGGCGTGGCAGTGTTTGGCGTCGAGGCGATGGCCCTCGACACCGCAGTTGGGGCAGGCTCGGGTGTTAGGGGCATTGGGGCCGTCGATCTTGGCAATCTCAGCAGACACAATCCCGGTTGGCACCGCAATGATGCTGTAGCCCATTATCATAACCATCGCCGCCAAGAATTGGCCCAGGGCGGTGCTTGGCGTAATGTCGCCGTAACCCACCGTGGTCAACGTCACGATAGCCCAGTAGACGCTTTTGGGGATGCTTTCAAACCGCGGATTGTTCTCTCCTTCCACCAGATACATCACCGCGCCGATGATGGTCACGAGGATAATTACTGCCAGTAGGAACACGGTGATTTTTGCATGACTGGCTCGAAGTGCGCGCATGATCACCCGCGCTCCTTGAACGTACGTAACGAGTTTTAAGATTCGGAAAATCCGCAATACCCGCAAGGCGCGCACGACCAGCAGGTATTCTGCCCCAGGGTAGATTGCGCTAATATAGGTCGGTAAAATGGCTAGCAAATCAATGATGCCGAAAAAACTCCGCGCATATCTGCCCGGGGCATCCACGGTCCACAATCGCAGTATGTATTCCACGGTGAACAAAATCGTGAACCCCCATTCCACCCCATTTAGCGTGTTTTCCCAATGGGCCATGCCGGGTACGGTGATGAGCATGACCACCACCACGCTGACGAGAATGGCCACGATCAAAGACACGTCAAACACTTTGCCCGCAGGCGTGTCTGCCTCGTGGATGATCTTGCGCATGCGTTCACGCAATGCGGACGTGTCAGTGTTTGGTTGGGCCATGCCTCCGGCCCCTTTATAGTTGAAAGTTAGCGATAAAACAACCGGCTTTAAGGAGGCAACAAACTGGCGGCCGCCCCGGCAACCCCGCGCCTATTCGTATTTCCACTTCAACACCCATGGATCCTGAGTAGCTTCCTGAAATTTCTTCAACTTGGCCGTGTATTCTTCCAAGACCTTGGCAAATTGGGGGTCAGCAGCGAGGTTTTTGGATTCGTGGGGGTCGGCGCTAATGTCATACAGTTCGAATTTTGGCCGGTGGATGTACTCGCGCACGGTTCGTTTCCCGTAGGGGGCATCCATGCCCTTTTTCCATTGCGCCTGCCAGCTCGGCGCTGCCCAGAGGTCGCTGGCGAAGGGGTACGGCAGCGGGTGGGCGATGTTCCAGATGAGCTTGTACTTACGGTCGCGAATGACGCGCATGGGGTAGTACATTTGAATTTCGTGGAAGGTGTGGCTCGCGCCGATTTGATCCCAGCCCTCGGGATTCTTCTCAGCGAGAATCGGCAGGAACGACCGGCCGTGAAATTTGTACGGGCCCTTCTTGGTGCGGCGCCCGGCGGGCATGGTAGCCAGCTCGGCTTTGGCGGCGCCGGTCTCCGCATCGTAACCGCCAGCGAAGTCGAGCAGGGTTGGCACGATGTCCACGAAAGAGATCATCGCGTTGTTCGTATTTCCGCGTTCCTTTTGGTACGGGTTGCGCACGAGGAACGGCACTCGCAGGCCGCCTTCGTAGACGGTCGTCTTGCCGCCGGCAAAGGCCATGCCGTGATCGCTCGTAAACAGGATGATCGTGTTGTCCCATTTGCCGTTTTTCTTGAGGATCTCCATCAGCCGTCCAAGTCCTTGGTCCACGCGCGAAGTACTTTGGTAATACTGCGCGAGCTCGGCGCGCGTTTCGGGCGTGTCCGGCAGAAACGGCGGCACGGTCACCTTGGCTGGATCATAAAACACTTCCTCCACACCGGGATACGCGCCCTTGTTGGGCTTGTTGCCGAAGCGGTCCGGCTGATGCTCCAATTCATTGGCGCGGCCGCCGCCGCGGTGCGGATCGCTGGTGGCGTAATACAAAAAGAACGGCTTGTCAGAATCGGCCTTGATGAATTCCTCACAATTATTGGCCATCTCCACCGTGCTCCGGCTGTTGCCGGGGATTTTGGTTTCAAAGAAGTACACCTCCTCCGGCCCGTTGTGGTGTTTCCCGATGCGCGCGGTGCGATAGCCGGCTTTGGCCAGCAGTACCGGCAGCGTTTTCACCCACGGGAAGCTGCTGAATTTGTGATAACTGTGCAAGTGCCCGTAGTGGCCGTTGCGGTGATTGTGCAGTCCGCTGAGCACCACGCTGCGACTGGCACTGCAACTGGCGGTGGTGGCGAAGGCGTAGCGAAACAGCGTGCCGTCAGCGGCCAGCCGGTCGATGTTCGGCGTCATCGCCGTCATGTCGCCGTAGCAACCCATCGTGGGGCTGAGGTCATCGGCAATGATGACGACGATGTTTTTCTCGGCAGCCGGGAGCGCCAAAGTCACGAGAGCCGTGAGAATCAAAAAAATTCGTTTTCCAAAAAGCATATCGAAAAGATTTTCGCCGTGTGGGAATTGCTTGGCCAATATGCGCTCAAAGGTAGCCCGGCGCAATGATATCCGGTGTCATTTTACAAACCGCCAAGGCGCGAAGACGCCAAGGATTACTTTTTCAAGAATGCCAGTAGGTCGGCCAGTTCCTGCTTGGTCATCGTTTTCTCGAGGAGGTCGGGCATGAGCGAAATGGTGCTGGCGCGGATGGCTTTGATTTCTTTGCGGGCGATGGTCTTCGATAAACCGAGCGGGAGCTTGAGGGTGATTTGCAACGGGGTATCGGCGGCGAGGAGGCCGGCGAAGGTTTCGGTTTCGTTGGTGTCCACCTCGTACATTGTGTACTGCGGGTAAACTTCCTTGTTCGGCACGATGATGTGCAGCAGCAGGGCTTCGGCGGGTTGGTTGCGCAGGCCTGTGAGGTCGGGGCCGACGGCGTGGCCTTGCGTGCCGTGACGATGGCAGGTGGCGCAGGCGCGGGTGAAAATCTTGGCGCCGTTGGCGGCGTCGCCTTTCAATTTCAAAACCGGCTTGGCGGCTTCGAAAGCTTTCATGCGGTCGCCGCCGGTGTGTTTGGCGAAGAGTTGCTTGGCGCGGGCGCCGGCGGTCTTGTGGCGCTCGAGGGTTTTGCGGCGGGCGGGTGTGATGGCGTGGACGGGCACGGTACCTTTCTCGAGGGCGTCAATCAGTACGGGGTGATGCAGGGCGCTGCGGGTGATGATGCCGAGGACAGCCTCGCGCACGGTGGGGCTGAAGCTGCCCCACGCCTTGGGCGCCAACAGGGCTTGGCTGACTTTCGCGTCGTTGAGGTTGCCGAGCGCCTGCACGGCGGCGGCTTGGATATCGGGCGTGCGCAGGGCGATGTCCACCAAATCTTCGCGCGGCAACAGCAGGCGCAGTAAGGCATCACCGGCGAAACCGAAGTCGGTGTTGCCCATTAGCTCAATGGCGGCGAAACGGCGCGGCAGGGAGATGCCGGCCTCGACGGAGTTGCGCGCGGAGCGCAGGGTGGACTTGATGGTGAAGTCCGCCACCACATCCGGTGGCAGTTTGTTGGCCTCGTACTTTGCCTTGATTTCGGCGGGCGTGAGCTTTGAGGTGAGCGGAATGAAGTTGCGCAGCGGATGCGCGTCAGGATGGGTGGCCGAGAGCTTCACGCCTTTCTTTTTCGCGCCTAGGATCAGGCCATTCAGAAATGCGGCGCGTTCCCAAACGGAAATGCGGATGGGTTCCTTGCGCAGCTCGGGCTGGGCCATTTGCGTGCCGAGATTCCAGAAATGAATCATCTGCGCCGGCGTGCAATCCTGCGCGACGATGCTGCCGAGCTCTTTCATCGTCGCGAGGTAACTCTGCTGGACGGCGCCGTTCTTGATCGGGCGCGTGGTGCGGATGTGATCAAGCACCGGCACGGCATCCCCTTTGCCCAGCGCATTGAACACCGCCGCGCGCAGCCATTTGTCGTCGGCATCCTTCATCAACGCGGCCGCCAGCGCGTTGGCTTTGTCGGGGTGTTTTTGTTTGGCGAGTTGCAGCGCGGCGAGGAAGCGGGCGTTGGCGTCGTTGGACCGCGTCTGCTCTAGAAGCGTCTTCACCGGCGTCTTGGGAAATCGGCCCTGGCGGATGGCGAGGTTTTGCCGAGCGGCGGCGGCTTGAGCGGCGGTGATCTTGGGCGGCGCTGGGGTGTTCAGCTTGATGCGCCAAATGCGGCCATGCTTCGTGCCGGCTTTGAAGGGGAGTTTGCCGCGGATGGCCTCGGGCAGGTAACGGGGGTGATCAATGTATTGGCGGACCATGTCGCAAACGTACAACGCGCCATCGGGGCCGATGGTGGCGTGGACGGGGCGGAACCATTGATCGGGCGTGGCGAGGAAATCCTTGCCGGGCGTGGGGTGCGCGGCGGTGAAGGTGGCGCCGGCGGGCGTGAGCACTTGGCGTTGCACGAGATTTTGTGCGGGCTCACAAATGAAGGCGTCGCGTCCGCGGATGATGATGCCGCTGGCGCTGGTGTAGGTGCCGGCGTGTTGGCGGCTGATGAGGCTGGGGATGTAACTGGCGGCGGTGGTGTCGGGGCTGAGGGGATACACCTTGGCGGCAACGGGCACGACGTTCTCGACCGTGTCGGTGAAGGGATAATGCGGATTGCTCCCCAGCAGTCCGGGCGCGACGACCACGTGCATGAGCGGATTGCGGTTGCTGGAGACGAAGCGGTTGCCGGCGGCATCAAAGCATTGGCCGAACTGGCCGACGCCGGCGAGCGGTTCATAAACAAACGTCTCCGGATGAAACCGGCCATCCTGCCGTTTGGACACCGCCGCTTTGCGCTTGGGATGCAGCGGGCTGGTGACGCTCGCATCGGAGAGGCCGCTGGTGACGTACACCCAGCCATCGGGCCCGAGCGTGGGACTGGCGACGCGCAGTTGTTCGCTGCTGCTCTTGGTGCCGAAACCGGTGAGCACCACGCGCCGCAAATCTGCTTTGCCATCGCCGGTCGTGTCTTTCAGATACCAAATATCCGGCGCGCAAGTGACGAACACGCCGCCTTTCCACGGCAGGATGCCATTGGGAAAGGTGAAGCCTTCGGCAAAGGTCGTGCGCTTCTCAAACTGCCCGTCACCATCGGCATCCTCCAGCAAGGCGATGCGCCCGAGCTTCGGCGCCTCTTTGCCCTTTCCATCCTTGGCGGGCAGGAACGGATAGCCGAGGCTTTCCACCACCAGCATCCGTCCCTCGGCATCAAAACACATCGCCACCGGATCGCGCAGTTGCGGCTCAGCGGCGGCTATTTCAATCTTCGCGCCCTTTTCGATCTGAAACAGCTTCAAAGATTGCGTCACCGAAGGCGGTCCCTCCAAGGCGAAGCTCAACACTGGAAACAGGCAGACCCAAGCAAGCTGACAGCGCATGAGTGGATGATAATGAGGTGCCCATGTTTGGCAAGCCATCGGCTCCACATGAAAGTCGCCGACAAATTGGATGCACGCCACCTCTCCTGAGAGCTTGCGTTTGATCTGTGCATTCGCAAACTCGCGCCGTGAAATTTTGCCTGAATACCAGCACCATCAAGCCGCAGCCGTTGTTGCGCAAAATCCATCTCGCCGGACAGGCCGGTTACGACGGGATCGAACTTTGGATTAACGACCTCTACGACCATGTGGGTCGGGGAGGTGAGGTGGCCGAGGTGGAGAAGGCCTTGGCGGACAATGGCTTGATCGTACCCAGCGTCATTGCAATTCGCCAATGGGGTGACATGGATGGCTGGGAATATGAACTTGTGAAAGACGAGGCCCGGCGGAGGTTTGCACTAGGGGCGCGACTGGGAGCGCCTTACATCGTGGCCACGCCACCTCTGGAAGTGGCGCGGCAGGATCATTTGCCGGGACGCTATCGCGACCTCCTAGCCATCGGCCGCGAAGAGGGCATCCGGCCAACCTTTGAATACATCAGTTTCTTCAAGAGCGTTTACAATTTGCCCGACGCATGGCGCATTGTGCAGGAGGCGGATGATCCCGACTCCACGATCATTCTCGATGCCTTCCACAACTGGAACAGTCACTCGACCCTCGATGATCTCCGGGCCATTCCTGTGGAGAAAATCAGCCATTATCACATTGATGATGCCGCCCCGGACAAGGCGCCGGCCACACAAAAAGATCCCGACCGCGTAATGCTGGGCGAGGGGCAGATTGACCTGACGGCGGAGATTTCCATTCTCAAGGAAAAGGGCTACGACCAGACCATGAGCCTCGAGCTGTTCAACGCAGCGCTTTGGGAGGCAGACCCGCTGGAAGTCATTACCACCGGCCTGGAACGCATGAAATCCCTCTGGAACACGGATTAGCAACTGGCGCGCACGTTGCAGAGCGTCCTTGAAACCCCGTCCCGAGTCTGGGCAGACTCCGCGCATGTCGCAACGGATTCTCTTCGGAGTCATCACGGTCTTTTGGCTCGTGATGAACGTCCTGCTTTGGCGCGCGGAACATTTCGGCGCCAAGGTTCCGATTGAGACCGTGTGGCGCCGTGTGCTCAGTCCGGAGGAGGACATTACGCACTACGACATTTATCGGACCCGGGACAATGAATGGATTGGATCCTTCACCTGGACCGCCACCGCGCTGGATGACAATGGCACGCCATTGCCCTTGGAAAACCTGAGCCGGGAACCCGCCGGCTATCAAATCGAACTGGATGCCACACCGCCCAACACCGAGGGCCTGGTCACACTCTCGAATGGCAGCCAGCTGGAGTTCACGCTGGACCTGCTGTTTGACAAGCAGCGCGAGTGGCAGGAGATGACCATGACCCTCAATCCTCCCATGACACGCCGGCAGGTCGGTGGCACCTTGGAGCGTGAATGGTCTCTCGCGTTGAAAAGCGCAACGACCAACGACATGGTGCAAATCGATTTCGGGCGTGGCCCTGGCGAAAAGCAGCACTTGGAAATCAACCCCAGCCGTGACGGGCTGGTGGGCACGGCCGCACATTTGATGAAGGAGATGGGCAGCGAATCGTTGCTCGGCGGCGACCAAGCCTACGGCGCACTTTCCAGTTCCGGCCAGATCCGCAAGATGTTGCAGATGGCAACGGCTTCCGCCGCCGCCTCAAGCGTGCTGCCCCACCGCCGGTTGAAGCTGGCCTGGGAGTCACGTTATGGGACATTGCCCGATCACTCCCGGACGCTGCGCGTTTACCGCGTGCATGCGCCGCTGGAAATGGGGGTGTTAAATTTTGGCGACATCGTCGCCTATATTGGCCAAAACGGAGAATTGATCCGGGCCGAGCTACCCCTCGCGGGGGGCATAGAAATCCGCAGCCGGCGCCATTACCCCCGGCCGCGCCCAAAGCGATGATTGAATTCCGCAACCTTGTAAAAAAATTCGGCGACCTCGTGGCAGTCGACCACATCAACCTGACGGTCAAGTCAGGCGAATTCTTTTGCGTGCTCGGCCCCAATGCCGCCGGCAAAACCACCTCCATCAAGATGCTCACCGGTCTCATCCGACCCACCGAGGGGCAGGTTCGAGTGTGTGGCTTTGATGTTCAGGAAGAGCCCGTCGAGGTGCGCAAACGTCTGGCCTATGTGCCGGACTTTCCGTTCCTTTATGACAAGCTTACCCCGCTGGAATTCTTCCGGTTCACCGGCCGGCTCTTTGGCATGGAGGAAGACCTGATGGACAATCGCACGCGGGATCTCATCCCGCGTTTCAGTCTCGATCCCTACATCGACCTGTCCATTGAAAGCCTGTCCCACGGCACACGGCAGCGCATTGCCATCGTCTCCGCGCTCATGCATGCCCCGGATGTGTTCGTGCTCGATGAGCCGATGGTTGGGTTGGATCCCCATCACGCCCGGGTTCTCAAGGATGTTCTGCGCGAACGCGCCACCGCGGGCATGACAGTCTTTCTCTCCACGCACCAGCTTAGTGTCGCCGAGGAAATGGCCGACCGCATCGGTATTATCCACAACGGTCAACTGATTGCCGCCGGCACCAAGGAGGATCTGCGCGAACAAGCGGGCAACGACGGCGCTCTGGAAGACACTTTCCTGGCCCTGACCCGCGAGGATGAAAGTACGGTGGAGACCCAGATGCGCCAGCTCCATCAGGAACGAGGCCCAGAGACAGCTCCTATCGGCGACTGATTATCGTGGAACCCAACCGCTCGCCTCTGCTCCTGCTCCTTTCGCTGCATCTCAAGCAGCTCTGGCGCAAGCTGCGTGATGCCAACGAACGCTCCGGCTCCTTGACGTGGCTGATCGTAGGCTTCGTGGCCACCTATCCCATCATCGCCATGTGGCTGTTCAGCCGCGGCCTTCGCAAGCTCAACGCTGTCCAAGGCATCGGCCCCGTGCTCATCGAGGAACTCGTTTTTCTCCTCTTCGCGTTCCTGTTCATGATGCTCCTCTTTTCCAACGTCGTGGTCGGCTACACCAACTTCTTTCGCAACAAGGAATCCGTCTATCTTTTCACTCTGCCCATTCCCGCCAGTGGAATTTTCCGGTGGAAATTCATCGAATCCACCTGCATCGCATCCTGGGCGTTCCTCCTGCTCGTCGCCCCATTGCTGGCGGCCTACGGAATGCAGCAAAAAGCGGAATGGCACTTTTATGTTTTAACCCCCATTCTCGTTGGCCTGTTTATTATTCTGCCCGCTGTGCTCGGGTGCTGGACCGCCATCCTCCTAGCGCGGCACTTGGACCGGAAGCTGTTTCAGATCGGCGGCGTGCTGGTGGCCATTACCATCGTCCTCGCGCTTCGGGCCTATCTGCAGCCCGAGGTTGTGGCCGATGAATCCCTCATCATCACCGCTGGCGAAGAGCGCTCCCGCCTGCTGGCCAAGACCCGGTTTGTCCAGTTTCCTTTCATGCCCAGCTACTGGCTCTCCCGATCCGTCTCCGAGTGGAAGGATGGCGTCTATGACCTGTCCGTGTTTTATCTTCTGGTTCTCCTCAGCAACGTACTCTTCTTCGGTTTCCTCGGCTTCACCCGGACGGGGAAATATTTCTACAGCGCCTTGTCCACCACCCTCAGTCGCGGCAGCCTAGTCGCCAACTGGGCCCAACTAATCCGTCACGGTGGACGCGCTTGTGCCGGGTTAACCCTCCTGAGTTTTTTCCTTCCTTACCTGTCGCTACAGGACGCCCTCAACTCCGCCCGCAATGAAATGACCCGGCTCGGCGACACCAAGCAAAACCCTGTGATTTCCAACCGGGCCGATTGGCCCACACTCCGCGCCACTTCCCCCCGTGCCTACGAGTTCTCCTCCCAGTTGACCGCTGCGTTCGACCAGCTTGCTTTGAACATCGGTCCTCAGGGACTTGGCCACCTCGGTGCCCAGCCCGGGCAGATTAAAGGCGTCCGGCCCGCCTTTACCGGCCTGCCTCAACTTGTGGATCAACACCTCGGCTTCGTGGACCTCAAGCCCGTGGACGCAGAGTTTAGCCTTCGCATTCGGGATTACTTCCAAGCCAATCTATCCGGCCTCGCGCTGGCCCTTGGCGCCACGCCCATCACCAAGCCCCTGCGTCTCCAGCCGGTTCCGCGGCCTGTGATCACCGCCGCCGCCATCTCTCCTGATGGACAGCATGCCGCCGCCGCTTGGCCCGGCCACCTCGCCCAATTCCAGCCGGACGCAGGCGATTCCTTAACGCCTGTCCAAACCCCATTTCAGATCGTCACCGCCATGCAATACAGCCCGGACGGAAAAACCCTTGCCTTGGCTGGCATCACGCATGAAGGACAGGGGCGCATCCAATTCCGCAAACCCACTGGGGAAATAAAGAGGGATCATCCAGTCCCGGCCACCGCGCTTTGTGCCGCCTATTCACCCGATGGCTCCACTTTGGCCGTGGGCCTGGCCAATGGCTCCACCCTGCTGCTCCCCACTCAAGGAGACGGTGGATCCCGTGAATTTCAGCATGATGATGATCGAATTTCCGGCCTCGCATGGAGTCCGGATGGAAACCAACTCGTGGTCACCGGCCTGAAGAGCGAGGCCCACATCATCGACCTTGAAAATCCGTCCGACCCAAGCCACCTGTTCGTAGACGCTGACATCGTTTCCCTGCACGACGGCCAACGACTCTTGACCGGCCAAAAAGTGCAAAACCTCACAACCCGCCTTCCCCATCAGGACGAGCAAATTGCCCGGGCACCCCGCGAAAAATATGACACCGCCGCACAAACCGGCGATATCTACGCCATGGCCACCCTGCCCGGCCACGAACGCTTCGCCGTTGCCGGTGATTTCCCTGGGGCATACCTCATCCAGACAGACACACTTGAACCCGTGCAGCAAATCCCCGGTCGGCCCAATGACTTGAATACCGCCGTCAGTCTCAACGCCAACGGCGAGCGCCTCATTCTGGGCAGCCGCGATGGCCTCGTGGAAATCCATGACCTTTCCGGCAGCACGCCACGCCTGGTGCGAACCCTTCAGGTGGAAAATCCGCCACCGCCCGATTCCATCGGGCCGTCCCGTTCATTGCTCTTTCTCATTCCCGTCACCGCGCTCGCCGCCCTCGTGGCCAACCGGCCCGCCGTATACCTAATCGGCGGCCTTATGCCCTTTGCCATTATAGCTTGGATTTTTGCCCCCGCTCAGTCCATGCCGGCTTCCTCCCTTTGGGGTATTGGGTTGTGGCTCGCTTTGCTTGGCGGCACGGGGCAACTCGCCTCCCTCACATCCTTCTGGGAAACCTCTGCCAAGAGTGTCGAGACCCGCAAGCAGGAGCGTTTCCGCCACGGCCCTCTCGATCGGCTTTCCGGATGGCTCCCCCTCATCTCCCCAGACACCCGGGCCTTGCTCCTCAAGGACATCCGCGTCTTTTGTCGGGACACCGCCCAATGGGGCCAATCCTTGATGCTGTTTGGCATCCTCGGCCTTTACTTCATGAACATGCACTACTTCACCCAGAAGCTTTCCAACTTCTGGATCTATGTGATAACCTACATGAATTTCGCCGTCTGCGCACTCAACCTCGCAACCCTCACCACCCGCTTTGTTTACCCACAATTTTCACTGGAGGGCAAACGCGTCTGGATCATCGGCCTAGCTCCTATGGGGTTGGTTCGTGTAGTACTCGTCAAGGTCGGCCTAGCCACGGCCATTTCCCTGCTGGTCACTCTCCCGCTCATTTGGCTTTCCTGCCACATGCTGGATTTGCCCATTCGCCAAACCCTGTACTTCATCTTTGCCATTACCCTAATGGCCCTCACTCTCAATAGCCTCGCCGTCGGCATGGGCGTTCTTTATCCCAATTTGAAGGAGGATAATCCCAGCAAAATCGTCAGCGGATTTGGCGGAACATTTTGCCTCGTGCTCAGCTTCGTCTACATCGGCGCCTGCATCATGTTTCTAGGCATGGCCTCGCCATGGGGCTCGCCATGGCACCTCTTGGGAATGCCCCCTCTGGAAAAGCGCCTCGTGGCTTTTGGAGGATTTCTGCTCCTCTCTCTTTCCCTCGGACTATTCCCGCTCCTACATGCAAGGGATAAAGTCACAAAAATGGAGCACTAACCCAATATAATGTGGCTATATCTACTATTAGCCACAAGATATGCTTTGACAAACTGTCCTCTGCCCCCTTAGCCTTCTGGCATGTCCTCTTTGGATGGATCAGGATTATTGGAGGAGGATTTCCCCGCGGCGGGCCATGCCACTCCCAAGCGCGCGGTGCATCCCGAGCGCGAGGAATTGGACACGCAATCGGTGGATCTGCAGAAGCGGATCACCGACCTCAGTCGCGAACTGGAGAATGTCGAACGCGAACGGACCTCAGTTGAGGAATCGCGGCGGCGTTTCTCGGAATTTGAGACAGGACGCGATGAGATGCTGGAGGAGCTGACCCGCGGTCTGGGATTGCTTGAGGAAGCCGAGCACGATGCCCGCCGGGACGCTGAGCAAATGGGACGCACCATCACCGACATGCGGAAAGCTCTGGGCAAAGTGGAGGAACTGGAGGATGTCGATACCAATCAGGATGACTGGAAGGTGCGGCTGACCCGAAACCTCACAATCATCGAGAATGCCCGCATGGAGATCAACTCGGCCAAGCTAAGATGGCCCCTGCTGACTGAAAACTCCGAGGATCAAGGCTCCAGCGAAAACCTCGCCTCCCAAACCGTGGCGGAGCACAGCTTTGGCCATTACTGCCTCATGGGTTTGGCGTTCACATGGCCCCTCGTGCTGCTTGGCGCAGCCATCTTCGCCTATCTTCTTTTCAAATAAACCAGGTGCCCGATGGCATGGGGACGTAAAAAGCAACGCAGTTCGGAAAGACGCGCCAGCGAGTTTGATGACCGCATCGCCACGTTGCAGCGGGAAATCCAAAAGCTTCAAACCGTTCTGGACGAAGGCGATCCTCAAGGCGTTCGCGAAGCCCTCAAGGAAACCAAGCCCGCCCGCCGGAAACGCAAGGTCACCCCCCCCGAGGAATTGAATCTCACTCGTCCCCGGCCTGTTGAACCACGCCGCGAGCATCCCGGACTGTACAATGCCCAAGGCGTTCGCAAGTTTGACCTTGCCGGCGCATGGGAACGGATCACGGGACGAATTGCCGATGAGCAGCCGGCGCCCGGCACCGAGACGCGGCTTTACACCTTCATCCCCGGTGAGACACTGGACGGCCAGCCCGCCTTGGGCATCGAAAAACGCAAGGCACGGAACCGGTTCATTTTTCTGTTCCTCATTTTTCTGGCCGTTCTCTGGAGCGTGCTCACGCTCCTGCTGCCTCAGCTCTAGTGGCTCTTGCCAAACAGGTTTTGCAATCCTAGTCTTTCTGTATGGCCCAAACCATCTCCACGCCTCTGGGAAAATTCCACGCCCACTTTTCACCCCGTGGCTTGGCACGGCTTCATTTTCCCGGCGACACATCCGCCACGAAAAACAAAACCGCGCCGTGCACCGCAGCTTGGACGCGTCAAACCCGCAACGCCTTGGTGGACATCCTGAAGGGGAAGACCCCGAGCAAGCTGCCTCCCCTCGACCTCTCCTGCGGGACGCACTTTCAACAAAAACTTTGGCACGCCCTGCTGCGCATCCCCGCTGGCAAGACCCGATCCTATGGGGAACTGGCTGTTTCCCTGCGCCGGCCAAATGCCGCCCGGGCCATTGGCCAGGCCTGCGGTGCCAACCCCATCCCCGTGATCATTCCCTGCCACCGGGTCCTAGCCACCAACGGCGGGTTGGGTGGCTTCTCTGGCGGCTTGGGATGGAAGGAGAAACTCCTCCAGATAGAAGGACACATGTTTTAATAGTTGTTTAAAACGCCAATCAGTTCGCGCAATCGCGCGTAGCTCATCCGGTCAAACCCCATCGTGATGCGTGGCAGGTCCAGACAGTCGTTGTCCTCCTGTTCATCCGGAGATGGTTCTGCACCACGGATGGGTTCCCCCGTGATGATGTCCCCGAAATCCTCATTCAAGGCCTCCAAGGCCGAGCTTGAGGGCGCGTTCTGCAGCCGGATAACCAGTTCGCCCCGCACAAAACGATAGGAGTGGAAGTTGCGGTAAAACCGAGCCACCCATTTCACGGCTTCCGCCGGGTCGTCCGTCATCTTCCATAAGTTCAGGTCCTCCGGTGAAATCAGGCCGTCGCGCAACAGATGTTCGCGCACATGCCGTTCCCATGTTTTCCAGTAGGTACCTCCCGGCTTGTCGATCAACGCCAGCGGCATCAGCTGGGCCTTGCCTGTCTGCATCAGTGTCAACGTTTCGAACGCCTCGTCCTGTGTGCCGAAACCGCCGGGGAACAGCGCCACCGCGTGCGAATGCCGCAGGAATGTCAGTTTGCGCGTGAAGAAGTATTTAAAGTTGATGAGTTTCTTGTCGTGCTCGATGACCGGGTTGGCACCCGCCTCCCAAGGCAGGCGGATGTTGGCTCCAAAACTCATCTCCGAACCCGCGCCTTCATTGCCCGCCTGCATGATGCCCGGCCCCGCGCCCGTGATCACCATCCAGCCCTCCTCAGCACACAGGCGCGCGAACTCCACCGCCTGTTGATACTCCACCTTGTCCGGGCTTGTGCGCGCGGAGCCGAAAATCGTCACCTTTCGACGGTCGGCATAGGGCTCGAACAAATGAAACGCGTACCTCAGTTCGCGCACGGCCGTCTCGATGATCCGCGCATCCCCACGATGTTCCACGTCGTGCAACAGCTTCAGTGACTGCTCCACCAAGTTTTCCACCAAGTCGGCATTGTGACCGCCACCCTTGAACTCAATTAACTCGCGAATTTTCCCCCGCAATTCCTCACGGTTTTCCCGGCTGCTCATGCCCCATCCTAGTCCATGACCCTCCCGCCAGCCAGCCAATGCGAGTAGACTCCATAAAAAAAGCCGGGGCGAATACCCCGGCCATGTTCAGTGAATGAGCAGCTACTTTGCTTCCAGCCGGTAAATTTTGCCCTCAAATCCCAGCAGGTACATTTCTCCCGCCGCGTCCTCAGCAAAGCTGGCCACCAGACGAATCGGGTTGGGGCCAATAACCTGTGCGTATTCCGTCACCGTTTCGCCGTTGTAGCGCATGGCCCAGACTGTTCCCTGCTTGTAATCACCATAAACATACGCCCCCTGCAGGGCTGCGATCTTTTTCCCGCGATAAACGTAGCCGCCCGTGATGCTCAACCCGTGGCTGTGTTTGCTGAACTTGCTTTCCTTGGCCAGCGCGGGCTGATGGGGATACTCGATCACCGGATCCAGATATTTGCCTTCATGCTTAAAAGAAGTGGTCTTCCATGGATGCGCCGCCTCGCGGACCCGCCATCCGTAGTTGCCGCCCTTCACAATCAGGTTCACTTCCTCCCACTTGTCCTGACCCACATCACCAGCCCACAACTGACCTGATGCACGGTCAAAGCTCATTCGCCAGACATTGCGCAGACCGTAAGCCCAGATTTCGCCACGAGCATCCTTTTTGCCCACAAATGGATTGTCCGCGGGGATTCCGTAGGGCAATGAACCCGTTTGAGTGTCCACATCAATTCTCAGGATCGTGCCTAGCAGTGTGGTCAGGTTTTGCGCGTTGTCAAAAGGATCATCCCGTTTGCCGCCGTCACCGTGACTAATGTATAGCTTGCCATCCGGACCGAACAGGATACAGCCGCCGTCATGATTCCAGAACGGCCGCAAAATCGTCAGCAGAATCTTCTCGCTGGACAGGTTAATCGCGTTTGGATTGTCCTTCGAAACCGTGAACTCGCTCACCACGCTCCGCAGTGGTTCATGTTGCGAATAAAAAACGTAAAATTTACCGTTGTCCGAAAATTTCGGGTGAAAGGCCATTCCCAGCAGCCCTTCCTCATCCTTTTGGTAGGGCTTGCGCTTGGTGATATCAAAGAACACCTCCGTCGAGTCGCCATCCGAATTTTTGGGCAGAATGTGGATTTTGCCCTGTTGCTCCATCACAAACGTCCGTCCGTCGGCCAGTTGTTCCAGCCAAAGCGGCCGCTTAAACTTCAGGTTCGAGTAAGCGTTGACCAATTTCAACTGCGGCAAACTTGCCGCCTGAATGGTCGAAAAAACCATCAGCGCCAGAAACGCCAACACCGCGCGGGTGGAGAAAAGAAAGGACTTCATCGCCCGGATTCAAGGACGCCCCGCCCCGAATGTCAACCGCGCAAATGCCGCGCAGCCATTGGGGCCACGTCATGGCTGCTCGGCGGGCGGTTGAGTTGTCTTGATCCACTCGACCAGCAGCTTGACCCATTGCGCGTCCAGCGTGCGCGCCCCGATGGGTGGCATGCGCCCCTCGGCCGCGCCCACGCATCGCTGTAGCATCACGGAATGCTCCGGCCGACCGGGCGCAACGATGCGCGCGGCATCCCCAATGCCAAAATCACGGTGCACCGGCCGGGCATCAATTGTGCCGGTCTTGTCCAATGGTATGCCGTGCTTCAGTGTCATTTGCGCATTTCCTCCCCCTGCCTCCACGTGGCAGTGGGCGCAGTTGGCCTGCCAATAGGCGCGCACGCGTGACTCCAGCGGCAGAGCCGGGTCATAGGGATCGACCAAGCGCGCATCCTTTCGATGGGCCGCGCCATTGCCCGTATACTCGGACCATTTTGCGCCCTTTAACACACCCAGTTGGTCCAGCACCTGAAACTGGTGGGCTTGGAATGCGCCGTAGTCATGCGCCCGATTCATCTGCAGTTCGTTCAGACCGAGGACAAATTGGGCGGCGCGGCTGTGGCACATCATACACTCGGTGCGGCCGGGAATACGCCACGGGCGGTTTTGGTCCTTGTGATGCAAGGTGAGATCCTCGCCGTCACGCCCCACCAGTGTGGCATCGGTCTGGCCGGCATTCCACTTGTAACTGTAGCCGGTCCATTCGCCCTGCTGCAGGGTCAACAAACGGGTTTCAATCCGCCGCCCTTCCAGCGAAAGGGTTTGGGACAACACACTGCCCTCGGGGAGTTTCCAAGCCCCGCCACGACTAAACTGGATAGTGGTGTTGGCATCCCCGGGAAGCGCAATGTGATGTTGCGAGATTGCCCCATCATTCCAATGGGGCACGTTGACGGAATATGGAACGAGCGCGGGGTGGGCTTTCAGGTTGCGGGTGTCCGTGAACAACCCCGTTTGGCTCAGGCGAACGGGAAAGCTTGTTCGCTGACCAGCGTGCGGGTTGGGCTGAAAACGGTGGAAGCCACTGGCCTCATCGATGACCAACAAATTGCCGTGTGTATCGGTGCCAAAGCCGGTGATTTTAAAGACCGTGTCGGCAATCTCCTTGTGCCAGAGCAGTTCCTCGCCATTGTGCTTGGCGGCCCAAACCTTGCCGGTGGCATAATCGCCGTAAATGTATGCGCCGCGCAGTTGGGGCAGCGCGCCACCGTGATAAACCACTCCCCCCGTAAGTGAACGGGCCTCGCGGTGGTGATGCTCCAAGGTCGGCTGGCGTAGTTTGCCCGGTCCCAGCTTACGCTCCAGATAAAACGGGTGGCTGCCCTCGTACACGCTCCAGCCATAGTTCGCGCCCTTCTCAATCAGCTTCACGGATTCCCAATGATCCTGGCCATTTTCACCCACCCAGATGTGGCCGGTCTTGGCGTCGCAGGTTACGCGCCATGGGTTCCGAAAGCCATGCGCCCATGTTTCTGGCCGCGCATTGGGCGTGTTGAGAAAGGGATTGTCCGGGGGAATACTGTAAGCCAAGTCATCATCCGGCTCATCAACATTGATCCGCAGAAGCTTGGACAACAACAGGTCAATCCGCTGGCCGGTGACATTGATATCCGAGTCGCTCGTGCCATCGCCCGTGGTGATATACAGCATACCATCCAGCCCGAAAACCAAACCGCCACCGTCGTGTCCGTTGGATTCCCATTTCAGGATGTCCACCCGCGATGCGGGATCGGCCTTGAATGTTTCGCGGTCCACCATCCAGCGCGACACGCGGCTATGCTTGTTCTTGCTTCCCTCGCCCCGGCGCGGCCCATTGAGGTGCGCATACACAAAGCCGTTGTCCGAAAACTTTGGATGAAAGCAGAACCCGTAGGCTAGTTCGTTGGTCACGGACAACATGTTCACCTGCTGGCTGACACCCGCGCTGTCCTCAAACATCCAGAGCTTGCTGTAGGCGCCGTTTTTTTCCTGCCGATGATCCAAGTAAGCCAGTCGGCCCTCGACACCCGGCACATGTTTGAGTTCCAGTGGTTTTTTAACAGGCAACCGCGGCCAGACCGGTTCCGTGGTATAGGGCAACGCCGGCTCCGGTGAACCCTTCAAGCGCGAAGCCTCCCACGCCACCCGCCTAAGCGGCCCAAACCGGTTGGCCTCCTTGCCCACAAACTCGATTGTTGCAAAATCTTGAGGGCGATGGAAATCCAGCGCCTGGAATGGCGCCGTGCTCGACAATTCCGGCCGCTCCAAACCCACCGAGTAGTCATACCGGCACAGCGCAAACGTCCATTTGTCTCCCGATCCCGGCGCACCGCCGGTCATTTTGAGGTCACTCCAAGGAATCCGCCCCTCCACCGTCCAACCCGAGTCCCGGTCCGTCAGGTCATTCAGCGTTCCCCGCAGGGTGACCTCGGATTCGATGTGGAATTCATGCGCCCGCCGCAATCGCTTTAACAGCCACGCCCCGCGGTGCGGCAGGAACAGGTCAAATTTCGTGTTCGCCGCGCTGACGTGGAACTCGTAGTACGCCTTTCCGCCGGCGGGTTTTAAAAACAACTCCCATACGTCGTTGTTCCAGGTATCTCCGTCCGGCTCCGAGACATCCGCGAATAAATCCGTGTCCTCCATCTCCGCCGTGAAATAGAGGAACTCGTTGTCCCAAAGCAGGCGCGTGCGGGTCTTGGTTCTGGCCGGACGCACCTTGTCCCCCAGCCAGGCAAGCCGGTAGTCCTCGAACACCGTAGCGCCAGCCCATGCCGGTTCAGAAGCGTTGCCGTCAATGTTGATGGGACCCGAAGCCCAGCGGCATTCCGCGATCGGTGCAAGATTCGTGCCGCCGGAACTTGGAGGCGGAGTTGAGGGAGGGGAAATCTCCGGCGGAACAGGCGTGGGCTTGTCCGGCGCCTCACAGGCCAGCCAGACAATCAGCGCAAGGCACGCCGGCATCCAGAATCCCTGACGCAAAAGGGAGTGCATGCCCCATGGTGACAACCCTCAAACTACCCGTCAACCCTGCCAAGGGCCGGTAATGGCAAGAGTCAGGCCCCGGTGTTGAATGTTCACGAAAAGAGTCGTGCCATCCGGCGAGAACGTGGCGCCGGCAAACTCACTGTTGCCGCTGGCGTTGTGGGCGAGCTTGAAGTATCTGCCCTCCGGCGTGATGCCCACGATGTACTGGTCGCCGCCGCCATCCTCGCACAAGATCACATCGCCCCACGGAGCCACCGTCAGGTTGTCCGCATTGTCGCAAAGATCCTTGTCGTTTGGCTGGGCAAACAGTTCCAGCGTGTCTCCAGTCAACTTCCAGATCTGGCCGTGCCTGCCCGCGCCACCATTGGTGCAGGCAAAATAAATCGATCCCTCCGAGTACCACATACCCTCGCCGCGTGCAAAACGCGCCGCCCCCTGCTTCGCGCCGCGGTGCCGCAGATCGTCCTTGGACGACTCCACATCCTCAAGGTCCAGCCACTGCACTCGCAACTTGCCGCCAACCTGAATCCGCTGCTTGTCCCAATTGCGCGTATCCAGCGCGAATGCATCACGCACCACCAGCGCCTGCAGCTTGCCGCCCTTGACCAGCTGCCCTCTGACCGCGGGAATGAACCGGTACAACAACCCGTCACCGCGATCCTCGGTTTCAAAAACATACCCCGTTTTTGGATCCACCGCGATCGCCTCATGATTAAACCTTCCCATCGCCTTCAGCGGCACGGCCTTTGCCAATGCCGGTTCAGCCGTGGCGGGCACTTCAAAATTATAACCGTGATCCAGCGAACATGTCTTGCCGGCTCGTTCTGTAGTTTCCTCACAGGTAACCCAACTGCCCCAAGGCGTCAGACCACCCGCGCAATTGCGCAACGTGCCGGTGAGGCTGAGGAACTGGCGCAAGACCTTTTGTTGCTTCGTGTCGTAAACCAGTGTTGTCGTGCCTCCGAGACATGCCACGCGCCGGCCCACATTCAACCGCGCGCCGACATCATACATCTTTGCGCGAATGGCATCGGTCAGCTTCGCGTTGCCCTTGCCGAATGGCCCGGCCTCGGGGTTCACGGCCGCGCTGATTTCATGGTTGCGCACCAGAATGGTTGTTCCCTTGGGACCGGCAAACGCAGCCATGCCGTCCGGCTTGCCGGGCAGCATCAGTCCGTCATCCATCTGGTCGCCGGCACGTGAGATGATGCGATAGGAAAATCCCTTGGGCAAATCCAACACCTTGGCGGGATCTGGCCGCAATGGCCCGTAACCCTCCGTGAGCAGGGAATCCTTGTCAGCCAAGCGCGCGCTGAGAATTTGCAGGCCCCCAAAGCCCAAGGCAACGGCGGCGGAGTCGTGGAGAAAACGGCGGCGCGTGCTCATCCCTCAGCGATACCTCCGACCCGACGGTTTGTCAGGCTCCTTTTGTGGACGCATTGGCTGATGAGCCTCCTTGGCAAAGCCAATCATGCGATCCACCAGCCGAGGTTGCTTGGCTGCGTCGTTCTTGGTTTCCTCGGGATCGAACGCAAGGTCGTAATATTCCCATGGCGCATCCGTCGCGTGTCGTACAATCTTTTTGCCACCGGAACGCACCGCCTGCATCAGCGAGCCGTCCGGCCGCTGCCACTCCCAGTAGAGATACTTGTGGCGCGGCCGGTGCGGGTAACGCGCGCCTTTCATTGCTTCGACCATCGGCACACTGTGACAGCCGGCGGGCACGTGTTCCTCCGTGCCGGTCAACTGTGCAAAGGTGGCCATGAAATCGCCCGCGTAATGAATCTCACCCGTGGCAATGTCCCTAGGAATGGTCCCCGGCCAACTGGCAATCAGTGGCACGCGAATGCCGCCCTCGTACAACGACCGCTTGGCCTCACGATATCGCCCTGCGCTGTCCAAGCTGCCCTCAAAACGAAATGCCGGACCGTTGTCTGAGGTGAATAGCACCAGCGTGTTCTTCTCCAGCTGCAACTCGCGCAGCAACGCCACCAACTCCCCCACCTGACGGTCAATCATCGTGATCATTGCCGCCGCCACCTTCGCGCGCACCGGCCAATCGTTATCGAGATACAGGGACACCGCGGGATCATCCTTCGGCAGGTGATATTTCCCATGCGGCGGCGTCCATGGCGCATAACAGAAAAATCGGCGGTCCTTGTTCTTGCGAATGAACTCCAGCGTGCGCTTCGTGATTTCATAATGCGCGTACTGGCGCTGCTTCCCATTCTCTTCCGCAGGAATGAATCCAGCCGCGCGGCGCCGATAATCAAACCCCTCATTTCCCGGCAACTGAACCTTCCGCCCCGTGTCGATAAGATAAGGCGGATAAAAATCATGCGCATGCACCTGATGATAGTACCCAAAAAACTCATCGAACCCCTGTTTCTCCGGCACACCTTCCGTGCCCAGGTCTCCCAGCCCCCACTTGCCGAAACCGCCCGTGGCATAGCCTGCCTTTTTAAAAAGCTCGGCCAGTGTAAAGTCCTCATCGCGTAACGGCACCCCGCCGCTGTTCAAGCGAACGGGCGTCTGCCCCGCATGCATGCCCGTCATCAGCACGCTGCGCGAAGGCGCGCACACCGTGCAGCCCGCGTAGTACTGGTAAAACGCCACCCCATTTTCCCACAACGCATCAAGGTGTGGCGTCTGGATGGCCTCGCTCCCATAATCCGCCAAGTCGCCGAAGCCAAGGTCATCCACCATGATCAACACAATGTTCGGACGTGGCGGCTCCACCACCCGCGCCGAGGCCACCGTCGCCACCGACGGAGCAAAAGGCACTGGCTGCGCCTCCATCATTTCCCGCGTGATTGCCTGCCAACGCGGCTCCTTCTCAGCCGTGCCACATCCGATGAACAGTGCCATCGCAATTGTAAGTGGATGTTTCACTTTTACCTCAATAGCACGGAAAGCTCAGCGAAATCAGCAACAACAATCATCTCTGTGGACCTCTGTGCCTCTGTGTTCTCTGTGTAAATCATTTCACAAATTTCAAAACCGGATCCTTCACCTCGCGCATGCGCGCCACAATCATCGCGTGGAGTTCCTTAACCACAGCCGCATTT
>DJHS01000081.1:0-11954 GCA_002433235.1 Verrucomicrobia bacterium UBA6614
CGGGAGAACGCCAAAAACTTTATCCGTTCCATCATCGATGCTGGCGCGCAACTCGGCGCGCCAGCCATCATCGGCTCCATGCAGGGTCGTTTCGAGGGTGAGGTGACTAAGGAACAGGCGCTTGAATGGCTGCGCGAGGCGCTCAATGACCTCGGCGAACACGCCAAGGCGGCCGGCGTGCCGTTGATTTACGAGCCGCTCAATCGTTACGAAAGTAATTTGCTGAACCGCGCCGAGGATGCCGTGGCATTTCTCAGTACGCTAGACACGGACAATGTGGTGATCCTCGCCGACCTTTTCCACATGAACATCGAGGAAACCAGCATCGCTGACGGGCTGCGCACCTACGGCGATCATATCGGCCATGTGCATTTTGTGGATAGCAACCGCCGCCCGGCCGGCTGCGGGCACATGGATTACGAACCGATCGCGGCGGCCTTGAAGGAGGTCGGCTACGATAAGTACGCTTCGGCCGAGGCGTTTCCTTGGCCGGATTCCGATGCCGCAGCCAAGACCACGATCGACGCTTTCAAACAACACCTCGCTTAACATGGAACGACGCAAGCTTGGTAATACGGACCTTGAACTGCCGGTGATTTCCTATGGCGCCTCTTCGCTGGGGCAGGAGTTTCGGCGGGTGACCATTGATGAAGCATTGCAATCCTGCCGGGTGGCGCTGGAGCTGGGCATGAACTTCATCGATACCTCGCCTTTTTACGGACGTGGCATGAGCGAGGTGCTGCTCGGGCAGGTGCTGCGCAATTTGCCGCGGGAAGAATTCATCCTCGGCACCAAGCTTGGCCGGTACGATCTGCAGCATTTTGATTTCTCCGCCAAACGCGTCGCGGAAAGCATCGACGTGAGCCTGCACCGCATGGGCGTGGATCATCTCGACATCATTCTGTGCCACGACATTGAGTTTGTGGACATGCAGCAGATCGTTGATGAAACCATTCCCGCCATCCAAAAAATCCGCGACGCCGGCAAGGTGCGTTACATTGGTTTCTCCGGTTATCCGATGAAGATTTTCCCTTTCATCATCGATCAGATCGATGTGGATGTGGTGCTTTCCTACAACAATTACCATTTGCAAAACACGCGCTTTGGCGAGTTGATCCCTTACTTCAAAGAGAAGGGTGTCGGCATCATGAACGCCGGTCCATTCTGCGCGCGGTTGCTCACCAACGCGCCGTTGCCCGAGTGGCACAAGGAACCGGAGGAAGTGCGTGTGGCCTGCAAGGAGGCTGCCGACCTTTGCGCCGCACAGGGCGTGGATATCGCGCAATTGGCCGTGCAGTTCTGCGTGGCCAATCAAGACATCACCACCACTGTCGCCGGTAGTGCCAACCCCGATAACGTCCGCAACTGGGCCAAGTGGGCCGACACACCGATGGATGCCGAACTCCTCACCGAAGTGCGCGCCATTCTCGAGCCCATCAAAGACATTGGCCACATTGAGGGGCTGCCGGAGAACAACTGATGGCGAATGAAATGTTTCCCGTAAACATCGTTCACGATAAGGCCGAGGCTGGCGGGCTGCAATACCTTGTAATCGGAGGACATGCAGTGAATGTTTATTGCGAACCGCGATCAACCTTGGATGTGGATTTTCTGGTTCGACGGGATGAATGCAAGCGGTGGGAAGAATTGCTCAAAGGAGAAGGATTTCAGCCGCGGTCCCATGGTGAGACGTTTGTGCTTTTCAATCCACCCTATGGTGTTCGTTGGCGTTTGGACTTGATGCTTGTTTCGGAAGATACATTCGGGAAAATTTTATCGGCAGCCAAAGAGGTTAAAATGCTGGGAGTGACCGCTCAGGTTCCGTCCATTGAGCATTTGTTGGCGATGAAAGTTCATGCTTTGCGGCATGGAAATCAGGAACGGTTTGAAAAGGACTTTGGTGATGTGTTAAACTTGATTCGCAACGCGGAATTCGGCGTGGACTCTGAACCTGTCCGTCGTGCATTCCAGCAATTTGGTACTGAAGAATTATATGAGCGCGTCAAGCAACGACTCGGCTGACATGGAGCCGTCGGAGGTTCGGGAAACTCCGGCGCCGTATGGATTTGAGCTTCCGGTGGATCCCGGTTATCGCGAGCAGCCGCCGCAGGGCAGTTGGGAGGATGGCCTGTGCCTCAGCGAAGCCGCGCTGGACATGGTCCAAGACCGTCCTGAAGTTTTCGTTCAACGCGACTGCAATCGATGTGCCGTGGAGTTTGTCCTTTAAATGGTTCGCTTTACTTGCCAAATGAAAGCCATCATTCTCGAGAAGCCGGAACACTTCACCACAGCCACCCTCGACGAGTCACCGGGGCCGGGGGCGGGGGAGGCTTTGGTGGAGGTGCATCGGGTGGGGATTTGTGGGACGGATGTCTCGGGGTACTTGGGCAAGATGCCGTTTTATACGTATCCGGTGATTCCCGGGCATGAGTTGGGGGTGACGGTTTTAGAGGTGGGGGCAGGAGTCACGAATGTCTCGGCGGGCGACCGGTGTTCGGTAGAGCCTTACATGAATTGCGGCGAGTGCTACGCCTGCCGGAAGGGGGCGACGAATTGCTGCGAAAGTCTCGAGGTGATCGGCGTGCACAAGGATGGCGGGATGCGCGAGCGGTTTGTGTTGCCGGCGCGCAAGCTGCATCCGTCGGTGAAGTTGACGATGGAGCAACTGGCGCTGGTGGAGACGCTGGGCATCGGTTGCCATTGCGTGGACCGCGCGGCACCGGCGAAGGGCGAGCGGGTGCTGGTGATCGGCGCAGGGCCGATCGGGCTTTCGGTGGTGGAGTTCCTGAAGGTGGCGGGTGCGGAGATCACGGTGATGGACATGAACGAGACGCGGCTGGCGTTTTGCGAGTCGCCGATGGGCGTGGATCACACGGTGGTTTTCAAAAATGACGGCACGGAGGCGGATCGATTGCGCGAAGTGAACGGCGGCGAGCTGCCGACCACGGTGATCGACGCAACGGGCAGCCATGTGTCGATGTCCAATGCGTTTCAGTTTTGCGCGTTCACCGGTCAGGTGGTGTACGTGGGCATCACGACCGACGAATTGCAGTTTCGGCATGTGGCCATCCATCGGCCGGAGATCACCATCAAGGCCAGCCGCAACGCCGTGTCCGGCGATTTCACGCGCATCATTTTGCTGATTGAGGACGGCGTCATCGACACCGACCCGTGGCTCTCGCACCACGCCAGCTACGACGATTTCATCGGCGAATTTCCCAACTGGCTCAAACCCGAGACCGGCGTCATCAAGGCCGTGCTGCACATGAACTGAAGCGTGATTGTAACCTGTAGCCATTGAGTAACGTATTTGCACCTGATATGAGTGGACGGGCCTTAATTGTGTTGATTGCTGCCGGCTTGGCTTTTCAAGGATTGGCGGATGACTCGAAGCCTGCCGGAGTAAAATGGAAAAATGTTCGCAACTACACGGTTGTCAAGCCGGCGGGCTATGACCCGGAGAAAAAATATCCCTTCATTCTCTCGCTGCATGGGTTTACTTCCAATGGAGCGGGCCAAGCCCGGTTTTTCCCGCTGAAAGATTTGGCGGACAAGTACGGTTTTTTGTACAGTTTTCCCAGTGGTTTGGATCGGAGTTGGAATGCTACGGATGCCTGTTGTGATTGGAGGCGGAAGAATGACGACTCCTCTTACTTGAGAAATTTTATTCTTTGGGCGCAAAAGGAGTACAGCATCGATAAGGACAGGGTGTATTTGACGGGATTGTCCAACGGTGGGTTCATGAGCTATCGGATGGCGACGGATCATGCGGACATAATCACGGCCATTGTGCCATTCGCGGGGGTGGGTTTCAGTAAATGGCCCCGGAAACCGGCAGGGCCAGTGAGCGTTCTGCATATTCACGGGACCAAGGATTCCACGATCCGTTGGCAGGGCGGCCGGATATTTACCAAGACTTATCCCTCGGCTCAGGAGAATTTTAAGATGTGGCGTGAGTTTAATGGCTGCGACCAGAAAGTGGAGGTCAAGGAAGGGAAAATTGACCTTGCCCGGCGTGTGCCCGGTAAAGAAACCGAGGTCACCCGATTTGTTAGCAAGAATGGTGGCGTGGTGACCGAACTATGGCGGGTGGAAAACGGCGGTCATGTGACGCCGCCAATCAAGGAGGCCCGCGAGCGAATCATTAAATGGCTTCTGGCGCGGTCGAAGTAGTTATCACTTCGTGTGCTTCGCAGCCCATTCGTCGTGCAGTTTTTTTAGGCGCTGAGTGATCTCCGGATGTTCGGCAGCCAAATTCTTCATCTCACTCACGCCTTGTTTCAAGTTTACCAAGAAGAGCCGGTCTTTGCCAGTCAATGGGGCTTTGTTGCTGGTGTCCTGCGGGTTGCCGAGCAGCTTCCAGTCGCCCTCGCGCACGGCCCAGCGTGGATTGTTTCCACGGCCGATTTGCCAGTGGAGTACTTTGTGTGGAGTTTTGGCATTGGCGTTCTTGATGATATTCACGAGGCTGAGTCCGTCGATGTCTTTTTGTCTTAGCTGAACACGGGTCAACTCAGCCAGTGTAGGCAGCCAGTCGCAGCTGTGCGCCACCTGGGATCGGATAGCGTCTTCGGGGATATGGCTTGGCCAGGTGATGATCGCGGGCACGCGCAGGCCACCTTCAAACATGCTGAATTTTGCACCGCGATAGGGACCGGAACTGCCGCCTCCATAATGGGCGCGTTCCTCGTGGCTGTGGCCGTGGTCGCTCTGGAAGACGATGATGGTGTCTTCACGCAGTTTCAGTCGATCCAGCGTGGCGAGCAGGTTGCCGATGGTTTCGTCCTGTGTGGAGAGAAATGCCGCGTAAAAATTGCGCGGATAGGGCAGCTTGGCGTAATGCTTCAGCCACTTGGCGTAGCCTTGGTAGGGGTAGTGTGGAGTGTTTAGCGCGTAGTACATGAAGAACGGTTTGTCTTTGTTCTTCTCAATAAATGCGCCGGCTTCATCGGCCATCATCTGCGGAAAATATTTGCCGTCCTCAAAGATTTCCTTGCCGTTGCGCCACAGGTCGTGGCGGTTGGGGCCTTGCCAGTAAAAGAAATGCGAGTAGTTGTCGATGCAGCCGCCCATGTGGCCGAAGGAATAGTCAAAGCCCTGACCATTGGGCATCGTCTCGGGTGTGTAGCCGAGGTGCCACTTGCCAATGTGCGCGGTGGCGTAGCCGGCCGCCTTAAATGTTTCGGCCATGGTCACTTCCGCCGTTGGCAGACCGGCGCGCCCCTTGATGGACCCGGCATTACCCGGCATGCCGGCGCGCACGGGGTAACGACCGGTCAGCAGCCCTGCCCGGGAAGGGGAACATACCGGGGCGGCTGCATAGAATTGGGTAAACCGCACGCCGCGCTTGGCGAGCGAATCCATGTGCGGCGTGGTGAGATCTTTGCTGCCATAGCATTTCAAATCCACCGAGCCCTGGTCGTCGGTGAAAATGATGATGACGTTTGGTTTGCGCGCCTCGGCAAGGGAAGTGAACAGGAGAAAAACAACGGAAAAGATGGCTTTCACGGGCCAAAGTTGCTGGGGTTCATGGACGTTGGCGAGGGGAAATTTTATTGACAATTTGTGAATAAGTGGAGATTTTGGCGGTGCTGGCAATGTTCGTCGGCTAACAAGGAGGGTGGAAATGGCAAGGGTTCATGAGGCGGCAGCCTCCATCAGGCGCGTGTTGTGCGCGTTTTTACTGGTGGTTGTGTCCTTGTCTGCTTCTGGATTCGTGTTGGTCGGCATGCATGGGACAGGCGCGAATAACACGGATAACGAGTTGCAGGTTCAGGTAGGGGCAACACTTTACGGCAATAATTTGTCTTCGGCAACCGGTGGCGGCACGGTTTTTGGGATGGGGGTGCCCAAGGATTTAAAGCGGTTTTTCCGGTGGAATATTCCCTACTTAGTGTATTCTTTTGATGCTTCATTTATCAATTATTTTGGGTTTGAGGGAATGGATGCTGTGCACGATGCAGTAGAGGTGTTGAACGACTTTTTTTCACCGAGGGACGGTTCGTACGATGGGGTTACTGCTTTGAATCTGTCAAGGCATGGGTTTGCTGGGAATTTTAATACAGCTTGGGTAAATACCACTGCGCAGAATTCTCAGATTTTAGATATTAAAAGTATGGTGCTGGGGATGATGGTGAATCACTTGGGCTTAGGGAATCCGCATCGTCACGCATTCACCCTAACGGGAGGATCGCAAACTCCGGGACTGCAGCAAGTTAACTTTCAAGTTAATTTGCGGAATTATGACCCGTACACGCTGAAGGAAACGGATGTCATCAATGGTGTGCAATATGCTTATAGGTTGATCCATGACGGGACGCCTGCCGCCGCGGGTTTTTTACCGGCAGCAAATGTAATTGATGTTGAAGAGTTCACTGCTGACACGTCTGGTAATGCTTGGACCTCGGTGGCGGCGATTATGGATGCCTTTTATGGTGAGACACGGATATACTGGACAGACCAGCCAACGCTTTTCAATTTCGGCGTTTATTACGATGAAATGAACGCCATGGGGGGGCAATACCAACCTCGCCATGCTTTAACGTTCGACGATGCTGGCGGCCTCAAATATTTATACAGTACGAATACTTATGCTTGGGAGCAGATTCAAACGAACTCGGTGTTTTTGGTGTCACCCACTCAATTCTTGCCCCAAAACCAGAGTGACATGAGGGCGTTGAGTCCTAACTGGTCAGGTATTCCAACGGCGTTGCATTTTCAAAATGGTACCGGCAAGCGGCTCCCGGTTTGGCCTAGAGGAGGGAGCTTGATTCCGGCGTTTCGGTATACTTTACCAATTTTCGGTCAGCCAGTGATCGGTACGGCAGGGAATCTTCCTGCCAATGCTTGGCCGCAGCCGAACCCAGGGCCTGTGCCAACAGGTGATTTTCATCCCGGCACAGTGTTTTTGCGGGGTGGAGTTGATAAGATTCAATTTTATCATCAGCCATTCGACTCATTGCTCGGAGTTAATTTCGTACCCACAAATTTTACATGGGGATCCACTTTTGTATGGAATAGCGGCTACGATATCGGCGGGCTAAAGAATATAACACCAGGTTCGAGCGCATGGTTGGGGCAGAGCAAATTCAAATTTTACACAATGAGTTTGGGCCGGGTTGTTGGCCAGCCAGATTTTATTTTTGTGGCGGACGATCTGGGTGTAACGGCAACTGATAACGTGCCTATCGCATATACCCGGGGGGGGGCACCCATGGTGAACAATTTTAGTGCAAACACGGGATACTGGGACGCGAATTTGACAGGGAACGATCCGGTTGGGCCGGGAACAATCAATCCAAATCCCATGCCGGCTGCGGGCAATCCCACGAGCATTGCCTACACTTTTACCAAATTGGATAAATATTTCGAACTCATCTGGAGTGGTGAGGCGACCGTGACGGGGAATCAAGAATCCTATTATTCCATTTGGGGACATGTTAAGGGGCCTGGCCCAAACGATTTGGTTGTATTCCCTCGAGACGCAACAATTTGGAGAGTGGAAAACGAGACAATTCCCGATGCCGCGCCGCCAATCATTACTATGATAAGTGACAATGGCGGGGCGACTCCCATTGAGCAGAACACCTATTCCCGCTCCGAGGAGGTTTTGTCCATTGTTGGCATCGAAATGGCCAGTGTGACATCCATCGAATTTCTTGATGGTGAACTGGTTTTGCAAACCATCAGTCCGGTGGATAAGTATATCCAGTCCAACAAGCAAATTGATATACCAGCAGGGGTGATCACGGATGCGGTTGAAGGAAATGGAATCGCCGTTCGAGTCTGGAACAAGGTGGGTGTCAGCGAAAAGGCACCGCAAAAATTCAGGGTGGAGACGGGGCGGCCGCGGGTCCTTTCAACAACGGCTGATGGTATTGTCTATGACCGGGCAGAGGTGCTGACGATTCACGGGTTTGGCTTCAAGAGCAAAACCGGCAATGGGGAGCTGAAATATATTCGTGTGGATGATTCACAAGGTTCGGCCGTCTATGATTCTGGCATCTCCTCCGGGGGCGCATCGGACGGCCTGCCTGTGGAAGCTTCTTTCGAAGTGGTGGATGATACAACCGCGGTGTTGACGATTAATGCGGTAAATTCATTGGCGGATGGATCGAGCCGGCGTATCAGGGTCTCGAGGGATGTTCCGGCGGCGGTATCCGATCTGAACAAACACCTTAGTCCCGGAACCAATCCTGTGTTTGCCGCCATAACCACAAAGCCGGTCATCAGCACATTAAACCAGCTTCAGTCTGATGGTTCCACCTGGGAAGACGTGTTGACAACAGGCATGTACAAGAGGGATCGCGTTGTTGAAATAAACGGAACCGCCCTGAATACATTGAGTACGGTTGAAATTGTCAGGGAAGATGGAACCTCATTTGCCAATCCGGTTTTCATTCAGCTTCCTAATCCTGCCGTGGTTGTGGAAGATAACGGAACCCGGGTGCGCATCGGTGCCAGTGCAATTCCCTATCCGGATGCGGATACGAATGGCACGGTGCGGCGGGCATTGCGTTTATACAATGCCGCGGGAAAGACTGACATGAATGGCTCTCTCTTGTTTGCCGTAAACACGCAGCCGAAGGTGACGGGCATGGGTGGGTTTGCCAATGCCGGGGCTTTTATCCGTGAGAAACTGACGGGTGATGACGTGGCGATCCACGGTTCAGGATTGCTGGCCGTGGGAGAGATTCATATTATCAAGCCGTCTGGGGCAGACATAAATGCGACTGCGGGCATCCCGCGCATCATTCTGCCGCATCCGGGTGTAACGGTATCAAACACCAGAATTTTTATTGATACCCAAATCGCCCAGTTCAGCAACGGGCCGGTTTCCGATTCCCTAGTGGGTGATTCGGAGCGTGTTTTTAAATTAGTGAGTGCAAGAGACAATGCCACTACGCCGTTGGTGGACCGGTTTACGGTCGGTGTGCCGCCGGTCTTTACGAGAGTGTCAAGTTTGACAAATTCGAATCATTACCGGCGCGATAGCGACGTGATGACAGTTGAAGGCGTGGGGCTGGGAATGGTTTCATCCATCGAGGTGGTGGACATGTTTGGTGTCAAAATTACGGGGGCGACAAGTGTAACAGTGAACACGGGCATCAATGTTTCAAGTGGCACCCAGTTAACTATTGATGCGAACGCCTCAGGCTGGGCGGCCACGGGTAACACCATGGATCATGTGACGGCCTTGGGGCGAAGGTTGTTGATCACCACACCGTTTGGCACGGTTACGTCGTATTCCAACGCAACGGGTGCATTCACTGTGTCGGCCAATCCAACTTTTTCGCCGGCAATAACGCCAGTTGCGCAAAACACTTTCCAAGGTGGCGGCTACAATGGCGCGTCGGGCACGAACGGTACGTATTTGCAAAGCGGCGGAAATTTGATGGTCAATGGGCAGAATTTCCGGGGTGTGAAAACGCTTACTTATGTTGCGGACGGCGTGGATCTTACGCCTTCAATTACAATTGACCCGAATAATCCACCGGCGAATTACGCCATCAATTCAGGGGGAACCCAAATTCAAATTACCGCAGCAGGTGTTCCAAACGGCTGGTTGACCGCAACGGATGCCCAAATCAAGTTGACATCGGCGGCGGACATCAATGGAACAACCCCGGTGATTGCAACGGGATTCTAGGAAAATTTCAGCCTGTGCTCAAGCCGCCAGCCGGGCGAGATCCTTGGCGGCTCGTGATTTGCGGCGGGCAGCGGTTCGTGCGTGAATGACACCATTCTTGGCAGCCTTGTCGAGGGCGGCGTAAAACTTTACCAAGGACTGCGCGCTCGACTCTTGATCACCCGCAGCGAGGGCCTTGCGCAGGGTACGCTTGATGTTGGCAATGCGAGATTTGGCAACCCGATTATTGTCGCGCTTGCGTTCATTTTTGCGCTTCAACAGCGCTCGGCGCCACGCGAGACGCTCCTCGGGGCTCCTGTCCTTTACCGGCTTTATTTTGCTTTCCGCCATGTGTGTGTCAAACGAGCAGGGGATAATGCCCAAAAAAGGTGCGATGTCAACGGTCGGATTGAATTTTTTTGGATAAAATCGACCAGGCCATTTCGGCGATGGAATCAGGATCCAAAGTTCCGTCAAGGGTCACAATTCGGTCGGCATGAGATTCGGCAATGGTTCTGTAGCCGGTCGCAACACGTTGGAAGAATGCCCTGTCAGCTGACTCAAATCGGTCGGATTTTCCTCGGGCGATTCGTCGTTCCTCACTGATTTCAATGGGGATATGCAGAAGCAAGGTGAGATCGGGGAACGTTTCCCCAATAGCTGTGCTGATGCAGGCTTGCACCAAGTCAGCGTTCAATCCGCGCCCATGGCACTGATATGCAACCGTCGAATCATGAAACCGATCGCAAACAACAACATGATTCGCATCGAGGGCCGGGCGGATGATCTCGCGGACAAGCTGCGCCCGGCTGGCATTCATTAGCAGCAACTCAGTTTCTGCGGTAAGTGAGTTGGGCCCGTGCTTGAGCAGTTTCCGAATCTGTTCGCCTACCTCTGTTCCTCCGGGTTCTCGGACGATGGTTGTTTTGTGCTTCTCCGCCGTCAACCGGTTTGCCAACCAACGAAGCAGCGTTGATTTTCCGGAACCTTCAGTCCCCTCGAGCGTCAGGAAAAATCCGCCCATAAATCAAATTCGCTTGGCGCGAGGCCCGTTGGGGGTATCTTCAATCGTCCAGCCGATCTGCTGTAGTTCATCCCGAATGGCATCGGCCTTGGCAAAGTTCCTGTCCTTCCGCGCGGCAGTTCTTTCTTCAGCCATGCCCTGAATATTGGGCGGCACCGATTCCTCTTCCTGACCGACACCCAGCACCGTGTCCATTTGGTCCCATGTGGCCAACGCGGCGGCAGCCCTTTTCGGTGATATTTGGGTGGCGAGTTGTCGGTTGGTTTCGCGTACCCAGTCAAAAACGGTGGCCCATGCGCTGGAGATGTTTAGGTCGTCGTCGAGTGCAGCGGTAAATTTTTCGATTGGTTCAGCTTGGGGATCGACTGGCTCATCGTCGGCGGCTTCACGAAGTTTCGCAATGCATTCATCAATGCGGGCAAGGGCGGTCTTGGCGCCGGCAAGGCCGTCGAGGGTGAAGTTGAAGGTCTCACGATAGTGGGTACTCATCATGAGTTGGCGAATAGCGCGTCCTTCATGGCCTTGCTCAAGGAGGTCGGCGAGCGTGTAAAAGTTGCCGAGACTCTTGCTCATCTTTTTCCCTTCCACAAGGAGGTGTGCGCCGTGGAGCCAATGTTTGACGAAGGGCTGGCCGGTGGCGCCTTCGCTTTGGGCGATCTCATCTTCATGATGAGGGAAGATGAGGTCTTCGCCGCCGAGGTGAAGATCGAAGGTGTTGCCCAGGAGTTTCATGCTCATGGCGCTGCACTCGATATGCCATCCGGGGCGGCCATCGCCCCATGGGCTTGACCAGTGGACATCCCCGTCCTCGGGTACGCGGGCTTTCCAGAGTGCAAAGTCGGCGACGGAATCTTTCTCGTACTCATCATTGCTAACCCGTTCGCCCTGCCGCATGGCGTCAAAGTTCAGGTTTAAAAGGCGGCCGTAGTTGCAGCCGCAGCTTTGGTAATTCTGGATGGAAAAATAAACGGAACCATCTTCGGCATGGTAGGCGATTTCCTTCTCGATGAGCCGGCCGATGAGATCGAGCATCTCAGGGATGTGTTCGGTGGCACGCGGGCGATGGTGAGGCTCGAGGCAGTTGAGGGTCTTTAGATCTTGAAGAAAGGCGGACTCGTACTTGGCGGTGTATTCGGGAAGTGGAATGCCGGTTTCATTGACGCGTCGGATGATCTTGTCCTCCACGTCGGTGATGTTCATCACGTGATTGACCTCGTGACCGCGGAACTGCAACACGCGCCGCACGAGATCAGCAAAAACAAACGTACGGAAATTCCCGATGTGTGCGAAGTCATGCACCGT
>DJHS01000081.1:12368-12676 GCA_002433235.1 Verrucomicrobia bacterium UBA6614
CAAGTGCAACGCCATGTGCGCGGCAACCTAACGGGGTAGGGAAGAATGCAAAAGAGAAAATCATTCTGAGGCCGAATCGCTCTCTTTCCCGTCAACCGCGACCTTGATCAACTGATCTAAATCCAACGGCTGCGACCCAGTTTCTTTTTCGAGGGTTTCTGTTCCCTCTGTTTTTTCGTTATCCATGCTTTACCCTAGCAAGTAGGTACCCGACACAATCTGATGTGCCTACATAAGTAGATGCGGAAACGAACCGTTTAGCTAGAAGATGTGTTCCAGATTGCCAGGATTGACCGCATTAGTACTAG
>DJHS01000081.1:13055-14554 GCA_002433235.1 Verrucomicrobia bacterium UBA6614
TTCTCTTGATGATTGCGGTGGTGGCGTTGGTGGCTGGATGTGGGACGACCAAGGTGGACCCTAATGCTCCCGCCAACATTCCCGACCCCATCGTTGAGGAGGAGGTTCGTAAGAAACTCAAAAGACCCACAGGCGAACTCACCAACGCGGATTTGGCAAATGTCACCGGCCTTTACTTGTACGGAACCAAAATCACCGACGCGGGTCTCAAGGACGTGGCCAAGTTGCAGAACCTCGACCGCATTTACTTGGGCAGAACCCTCATCACCGACGCGGGCCTCAAGGACTTGGCCAAGCTGCAGAACCTCACCGAGCTTTACTTGCGCGACACCAAAATCACCGACGCGGGCATCAAGGATATTGCCAAGTTGCAGAACCTCACCGCGCTTTACTTGGGAGGCACCAAAATCACCGACGCGGGCATCAAGGAGTTGGCCAAGTTGCAGAACCTCACCAGCCTTGGCTTGCAGCAAACCAAAATCACCGACGCGGGCGCGGCTGAATTACAGAAGGCGTTGCCCAAGTGTAGAATCGTCCACAGCTACAAGAAGAACTAACTCCCCTTCCGTCTCTTATCGAGTGTGCGGTGAATGTCTCCGATGGCCTGTGCGTAGCCACATTGCCAAACCCTGTCTTCGCCCTTGAGAGCCACATCTAGGGCCACAAGGGTTGCGTGTTTGCTGGACTCATTGAGTAAATGCTCGATGGCCATCCATGCCTCATTATCGTCGGTCAGATTCGCCAACGCCCTGTTCACTTGATTCTCATCCATAATATTTTTTGGAACAGTGAAAATAATTTATGTGGGACAGCAAATGTCCCATCAAATTGTTTAGGGTTTGCGCAGACAGTTCAACAACGAAAGGGACATGAAAATGAACAACACGCAAATCAACACCCAACTGGAACTCGACTTCGCGGGAAACGTGCCACGGCGGCCGGTGGGGCGTCGACGTCGTCGGCTACCAAACGCGGGCTGGTGGTTCAACCAGATTCGTGCGCTTATCGATTCACCGCAAGACGTGCCCGCGGTCCGCCCGGTTCAGTGTCGGTTGGCCTTGCTGCCGACGCGTTGAGGCGAAGGCGGGCCGGGCAAACCCTCCTCAATCCATTGATGTTTGCAACCGGCCCGTCTTTCGCGTAGAAACCACCTCCCGCTTTCGCGGAATGATGAACCGAAAAATTGAAATTTATGACACCACTTTGCGTGATGGCACGCAGGGTGAAGGCGTGAGCTTTTCGGTGGCCGATAAACTTCGGATCGCCCAAAAGCTGGATGCCTTTGGTGTGCATTATGTGGAGGGTGGCTGGCCGGGAAGCAACCCGAAGGACATCGAATTCTTCAAGCAGGCCGCCAAACGAAAGTGGAAGAACGCCGAGATTGCGGCCTTTGGTTCCACGCGCCGGAAAAAGATCGCGGCGAAGGACGACCCACAGGTAAAGCTGTTGCTCGATGCCAAGACGCCGGTGGTGACCATCTTTGGCAAGACGTGGCTGTT